>JAFMCB010000013.1 GCA_017858095.1 Methylophilaceae bacterium | reverse complement strand
AATCTTCTTGAGAAAGATAATTTAAGGAGTCATGAAAAGAAAGCTTTGTTTCAGAATACTAGACTATACGAACGAGTCATCTTACATATTAACCATATTATCTTACTTAAAAAATAAAAAAATTATTCCTTGATTAAATACATGATTTACTCTAACTTGAAAATGTTATTTTAATTTTTTAATTACAACCTTAAATTTTTTTGGAGTAAACATGAAAAAAATATTATTTTTTATATGGGCTCTTTTTGCCGTCAATGCTTTTGCAGGAGATCATGATACGCTTGACCATCATGTATTAACATTCACCATGGTTGCTCCACCTGAAATTGTTGAAGAAGGTTATCAGCTTTGGATGTCTCATGCCAAGTGGATGGAGTCAACTCACTTTAGATCAGGACCAAAAGAATTACACTATTACGAGGTTTCAACTACCGATGAGTTAACTGACCCGTTAGACATGAATTCTAAAAAAACAGGAAATGTTATTTTTGTTTTACATGAGGTCTATAAAAATAAAGCTGGGATAGAGGATCACTTTGCTAGAACACCAGAATTTAAAGATTGGCCTAAACTTAGCGTATGGATTGATAAATGTAAATCTCAGAAAATAGTTAACGGCACTGTTTTTAATTCATTAACCTGGGGTTCGGGTTTACAAGGGAGATAGTTTAAGTTCTAACGTATTCCATACATAGGGGTTGCTACCCCTATGTTTTTTTTTGGAGACTTGATGGTGAAAGAATTTGTCTTAGCAATTGATCAAGGAACAACGAGTTCAAGAAGTATTCTTTTTAATCATGATGGTATCGCAGTTGCTGTTGCTCAAAAAGAGTTTACCCAACATTTTCCAAAACCTGGCTGGGTTGAACATGATGCAATAGAAATTCTGGAGACAGTTAAGTGGACCCTTAAAGAACTTCAACGTGATAATAATTTTGATGCGAAGTTGATTGCGGCAATTGGTATTACAAACATGCGGGAATCTACCGTCGTTTGGAATAAGCATACGGGTATTCCTATCTACAATTCAATATGTTGGCAGTCAAGGCAAACCATTAACATATGTGACAAGCTCATCGCCGATGGTCATGAGGACAAATTTAAGAATAAAACAGGGTTGGTGGTCGATGCTTATTTTTCGGCAACAAAGATTCGCTGGATTTTGGATCAAGTTGAGGGCGCACAAGCATCAGCTGAGTCAGGGGACCTATTGTTTGGCACTATCGATACTTGGCTAATTTGGAACTTGACCAGTAATCAGGCACATGTTACAGACTTTTCAAATGCTTCAAGAACATTAATTTTTAATATTCATACCCTAGAGTGGGACAAGGAACTTTTAACCATTCTTAATATTCCAGAAAAAATGCTTCCAGCTGTGAGGAATTCAAGTGAAATTTACGGAGACACGAAAAAAGAATTTTTTAATGGGGGGCAAATTCCCATTGCATCAGCTATAGGAGATCAACAAGCTGCATTGTTCGGGCAAGCATGTTTTGATGTGGGTTCAGCTAAGAATACATATGGTACGGGTTGTTTCCTGCTAATGAATACAGGTGGAAATGCAGTAAAATCTAATGCGGGACTTTTAACTACTATTGCTTGGGGTGTTGATGGGGAAGTTGAATATGCGCTAGAGGGGGCGGTATTTGTTGCGGGATCTGCAGTTCAATGGTTACGTGACGGCCTATTACTTTTCAAAGATGCAAAAGAAACAGAACAGCACTGCACAAAAGTCGAAAGTACTGATGGTGTTTATATGGTCCCTGCTTTTGTAGGACTTGGAGCGCCCTATTGGTGCCCAACAGCAAGGGGGGCTTTTTTTGGATTAACTCGGGGTACCACAAAAGATCATTTTGTTAGAGCTACTGTTGAATCTATGGCTTATCAAACAAAAGATATTCTTATAGCTATGCAAGAAGATAGTGGAGTAAATTTAATGACATTAAAAGCAGATGGTGGCGCTACAGCTAATTCATTTTTAATGCAATTTCAATCAGACATTCTTGGAGTACCTGTGTATTGCCCAGAAACAAAAGAAACAACAGCATTGGGTGCAGCATACCTGGCTGGTTTAGCTGTAGGATTTTGGGCCTCAAAAGAAGATATTGGGCAGCATTGGAAAATAAGAGCAAGTTGGACTCCAAAAATGAAAAATGAAAATTCTCATGAACTCTATGAGGGATGGAGAAGAGCAGTTCAGGCGTGTAAAGAATTTTAGTTATTTGGGGGAGCTATATGAAGCCTATACATAAAGAATTATTCAGTGAATTTTTAGGGACATTTATTTTAATATTATTCGGACTGGGTGTCGTTGCTATGGTTGTTGTGTTTAATGGTAGCAAGGGAACATTTATTAGTATCAATTGGGCTTGGGGATTTGCTGTTATGTTTGGTATCTTGGTTGGAAATTATTCTGGTGCCCATTTAAATCCGGCTGTAAGTATTGCACTGGCAGCAACCAATCGTTTTGATTGGAAGAAAGTCCCGCTTTATTCGCTAGCACAAATATTTGGTGCATTTATGGCTGCGCTGATTGTTTTTGTTAATTATTATTTTCAAATTTTAAAAGTAGACCCTGATTTGACGAAAACTGCCGGTATCTTTACTACTTTTCCAGCAGAAAGAGGACATTTAATGTTGGGACTATTTGATCAAATTTTGGGGACATTTTTACTTTTATTTTTGATTCTTTGTGTTGTTGATTATTTTAAAAAAGCCAAAGCAGAGCACCTATCCCCTATTGTTATTGGCCTTATTGTGGTTGCTATTGGGATGAGTTTTGGCGGAATATTTGGCTACGCAATCAATCCTGCACGTGATTTTGGACCTCGGCTAATGACGGTTTTGGTGGGTTACAGCAACAATGGATTAACTGATGGTACTTTTATTTTCCTTATCCCAATCATTGGACCAATAATCGGAGGTGTGTTGGGCGCTTTCGCCTATGATCATACGGTCGCAAAATTAAATAAATGATTTTTTATTTTTTTAATAAAATACATCAATTGCTTTTGGAAATTAATGAATATAATTTCTTCTTTGGTTAATAATTAAAAATTATTTAATTATCCCTTCCAATACAAATCAACATAATCATTGACTGGTATTAATTCCAGTGCTGCTTGATTGAGGCTAATAGCTAATATCTTATCTGCTCTTACCGGATCAAACTGCCTTGCTAAATTTCTTTTAAATTTTTCTACTAATTTTGGTATTCCTTCTTCACGTCGCCTTTTATGGCCAATCGGATATTCAACAGCAATCTGTTCTGATTTCGTTCCGTCTAGATAAAAAATTTGAATTGCATTGGCAATTGAACGCTTTTCAGGATCTAGATAGTCTTCGGTATATTTTTTATTCTCCTGGCATACCATTTTTTCTCGAAGCAAATCAACACGTGGATCTTGCGCCATCTTATCTTCATAGTCTTGCGCTGTAAGGTTGCCTTTTAATAACCCAATGGCAACCATGTACTGTATGCAGTGATCGCGGTCGGCAGGATTATTTAATGGCCCTGTTTTATCAATGATACGAATTGCAGATTCGTGCGTGGTAATAACAATTCGATCAATCTGCGCTATTTTTTCAATAGTATCGAGTTTATCCCTTTCCTTTTCATGCAAAGTTAGTGCACATTCCACCGCTGTTTGTGCATGAAACTCTGCAGGAAATGAAATCTTAAATAAAACATTCTCCATCACATAACTGCCAAAATCACGTTGGAAGCTAAAACTTTTGCCTTTAAATAAAACATCATAGAAACCCCAGGTTTTGGCAGTAAGTGCGGTTGGGTAGCCCATTTCGCCTTGCATGGTCATAAGTGCTAACTTTACTGCTCGACTGGTCGCATCGCCGGCTGCCCAGGATTTTCTGGAGCCGGTGTTGGGTGCATGTCGGTAGGTTCTTAGGCTTTGGCCATCAAGCCATGCATTTGATAACGCATCAACGATTTGTTGTTTTGATGCCCCTAGCAATTTTGCTACTACGGCAGTCGAGGCAACTTTTACCAATACAACGTGATCGAGACCAACCCGATTAAAGCTGTTATCTAGGGCAATTACCCCTTGTATTTCATGTGCTTTGATCATGGCTTCGAGCACATCTTTCATTAAAAGTGGGACTTCACCCTTGGCCAGTCTGGTACGCGACAGCCAATCGGCCACAGCTAAAATTCCCCCCAAGTTATCTGATGGATGACCCCACTCGGCTGCAAGCCACGTGTCATTAAAGTCTAGCCAACGTATCATTGTGCCAATATTAAAAGCAGCATTAATGGGATCAAGTTGGTAGTTGGTACCCGGCACTCTGGCCCCATTAGGGACAATGGTTCCTGGCACAACAGGGCCCAAGAGTTTAGTGCAAGCTGGGTAGCTAAGTGCCTCAAGGCCACACCCAAGGGTATCAATTAGACAATTGCGCGCCGTATTAAATGCTTCTTTATTTTCAACGCTAAAGTCTGCGACATAGTCAGCGATATCAATCAGCACCTGGTCCGGTATTTGTTTGTTTGTGATGGCAGCATGCGACATGGTAAATCCTATCTAATTTTAACGTTCGTGAATGGGGGGGAGGGGGCGATGACTTGGACCCGTGTATTCTGCATTGGGCCGAATTATTTTGTTATCAATTCTCTGTTCAATAACATGCGCCGCCCAACCAGTGGTACGAGAAATGACAAAAATAGGGGTGAACATCGACGTTGGAATTCCCATCAGGTGGTAAGACGAAGCGCTATACCAATCTAAATTTGGAAACATTTTTTTTTCATCCCACATAACCCGTTCAATTCTGTCTGAGATGTTAAAAAGATTCATATCAGCCATATCGTCAGATAACGCTTTCGATACTTTTTTTATACATTCATTTCGTGGGTCAGAAACGGTGTAAACAGGATGCCCAAATCCAATAATAATTTCTTTTTTCGCCATACGTTGACGAATATCATTTTCTGCTTCATCAGGATTTTTATAGCGCCCAATAATTTCCATTGCGGCCTCATTGGCCCCCCCATGCTTAGGCCCACGCAGTGCACCGATGGCACCAGTGATTGTTGAATAAAGATCCGATAAGGTACCGGCGATGACTCGCGCGGTAAATGTAGAGGCATTAAATTCATGTTCTGCATAAAGCACCAACGAAGTATTCATGGCCTTTTCATGTATCACTGAAGGTTTTTTTTCATGCAATAAATGTAAGAAATGACCTGCAATAGACTTTTCATCGGTATCTAAATCAATCCTTTTGCCCTCATGCGAAAACTTATACCAATAAAGCAAAATCGAGCCAAAGCAGGAGATTAACCGGTCTGCTAGCGCCTTAGTAGCGTCAATATCACGATTGCTATTTTCAGGTTCCAAAGTACCAAGCATCGAGCAACCGGTCCGCATAACATCCATTGGATGCGCATCTTTAGGTATTTGCTCTAACACTTTTTTTAATGCATCGGGAATATCACGTAATGCTTGTAATTTTTGTTGGTAAGTCCTTAATTCATGTGTGTCTGGTAATTTGCCGTGAATCAATAGAAAAGCAACTTCTTCAAATGTGCATTGCTCGGCTAACTCAATAATGTCATAGCCACGGTAGTGCAAATCATTGCCGCTGTGACCGACGGTACAGATCGCCGAAGCACCCGCATTAATACCTGCAAGCGCTACACCTTTCTTTACTTTTTTTGGTTCAACCGTCATTTTCTTACTCCTTTTGTTTCTTTTCTTGACTAAAGAGTTGATCTAATCTTTGCTCGTACGTATGGTAGTCCAGATAGTCATACAGCTCTTCTCGGGTTTGCATTTGGTCAACGACCTCGCGCTGTGTGCCATTTTTTCTGACGGATTGATAGACATTTAATGCAGCTTTGTTCATGGCGCGAAATGCGCTCAACGGATAAAGGGCAATGGCAATATTAACCGATTTTAATTCAGCGATTGTGAAGAGCGGTGTCGCACCAAACTCTGTAATATTTGCTAACACAGGTACATCGACGGCATCGGTAAATTTTTTATAGGTTGCTAAGTCATTGATTGCCTCTGGAAAAATCATATCCGCACCGGCATTAACGCAGGCACAGGCACGATCGATTGCCGATTCAAGCCCCTCTACAGCAAGGGCATCTGTACGCGCCATAATGACAAAATTGTTATCTTGTTTGGCATCCACAGCACTTTTGATACGATCAACCATCTCCGCTTGACTGACAATAGCCTTGTTCGGTCGGTGCCCACAACGCTTCGCTTGGACTTGGTCTTCGATATGAACAGCCGCCGCACCCGCTTTCTCTACGGCACGAATGGTTCGTGCAATATTAAGTGCGCCGCCAAATCCTGTATCGATATCTACCAGCATGGGTAATGTGGTGACATCGGTAATACGACGTATGTCAATTAAAATGTCCTCAAGTGTCGATATACCAAGGTCAGGTATACCTAAAGAGCCTGCTGCTACACCACCTCCAGAGAGATAAATAGCTTTGTAGCCCGTTTTTTCTGCCAATTTGGCATGGTAAGCATTGATCGCACCTATAACTTGTAATGGCCGTTCCTGTTTTATTGCTTGCCTAAATAAAAATCCTGCAGTTAATTTAGTATTGTTCATTGTTAGTTAAAAAAAGCCTTATTAACCTCTGGTGGTAATTCCATGCCTGATAGTTTGGCAACTTGTAAGATTTCCCAGAAGTAGCGATAGGTTGCTCGATCATGCAACTCCCCGTTATATTGAATTGGCCCCCAATCTGCTTGTTGCGCTTGCAAGAGAATCTGAGATCCATCAATGACCTCACTAAAATCCGGTTTCATGGCATCGACAATGGCATGAATTTGGGTAGGGTAGATGCTCCACATTCTTAAAAAACCAAATTCTTCTCGCGCACGCTTGGCGTCGCTAAAGGTTACTTCTGCATTTTTCAGATCAAGAGTTACGTTGTGGGCTGGAACAATTCCATTGCCTATGGCCGCTGCAACCACTTCAGTTTTTGCCCGCGCAAGTAACCGATGCTCGAATTGATTGGGGCTCCTCATCGCGCTGGCAGGAATAGCCCCATGATGGCCACTGACAAAATCCATTAAACCAAAATCAAGCACCTGAATCCACTCAATGGTTGCAATTTCATGGACATCTTTTAGCGCCCCATGCGTTTCGATCAGGACGTGAATGGGTATCTCACGATTAAGGTTTAATGTTTGCGTAATACTTTTAATGTAATTCACCATCTCCCTGACTTGAGTGGCTTGTGTGGATTTTGGAATGGTGATGTAGGAGACAATTTTTCCAATCCCCTCTAAAATTATGTCGACATCTTGTTTCCATGACGGATGCGAAAAGTCGTGAATACGCACACCTGCCATTTTGTGTTTATTAACATCTGAGCTTAAAACGCGAACAATCATCTCGGCATGCTCTTTTTCTTGGCCAGCCGCGGCTCCATCTTCACAATCACAGGTTACATCAAAAATAGGACCATATTCATCTTGCAAAGCTAACGCCTTCGTGATTAATTTTTCACTGCCTGCAAAATGTTCGCAACAAGGTATGGCAGGGAAAGGTTTTTCACCCTGAAACAATGCATCATTTGGATGTACTAGCTGCATATTATTTTCCTTTCGGTAAGACAACACTGTAATCGAGATCTAAAACTACATTTGGATCATAGATTTTATTTTCAACTCCTTGTTGGAAAATTGAATTCAATGCATCAGGTTTTTTATTTTTAATGCCGATCATTTTTAGTTTCAGAATACCTAAATCATCCCTTGTAGCGATATTATCTTTGGCAATGACCATGGTTTTTGCGTAAATTGTATCGCCAGCAAAAATCGGATTGCAATGTGTTCCTGCATGAATGGCGGTTGTAAACAAACTATTTTCCAAACCTTCAAAACTAATGGCTCGGCATAAGGAAATCACATGGCCACCATAAACGAGCCTTTTCTTGAATGGGGTATCTTTCATGAGATGCGCATTAAAGTGAAGTTTGGCATCATTCTGATAAAGATGGGTCGCAAGGGTATGGGAAGCTTCATCCACCGTTAGTCCTTGCGCATGATTAATTTCATCATTGACGTGAAAATCATCCCAGTTCTTTGCTGAGCCAGTCGCGGCATAGTTAAACTCATTTGTAGATATAAAATTAGGGATATGCATTTGATCAACTGCAACTTCTGTAGCAATTGTTTCTGGCATCACTTGTTGAATTTCTGCATTCGTGTCTCTTTTTGGTACCATTACCCAACGTTTCCAACTTAGTACCTGTTCTTTATTTTGGTTAAAGCTGGATGAATGCACGTAAACAATACCAGTTGATTTATTTGAATTTTCTTTAATGCCAATAATTTCGGATTGGCTGGTGAGGGTATCACCCACAAAAACAGGTTGATGAAAGTTCACTTCTGCGTAACCTAAATTGGCAACAGCATTTAATGAGATATCGTGAACCGTCCGACCAAACGCAATGTGAAAAAGGAGAAAGTCATTTATGGGTATTGATGGGTAACCTAAACTAGTTGCAAAGGTCTGGGCGCAAAATAGTGGAAAGCGGTCTCCGGTAAGGCCTAGATAAACTGACGCATCACCGGAAGAAATGGTTCTTGGTATGGCATGGTTGATCTGTTGGCCAAAACTAAAATCTTCAAGAAAATTTCCTTGGCTACGCATGACTAAGCTCCGTAATCATTTCGTAAAGACTTAACAGCCTTTTAGCAGCATTTACATGATGGTGTTCAACCAATCGGTCATTAACAACCACCGTACCGCGACCGGAGGCATTAGCTTTCGCCAGCGCGCTAATAATTTCTCGCGCATTTTCAACCTCACTTAATTTTGGTGTGTAGGCATCGTTGGCGTAGGGTAATTGATCTGGATGCACCAATGATTTCCCATCAAAACCCATATCTCTCCCAATGCGGCAAGCATATTCAAAGGCATCAGTATCCTTTAAATTGCTATGTATTCCATCAACAACCCCGAGATCATAAGCTCGAGCAGCTAAGATAACGGTTGATAGGCTATGCAAAACAGCAATCCGGCTGTGCGTGGTGCGCGCATGCAATTGAGAGATAAGGTCTGAGGTTGCCAGAATCATGCAAGCAATTCGCTCGGATGCACTGGCAATTTCTTCAGCATGCAGCACTGCTTTAGGACTTTCAATCATAACCATCACCGGTGTATCTTTGCCACCCGCTTTATCTAACGCATCTATTGCAACAAGGACATCTGCTTTACTTTCGATGTTGGGAAATAAAATAGCATCAGCATGCAGTTTTGCGACTGCTTTAATATCATCAGTCCCCCATGGCGAATCAAAATCATTTACTCTAACAACCACTTCACGTTTGCCATAAGCTTTTTGTTGCAGAAAATCTACAACATTATTGCGGGATTCTTCTTTGGCATCGATAAGAATGGGGTCGCCAAGGTCAAGAATTACTGAATCAACTCGAAGCGATTTTGCCTTTTCAAGATAGCGCCTATTGCATCCAGGCACATAAAGCATGGATCGCCGAGGTCGAAAGAAATCAGACATAGTAAATAAGTGTAATTTAAGTTAATGATGATTCTATGCATATGTTAAATATATGTCAATAATTTTTTTAACTCTTATATAAGACTTAAATAAATTTTTTAAATTTAAATTAAAAAAAATATTAAAAATCAGTAGTTTATATATATTTTTACCTTTTTGTTTATTTTAAAAAAAGTAGTTGATTAATTTATAACTCTTATATAAGATATATATGAATTATATTAAATGGAAGAATGTATATGGAACCTTTGTATGCACAAGTAAAAAAAAGAATCACTGAAAGTCTTGTCCGTGGCGAATGGAATCCCGGAGAAGTGATTCCCAGTGAGATTGAACTAGCACACATCTATGATGTGAGCCAAGGCACAGTCAGAAAAGCCATCGACGAGCTTACAGCAGAAAGTATTTTAATTCGTCGGCAAGGAAAGGGGACGTTTGTTGCCACACATAATGAAGAGAATGTTCAGCTTCGTTTTTTACGGCTAACTTCCAGCATGGGCTTGAAAGAAAAGCTTGATAATCAATTGGTGTCATTCACTAAAGAAAAAGCAACCAATCACTTAGCAAAAATTTTGAATATCAATGCTGCCGCAACCATTATCTCAATGAAACGGGTCCTTACCTTTAATTCAAAACCTTTGATCTTGGATGTCATTAAAATTCCCGCCGCTTCATTTAGAGGCTTAACTGCGGACAGGGTGGTTGAAAAAAAGGGCTCTATGTACCGTATGTACGAAACTGATTTCGGTATCAGGATGCTTCATGCCGATGAAAAAATTAGGGCAGTTGTTGCCAATTATGAGGCAGCCTCCTTACTTGGAGTGAAAGAGCATTCTCCACTGCTCAGTGTTGAGCGCGTCTCTTATACCTATGATGACCAACCTATTGAATGGCGTTTAGGATTGTGCATCACTGATAACCATTATTATCGAGCAGAGCTTGATTAGGACAACGAAATGACTGATAAAGAAAAAATGGCTTTGGATTATCATGAATTCCCAAAACCTGGAAAATTAAGCGTTGAGCCATCCAAAGGTTGTGAGTCTGCAGATGAGTTATCTTTAGCCTATACACCGGGTGTTGCCGTCCCCGTTAAAGAGATAGTCAAAGACCCTAAAAATGCTTACCGTTACACCAATAAAGGCAATTTGGTTGCCGTTATCACTGATGGTACAGCTGTACTGGGTTTGGGTAATGTTGGCGCATTAGCTGGTAAACCTGTAATGGAAGGCAAGGGCGTATTATTTAAAAGATTTGCCAATATTGACGTCTATGACATTGAAATTAATTGTGACGACCCAGATCAATTTATTCAGACGGTTGTAAATATATCGCCCACATTTGGTGGCATAAATTTGGAAGATATTGCCGCACCCCACTGTTTTTATATTGAAGAAGAGTTAAAAAAAAGATTGGATATCCCTGTTTTTCATGATGACCAGCATGGTACTGCGGTGATTGTGGCAGCCGGGTTAAAGAATGCCTTGGAGATCCAAAAAAAACTCATTGAAAAGGTAAAAATTGTTTTCCTGGGGGCTGGTGCCGCCGGTTGTTCTTGCGCAAGGCTACTAAAAAAAATGGGGGCAAAAAATATTCTTCTGGTGGATAGAAAAGGTGTGTTATCAAAAAATAGAAAAGATTTAAATAAATATAATCAAGATCTTGCAGTTGATACTAAAAGTGTTACCTTAGAAGAAGCTATGCATGAGGCGGATGTTTTTATTGGCGTGTCGGGCGCCAATTTAATTCATAAAGACCACATTCTTAGCATGGCAAAAAATCCCATTATTTTTGCCTTAGCCAACCCGGATCCAGAAATTTTACCGTCCGCAGCACATCAAATTCGCGATGATATTATCATGGCAACGGGCCGTTCTGATTTCCCTAACCAAGTTAATAATGTCCTTGGTTTTCCTTTCTTATTTCGTGGCGCATTAGACGCGAAAGCAAAAACAATCAGCGATAACATGTTAATTGCGGCCGCAACTGCGTTAGCAAAGCTGGCGAAAGAACCCGTGCCAAAAAAAGTTTTGGATGCTTACCATCTCAATGAATTAGCATTTGGACCCGATTATTTTATTCCAAAACCGTTCGACCCAAGACTTATTGATTGGGTCGCGAATGCAGTTAAAGAAGCAGCATAAATAATGAAAAAACAACAAAAAAATTTAAATCTTATGACGATAAACTTTCCAATGCCTGCCATTGTGTCAATATTACATCGCATGAGTGGGGTCATTATTTTTTTATTGTTACCTGCAATTACCTACGCTTTTTGTTATTCACTAAAATCAAAAGATCATTTTTTAAATCTCATCTCTATGATTTCACTTTGGCCGATTAAATTGCTTGGCATGCTTTTAGTTTGGGGGCTTTGCCATCATTTTATTGCAGGCTGCAGACATTTGTTGTTGGACATGCAGATTGGAAATGACCTTATTGTGGCGCGTTTTACGAGTAAAACCGTGTTAACGATTAGTTTTTTAATTACATTTTTGGTATTTATTTTATGAAAAAGGTGACATTAAAAAACCCGTTTGGAGGTATGACTCAATGGCTTTATCAGCGCTTTACAGCTTTTTTTATGATTTTTTATTTTTTAATTATTGCTTTTTATACACTTACTGAGCCATTTACTTTTGAAACATGGAATTATTTTATGTCTTCATTAACCATGCGTATTACTACCATGGCTTTTTTCTTTCTTATGATTATTCACGCATGGATTGGTGTACAACATGTCACTGACGACTATATAAAGCCGGTACTATTGAAGTGGAGTATTAATACCATTTTCCTCATTATCACCCTCGCGCAAATGGTTTACCTTCCATACTGCTTATTAGGCCATTTTCATGCTTAAGCGTTTTGAATTTGACTCATTAATTATAGGCGGCGGCGGTGCTGGCCTAAGAACCGCCATGCAGCTTGCCCAAGCAGGGCAGAATGTTGCTGTGATGACTAAAGTCTTCCCAACGCGTTCACATACAGTTGCTGCGCAGGGGGGAATTGCTGCAGCATTGGCTAACGTATCGGAAGATAATTGGCTGTGGCATATGTACGACACGATTAAGGGTTCAGATTATCTCGGTGACCAAGATGCAATTGAGTACATGTGTAAGCATGCAGCCGATGCTATTTATGAGTTAGAACACATGGGCATGCCTTTTGATAGAAACGCTGATGGGCGAATTTATCAAAGACCATTTGGTGGGATGACAAGAAATTTTGGCGAATCCTCGATATCTAGAACCTGTGCAGTTGCAGACAGGACAGGCCACGCCATGTTACATACGTTATATCAAAAAAATGTTGAATTAAAAACACAATTTTTTATTGAATGGATCAGCCTGGATCTTATTCGTGATCTTGACGGCGACGTGCTTGGTGTTATTGGTTTGGAATTACAAACTGGAGATTTGGCAATTTTTCATGCAAAGAATACTATTTTGGCAACAGGCGGGGCTGGAAGAATTTTTCAGGCAAGCACAAACGCCTACATTAATACAGGGGATGGTTTGGGGATGGCAGCTCGGGCGAATATCACGCTTGAAGATATGGAATTTTGGCAATTCCATCCAACCGGTATTTTAAATGCCGGGGTGCTTGTTACCGAGGGCGCCAGGGGTGAAGGCGGTTACCTCATCAATTCTAATGGTGAGCGTTTTATGGAGAAGTACGCCCCCCAGGCTAAGGACTTGGCCAGTCGTGATGTGGTTTCAAGAGCAATTGCAACTGAGGTTAAGGAAGGCAGAGGAATTGGCCTTAATAAAGATGGCGTTTATTTAACACTTGCTCATTTGGGTGAAAAACTTATTAATGAAAAACTGCCAGGAATTCGTGAAACGTCAATCAAGTTTGCCAATGTTGATCCTGTTGTTGACCCCATTCCGGTGGTACCCACGGTGCATTACATGATGGGAGGTATTCCTACAACACTAGATGGACAGGTCAGGGACACAATTAATCAGACTGAAATTCAAGGTTTGTACGCCGTTGGGGAGTGCGCTTGTGTCTCGGTGCACGGTGCAAATCGCCTGGGCTCAAATTCCCTTCTTGACTTAATCGTTTTTGGAAGAGCAGCTGGACTTCACATAGTAGCTAACAGCAAGAAAAATAAAATAAAAAAACTTCCTCTTGATGCGGGCCAGGTAACACTCAAACGTTTAAAAAAGCTGGAATCACAAGTTGACGGGGAGGACCCAAGAGCACTGGGCAATGAATTAAGGAAAACAATGCAAGAACATTGTGGCGTTTTTCGTTTTCCTGAACTCCTTGAAGCGGGGTATAAAAAAGTCCTTGCTATCGAAAAAAGAGTGAGTAATTTATCGATTCAAGATAAATCAAAAGTCTTTAATACAGCGCGAACCGAAGCGTTAGAATTACAGAATCTTGTGCATGTAGCTTTGGCAACAATCACCGCAGCCAATAATAGAAAAGAAAGTCGGGGGGCACATTCAAGAGCAGATTACCCAAATAGGAATGATGAAACATGGTTACAACATTCGTTATTCAATCCAACTGATCACAGCATGAGTTACCGCCCAGTTAAATTAAAGCCATTAACTGTTGATAGTTTTCCTTTAAAAGAAAGGGTGTATTAATTAATGAAAATATCAATATATCGTTTCAATCCTGATACAGATAAAAAGCCATATATGCAGCACTACGAAGTAGAGCGCAACAACACTGACGTCATGCTGCTTGATCTATTGATAAGGATAAAAGCTTCGGATGATTCGTTATCTATGCGCATGTCTTGTCGCGAGGGTGTTTGTGGATCAGATGCCATGAATATTAATGGTAAGAATGGGTTGGCCTGCATTACTAAAATTGATGATTTGAAGCAGCCCATCAAGATTCGGCCTGTACCTGGATTACCTGTTATTCGCGATTTAGTGGTCGATATGAATCAGTTTTTTGATCATTATCACTCGGTCAAACCCTATTTAATCAATCATGATCCATTACCTAAAAAAGAGCGATTACAAACACCAGAAGAACGAAAAAAATTAGATGGTTTATATGAGTGTATTTTATGTGGTGCGTGCACGACGGCATGCCCATCTTTTTGGTGGAAACCTGATAAGTTTGTTGGGCCCGCAGGTTTGCTACAAGCCTATCGATTTTTAGCGGACTCGAGAGACCAAGCCAAAGAGGAACGGCTTGAAAATTTGGATGACCCCGACCGACTCTATCGTTGTCACAATATAATGAATTGTGCTGATGTATGTCCCAAGGGGCTAAGCCCATCAAAAGCTATCGCCAGCATTAAACAGATGCAACTCGGAGATAAAAGATCACACTTTAAACCAATAAAAAAAATATTCCCGATAAAAGGCGATATGAAATGAGTATCAACAATTTAATTCAGTACCGTTGCAGGCGAGGATTATTGGAACTTGATCTGATTTTCGAACAATTTTGCGAGAACAATTTATCTGCCCTAAACGATGCAGACAAAACCCTTTTCCTTGAGCTTCTAAACCATGAAGATGGTGAACTTTGGACGCTATTGCAGCAATCTCAATCACCTAATAAATTTAGTCGTCTCATTAAACTCATTCAAGACAATAAGGAGCCTAGTGGTGAACACTGAAACTGCAAAGCAAAAGTCAAACAATAAAATAAAAAAATTGAATTATGAGGCGCTGGGGGGAATGTGGCCTGGTATTCAGCTTTATTACCCGCCGGTTAAATATGCGCCTTCTTTAGGCATATACGAAGACCTTGAGGGGGCAAGTAAACGCATGAAGAAGCATGCGCATGCGACGGAAGCACATACATTAATCTTCGATTTAGAGGATGGTTGTCGACAAAAAGAAATGAGCCGCACATTACTTGAAAAAGAATTACCTTTATTGCGCGAAGCAAGACCAGATGTGACGATTGCAGTGCGTGTTAATTCCTTCAGAACAGAAGAATACATAAACGACATGAGCCTTATCAGAAAATTACCTGAGTGTGTTGATGTGGTTATGTTATCAAAGGCTGGAGAAGTTTATGGGCCCGCTGAAATAAGAGACCTGTCGAATGAATTAGCTATGTTAAATACAGAAATCACAATTCAACCAATTATTGAACATCCAAAATCTCTGAAAATTGCACCAGAGCTTATGTCCTACTCTACGGTAAAACACGTGGTTTTTGGTATCCATGATTTTTCTAAGGCTATGGGAATTAACATCACTCCTGTTGGCTGGATTGATGAACTGCATTATTTTTTAAATCAATTAATGTTTGAAGCTAGAATTTCTGGTAAAGGGGTCATCGGCGGTGTTGAAACCTTAATTGGACAAGGTGCAATGCCGAGTAATTTCTTAGAACCTCACGATGTTCGGCGTTGGCTTGACTTGCACGGTGATGATGAAGCGAGAATTGTCTTTAAGCATGCTGTTCGTGAGAGAGAAATGGGGCTAACAGGTAAACAAGTGATTCACCCCGGGCATATTCATTTATGTAAAGTTGCCTACACACCATCACCCACTGATATTGCGCTTAAAATTCGTATTTTGAAAGCTGCCATTGATGCAGATGCACTGCTTGGTGGGGCGATAAAATTTGACGGTGAAATGCTTGATCCGCCGATGTTCGGTAAAGCGTTGCAAACATTATTGCGTGCTTATGCACTTCGGGCACTTAAAGAGGAGGATATGGATTTTACTTTAGATGTCTTAAATCAATTACCACTCCAAGTAATTCGGCAAAATTGGCCCTATGGGGAGATGGAATAGTGTTAGCAAATAAAATGAAAAATAATTTTGCCTGGGATTGGGAAATTCCAGAAAAGTTTAATATCGGTGAAGCATGCACCGACTCGATGAACCAAGATGGTCGACATGATCAAATCGCAATGATTGTTGAGGATGAAAATCTAGGAACTTCAAGTATTACATACAAAGAATTGGCTATAAAATCAAGCCAGTTTGCTGAATTACTAAAGCAACTTAAAGTTCCACAGCAGACACGTATTCTGGTACGTTTACCGAACTGCCTCGATTACCCAGTATGCTTTTTAGGCGCCATGAAAGCAGGTTACATTTCAGTCCCCACATCGACACTACTGACAGCAAAAGAAATCATCTATTTGGCAAAAGATTCAGCTGCAGAAGTCTTGGTAACCGATTTAAAAACATTTAAAACATTGATTCCCATGCTTAGCGAGCTTGAGTTTTTACATACCGTTTTTATCTCTGGTGAATATGAAAATTATAAAACTGCATTCAACATTCAGGTTAAAAGTTTAGGAAATGAATTAAAAACAATCAAAGCTTTTTCGAAAAATTATGAAACCCTTGCAAACGATCCCGCTTACTTAGTTTACACCTCAGGCACGACAGGCTACCCTAAAGGGGTTTTACATGCTCACCGGGCGTTACTGGGAAGAAAACCTGCTTCAGAATTTTGGTTCAATTTTTCAGATTCGACTGACCGTATTTTACATACAGGTAAATTCAATTGGACCTATGTTTTAGGATCAGGCTTAATGGATCCACTTTATTTGGGTAAAACGGTAATTGTTCATGAGGGAAAAAACGATGCCGAAGGCTGGATCAATTTAATTAAAAAACATAAGGCAACGATCTTTATTGGTGTGCCAACTATTTATCGTCAAATCTTACAAAAATCTACGGCCAATAAAAACGATGTTAAGTCATTACGACATTGCATGAGTGCTGGTGAGCATTTGTCGGATGAGGTCTTTGATCAATGGCATGCACGTTTTGCATTAGATATCTATGAGGCAGTCGGTATGTCTGAATTTTCGTACTATATTTCCCAATCCGCACATATGCCTATTAGGCCAGGCTCTGCCGGTTTTCCTCAACCAGGACATGAGATCAGGCTGTTAAATCCAGACAATTTAGAACCTGTGAAATTTGGTGAGGAGGGCATGATATGCGTGCCAGAGAATGATCCTGGATTATTTTTGAGATACTGGAATTTAGCTGAGGAGACAAAAAAATACAGGCATGATGGATGGTTCTTTACCGGTGATTACGCGCGTTTTGATAAGGATGGCTATTTATGGTTTTTAGGGAGAAAAGACGACATTATTAAAAGTTTTGGTTACCGAGTATCACCCTATGAGATTGAACGTGTTTACAAAAATCATCAGGAGATAATTGATTGTGCAGCCATTGGTGAAGAGATTGGAAAGAATAAAATTCTTGTTGTTTTGTATGTAATTTTAAAAGTAGGCAGTAAAATTACCCCGAATGAATTAGTTGTTTACGGAAGGGAAAATTTGGCAACCTACAAAGCCCCAAAAATTGTTTATATCGCTGAAAATTTTCCAAAAACAAAGAATGGAAAAATTTTAAGAAGGCAGATTGATGCATCAATTTCATTAGCCAAATCGGATATTCGATTATGACTATAATTACGAAGCAAGACTTTATTACGTCAATTACATCGGCCTTGCAATATATATCGTATTATCATTCAGAAGACTTCATTTCGGCCATGAAGTTGGCTTATGAAAAAGAGAAATCTGCACCGGCCAAAGACGCAATTTTACAAATCTTAACCAGTTCAAAAATGTCAGCTTTTGGTCATCGCCCCCTATGCCAAGATACCGGAATTGTTACAGTATTTATTCGGCAAGGAATGAATCTAAGATGGGACACTGATCAAACGGTTGAAGAAATGGTTAATGAAGGAGTTCGACAAGCCTACCTGGATACATCAAATCCTTTGCGTGCATCCATAGTATCCGACCCAGCCGGAAAAAGAATGAATACAAAAGATAACGCTCCTGCCATCACTCATGTCAGTTTAGTTCAAGGAGATACTCTTGAGGTAAGTGTTGCTGCCAAAGGGGGTGGATCAGAAAATAAAGCGTCACTTAAAATGCTAAATCCTTCCGACAGCATCACGGATTATATTTTAGACACTGTTCCTAAAATGGGTGCCGGTTGGTGTCCACCGGGTGTTTTGGGGATTGGCATTGGGGGAACCGCTGATAAAGCAATGCTGTTAGCCAAGGAATCTTTATTTGAACCAATCAATATTCAGAATTTAATAATTCGTGGGCCAAATAATCGTCTTGAGGAACTGAGAATTGAGCTTTATGAAAAAGTTAATCAACTCGGTATTGGCGCTCAAGGATTAGGAGGATTAACCACAGTTCTTGATGTAAAAATTCGAGATTACCCAACGCATGCAGCTTCATTGCCAATTGCTATCATTCCAAATTGTGCCGCAAATCGACATATTCATTTTTCTCTTAATGGAACTGGCAGTGCTACCCTTAAGGCGCCCGATTTATCACTATGGCCCGAAAAAGTATGGCAACCAAATGAAAAATTTAGAAAAGTTAATTTAAACACGTTAGAAAAAACAGCAATGTGTGACTGGAAAATTGGTGAGACTTTACTTTTATCAGGAAAAATTTTGACTGCACGAGACGCAGCACATAAAAAGTTAGAGCAATTATTAGATAATAAAGAACCCCTTCCTAACAATATTGATCTTACAAATAAATTTATTTATTACGTTGGACCAGTAAACCCCGTTAGAGATGAGGTGGTTGGACCTGCAGGGCCGACAACGGCAAACAGAATGGATAAGTATACAAAAATGATGTTAGAACAATATAAAATTTTTGGCATGATCGGAAAAGCTGAGCGTGGTCAAGACACGATTAATTTAATCAAAGAAAATCAGTCTATGTATCTAATAGCTGTTGGTGGTTCTGCCTACCTCGTCTCACAAGCAATTAAAAAAGCAAAAGTCGTTGCTTTTCCTGAATTGGGCATGGAAGCTATATATGAATTTGAAGTTGAAAATATGCCTGTTACTGTCGCTGTTGATACCTTTGGTAACTCTATTCATCAAGAAGGTATGAAACAGTGGCAAGAAGTTTTATTACAAAAGTAATTATGATTTTTGTTTATACTGATTACTCGCGTAGGCACGCGTAATCCCCTTTGGCCGAAGTGATTCATGACGAAGATGGCTAGTGCGCATTCTTTTGCGCCAGAGTGTGTAGCTGCGCGCAGTTAGTTTTTCTTTCATTAGCTTTTTTAAGCTTGTTTCGTTTAAACCAAAGGTGCGCTCAATTGCATCAAGCGGAGTGCGATCCTCCCAAGCCATTTCAATGATTCTTGATACGTCTTCATCGGTGAAATTTTTTTTCATTTTTGATAGAGTAATTTTTCAAGTAAAGGTGCAATTAAAAATAAGATAACTGCACTAATAATAGAAGTTAGTGTGAGAAAGATAAATAAATCCCAATCAAAATTTGTCACCATCTCTGGCAAACGACCCGCAACATAATTGGCAGCCGCAGCAGATAAAAACCACAAGCCCATTAAAAGAGAAGCCATTTTTTTCGGCGATACTTTGCTGACCATTGATAATCCAATCGGTGATAGACACAATTCTCCAACCGTGTGAAGAAAATAAACCAGTATGAGCCAGCTAAATGATATGTTAATTTGATCCTTTATAAAGACTAACAACAAAAAACCCAAACCTAAAAAAAGTAGTCCTAAGCCCATCTTTTGTGGCGTGGATAATTTATTCGAACTGCTATCAACCTTAAGCCAAAAATTTGCTATTACGGGCCCTAGAAATATAATAATTAAGGGATTGATGGATTGAAAAAAAGTGACAGGAATTTCATAAACCCCAATTTGTCGGTCGATATTGTTGCTAGCAAAAATCGTCAAGGAGCCACCAGCTTGCTCAAAACCCATCCAAAAGAAAATAACAAAAATTGATAGGACTGAGATATAAGTAATTTTCTTTACTTCTGCCATTGACAGTTTTTCAGTATTTCTTTGCAATGTCATCTTTAAGATTAAAAAAATAATAATTGCAATAAATATTTGAAATGAATAATTTTTGAAGAGTTGATGAAGCTCAATACAGAGAAAGACAAAAGGAATAGTGATAAAGGAAATAAAAATTATTTGCAACCAATCCTGAATTTGCATTTTTTTGGTTTGCCTAGACAGATCTGCGCGTATAATTTTTTCTTGATTAAATACATACTGTATTAATCCCAATAACATTCCAAAAGCAGCCAAACTAAAACCCAGGTGCCAATCAATGGTTTCGCCTACAAAGCCAATTATTAATGGCGCCATGAAGGCGCCAAGATTAATACCAACGTAAAAAAAACTGAATCCAGCGTCGCGTTTGGGATCATCTTCCGAATAAAATTTTCCTAATAGCGTGCTGATATTGGGTTTAAAAAATCCATTCCCAATAATTAAAAGCCCCATTGCTAAATAGAGATAATCAGGTAAGGCCATCATCAGATGCCCTAAAATCATAACAATTCCACCGATGATTATAGCCTTGTTGTAACCTAGAAATCGATCCGCAAGAAAACCACCAAAAACTGGTGTGACGTATACCAACCCTGTATAAATGGCATAAATATTTAAGGCTTCAAATTCTGAGTACTCTTGCGATTGCACAAGGTACAAAACCAACAGGGCACGCATACCGTAATAACTAAAACGTTCCCACATTTCAGTAAAGAATAGAGAGATTAATGCTCGGGGTTGCCCTTTAGTTAAATTAAACTGCAATGGTTATCCCTAATTTTTCTTGTATATTTTCGGACAGTTTTTTTATTGTCTCTGAAGTTAAAACACCATGTTTGGCTTGCAATATAAAGGAATCTTCGACACGGTTACCAAGGGTGTTAATTTTAGCGTGCTCAATAGATAAATTTAACGTATTAATTATATTTGATAGCTGGAAAAGCAAACCTTTTCTTGAATCTGTTGTGATAGAAAACTCATAGCCTCCCTTTATTTTTTTAAATTCTATTGATGATTCAATTTTGTGATGCATTGCCTGACGTGATTGATTGCTAGGAATATCGATTGCGACAAAATTAGCATTTAGTATTTTGGTTAATTCCTTTTCAATAAATTCAAACAGATGTTTGTAACTTACATTTTTTCCGTCCATGAGAATATTAAATACATCCAATGCGAAATCATCTTTTGTGGTAAAGATTTTTGCTTGCATCACATCAAAGTTATTCAGCGCAAAGAATTGCGATGATTTGATGAAAATGTTTTCGCTTTCCTTGCGAAAAATAAGAACTTCAATGCCATTTCCATCTGGCGCATGTCGTGTCTTTACTAACGTTATTCTTGAGTGAAACTGTTTTAACAGCACACGACTGTGCCAAATAATATCGTGCTCATCAAAACGATAAAAATATTCATCACCTAGTGAATGCCATAAAGCACGAACGTTTTCACTATTAATCGAATAACTTTTATTTAATCTTGCGAGAACATTTTGTTTTCTAATTTTAATTATTTCATGCGCATCCTTAAGCTGTTCATCTAGGTAATTATAGGTTTGATAAAAAAGATCTTTTAAAAGCGAAGCTTTCCATTGATTCCACACTGCAGGACTTGTTCCTCGGATATCGGCACCGGTTAATAAGTAAAGTGCTTTTAATTTAGTTTTTGTTTGTACAAAATTAGCAAATTCTTTTATGGTTTGCGGATTAGAAATATCTTTCTTTTGTGCTACTTGAGACATCGTAAGGTGAGACCTTACAAGCCATGTAATTAAATTCATTTCCTTTTTATCAAATTGCATTCTGCGGCAGAATGTTGCAGCAATTTTTTCACCAATAATCGAGTGATCACCGCCTTGACCTTTACCAATGTCGTGAAAAAAAGCTGCAAAATAGAGTAGGTAGGGTTTTCTGAAAGATTTAAAAACTTCATGACATTCGGGGAATTCATGTTTTAGTTTATCTTTACTGTAACGTCGAATATTTTCAATGACATTTAATGTATGCTCATCAACCGTATAGATATGAAATAAGTCATGTTGCATTTGGGCAACAACTTTGCCAAATGCCGGGATAAATTTACCTAAGATATTCGTTTTATTGAGTAATCGTAATGCACGATTGACTTTATTTTTTGCAGTAAAGATCTGCAAAATTTTATTTTGGTAGAAGCTATTTTTTCTAATACTTTGGTTGATTAATTTTGACGAGCTATCGAGCAAACCAAGGAGGTTAGGGCCAAAACCATGAATATTTTTTTTACCTTGAAAGATTAAAAAAGGTTCAAATATATGTTGAATAAAATTTTCTTTATACCCCTCATCTATTTCAAGTAAATTATTCATGACAAAAAAAGGGAGTTCATGCCGAATGGTTATCTTTTTTTGTGGTTTTGGGTTCAATCTTTTAGTTACAATCTCGTTAAATAAAATAATGTAATTAACTGATTTATAATAACTTTTCATCACCATTTCACTTGCTTTATGGTGACCATGCCCGGTATAACCCAAATGTGATGCAAGCTTATTTTGTAGATCAAATACCAACCTATCTTCTGCAGAGCTGGCTAATAAATGGAGTAATATGCGGCGCTTAGTTATACGATTAAGATGAAAATTTACTTTATTATATTCATTCAAATTGATTACATTATTTTGTAGCAACTCTCTAAAAGTCCGACCTTTTTTTTGTGACCTAGCTATCCATATGACATTATGTAAATCTCTTAGTCCACCAGGACTTTCTTTTACATTTGGCTCTAATTGATATGCCGAGCCCCTATATTTTTTATGCCTATTAGTTTGCTCTGTTAACTTTTGATGATAAAACTCATCTTCTTTAATCTGCTTAAAGATATTTGATTCTAAATTTTTAAAAAGGATTTTAGAGCCACAAATGACTCGGGTTTCTAATAAATTAGTCGCTGTCCTAATATCTTTTTTAAATTCATCGATGCACTGATTAATGTCACGGGTGCTGTGACCAATTTTTAGACCTAAGTCCCAACAAAGAGTAATAAATGATGTGATTTTTTCAAATTCTTTTTCAGGAAGATTTTCTTTGTGTAGCAGCAGAATATCAATATCCGAATAAGGGTAAAGCTCCTTTCTTCCGTATCCACCAACGGCAATTAACGCAACACCTTTTCTTAAAAAAACTTTTTTCCATAACTGTTTTAATAAAGAATCAACAAGGAAGGTATGTGCCCTTAAAAATGTTTTGTTATTATGTTCTCTTAAAAAATTTTTTTTTAGTTGGCTAACCTTTAAGGTGTAATTATTCTTTAAATTTTGAATCATGATCAAAGAAAAGACGGTTCTTGAGGCGTACCTTTTGATTGTGTAAGAACCTCATAACCACTTTGAGTAACTAAGATGGTATGTTCCCATTGCGCAGAAAGGCTGCGATCTTTTGTTACCACGGTCCAGCCATCAGGCAGCATTTTAATATCTTTTTTTCCAGCATTAATCATGGGTTCAATCGTAAATATCATGCCTGCTTTAAGCTCCAAGCCATGGCCTTGAGTTCCGTAATGTAACACCTGAGGCTCCTCATGAAATACCTTACCAATTCCGTGGCCACAAAACTCTCGAACCACGCTGAAGCCATTCGATTCAGCATGATTTTGAATTGCGTAACCAATATCACCTAAATAATTACCGGGTTTCACTTGGTGAATTCCTAGCCACATGCACTCATAGGTGATATCACACAAGCGCTGTGCTTGTATTGAGGGTTCACCAGCATAAAACATTCGGCTGGTGTCCCCATGATAACCATCTTTAATGACTGTTACATCGATGTTGATAATATCTCCCCTTTTAAGGATCTTTGGCCCAGGGATACCATGACATATTTGATTATTAACAGATGTGCATATGGATTTTGGGTAGGGCGTATGACCCGGTGGAGCATAATTTAGTGGCGCAGGGATCGTTCCTTGCTTTATGACCATGAACTCATGGCACAGTTTATCGATTTCCTCGGTAGAAATTCCAGGTCTGACGAAGTCGGTAATATAGTCGAGAACTTCTGATGCCAATTGTCCGGCAACGCGCATTTTAACTATATCTTGATTATTTTTTATTGAGACACTCATGTGAATAATTTCAGGCAAAAAACAAAAGAATTATGTTATCATAGCGCGTTTTCGATTTTCGAATAAATTTGCATTAAATCTTGTTAAGGGTGCTGACAACAGTATTAATAGATTTAATGAAGTGATTAACCCTTAAAAGGAGAAAAACATGTCTGTAACCATGAGACAAATGTTGGAAGCGGGTGTACATTTTGGACATCAAACCCGTTATTGGAACCCAAAGATGGCGCCGTTCATATTTGGTGATCGCAACAAAATTCATATTGTTAACCTTGAGAAGACCCTTCCTATGTTTGAAGAGGCACTCAAATATGCAAAAACCTTGGCAGCTAACAAAGGCCGTATTCTTTTTGTTGGAACGAAAAGACAGGCGCGTGAGATTGTCAAAGAGGAAGCTATACGAGCCGGTTGTTCTTATGTAAATCATCGATGGTTGGGCGGCATGCTCACAAATTTTAAAACTGTTAAGCAATCCATTAAGCGCATGAATGAAATGCAAGCAGTGCTTGAGGGTGAAGGATTAGATAAGATCACAAAAAAAGAAGCATTAAATCTCCGACGTGATTACGAAAAGCTGGAGCGTTCTATTGGCGGCATTCGTGAAATGATTGCTTTACCAGATGCTATTTTTGTTATTGATGTTGGTTTTGAAAGTGGTGCAGTGGTTGAGGCTACTAAATTGGGTATCCCCATTATAGGTGTGGTTGATACCAATAATTCTACAGATAATATTGCTTATGTTATTCCTGGTAATGATGACTCTAGCCGCGCGATTCGTCTTTATGCAAGAGGCATGGCAGATACCATTTTAGAAGGTAAAAATAATGCAATTAAAGAGGTTGCGAGGATGGTAGCTGAGAGTGAGGCATCTGCTGAGGATGCTGAGGAAGCTGCAGAATAATTAATAAAGGAGTTTTAACGTAATGGCTGAAATTACAGCGAGTTTAGTTATGAAGTTAAGGGGGCAGACGGATGCTCCTATGATGGATTGTAAAAAAGCATTAACTGAAGCGGATGGAGATTTTGCTAGAGCCGAGGAAATCTTAAGAGTCCGCTTTGGAAACAAAGCATCAAAAGCATCAACTCGTGTTGCTGCTGAGGGTGCAGTGGCTGCTTTTATTGCAAAAGATGGTAAATCTGGATCTTTAATTGAAGTTAACTCGGAAACTGATTTTTGTGCAAAAAATGATGAATTTCAAAAGTTTGTCAATCAATTGGCTGAAGTTATCTGTGATCAAGCGCCACAAACTGTTGAAGAATTAGCTACAAAACAAGTGGACGGAAAAACTATCGAGGATATCCGCACAGGTTTAATTGGTAAAATCGGTGAAAACATTACGCCACGTAGATTTGCCAACATTAATGCGAAAGGTCAACTGCATAGCTACATCCATGGCTCAAAAATTGGGGTTATTCTCGATCTTGAAGGTGGAAATGCTGACCTTGGTAAGGATATTGCTATGCATATTGCTGCAGCAAAACCTAAAGCCATTGATCGGGCGGGAGTTGATCAAGCTTTAATTGATGCCGAAAGGCGCGTTGCAATTGAAAAAGCTAAAGAGGCCGGCAAACCAGATGAGATGATTGATAAAATTGCTGATGGTACCGTTCACAAGTTTCTCAAAGAGGTGACTTTGCTGAACCAAGCCTTTGTTAAAGATGATAAAGTTTCTGTGCAGGACTTGTTAAAGCAAAATAACGCATCCTTACACTCTTTTACTATGTTTCAGGTGGGTGAGGGAATCGAAAAAAAACAAGAGGACTTTGCTGCGGAAGTTGCAGCGGCATCGAAAGTTTAGAAAAATTAGGCTAAGCGTAAAAAAGGATTGTTTTGCAATCCTTTTTTTTTGGCCAAAACCATATAAAATACAGCTAACAAATTTTATTTATCAATAACATGCAATCAAAATTCAAAAGAATTCTTTTAAAACTTTCAGGTGAAGCCTTAATGGGTGATGATAGTTTTGGCATAAATCCGGATACCGTAAATAAAATCGTTGATGAAATTAAGCAGGCAAAATTATTAGGAATAGAAATTGCTGTTGTCATTGGAGGGGGTAATATTTTTCGAGGTGCGGCGCTTGGTACGGCAGGTATGGACCGTGCTACAGCAGATTATATGGGGATGTTAGCAACTGTGATGAATGCACTTGCTCTCCAAGATGCAATGAAGCATGCTGGTTTAGTAAGCAGGGTTCAATCTGCAATAAATATTGATCAGGTAGTCGAGCCTTATATTCGGGGTAAAGCCATTCAATATTTGGAAGATAAAAAGATAGTCATTTTTGCCGCAGGCACTGGAAATCCTTTCTTTACAACAGATACAGCCGCCGCGTTACGAGCAATGGAAATTAGTGCAGATATTATGATAAAAGCAACGAAGGTAGATGGTATTTATTCATCGGACCCTATTAAAGATAAAAATGCGAAATTATTTAGTTCGATCTCTTTTGATGAAGTAATTAATAAAAATTTAAAGGTCATGGACGCGACTGCTTTTACCTTATGCCGCGATCAACAATTACCGATAGCTGTTTTTAATATTTTTAAGAAAAATGCATTAAATAATGTATTAATTGGTAAGCAAGAGGGTACGCTTGTTAAAAATTAGATTGAGGAATTAGGGATATGGAAGAAATAAAAAATAGCACTAAAAGTAAAATGCAAAAAAGTATTGAAAAATTAAAATCTGATCTTTCGAAGATTAGAACAGGTCGCGCCCATACTGGAATTTTAGATCATTTGACTGTCGATTATTACGGCTCACAAACTGCAATCAATCAAGTAGCTAATGTGACGGTTGGTGATTCTGTAACTATTAATGTGCAACCCTATGAAAAGACAATGATTCCTGTCATAGAGAAAGCAATTAGAGAGGGAGACATGGGCTTAAATCCAGCAACAACTGGAGATATTATAAGGATTCCTCTGCCACCATTAACAGAGGAAAGAAGAAGAGATTTAATTAAGGTTGTTAAATCTGAAGGGGAGAACTCTAAAGTTGCTATTAGAAATGCCCGAAGAGATGCTAACGACTCCTTGAAAAAAATGTTGAAAGATAAAGAAATCAGTGAAGATGATGAGAGAAGGGCACAAGATGATGTGCAAAAAGTAACCGATTTGCATATCAGTGAAATTGATAAGCTTATCGAGTTAAAAGAAAAAGATTTATTAGCTATCTAAACCATTAAGTTGCTTAATCTTTTTAAAAAATTATCATTAAGACCAGATAACTTCCCAAAACATATTGCAGTAATCATGGATGGCAATGGAAGGTGGGCTCAAAAAAGACAATTACCGCGCTCACTTGGACACGCAAAAGGCTTAGATTCTGTTCAAAAGATAATCCAATATGCTCATGAATTTAAAATTCAGTGTTTAACACTTTATGCTTTTAGTACTGAGAATTCTGGAAGGCCAAAAAAAGAAATTAGTGATTTGACAATTTTATTTGATAAAACCATTACTGAGGAGTCAGAAAAAATTTTCGCTAATAATATTAAGATTACTATTCTAGGTGATATTAGTTTTTTCCCAGATAATCTTCAAAAGAAAATTCAAGATCTTTTAACAAAGACAAAAAAAAATAATGGGTTAAGTCTTAATATTGCACTAAATTATGGAGGAAGATCAGAAATCGTCAGATCTGTTAATAAAGCACTAAGCAAAAAAAAATTACCTAAAATTACAGAAAAAGACATTGAAAGAAATTTAGATACTAAAGACTTACCTGGTGTAGATCTATTAATTAGAACTGGCGGTGAAAAGCGGCTAAGCAATTTTCTTATTTGGCAGCTTGCTTATAGTGAACTTTATTTTGAAAAATGCCTTTGGCCGGATTTTAACAAAAATAATTTCATAAATGCGCTACTATTTTATCAATCAAGAAACAGACGTTTTGGAAAGTTGAATAATTAAAAAATGACTTTAAAAAGAATAATTTCAGCGTTATCTCTTCTTGTTATCTTTTCGTTCAGTTTTTTCAATTCAAATGAAATTTACTTTAACTCCTTTGCTTTAATAATTTGTTTAATAGGCATGTTTGAGCTTAATGGTATGCTTTTTAAATATAAACACCCTTTGTATTTTATCTTAACATTGGTTTTTTTGGGCCTAGCTTTTTTTTCTTTGCCAGACCCAATATTTATTGCAGTAATGTCATTTATTTTTTGGGTTTTTTTTGCTCCCATATTTATATATAAGAATTTGAAATTACCGGACATTCAAAAAAGTTTTTTTGGAATATTTTTGATTGCCTGTTTATTTTATTCAATAATTTATATGTATGAGTATCATCGAGCTCTCCTATTATTTTCACTTTTAATAGTTTGGGTTGCAGACTCTGGGGCTTATTTTGTCGGAAGAAAATATGGAAAAAATAA
>JAFMCB010000012.1 GCA_017858095.1 Methylophilaceae bacterium | reverse complement strand
CTGCTCCAGCAAAGAAACCCGTAGCGAAGAAAGCTGCTCCAGCAAAGAAACCCTCAGGCGGACTCAAGGAATTTAGCCCATATAAACCAAAAGCCAATGAAAAATACATGAGCAAAGCTCAAATGGATCATTTCATTAAAATTCTTAATGAATGGAAAATGGAATTAAGTTCAGATATCGACCGGACCGTAACTCACATGCAAGATGATGTAACTGCCTATGCTGACCCTAATGATCGTGCTAGCCAAGAATCGGATATGGCATTAGAACTGAGAAATCGTGACCGTGAAAGAAAGCTTATTAGAAAAATTGAAGAGACACTAAAAAATATTGCAAGCGACGAATACGGTTACTGCGAGCAATGTGGAGAAGAAATCGGCTTAAAACGTCTTCAAGCAAGGCCAACCGCAACTTTATGTATTGATTGTAAAACGCTTGATGAAATAAGAGAAAAACAAATGGCCAAATAAAAAACCCGCTTTCGCGGGTTTTTTTTATTCCTCTTCAGTCTCTTCTGCTTTAGTCTCAGGTGCAGGTGGTTCAATTAAAGCTTTCGCACTCACCCTCACCCTACCTTTATCATCAACTTCAATAACTTTGACTTTAACCTCATCACCTTCTGCAAGATGATCTTTCACTGCCTTAATTCTTTCATGGGCAATTTGAGAAATATGTAATAAACCATCTTTACCAGGTAGAAGTGAAACGATGGCACCAAAATCTAAAATCTTAATAACTTTACCATCATAAACTTGATCCACCTCAACATCCGCAGTAATTTCTTTAATGCGATCTATTGCAGCTTGTCCTGATTCACCTGATGTGCAAGCAACTTTTACCAGACCATTGTCATCAATATCTACAGTTGCACCCGTTTCTGCTGCAATGGATTTAATCACAGATCCACCTTTACCAATAACATCACGAATCTTATCGGGATGAATTTTAATAGTTAAAATTTGCGGAGCAAATTTAGATAACTCAGTTTTAGGCCCTTTGAGTGTTTTCTTCATAATTTTCAGAATATGATCAATACCTTCTTTGGCTTGAGATAGGGCGACTTGCATAATCTCTGCTGTAATGCCGGTTATTTTGATATCCATCTGAAGCGCTGTTATTCCATTATCCGTTCCGGCAACTTTAAAATCCATGTCGCCTAGATGATCTTCATCACCGAGAATATCTGTTAACACAGCTACACGCTTGCCATCTTTGATAAGGCCCATCGCAATGCCAGCAACGTGATCTGATAGTGGAATACCTGCATCCATCATTGCCATCGTGCCACCACAAACCGAGGCCATTGAGCTAGAACCGTTTGATTCCATAATCTCTGATACAACTCGAATTGAATAATCAAAATCTTCTTTCGCAGGAAGAGCTGCTTTTAATCCACGTTTTGCTAAATTACCATGTCCAATTTCACGTCTTTTTGGAGAGCCAACTCGTCCTGTTTCACCGGTAGCAAAAGGAGGAAAATTATAATGAAACATAAAGCGGTCTTTATATTCGCCTTGTAATGCATCAATTATTTGTTCATCCCTATCTGTACCTAAAGTTGTAACAACTAATGCCTGAGTTTCCCCTCGAGTAAATAAAGCAGAGCCATGAGCTCTTGGCAGCACACCTGTTCTAATTTCGATTGGACGAACCGTGCGTGTATCACGGCCATCAATACGTGGCTCACCATCTAAAATTTTATTTCTTACAATTTTAGCCTCAAGATTAAAAAATTCATTTTTAATGACATTTAAATCTGACAAAGGGCTATCCTCACTCACCAACTCAGCCAAAACTTTATCTTTAATTTCAGCAAGCTTAGCTGAGCGTTCGCTTTTTGATTTGATTGCAAATGCTTTTTCCAAATCCTTTAGCGCAATTTTCTCAACCTGTTTAATTATCTCCGCATTGGGTTCCGCTGGCGTCCAATCCCATGGATCTTTTGCAGCATCTTTTGCAAGTTCTGTAATCATTTTAATAACAGGCTGCATTGCTTTATGGCCTTCAAGAACGGCATCTAACATGACTTTTTCTGGTAATTCTTTTGCTTCAGATTCAACCATCAAAACGGCTTTATCATTTCCCGCTACCACTAAGTCAAGCTCACTGCTCTCCAATTGCGTTTTAGTCGGATTAACAACAAATTTTTCATCAACATAACCGATTCGAGTAGCACCTATAGGGCCATAGAAAGGAATACCTGAAATAGCTAATGCTGCAGAAGCCCCTATAATTGAAGGAACATCCGAGTCAATTTCACTATCGGAAGATAGAACCGTAGCTACTACTTGCACCTCATTATAAAAACCATCAGGAAACATAGGCCTTAATGGTCGATCAATTAAACGACAAGTTAATGTCTCTTTCTCACTTGGCCGGCCTTCGCGCTTAAAAAAACCGCCTGGTATTTTCCCACCAGCATAAGTTTTTTCTTGGTAATCAACGGTGAGCGGAAAAAAGTCTTGGCCTTCTCTTGCAGTTTTGTTTCCACAAACAGTAACAAAAACAACTGTATCTCCATAGCTTACAACAACTGCTCCATCTGCTTGACGGCCAATCTCACCTGTTTCAATTGTTAAATTATGATCTCCAAACTTGATACTCTTTTTTACTTTATTAAACATTTACTTTCCTTTTTTTTAATCACTATTCACTACTCAATAGTGACTTTAACAATAATAAAAAAGCCGATACTCGCTAGAAGCAGGTTATCGGCTTTCAATATAGATAAACTATCTTATTTTCTAAGACCTAGTCGCTGAATAAGACCTTGGTATCTTTCAAGACTTTTTCTTTTTAGATAATCTAATAACTTTCGTCGTTGACTTACCATGGCTAAAAGACCTCTTCTTGAGTGGTGATCTTTTGCATTAACTTTAAAATGACCAGTCAAATAATTAATACGGCCTGTCAATAAGGCAACCTGAACTTCAGGTGAGCCTGTATCTTTTTTTGCTAATTGATAATCTGCTACAATTTTCGCTTTTTCTACAGCAGTACTTGTCATTAATTCTTTCTCCTATTTCAGAACCGCACATTTTAACGGCATTTTAATAATTTAACAATATGTTTTTATTGATTTATTGACTTGTATTCATAAGACGCTGCACTTTAAGAGAACCTATTTCCTTGCATTGTCCAAGACCGATAAAATGCTTATTTTCATCATAGAGCCGGTAAATGCCTTTAACCAAATCATTAAGTTCTAGTGTCATACCATTTTTTAAAAGTTGTGTTTGTAAATTACTTAGCTGAATAGCATTAAATTTTTTTAAGAATGAATCTATGGGCTGGACAAATTTGTGGCTCTTTTCATCAGTAAATTTGTCCAGTTCATCCAACTCAAGAGCATTAGCCAATTTAAATTCACCAATTGATATTCTAGTTAAAGATTTAAGATACGCACCCGTTCCTAATTGATTACCAATATCAGCTGCTAGTGACCGTATATAGGTTCCTTTTGAACAATTTACTTCAATTGTTAATTCCTCATCAGTAAAATCAAGTAGCAAAAGTTTATAAATAATAACTTTTCGTGTTTTACGTTCAATTTCCAAACCCTCTCTTGCATACTTGTATAATGGTTTACCATCTACTTTAAGGGCTGAAAACATGGGGGGAGTCTGTCTAATCTCACCCTTAAAACTATCCATAGTATGCAGAACCAAATTTTTTGATAACTCTATTGTATGGGGTTGTTGAATAATTTCACCCTCTGCATCACCTGTCGTACTAGTAAATCCTAATTGAAGTGTAGCCCGATAGGTTTTGTCTTCATCCAACAGGTAACTAGAAAATTTAGTTGCTTGGCCCAAACAAATAGGTAAAAGTCCACAGGCTAGAGGATCTAATGTGCCCGTATGTCCAGCTTTTTTTGGATGGAATTTTTTTTTAATTCTTGTTAAGGCATGATTTGAAGATAGCCCGTAGGGTTTGTTAATTAAAATCAACCCATCAACATCGAGTTTGATACTTTTTTTTTGCATAAATTATTACGACTTAAATAAATTATTAAGTAATTGACCTAATTTATAATTTTCATCAAACGTTTTATCATAAACGAATTCAAGTTTGGGGATACCTCTGGTGGTCATTCGCTTAGATAGGCATGTTCTGAGAAAAGGCATTGACCTTTTTAAGCCTTTATCAAATTCTTTTTCATCATATTCGTGTGCTACGTAAAAAATTCGGGCAAATTTCAAACATGGGGAAACATTGACTTCGAGAATAGTAATTGTTTTTAATGCTGGGTCTTTAATTTCATTCTGAAATAGATTTGCCAGTTCCTTTTTTATTTGTTGGCTAATACGGTCACTTCTTGGATAATCTTTTTCCAATTTAAAGTTTCCTAGCAACCTCAACAACTTCGTAAACTTCGATTTGATCTCCGACTTTAATATCATTAAAGTTTTTCACTGACAGGCCACACTCAAAATTAGATTTCACTTCTTTAGTATCATCTTTAAAACGTTTTAGCGATGAAAGTTCACCATCAAACGTTACAACATTATCTCTTAGTATTCTGATCTTGGAATCTCGACGAATGATGCCATCTAATACAAAGCAACCAGCAATGGTACCAATTTTTGATGCTTTAAAGGTTTCACGAACTTCTACCAAACCAAGAATATTTTCTTTTTGTTCAGGGGATAATAAGCCACCTAATGCTGCTTTTACTTCATCAACAGCTTCGTAAATAATACTGTAATAACGAACATCTACTTCTAAACTATCTGCTAATTTTCTTGCGCCTGTATCTGCTCTGACATTAAAAGCAAGAACTACTGCATTAGATGCAGTCGCTAAGTTAATATCTGACTCATTCACGGCTCCCACAGCGGCATGAATAACATTCACCTTCACTTCGGTCGTGGATAATTTTTCTAATGATGTGGCCAATGCTTCATATGAGCCCTGCACATCTGCTTTGATAATTAAAGGGAGAATTTTTACTTCACCCTCTGTCATTTGGTCAAACATATTCTCAAGTTTTGAAGCTTGTTGTTTTGCAAATTTCACATCACGGTACTTACCTTGTCTAAATAACGCAACTTCACGGGCTTTTTTCTCATCATTAATAACAATAAACTCATCACCAGCATTTGGGACATCGGATAGTCCGATAACCTCAACTGGAATAGAGGCTCCTGCTTGTTTAACATTTTTTCCAAGTTCATCAATCATGGCACGCACTCGACCAAAAGCTGTGCCAGCGAGTATGGTGTCACCTGGATTTAACATCCCAGATTGGACCAACAAGGTAGTTACCGGTCCGCGACCTTTATCTAATCTGCCTTCCACCACAATACCTTTTGCAGGCGTATTCGAAGGTGCTTTCAACTCAAGAATTTCTGCTTGCAATAAAATAGCATCCAATAAATCATCAATGCCTTGACCTGTTTTCGCAGAGACCTCAACAAACATAGCATCTCCACCTAAAGCTTCAGGAATAACCTCATGACTAAGCAGCTCACTTTTAACCTTCTCAGGATTAGCTTCGGGCTTGTCAATCTTATTAATTGCAACAATTAGCGGCACATTCGCTGCTTTAGAATGATTTATTGCTTCAATCGTTTGTGGCATCACACCATCATCCGCAGCAACAGCAAGAACAACAATGTCTGTCGCCTTAGCACCGCGCGCGCGCATAGCTGAAAATGCCTCATGGCCAGGAGTATCTAAAAAAGTTATGACGCCTTTTGCTGTATTTACATGATAGGCGCCAATATGTTGTGTAATTCCACCCGCTTCTCCGGAGGCAACTCTTGACTCCCTGATGTAATCTAAAAGCGAGGTTTTTCCGTGATCAACATGCCCCATGACTGTTACTACTGGTGGCCTGGTTTCGATTTTTTCTTCAATATTCGATTCAATATTGAGTAACGACTCAGGATCATTTTCTTTTGCAGCTTCAGGTTTGTGTCCCATTTCTTCCACTGCAATCATAGCCGTTTCTTGATCGAGCACTTGATTAATGGTAACCATCATGCCCATACCCATAAGTGTCTTAATAACTTCAGTGGCTTTAACAGACATTTTATGGGCTAAATCAGCAACTGTAATGGTTTCGGGGACAAGAATTTCTTTGGAGATCGGCTCATTAGGGGCAACGAAATTTTGCTCTTTATCTTCTTTCGATTTATGTTTGGATTTAGGAGCGCGCCAGCCATCCATTTGCATATCTTGACGATTCTTAATAGGTCTTTTTTTGATGGTTCGATCAACCCAATCATCTTTTTTACTCGTTTTTTCCTTGTCAGATTTAACCCCTACTTTGGATGCAGGGCGATGCAGTGTGCCTTCGCGTCCAACATTTTTATCTTTTTCTTTTTTATCTTGATTAACCTTAACATCTGATGCTTGCGCTTCTGCGAGCGCTGCTTGTCTTTTGGCTTCATCTTCCCTTAGAATTCTCTGATTTTCATCAACTACAGGCGTTGGTTTTGATGATTTTGCCTCAACGGGTTGTGGGCTTTCGGATTCAGGTTTTACGATCGTTCTTTTTTTTCTTACTTCCACCTGAATGGTTCTGCGCCGACCATCTAAATCCGTTTTCTTAATTTCTGTATTTTGTTTACGTGTTAACGTAATTTTTGATTTAGGTTTCTGCTCACCGCCATGCGAATTCTGCAAATAACGTAACAATGACGATTTATCCTCTTCCGATAATGCATCCTCTGCTTTTGCTATATTCACCCCTGCGCTTTTTAACTGCTCCAATAAAAGATCGACTGGTAAACCTAATTCTGTCGCAAATTTTTCAACCGTAAAACTCATATAATTTTTCCTATGCGAACCAAGGTGCTCGCGCTGTCATGATAAGGGCTTTGGCACGCTCCTCATCTAATTTTACAACCTCTAAAAGCTCATCAACAGATAGCTCTGCTAAATCCTCCATCGTTATAATGCCTTTAGATGCTAATAATTTTGCTGTATCTGCATCCATACCATCCATAGCTTGTAAATCCTCGGCTGGTTCTGCTACTTTTTCTTCTTTCGCAATAGCGTCAGTTAAAATAGCTGCACGCGCTCTAGAGCGTAACTCCGTAACAGTTCCTTCATCAAATTCATCAATTTGATTCATCTCATCCTCAGGAACATAAGCCACTTCCTCAAGTGAAGAAAACCCTTCTTTAACAAGAATGTCAGCAACGTCCTCATCGACATCAAGTTTTTCCATGAATAATTGACTAACCGACGAATACTCTTCTTGGGTTTTTTTATCAGACTCTTCTTCCGTTAAAATGTTAAGCTCCCAACCAGTTAAGTCAGATGCCAAGCGAATATTTTGACCATTTCTACCAATTGCTTGTGCGAGTTGATCTTCTGCAACAACTAAATCCATACTATGTTTGTCTTCATCAACTACAATACTTACCACTTCGGCAGGTGCCATAGCACTGATTACAAATTGAGCTGGCTCCATTGACCAAAGGACAATATCAACGCGCTCACCGGCCAACTCACTGGTTACAGCCTGCACACGCGAACCTCGCATACCTACGCAAGTTCCCACTGGATCTAAGCGTTGATCATTTGCTTTTACAGCAATTTTTGAACGTAACCCTGGATCCCTAGCAGCTGACATGATTTCTAGTAAACCTTCCTCAATCTCAGGAACCTCTAACTCAAATAATCGAATTAAGAATTCAGGTGCAGTTCTTGACAAGACCAATTGTGGTCCTCTTGCCGTGTGATCAACTTTCATTAATACCGCGCGAATACGATCACCAATGCGAAGATTCTCTTTCGGAATCATTTGATCTCTTGGTAACACAGCATCAAGGCGTCCAATTTCAATAATGGCATTTCCACGCTCCATACGTCTTATTTGCCCTGAGACAAGCTTTTCATCTCTCGCCAAAAAGTCATTTAAAATTTGCTCACGCTCTGCTTCTCTGACCTTTTGTAAAATAACCTGCTTTGCTGCTTGCGCACCAATTCTGCCAAATTCAACTGAATCAGTTTTTTCTTTAATGACATCATTTATTTCATTGCCTACAGCGCGCTCATCCGATAAAGCAATCTCAGCATCTGGATTTTCAAGCTCTTCCGCATTAACGATTGTCCAGCAGCGGAAGGTTTCATACTCACCGGTATCCTTATCAATCTCTACTCGAATATCTGCTCCAGACTCATATTTTTTCTTGGTTGCAGAAGCTAACGCTAACTCAAGGGCGGTAATAATCACGTCCTTAGATACGTTCTTTTCATGTGCTAATGCATCAACAAGTAGCAAAATCTCACGACTCATTTTTTTCTCCGGTCATACAAATTTATAAAATAGGGTCAATTCTTGCTTTATCTATTTCGCTGAAGGCTATCTTAATTTCACCCTCATCTTCAGTGTGCAAAAATATGGTGCTACCTTCAACCCCTAATATTTTTCCTTTAAAATTTCGACGTTCATCAATCGGCATGCGAGTTTTTAACTTAATATTTTCACCCACAAAACGCACGAAATCCTCTAGCTTTTTTATTACACGATCCATGCCTGGGGACGAAACTTCCAAACGATCGTAATCTACTTCATCCTCAACACTTAATACGTGATTTAAATGATTGCTAACATTTACGCAATCATCAATGGTTACAGATGCTGGTTTGTCAATGTAGATTCGAATCAATCGACCTTGATTATGAAATTCAAAATCTACCAACTCATAGCCCATCATTGTTACGGTCTTTTCAACAAGACTTTCAAGATTAATTGACACAGCGCATCCTCAATCTAAACCTCAAATAAAAAATGGGCCAATCGGCCCATCTTCAAAGGATGTGATTATATCAATTTATTTTATTTATTAAAAGAATTTTCTTTAAATATCAATCTTTTAAGTAAAAATAATCCGCGCAAATTTTCTTTTGCCAACTTGTATGACAAATTTATTTAAATTCCTGATATTTTTTTTTGGGTCATCCACTTTTTCGCCATCAATTTTAATGCCCCCACCACTTATCAATCGAATCGCTTCGGAGGTACTTGCGACATAATCTATTTGTTTTAATAATTGTGGAATAGTAATTTCATCTTGTGCTAACTGAATTGTTTTTTCTGGAATATCATCTGGAATCAATCCCTTTGCCCGTGTAGAAAAATTATTTTCTGCCTCATTGGCGGCTTTTTCATCATAAAATCTAGCAACAATCTCTTTTGCGAATTCAACTTTAATATTTTTAGGATTCTCACCGCTTGCACTCCTTTGTTTCCAAACATCAATTTCAGCAAACGACTTTAGTGATAACAGCTCAATATAACGCCACATTAAATCATCAGAAATGGATAACAGTTTTGAAAAAATTATCTCCGGAGCCTCATGAATGCCAATGTAGTTATTTAATGACTTTGACATTTTTTGTACACCATCTAAACCCTCAAGCAGCGGCATAGTGATAATGCATTGAGGTTCTTGTTGATAATGTTTTTGTAATTCCCGCCCCATTAAAAGATTAAATTTTTGATCTGTGCCACCCAATTCTATATCTGCCTCAAGTGCTACCGAATCATATCCTTGCATCAAAGGATAAATAAATTCATGAATTGCGATTGGCTGTTGATTAGTAAATCGTTTAGAAAAATCATCGCGCTCCAACATCCTTGCTACAGTATGTGTGGCAGCTAACTTCAAAATACCGCTAGCACCCAATTTATTTAGCCAAACGGAATTAAAAACGATTTTTGTTTTTTTCTTATCTAAAATTTTAAAAACTTGTTCAGCATAAGTTTTTGCATTTTTCTTTACATCATCTTCCGTCAATGGCGGCCTTGTTGTATTTTTTCCCGTAGGATCACCAATCATGCCGGTAAAGTCACCGATCAAAAATAAAATTTCGTGACCCAAATCTTGCAATTGTCGCAATTTGTTAATGAGTACGGTATGGCCAAGGTGCAGATCCGGTGCTGTTGGATCGAAACCTGCTTTTACCTTGAGCGGTTTACCCTTTTTTAATTTTTTGATTAATTCTTCTTCAATGAGAATTTCATCGGCCCCACGTTTAATTATTGCTAATGTTTCTTTAATGCTCATAATATTCTCATTCAAAGATTTATCTAATTCTAGCCTATTTGCATAGATTAAAAAATTGCTAGAAAGGATTCAAGCGGCTATTCTATTAAAATTATGCTTATTTTAATTAATTCATGAAAAATTTGTTTATTGGCGTAATGTCTGGCACTAGCCTGGATGGGATTGATGCAATTCTTATTGATTTTAAGAATAAAAAACTTAACGTAATAGATTTTCTGCACAGCAAATACTCAGCCGAGCTAAAAAAAAGTTTGTTAAATATTTCAATAGCAAACAAGAATGATCTTGAAGAAAGTATTAAGTTAGGTCTGCTCCATGCAAAGATGACAGCGAAACTTGTGCAAAAAATATTAAAAAAAAATAACATATCACATCAAGAAGTTACTGCTATTGGCTACCATGGGCAAACTATTAGGCATCGTCCTGAAAAAAATTATTCAATTCAAATTGGTAATGCACATTTTTTAACGGAGCATACTCATATCACCGTGGTGAGTGATTTTAGAAATAGAGATATCATTGCTGGTGGTCAGGGAGCTCCTCTAGTGCCTGCCTTTCATGAAGCTTTTTTTGCATCTAAGCAAAAAAATAGGGTGATTCTTAATATTGGTGGGATCAGTAATATTACCTACTTGAAAAAAAATTCTGCTGTATCGGGTTTTGATTGTGGGCCAGGAAATATTTTAATGGATGCGTGGTGCCAAAAAATTTCTGGCAAATCTTTTGACAACAACGGAGCTTGGGCGAGACATGGCAGTGTTGATCGCTCCGCTTTAAAAACCATGTTAAAAATTCCTTTCTTTAAAAAGAAACCTCCCAAAAGTACAGGAAGGGAATTATTTAATTTGAATTGGGCAGAAAAATTTTTCGCCTCTAAGCAAACAAAACAAAATATACAAAGGACATTACTTGAATTGACTAGCCAAAGTATCTTCGATTCGATTTCTAAGTATTGCCCCGATTTTGATGAAATTTTAGTTTGCGGTGGTGGTAGTAAAAATAAATTTCTCATACAAAATCTCCAAGAAAAATTTAATCAGCCGATTTTATTTACGGGCAAACTTGGGCTTCCTGAACAACAAGTTGAAGCAGCAGCTTTTGCTTGGCTAGCAAAATCTACTCTTGCAAAAAAATGCAATAATTCACCTCAAATTACTGGTAGTCAAGGTGCAAGAATTCTTGGTGTCATTCATCATCGCTAATTCAATTTAGTTTTAAGCTATAATACGACATCAAAATTAAACCATTCGTTATGACAACAAAAAAAGCTAATATCAGTTTTGAAGGTAGAAATATTGAGGTCCCCATTATTGAAGGAACAATGGGCAAGCCGGCTATTGATGCAAGAAAATTAGACAAACAAGGTTTTCTTTCTTACGACCCCGGCTACACTTCGACCGCATCTTGTTCATCTGCAATCACATTTGTGGATGGTGAAAATAGTACCTTGTTGTACCGTGGCTATCCTATTGAGCAACTAGCAGAAAATTGTGATTTTCTGGATGTTGCATACTTACTATTTAATGGAGAATTACCAAAACCACGAGCTAAAGATAAATATCAAGAAATTATTAATAGCCATAATCTGTTGCATGACCAATTAAATAATATTTTTAGGGGCTATCGACGAGATGCTCACCCTATGGCAGTCATGATCGGTGTCGTTGGTTCAATGTCAGCATTCTATTTCAATGACATGAATATTAATAACTTAAGACATCGACGTTTGTCTGCTTATCGATTATTAGCAAAGATGCCAACCATTGCCGCATGGAGTTATACCTATAGCTTAGGTTTACCTTTTATTTACCCAAAATACGATATTGGTTATGGCGATAATTTTCTTAACATGATGTTCTCCGTGCCGAACAGGCCTTACCAAATTAATTCCGTCCTTAGTAAAGCCTTCGAAAAAATACTTATCTTACATGCTGATCATGAGCAAAATGCATCAACATCAACGGTGCGACTGGTAGGTTCAACAGGTGCGAATCCTTTTGCATGTATTGCCTCGGGTATTGCTTCACTTTGGGGCCCTGCACATGGTGGTGCGAATGAGGCAACGTTAAAAATGTTAACTGAAATCAAAAATGAATCAAGAATTGGTGAATACATCAAACGCGCAAAAGATAAAAACGATGATTTTAGGCTCATGGGCTTTGGTCATCGAGTTTATCGAAATCGAGATCCTAGGGCAGAAATTATGAAAAAGACCTGCCATGAAGTCCTTGATGAATTAGGTTTAAATAATGAGCCACTATTCAAATTAGCGCGGACGCTAGAGAGAATTGCTTTAGAGGATGAATATTTTATTGATAAGAAGCTATATCCCAATGTGGATTTCTATTCAGGAATCGTGATGCGCGCTTTGGGTATTCCTAATTCAATGTTCACGGCAGTTTTTGCGCTCGCAAGAACAGCGGGGTGGATAGCTCATTGGAACGAAATGTTGACCAGTACAGAAAACAAAATTGGCCGCCCGCGTCAAGTTTACACGGGTAAAACCAGAAGAAATTTATAGGCAGTTAAACAGAAAATGATGAGCCACACCCACAGGTCGTGGTCGCATTTGGATTTTTAATGACAAATTGAGAGCCCTGAACATTATCTTGGTAGTCAATCTCAGCCCCAGCTAAATATTGTAAACTCATTGGATCAATTAACAATGTAACAGAGTCTTTGGTGACTTTGGTATCATCGTCATTTTCACTTTCCTCAAAAGTAAATCCATATTGAAACCCTGAACAGCCGCCGCCACTAACAAATACTCGTAATTTTAGATCTGGTGTTCCTTCTTCATCAATTAATTCTTTCACTTTTTTAACTGCATTATCTGAAAAGTTTATTGGTGTTGGCATTTCTATTTGCACATTTTCCATTGTTATTTCCTTATTTACCTTTGTTTTTTTCTGGATTAACACCAGCTATTTTTTTGATCTCAATTTTACTTAATTGGTTCAATTTTCCCCTAATTCTAGCACCGGCATGAATTTCAAGAATATTATAATCTATATCGCCCTCAATTACTGCGTCACCATGCACTTCAATATATTCGTACGAAGTGATATTGCCTGTGACTTTGCCTCCAATCATGGCAGATGCAACTGCAATATTGCCCTTCACTACACTGTCTTGGCCCATGACTAATGAACCGTGTTCGCCATCAATGGTGAGGTTACCATAAATCTTTCCATCCAAACGTATACCGCCTGTTACAGTCGTGCTGCCTCGAATGGTCATATCTTTATCAATCAACGTGTCTATATGAAATTTCTTTTTTTTAAAGAACATTAGCGTGATCTTTTTCCAACAATTTTTTCATAAAATAAAATCTCTTCTTTCAAAGCATTATTTTCTTCTTTGACTTGTTTCAAATCACTTTTCAGTTTGTCTGAACCAACCGCATTCATTTGCAGTTGCAATTCTAGCTCAGAAATTTGATTTTCATAACTATTAACTTGAATTTCAAGTTCTGCAATTTTAAAAAGAACCTGCGTCACATTCCCCGCATCAAAATAATGATAGGTTAAGCCAGCTCCCAATAATAACGATAAAAAAGCAATGCCAATATACCTTGGGATTGAACTGCCAATCCTAATGCGAGCTTTTTTTTGGGTAATATATTTTTTTCTTTTTTTAACCATAATTACGGTACCAGAGGTACTAAATAATCCAATCCCGCTGTCTCCTCACACCCCATCATAATATTCATATTTTGTACTGCTTGACCAGCCGCCCCTTTGACTAAATTATCGATGACTGAGAGGATAATTAATCGTTTCGAGTTAGGTATTTTATGTAAAGAAATTCTACATAAGTTTGATGCCCTGACAGACTTTGTATCCGGATATTGTTTGTCTTCCAGCACATCCACAAATGGTTCATTTTTATAAAAATTATTAAAAATGGGGTAAGGATCAAATGATTCCAAACAGTCAACATACAAGGTGGCATGGATTCCTCTGACCATTGGGACTAAATGCGGCACAAAAGTCAATTTAATATCTTTACCACCAGAAAAAACACTTAATTGCGATTCTATTTCAGGTGTATGTCTGTGGCCATGGACCGCATACGCTCTAAAACTCTCACTTGCCTCAGACATCAAAAAAGCTGGCTCATTTTTTCTTCCGGCGCCACTGATACCAGATTTTGCATCAGCGATAATATTGTTTGTTTCAATCAAATTCTTTTCAATCAGAGGTAACAGGCCAAGCTGTATTGCCGTAGGATAACAACCTGGATTAGCCACCAAATTAGCTGTTTTAATTTTTTTCCTATTAACTTCGGGTAATCCATAAACTGCCTCATTTATTCGATGCTTACATTCATGCTGCATGCTATACCATTGCTCCCAAAGGCTAACATCGGGAATTCTAAAATCTGCTGCTAAGTCAATCACTTTGACATTGTTGGATAATAATTGCTCTGTATATTTCATCGCAATACCGTTTGGTGTTGCAAAAAAAACCAAATCATTATCAGCTAAATTTGCTTTATCAGGATCAATAAACTTATGCTGAATAACCGCTCGTAATGATGGATAAACGTCCGCCACAGATTTGCCGTGATCAGATCTTGAGGTGATATGATTGATTTTAACTAAGGGGTGTTGCGACAAAATTCTTAACAGCTCTATGCCTGTATATCCTGTCCCGCCCACCACACTGACATTTATCTTTTTTGCCATAAAGGTATTTTACTCTTATAAAAAATTTAATTAAAAAAAAAGCCGCTAACGCGGCTTTTCCATAATTGAAACTTATCGTTTCGAAAACTGTTTGCGGCGTCTTGCTTTTCGTAAACCCACTTTTTTACGTTCAACTTCCCTATCATCACGAGTCACAAAACCCGCTTTGGAAAGATCTGGCTTGAGGGCAATATCATAATCCATTAAAGCGCGTGTAATACCATGTCTAACAGCCCCTGCTTGACCAGATTCTCCGCCACCAATAACATTCACTTTAATATCAAATGTCGAGGTGTTCGAAGTCAACTCTAAGGCTTGCTTCAGAATCATTCTCGATGTGTACCTTGAAAAATATTCATCAAGCGGCTTATTGTTAACGACTATATTTCCCTTGCCTGGCTGCATAAAGACGCGAGCCACTGAACTTTTTCTTCTTCCTGTACCGTAATAGTATTTACCTATCATAATTTTCCTAGACTAAATCTTAACCAACTGTGGTTGTTGCGCAGCATGATTATGTTGATCACCCGCATAAACTTTCATTTTTTTTACCATTGCATAACCAAGTGGACCTTTCGGTAACATACCTTTTACTGCTTTCTCAAGCACACGCCCTGGATGCTTATCTTGCATTTTTTTAAAGTTAGTGGAATATAACCCACCCGGAAATCCAGAGTGGCGATGATAAATTTTACCTTCTTCTTTATTTCCAGTGACTTTAATTTTTTCCGCATTAATAACTACAATGTAATCACCTGTGTCTACATGTGGTGTGTAAATTGTCTTATGCTTGCCCCTCAACCGATGAGCTATTGCACTAGCTAAGCGACCCAATGTTGCGTCGGTTGCATCAACTAACAACCAATCTCGTTTCACTTCATGTGATTTTGCAGAAAATGTTTTCATTTTTGGTTCAAAGTACAAATTAAAATAAGACGCGAATTTTAGTCTATTTTGCAGATGCTTGTCAATTTTTTTTACTGATAAGCAGAGTTATACAAAGTTTTCTGCCAAAAATGCCAAGAAAAATAATAAACCGACATAATTATTATTACGAAATGCCACAAAATTGTCTTTGGGATCTAAATTCCATGAATTTCGAACGCCATGCATTGCTATTATTAAGGAACAAGTTAAAAGAAAATAACAGGCCAAGGATACATCATTAATTTTTGCCAAACTATAAAGTGCTAGATACATTGCAAAGTACGACAAAAGAATAAAATGGGCTGCATAACTTTGAAATGTTTTTGCTGATGAATAAATAGGCAAGGCTTGATCATCCTTCAGGTCAGCAACAGCATAATGTGAATCATAACTGAGTGCCCAAAATACATTCGCAATGAAAAGTAACCATGCATCAAGCGTTATTTCATTCTTGATTGCTGCAAAACTCATTAAAATACCAAAACCAAAGGTAATGCCAAGAATTAATTGTGGTAGTTTAAAGAAACGCTTGGTTAATGGGTAGAGCATGGAAAATATTAATGCAGCGATTGATAATGCAATGGCAAATAAATTTAATTGGACGACCAATAATGCACATAAAAAAAGTAAGCATATGAGAAATTTAATTGCATCGCTTCGGGAAACTTCAGCGGTGACTAATAACCTTTGTTTTGTGCGCTGAACATGCTTATCAATATTCACATCAAAAATATCATTCATGACACAACCTGCTGCGCGCATCAAAATCGTACCAAAGGTAAATATAAGTAACAGTTTCATGGATGGCATTTGTTCTGAAGCAACAAATAATGCAGTAAGTGTTGGCCATAACAACAAGAAAATTCCAATAGGCCTGTCAAATCTCGCCAATATAAGCAAATTTTTTAATGTTCTCAAATCAAAAACCCACATTATAAAAATTATCAAAAAATACTTCTGTGAGTAAGACCTTCTGTTTCCTTTTGCTAAAAGAAGATTGTCTTACGGCAACGATAGCTAAATTCTTTGCACTTAATGCATTAATTGTTTTGAATAACGCATTCACTTTTGAAGGAATAAAAAAATAAAAATTGGAACGTTTAATCGATTTATCCTCAAAAACAATATTTGCTAAAGGCTTTTCTTGTAATTTTCTAATGTTGCCCCAGAAACCGCGCAAGTATTTTTTAGGCATTAGGGTTCTTGCATAAATCACAGGTTTTTCATTGATGGATATCAAAACTTCTCTTAAATAAAGTGCTTGCTTTCGATAACTCGAATATTGATTCCTTTCCGAAAATAAAAAATTTGTTCTTTTTGCTGAAAGCACTTCAACTTTATATTTTCCTTTTTTATTTAGACGGTCACTAATAGAGTCACGACAATGCAACCATGCGTTCATATTTTCTGACTCAGTAATGTAATTTCGACGAAAATTCATTTTATGTATTAACAATGTCTTCATGATTAGGAAGCCAGCAATGTAGAAAAGAATTGATTGATGGGTGTTTTATTTTTAATAATTTATCTGCATCAGATTTAGCCTCATTTAAAACTGCTTCATCATTTTCTAATGATGCAATTCGAAGTGAGGGTAATCCACTCTGTTTTAATCCTAAAAATTCTCCAGGTCCACGTATTTTAAGATCTTCCTCAGCAATAAGAAAACCATCATCATGATCATAAATGATACGTAATCTTTTTTTTGCAGTATCTGATAACTTGTCACCAAAAAGTAACATGCAGGTACTTTTTTTTACGCCACGCCCAATTCTGCCTCGCAATTGATGCAATTGCGACAAGCCTAAGCGTTCAGAATTTTCTATTACCATTAGTGTTGCATTAGGAACATCGACACCCACTTCGATAACTGAGGTTGCCACCAATATGTTTATTTTTCCGTCTTTAAAATCACACATAATTTTATCTTTTTCTTTTGCTTTCATTTTTCCATGGATGATCTCAACGACATGTGATTGATAATACTTTTGCAGTTTTTGATGGGTATTTATGACCGTCTCAAGCTGCATTTTTTCACTTTCATCAATCAAGGGGCAAACCCAATAAACTTGATTGCCCAATGAGCATTCATGGTCAATAGATTTTAATAAATCATTTCTTTTTTTTGCTGAAAATAAACGCGTGCTTATTTTTTGCCTACCAGGAGGTAATTCATTAATAATCGATATATCCATATCAGCAAAATAGCTCATTGATAATGTTCTTGGTATGGGTGTTGCACTCATCATTAATTGATGGGCTTGAAGGTTGCCCATAACTTGGTTTTGTCTTCGTAATGATAATCTTTGTTCAACACCAAAACGGTGTTGTTCATCAATAATATAAAAAGCTAAAGATTTAAACCTTACCTTTTCTTGGAATAAGGCATGCGTTCCAACCACAATATCTATTTCACCAGCTGCTATTTTTTTATACAGCAGTTCTTTGTCTTTAATCGAGAGACTTCCTGTTAAGAGTTCTATTCTGAGTGAAGTGCCCACCAGCCAGCTTGATAATTTACTCATATGTTGTTCAGCAAGTATTTCCGTAGGGGCCATAAATGCAACCTGATATCCAGATCGGGCAGCCTGAAAAGCGGCTAAGCTTGCCACAACCGTTTTTCCACTGCCTACATCACCTTGCAATAAACGATTCATTGGAATGGATTTACCAAGATCGTCCATAATTTCATGCCACGCATTGATTTGTTTTTTTGTTAAGGAAAATCCAATATTTTTCAATACCATATTATGAAGATCTAATGAGAATTGAATTTCTGGTGCCTGTTTTAATTTTCTGGCCTGATAAAGTCCACGAAAAAACAACTGGTTTGATAATAATTCATCATAAATGAATCGTTGCCGGAAAGAGGTAATTGTCTCCTCAATCACTTCTCCCTCCTTAGGTTTAGGTGGGCAATGTAATTTATCCACTGCATCAATAAACGGAGGAAATTTTTTTTGCTTAATTAGTTCGGGAAAAAATTCTTCGAATAAATTGTTCTCTTTTATATACCGAATGCCTTTTTGAATTAGTGTTGCTAATGTTTTTTGCCTAATACCGGATACTAAAGAATAAATAGGTTTAAAATTTTGCTCCAGTGCCTCGTCTGGGTTAACAATTTCATAATCCGGATGAATAAACTCTTTAAAAAGAGAGCCTTGTTTTAATTCACCAAAGACACGTACCCATTCTCCCTCCCGAAACTGCTTTACTTGATTGGGGTAAAAATTAATGAATCGCATCTGCAGGGCGCTGGATTGATCCTCAATAGTCACAATTAAATTTTTTCTTGGAAAATATTTGACATCAACATGTTTTATTTGACCTTGAACTTGATAAGATTGGCCCACGCTGACATCTTTAATCAAAAAAATACGTGTGCGATCTTCATACCTATTTGGCAAGTATAAAATCAAATCAAATAAATTATGGATTGCTAATTTATTGAGTTTTTGAATTTGTACCTTAGTAAATAAATCACTGAAAGTTTCAAAAGGTTTATCAATCAATTACGATAAATCCATCGGCTTCGACTAAAGCTCCTTTTGGTAATGAAGCTACCCCAACTGCAGCGCGTGCGGGAAATGGCTCTGTAAAGTATTCTCGCATTATCTCGTTCACAAGAGCAAAATTAGCTAGGTCTGTCAAAAAAATATTTAGCTTTGTAATGTCTGCAGGAGAGCAGTCCGCAGCTTTTATAACGGCATGCATATTTTTAAATACTTGATGAATTTGTGCCTCAATACCCTCAACAAGGTTCATGGTCTTTGGATCAAGTCCGATTTGGCCTGACAAAAAAATGATATTGCCTTTTCTAATTGCTTGCGAATAGGTACCAATTGCTTGTGGTGCATCGCTTGTACTTATTACTAGTTTGCTCATAAATTTATCCTATGGGTTTTAAAGCTTTAACTCGATTCACCCGACTGATTTTATCAATTTTTCTTAGATTTCTTATCAAATCAGCAAGGTGTATTCGATCTTTTACTTGAACAATAAAGTTGATATTTGCAAATTTGCTGCCATCTGATTCCTGCAATGACACATTATCAATATTTGAATTTGATTCTGCAATAACTGCGGCAATTTTTGCTAACATGCCTTTCTCATTCCATACCAGTACATCTAAATTCACCTTAAATAAACTATCTGCGTTTGCCTCCCATTCAACATCTAACCAACGATCTGGATCTAAATTAAATTTTCTAATCGCTGGACAATCATGGGTATGAATAATTAAACCACGGTCTTTATTAATAAATCCTAAAATAGGATCTCCCGGAATAGGATGGCAACAACTGGCTAGTTGAATAGCCATACCCTCAGAACCCTTAATGGTAATTACATCCAATAATTTAGTTTGATTCTGTGTTTTTTTAATGCCATCCATAATTGTTGTTAATTGATGCGCAACCATAATGTTGACTCTTTTGCCTAAAGCAATATCAGTTAAGATTTGGTTTTTATTCTTTAAATGATAATCTTGAGCCAATTTGTCCCAATGCTTTTTCTTAATTGAATCAGGATCAATATGAAATGCTTTGAGGGCGTTATTCAACATACTGTAACCGAGTATAATAAGATCGTCCGACGCTGCTGTTCGTAGATAAGAGCGTATTTGTGCGCGTGCTTTCCCTGTAATGACAAAATTTAGCCAAGCAGGATTAGGTTTTGCCAGCGGAGCAGCTATGATTTCAACATGGTCGCCTGTTTTTACTTCTGTTCTTAAGGGGACTAGCTCTTGGTTAATTTTTGCCGCCACGGCACTGTTCCCCACATCCGAGTGAACTGCGTAGGCAAAATCAATAGTCGATGAGCCTTTAGGTAAAACAAAGATTTTCCCTTTGGGTGAAAAAACATAAACTTCATCTGGAAAAAGATCCACTTTTAAATGCTCTAAAAATTCAAGTGAGTCAGCCCCATCCGTCTGAATTTCAAGTAATCTTTTCAACCATTGATTGGTTTGCTGTTGTAATTCAGTCACATGCGCATCCTTAGTTTTATAAAGCCAATGCGCGGCAACACCTGCTTCAGCCAACTTATGCATATTGTCAGTTCTTATTTGAATTTCGATTGGCATACCAAACGGACCAAAAAGTGTTGTATGCAAAGATTGGTAACCATTTGCTTTTGGGATCGCAATATAATCCTTAATTTTTCCTGGGATGGGTTTAAAAAGAGCGTGCAGCGCACCTAATGTCAAATAACAATCTTTCGCATCTTTTACAATAATCCGGAAGGCATAAATGTCATAAATTTGAGAAAAGCCAGTATGTTTATCGAGCATTTTTCTGTGGATACTGGCAGGATTTTTCTCACGACCGAAAACTTCAGCATTAATTTTTTCACTTTTTAATTTTTCTTCAATCTCCATTAAGATTTTTCCAACAACCTCTTTTCGATTTCCTCTTGAGGCCATAATGGCTTTATGCAAAGTCTTATATCGCAAAGGATGGATGTATTTAAAACATAAATCTTCAAGTTGTTGATAGATATTATTAAGTCCTAAACGATTAGCAATGGGTGAGTAAATATCCAATGTTTCCTGCGCTATTCTTAATTGCTTTTCAGGTTTAAGGTGCTCTAACGTTTCCATATTATGTAAACGATCAGCTAATTTTACTAAAATAACGCGCACGTCCTGTGACATCGCCAATAGCATTTTTCTGAAGTTTTCCGCTTGTGCCTCGGTAGCATCGTCAAATTGGATCCGATCTAATTTGGAGAGTCCCTCAACCAGTTTAGCGACTTGTGGTCCAAATTCTTTTTTAATGTCAGCAAAGGAAACAGTAGTGTCCTCAACCACATCATGCAATAAAGCTGCTTGAATTGAAGGGGCATCTAGATGTAAATTGGCTGCAATACAGGCAACAGAAACTGGGTGCATGATATAGTCTTCACCGCTTCTTCTTTTTTGCCCTGAATGGGCTAAATGGCTATATTGATAAGCGCGCCAAATGCTTTCTATTTCTTCATTTTTTAAATAATTTTTAAGAAGAAGCGTTAATTTGGAGTTGGGTAGATCTGCGGGTAAGAGTGGGGGCCCTTGATTAACTTCTTGTTCCGCTTTTCGAGATTGAGCGGTTTTTGCCATGTGCCCCCCAATTAAATTTATTTAGCTAATATTCTGCAATAAAATATCTTCACCAATCAAACCCTCAGCAATTTCTCTGAGTGCAATAACGGATGGTTTATCGTTTGAACCTTCAACATTGATTAATGGCTCTGCACCATTAGCTAATTGTCTGGATCTAAGTGATGCAACCAATGTTAATTGAAAGCGATTTGGTATTTGTTCTAAACAATCATCAACTGTAATTCTTGCCATTTATTATTTCCCTTAGTTAGTTTCTTAGTTTTTTTATGATCATTTCATGACGCGTTAATTGTACATTTGTCTTTAAGTTCTCCGCTTTTATAATCGCTTCTAACTCTTTTAACGTCGTATTAAAATCATCGTTGATTGTAACATAATCAAACTTTTCAAGATGAGCCATTTCACTTCGTGCAGCAGCTAATCTTTTTTCAATAACCTCTTCGGAATCTTCATTTCTTTTTCGTAATCGCTGCGCTAAAACTTCCATCGAGGGGGGCAAAACAAAAATACTAATCGCTTCTGGAAAAATATGTTTGACACTAAATGCACCCTGCCAATCAATCTCGAGAATGACATCTACACCGTTATTTAAATTATTTGCTATGACTTCCTTGGATGTTCCATACAAAGCACCATGGCATTCTGCCGTTTCTAAAAAAATATTATTCGTTTTCATGTCATGAAAGTCTTCTTTTGATACAAACCAATAATCTTCTCCATTTTTTTCTGACTGCCGTGGTTGCCTCGTAGTAAAGGACACTGACACCACAAGATTACTATTCTCTTCAAGCAAAGCCTTCACTAATGATGTTTTACCCGCTCCCGAAGCTGCTGTAATAATAAATAAATGTCCTGTCTTCATCTTATTGTATATTTTGCGTTTGTTCCCGGATTTGCTCGATACATACTTTTAGATCTATCGAAAAATTAGCAATCTTAATGCCTGCTGCTTTTGAACCAATGGTATTGGCTTCCCGATTAAATTCTTGCATTAAAAAATCCATTTTTTTTCCGATGGGCGTTTTCATGTTTAATAATCGTGTTAGCTCAATTATATGAGACTCTAATCGATCTATCTCTTCGTTTATATCACTTTTTTGAATAAAAAATAATAATTCTTGTTTAATTCTCTCGTCATTTGCCTCAATTAAATTTTCTTTTAACCGATCGGCAATCGACTTCATATTTTTATTAATTAATTGCGGCATGCTTTTTCTTGCTTGCATAACGATTTTTTTTATCGCGTGCACATTTTTTAAAATTACTGCTCGAATTTTTTTACCTTCACGTTCCCGATCCCTACATAAATCAGTCAAGCCAATATCAAGGAACTTAAAAAGATCTGTTTTAATTCTTGTTGCATTGATTGGGGTCTTTTGATTAGAAAGAACTTCAAATATTCGAATAGGGTCAATGGCACTCGGTGAACTTAAAGTATTTGAAACGGTTTCAATTTTTTTTATCAGTTGCTGTAATTGATTTTTATTGATTGGTTTGTCAAATTGATGATTTTCTTCTGCCGACTTAAAAAAGATGCGGCAATCGACTTTGCCTCGCACAATTTTAGTGGCAATCACCTCTCTAATTCTTTGTTCAAATTCTCGCAATTCATCACCCAACCTGAGTTGCAATTCAAAAAAACGGCTATTCAGTGTGCGAATTTCAATGCAGAGTTTACCTTCGGTTAATTTTTTTTCTTGAAAAGAAAAACCTGTCATGCTTGAAATCATAAATGCGTCCGAAAATGATTGATTAGGGAAATTATAACGATAAACTCTTGCAATAAGTGATTTTCCAAAAATTCCATGGATTATAATGGTGTTAAAAATTTATAGAGGACCAAAATGAGACGCACACCAAGAAAAGATAATGAATTACGATCAATTGAATTTATTCGCCACTATACCAAGCATGCTGAAGGCTCGGTGTTGGTTAAGTGTGGAGATACACATGTCCTTTGTAATGCCAGTGTTGAGGAAGGTGTGCCGTCTTTCTTAAAAGGTAAAGAACAAGGCTGGGTAACTGCTGAATATGGCATGCTTCCAAGATCCACCACTTCACGTATGTCGCGAGAAGCGTCGCGTGGTAAGCAATCCGGCCGAACTCAAGAGATACAGCGGCTTATCGGTCGAAGTTTGCGTGCCATCATTGATCTTAAAAAATTAGGCGAACGCACCATTCATTTAGATTGTGACGTTATTCAGGCAGACGGTGGAACCCGAACTGCCAGTATTTCTGGTGCCTATGTTGCGCTGGTGGATGCCATACAAAACCTTGTTAACGAAAAAAAAATTGCAGCCTCACCATTAATAGATTCGGTTGCCGCAATCTCTGTCGGGGTCAAAGATAAATGTATTTTATTGGACCTTGACTACGAGGAAGACTCGCAATGTGACACGGATATGAATATTGTCATGACTGGTTCAGGTAAATTCATTGAAATTCAAGGTACAGCTGAGGGTATCCCTTTTTCAAAAGAAGAAATGGATCTTTTAATAGCCTCTGCCGCTCAAGGTATCCAGGCAATCAGTGAAAAACAACAAGAGTGTCTGGCTGAATGATGAATGACATTGTGCTAGCCACCAATAATGCAAAAAAGCTGCATGAATTGCAATCGTTGATGACAGGGCTAAAGCTTAACTTTATTCCACAAGCGAAATTCAACATTGGCATTTCAGAAGAGCCCCATCATACGTTTATAGAAAATGCTCTAATGAAGGCAAGGTATGCCGCAGAGAGAACTAATTTGCCTGCCATTGCTGATGACTCAGGCATATGTGTGGATGCTCTTGCAGGAAAACCTGGCGTGCTTTCCGCGCGCTTTGCTGGTGAGGGGGCTGCCGATGCAGAAAATAATAAAAAATTACTTGATTGTCTTCAGCATGAAAAAAACAGAAAAGCACATTACCATTGTGCCATCGTATTTGTGAGGAATGTTAACGACCCTGAACCTATTATTTGTGAAGGCCAATGGTATGGGGAAATTTTATTGGCTGCCAGAGGTAGAAATGGCTTTGGCTATGATCCTATTTTTTTAGATTTTAAAACCGAAAAGTCAGCGGCAGAATTAGCGCCTGAGGTAAAAAATAGAATTAGCCACCGAGGTCAGGCTTTGCAAAAACTTAAACAAAAATTTAGAATAATTTATGCGTAATAAATCTAAAAAATGGCCCACATGGTACCGTGACGACAAAACCACTGTCTCTTGTACCGAAAAAATCAAAGTGATGGCAGAAAACTTTGACGAGATTCAACAGATTACGCAAGACGCATTTGAGGATGGCTTGCTCATGGAGGTTTCTGACGAACAAATGCGTGAAACACTGCATAAAATGGTGGATGATCTTCATAACAACTTAAAAAATAAAAAATCTTAGTGCAAAAAAAGCCGCCCCTAAGTATTTATATCCACTTGCCATGGTGTGTCCATAAATGCCCTTATTGTGATTTCAATTCTCATGAAAAAAATAATAATTCGTTTGAACTGGATAAAGAAAATTATTTAGCTGCAATTACAAAACATATTCAGCTCCACGAATCTGATGAAAGAGAAATTATCAGTATTTTTTTTGGTGGGGGGACACCAAGTTTATTTGCGCCTAGTGAAATTAATCAAATTTTATTAGCAATCAAAAATAAATATAGCCTGCATGCTAATTGTGAAATTACCCTGGAAGCCAATCCCGGCACAATCGACTTGCCCTACTTTGCAGGCTATCAAGGTATTGGTATCAATCGCCTTTCATTAGGAATTCAAAGTTTTAATGATAAGCATTTAAAAAAATTAGGCAGGATTCATAGCGCAGAAGATGCGTTTCAGGTAGCGACGCATGCCAAGCAAATTTTTCCACGAGTTAATTTAGACCTTATGTTCGCTTTGCCTGCACAAACAATGACAGATTTGGCAGATGATATTGGCACTGCATTAAGTATTTCACCCGAGCATCTTTCCTATTATCATTTGACTATTGAACCAAACACCTTGTTTCATAAATTTCCACCGCAACTGCCTGATGATGATACCAGTGCGGAGTACCAGGATTATATTTTTAAGAAATTATCAGCCCATCACTACCATCATTATGAAACATCAGCTCACACAAAGGTAGGGGGCGCCTGTCTGCATAATTTAAATTATTGGGAATTTGGCGACTACCTTGGTTTTGGTGCGGGTGCCCATAGCAAAATAACGCAACATAACAGCATCAAGCGTTTTTCTTGCTACAAAAACCCGATGCAATATATCAAGCATACCCATGAAAAAGATTTTTACATTGAGAGAAAAACCGTTACGCGCAATGAACTTATTTTTGAATTTATGATGAACGCATTGCGTCTCAACGATGGATTTAAGGTTCCATTGTTTGAAGCCCGAACGGGTCTTCTTTTTACTGAGATCGCATTGGAAATAAATCAAGCGCAAGAAAGAGGACTTATTAGCGTCACAGATGATATGATTAAACCTACAGCTTTGGGTCAAAATTACTTAAATGACCTTTTACAAATTTTTTTACGAGATTAGAAATGCAATTAAATAAACTCAACGATAGTTATACCGTTTCCGATCAAATTACGATCGATGATATTGAAACCATTAAGCAACAAGGATTTAAGACCATCATTTGTCATCGCCCTGATGATGAAGAACCAAATCAGCCCAGTGTTGATTCGATTAAAAAAATTGCTGAAGAATGCGGTTTACATTTTGTGCACCAACCGGTGGTTGGCAGTCAATTAAATATGAATGATGTGGCAGATTTTCAAACCCATTATGAAGCTGCTGAAAAACCTGTGTTTGCCTACTGCCGCTCCGGTATGCGATCTTGTACGCTTTGGGCATTATCCAACGTTGGCATAATGGAATCAAACGAGATTATCGAAGCTACCAGCAAAGCCGGTTATAACTTAAGTCACTTAATTAAATAATACTTAAAGTTTAAGTTTTGCCTTTTGTATCGCTTTTTTCACCGCAGTGGGTGACGTGCCCCCAAGATGTTTTCTTGAATTTAACGAGCCTTGCAGGGTGAGTGATTGAAATACATCGTGTTCAATTAATTTTGAAAATTTTTGTAACTCGATTAAGGTCAAATCGGATAAATCAACGCTTTTTTTGATAGCAAATTTTACCGCTTTCGCAACCACACCGTGTGCATCTCTAAAGGGCAATCCTTTTTTTACTAAATAGTCCGCTAAATCGGTTGCCGTCGCATAGCCTTTCAAGGCAGCCAACTCCATATTTTCAGATTTCACTGTCAATTTTGCAATCATCTCAGCAAAAATATCTAACGTGTCTAATAACGTATCAGCCACATCAAAGATAGGCTCTTTGTCCTCTTGGTTATCCTTGTTATAAGACAAGGGTTGAGCCTTCATAAGGGTTAATAACGCCACCAGATGACCGTTTACCCTACCTACTTTGCCTCTTACCAATTCCGGAATATCTGGATTTTTTTTCTGCGGCATGATGCTAGATCCAGTACAAAATCCATCGGAAATTTCTACAAAATCAAAAAAATCTGTTGACCATAAAATTAATTCTTCAGAGAATCTTGATAAATGCGTCATTAGCATTGCAGCGCTCGCATTGTATTCAATTAAAAAATCTCTATCGGAGACAGCGTCCATCGAATTCTCCATGACGCCATCAAATTTAAGCAGTTTAGCGACATATTTCCTATCAATAGGATATGAAGTTCCTGCCAACGCAGCAGCACCCAAGGGCAGTTGGTTGGTTCTTTTTCTGCAATCAAGCAACCTTGATTTATCTCTTTGTAACATTTCAAAGTAAGCCATCAAGTGATGCGCAAAACTTACCGGTTGTGCCACTTGAAGATGCGTAAAACCAGGCATGATGGTATCCACATGCTGCTCAGCCAATTGAACAATATTTTTTTGTAATTTTTGCAGTTGGGTTAAATGCTGATCAATCATACCTCTCAGCCAAAGTCGCATGTCTGTTGCCACCTGATCATTTCTCGATCTACCGGTATGCAACTTCTTGCCTGCCTCACCAATCAGTTTTATGAGCCTCTTTTCAATATTGAGATGCACATCTTCATCGTCAATCGACCATTTGAATTGACCTCTGTCTATTTCTTTTTGAATTTGCTTTAAGCCTTTGGCAATATTGGATAAATCTTTTTTGCTGATGATTTTTTGTTTACTTAACATTTGGGCGTGTGCCATCGAGCCTTGGATATCAACCATCGCTAATCTATAATCAAAACCTACTGATGCCGAATATCTTTTGACAATCTCGCTTGTAGGCTCATCAAATCTTTCTGACCATTTTTTTACCATAACATTAATTTTTAATAATTAATTCAATGAATTATATATGAAATAGAATGCTATTTGATGAATGTCTACTTTATCTCTATGCTAAAATCTTAAGCCATTATGGTCGATCAACTTATTATTGCCTCCCGTGAAAGTCCACTTGCAATGTGGCAGGCAGAACATATTCAGTCCCGAATACAAGCTCTGTATCCTAAACTCAAAATTAATATTCAAGGTTTTAAAACGCAAGGTGATTTAATTCTTGATCAATCCCTTGCTACTATTGGAGGCAAAGGCCTATTCATCAAAGAGCTTGAACAGGCATTAGTTGAGAATAAAGCACACCTAGCAGTGCATTCCATGAAAGATTTGCCGATGGATATGCCGGCAGGGTTTTGTATTGCCGCCATTACAGAGCGTGAGGATCCCAGAGATGCATTGGTATCCAATGCATTCGCCTCGCTAAACGAGTTGCCAAATGGCGCCATTGTTGGGACCTCAAGCCTGAGAAGACAAAGCCAAATTAAAGCCAAATTTCCGCACCTTAGAATCGAACCTTTACGGGGCAATCTGCAAACACGTTTACGAAAGCTTGATGAAAAACAATATGTGGCTATTATTTTAGCCGCAGCTGGTTTAATTCGCCTCGGTCTTAAAGAGCGTATTCGGGCCTATCTTGACCCAGATGATTTCATCCCGGCTGTTGGGCAAGGTGCGTTGGGTATTGAAATTTTAGAAAATAATGAAGAATTACTAAGTATGTTAGAACCCTTAAATGACCCTAACACAGCCTGTTGTGTAAATGCCGAGCGTGCGGTTAGCCGAGCACTGGCTGGCAGTTGCACTGTGCCCTTGGGTGCACACGCTACCATCATTGACAATACTCTGCATCTGCGTGGATTTGTCGCAAAAGCCGATGGCAGTGAACTGGTCAGGGCCTCCATTGAAGGTCCTCAAACAAGTCCCAAAGA
>JAFMCB010000011.1 GCA_017858095.1 Methylophilaceae bacterium | reverse complement strand
TGGCGGAGAGCGAGGGATTCGAACCCTCGATACAGGTTAACCCCGTATGCTTCCTTAGCAGGGAAGTGCCTTCGACCACTCGGCCAGCTCTCCGAATCTATAATTCTAAATGATTTAAAATTAAATCGTGATGTTTTTATCCAGTTCGAAAGCTTTGTGCAATGCTTTAACAGCAGCATCTAATGATTTTTCTTCGAGAATAACTGAAATTTTTATTTCACTTGTTGATATGGTACTAATATTGATTCCTTCTTCAGATAGAGTACGGAACATCTTACTTGCAACACCTACATGTGATTTCATACCAACACCAACAATGGATAATTTAGCAATTTTTTCATCACCAAGAATCTCTCTCGCTCCCACATGTTCTTTGACTTGTTTATTAAGAATATCCAATGTTTTTTTGAGATCTCTTTTATGCACGGTGAAGGTAAAATCAGTTGCCCCATCTCTGCCAATATTTTGAATAATCATATCAACATCAATATTGCCATCAGCAATGGGCCCTAAAATTTGATAAGCAATACCAGGTTTATCTGGCACTCCTAAGATGTTGACTTCTGCTTCATCACGATTGAATGCAATGCCTGAAATAATTGGATTTTCCATTTTCTCATCTTCCTCAAATGTAATAACAGTTCCTTCTCCAGCAGCTTCAAAACTGGAAAGAACCCTTAATTTAACTTTAAATTTACCTGCGCATTCGACAGAGCGCGTTTGCAATACCTTTGAGCCTAAGCTTGCTAGCTCTAACATTTCTTCAAAAGTAATAGATTTTAATTTACGTGCTTCAGGAACAACTCTAGGGTCTGTGGTATAAATTCCATCGACATCAGTATAAATTTGGCACTCATCGGCCTTAAGTGCAGCCGCAATTGCTACAGCTGTTGTATCAGAGCCACCTCTGCCTAAGGTGGTCATATTTCCATGTTGGTCGACTCCTTGAAAGCCAGCCACCACGACCACATAGCCTTGTTTTAAATCAGCATTTATTTTTTCATTCTCAATATTTAAAATTCTTGCCTTTGTGTAAGACTCATCGGTAAGAATTTTGATTTGATGACCGGCATAACTTTTGGCTTTAATACCCAGATTAATTAATGCTAGGGCAGTAAGCCCGGATGTTACTTGTTCTCCAGAAGAAACAACCATATCGTACTCGCGTGGCTCAGGTTGCGCCATCATTTCTTCAGTTAAACTTACTAGCTTATTGGTTTCTCCAGACATGGCTGAGACAACAACAATAATGTCATGACCTTGATTTTTATATTTCGCCACCTTCTCAGCAACTGATTTGATACGTTCTGGATTAGCGACAGAAGTACCACCAAATTTTTGTACGATTAAAGACATAATTAATTATTGATTAAGATAATCTTTGATATCTGAGAGAGCCAGATCTAGGGAATCTATTTTTGTACCTCCAGCCATTGCCATATTATCTCGACCACCACCTTTTCCTCCTAATTGCTCACCCATAGTTTTTGCTATCACTCCTGCCTTAAACCTATCAGTTAAGTTGTCGGTAATACCAACAGCAATGGATACTTTACTATGATCATGAGAGGCCAGTATTATAACGGCTGTTTTAAGTTTTGTTTTAATTTTATCAATCATTTCTCTTAATTCATTTGGCTCAATTTTTTCAACTTTTGCTGCAAGAAAATTGAAATCTTTTATTTTTATGGCTCCCGCTGTCAGATCATCACCTTGGCTAGTCATAAGTTTTGATTTTAGCGTACTGATGACTTTTTCATTTTCTTTAAATTGACTTAAGAATTGATGAAGCTTATCCGCAATATCATTCGCACTGGTACTCAATTCTTTCGCCATGTTATCAATAAGCGCTTGATGGTGATTTAACATATTAACAACATTCAATCCGGTGGTTGCTTCAATTCGTCTAATACCAGAAGCTATTCCTGATTCTGATTGAATCTTAAAAAGCCCAATATCACCCGTTTGATTAACATGCGTTCCACCACATAGTTCTCTACTGTTGCCAATATCCAAAACCCTGACGTTTTCATCATATTTTTCACCAAATAGCATCATTGCTCCTGCTTTTTGCGCTTCTTTGATTTCCATAATACGCGTTTGCGTGATTTGATTTTTTAGAATCTCAGTATTAACAATCTTCTCTACTTGAATTTTTTCTGGTTCGGTAAGATTGGTAGGATGTGAAAAATCAAAACGGGTGCGCTCCTCTGTAACCAACGACCCTTTTTGTTCGACATGGTCACCGAGCGTTAATTTTAGAGCCTTGTGGAGAAGGTGAGTGGCAGAGTGGTTCCTTTTAATTGCTTCACGTCTGGGTAGGTCAATTTTGGCTTCTGCAATATCATTTATTTTAATACTACCGCTGACTACATTACCTTCATGGACATATATGGTTTTATTTAATTTATATGTATTCATGACGCTAAAGCTAAATTTTTTACTTTGTATTGTTCCGGAATCACCAATTTGCCCACCTGACTCTGCATAAAAAGGTGTTTTATTTAGAATTATTAATGCTGATGAGCCTTGATTAACTTGATTGACCGATTTTCCATTTTCAAAAAGTCCAATGATTGACGATTTGCTTTCGCTTTCTTCGTAACCCAAAAATAGTGTGTCCGGACCATCAAAAGAGATAGTATCTAACGCTTTAAACTTACCAGCACTTCGGGCTCTTGTTTTTTGTTGTGCCATTTCAGATTCAAATTCTTCATGATTGATCTCAATATTATGTTCGCGACAGATATCTGCAGTGAGATCGAGAGGAAAACCGAAAGTATCATGTAATTTGAAAGCAATTTTGCCGGATAGTAATGACTCTTTTTTTGCGAGATTATTTTTTAGGGATTCTTCTAAAATAGCCATACCATTGTCAATGGTCTCAAAAAAACGATTTTCTTCATTGAGGATTTCAGTTTCAATCATTTTTATTTTTTCTGGTACCATTTTGCAAGCTTCATGCATCACATCAGCGGTAGTGTTAACTAATTTGAAAAAGAAAGCACTTCGCATGCCTAATTTATAGCCGTGACGAATCGCTCGCCTCATTATTCTCCTTAATACATAACCCCTGCCTTCATTTGCCGGAAGCACTCCATCATGAATTAAAAAGGTTGTGGCGCGAATATGATCAGCAATAACTTTTAGAGAAGGGTGATTTAAATCTTTTGTACTCGTAATTTCCGCTGCGCGAAGAATGAGAGTTTTAAAAATATCAATATCGTAATTGGAATGTACATTTTGCAGCACTGCAGTTATTCTTTCGAGCCCCATACCCGTATCAACTGAAGGTTTTGGAAGGCTTTGCATTACTCCTTTCTCATTCCGATTGTATTGCATAAAAACGAGATTCCATATTTCTATAAATCGATCACCATCCTCATTTTTAGAGCCTGGAGGGCCGCCAGCTATGTCAGGACCATGATCATAGAATATTTCACTGCATGGTCCACACGGACCGGTATCGCCCATCATCCAAAAATTATCTGACGCATATTTTTCGCCTTTATTATCGCCAATACGAATAATTTTATCTTTCGGTAAGCCAATCTTTTTATGCCAAATTTGATAAGCTTCGTCATCCTCGGCATAAACAGTTACTACCATTTTTTCTTTCGGGATTTGATAAATTTGAGTTAGTAACTCCCAAGCATAGGTAATTGCCTCAGTTTTGAAATAATCACCAAAACTAAAATTACCCAACATTTCAAAAAAGGTATGGTGTCTGGCTGTATAACCAACATTCTCGAGATCATTATGTTTACCACCTGCTCTGACACAACGTTGACTTGTACTGGCGGTATTAAATTGTACTTTTTCGTTACCCAAAAAAATATCTTTAAATTGATTCATTCCTGCATTAGTAAAAAGTAATGTTGGATCATCAGCAGGCACGAGGCTACTGGAATCAATAATTTTATGTTCTTTGCTCTTAAAAAATGCAAGAAATTCTGCTCTTATGTCATTACTACTTTTCATTATTTAGTCTTTATCTTTACCTGCAATAATTTGGTGAATTAATGATAAATCAAAACCACGACTTTGCAAAAAACGAACCTGTTTCAATTTCTCTTCGTTTGTTGTTGGCAATGAATTATATTTCTTTTTCCAAATTTCTTTTATTAAAAAATTTTCTTCTTGTTTCATTTCTGATAAGTTTTTTTCAATTAGCCCTTCATCAATTCCCTTGTTAAAAAGTTCATGGGCAATCTTTCGAGGCCCAAATTTCTTTTTCTTGGCAAAAATAAATTGCTCCAAAAAACGTTGATCTGAAAGCCAATTATTTTTCTCAAGCTCATCTAATAAATCCTGAATCTCATTATTACTAATCTGCAGCTCAATGGCATATGAGGCCAGTTTATTGGAGAGTTCATGGCGGGAGTATTCTCTTTTACCTAAATAGTAAAGAGCTCTTTTTTTTAATAACTTTAGTGGGTCATTAATGGAATTAATCCTCAGCGGTATTAACTTCGGCAGTATCCTCAGGTGTTACCATTTCAGCATTAATAATATTCGCTTTCGCTAAAATTTTTTGCTCTATTTCTTGAGCAATATCACTATTTTGTTTTAAGTATTCCCTGACATTATCTTTACCTTGACCAATTTTTTCGCCATTATAGCTATACCAAGAGCCTGCTTTTTCTATAAGATCTAAATTAACTGCTTGGTCAATGATTTCACCTTCACGCGAGATACCTTCACCATAGAGAACATCGAATTCTGCTTGTCTGAAAGGCGGCGCAACTTTATTTTTAACCACTTTTACACGCGTTTCTGCACCAATTACTTCATCACCTCTTTTGATGGCACCAATGCGTCGAATGTCCAATCGTACGGAGGCGTAAAATTTTAGCGCATTTCCACCGGTGGTTGTTTCGGGATTACCAAACATAACGCCAATTTTCATACGGATTTGGTTAATAAAAATTAGCATGGTATTACTTTTTTTAATATTTCCTGTTAGCTTTCTTAGCGCTTGAGACATAAGCCTTGCTTGCAAACCCATGTGTGAATCTCCCATGTCGCCCTCAATTTCAGCGCGCGGCGTTAATGCAGCAACCGAGTCTATGACAATAATATCTACCGAACCACTGCGAATCAACATATCGGTTATTTCAAGTGCTTGTTCGCCTGTATCGGGTTGAGATATTAATAATTCGTGCACGTTTACGCCTAATTTTGCAGCATATTGCGTGTCAAGAGCGTGCTCAGCATCAATGAATGCCGCAGTGCCACCTTTTTTTTGCATTTGTGCAATAACTGACAGCGTTAATGACGTTTTTCCTGATGATTCTGGACCGTAGATTTCTATCACGCGCCCTCTAGGCAATCCACCAATACCTAATGCAATATCCAAGCCGAGCGATCCTGTTGAAACTGACTCAATACCTTCGATTACACTGGAGTCATCCATCTTCATCACAGAGCCTTTACCAAATTGTTTTTCTATTTGTGCCAGAGCTGCATCTAGTGCTTTACGTTTATTATCATCCATTCATATGTGCCTAAAAAATTAAAAAAATACTCCGTTAATTATTCCATATTTGACCTTATAAGGTAAGCTTCAGCAGTGTATTTATTGCAAAAATCACTGCTTTGTCACGAATGATTTCACGATTACCTACAAATAGTGCTTTATGTTCAAAAATAACTTTATTTTCACGTTGGCAGGCGAAGAAAACTGTCCCGATGGGCTTATCTTTTGAGCCCCCTGAAGGCCCTGCAATACCTGTGATGCTGATACTTAAATTTGCACTGGTATTTTTAAGGGCACCGGCTGCCATTTGTTGTGCAATTTGCGCGCTGACAGCACCAAAAGTTTGTAAATCGTTTTCATTAATGCTGAGGCAATTCATTTTAGATTGGTTACTGTAAGTAACATATCCTCTCTCAAACCATTTTGAGCTTCCAGCAGTGCTCGTGATTGCTGCTGCCAGCAAGCCACCTGTGCAAGATTCTGCAGTGACCAGGTGGATACCATTTTGCTCGCATTGCTGCCCTAAATTCTGGCATAAAATAGTCACTTCATCAGAAAACATAATTTGTTATTTTAAGCAGGGTTAAACTTAACAGTGCCGCCAAAATGTCATCAAACATTATGCCGAAACCGTGTTGAAATTTTTTTTCTGCCCATGAGATTGGATAAGGTTTGAATATATCAAAAAGACGAAAAAAAATAAAAGCTAATACAAAGTTTGTCATTGATTGAGGAATGAGAAGAAAAAGCATGACAAGTGCCACAATTTCATCAATGACGATACAGGATGGGTCTTTTATTTTTAAATTTTGACTGGTGATATTTGCCGTATGCATGCCTACAAAAAAAAGAGTAAGTATGAAAAGCCATTGTAAAAAGATATTAAAATTTATGATTAAAAAAAATACTGGAATTGCAACTAATGAACCTGCTGTACCTGGACCCCTTTTAAATAATCCAGATCCAAATCCCAAAGCAATAAAATGATTTAAGTTGCTGAATAAGAATTGTTTATTTAACAAAATGTTTGAATCCTTTATTTACTATTTTCATTGGCTTTCCATTGGGATCGAATACCATCATTTTTTTCTCATTAGTTACTTGTCCAACATGAGTTATTTTAAGTCTCTTTTGTGCCGCTAATTTTTTAATACGATTCCGATTTTTAACAGGAGCAGTCAAAATCAGTTGATAGTCATCACCGCCATAGAGCGCATAGTCAAATGCTTTTTCTTTTTTAATCCAAGCGCTCACAGGAAGTTGGGCACAAAAAATATTTGCAGATAAATTGGAACTCGTTAAGATATGCGATAAATCGGCAATGACGCCATCAGAGATATCTATCGCAGAGTGAAACAGTTGGTATTTTTGTAAACTTTGAATATCGGTTGGTGACGGTTTATAAAGGCATTTGATTGCCAATTTTTCTGCAGCCTCACTCAACGTAATCTTTTTTTTTAGGCAATCCAGTCCCAATGCAGCCAATCCTATTTGGCCAGTAATCCATATATCATCATGCAACTTAGCACCACTTCTTTTTAAAACTTTCTTTTTTTCCACACTACCAATAATCGTTATTGAGATTGATGTTTGACCACGCGTTGTATCCCCACCAATAATTTCCACACCATATTTTTTTGCGCACTGATGCAAACCACGTGAAAAGTCTTCAAGCCACGGCATATTGTGTTTATTGATAGCAATCGATACTAACGCATACTTTGGCTGACCGCCCATGGCATAAATATCTGAAACATTCACAGCCAATGCTTTCCAACCTAAATCAAGTGCAGGAGTTGAGGGGAGAAAATGAGTATTTACATTTAGTGTATCTTGAGAAAGTGCCCAATATTCTTTTGTATTTTTATTGATTAATGCTGCGTCATCACCAATACCTAATGGTGCACTCGTTTTTTTCTTAAAGAATCGATTGATGATGTCGGCTTCAACGCTCATTTCTTTGGCCTAAATGATTTAATAACAGCCTCCTCGGTATCGATATAAGGCCCACCAATTAAATCAAGACAGTAGGGTATTGCAGCGAAAATACCAGCCATGGTTGTATTATTGTCACTATCTTTTAGCCCCTCAAGTGTTTGCTTGATCGCTTTTGGTTGACCAGGCAGATTTACAATCAAACTTTCTTTTCTGATGACAGCAACTTGTCTTGATAAAATTGCAGTTGGGACAAAATTAAGACTAATTTGCCGCATTTGCTCGCCAAAACCTGGTAATTCTTTGTCACTAATTGCAAGTGTCGCTTCAGGTGTAATGTCACGTTTTGCTGGACCCGTTCCACCAGTCGTAAAAATAAGATGACATTTTTTATGATCGACAAACTCAACCAGTGTTTTTTTTATCAGATCAAAATCATCAGGGATAACTATTTCTTCCGCGTTAAATGGGGTCGTAAGCGCTTCTGCCAACCATGTTTTCAATGAGGGAATCCCCTCGTCTTTATAAATGCCTTGACTAGCCCGATCACTGATAGAAATTAAACCAATATTAATGAATTTTTTTTCCTGCATAATGTCTCTTTAAATAATTAACTATATTATCACTTCTTAAAAGGCATTCTCATGAATAAGTATCTTCGCGCCCTCAGTTTTTTGTTTTTTTGTTTATTTTCACTATCAATTTTCGCAGAAGAAAATCTGTTTGAAAAAAATTACCAAACACAAAGTCCTAAAGGTTTTAAGTCTTTTGCAGATGCGCCTGATACAAAAATTATGCGGGGCTGGGCAAAAGAAACTGATAACATAAAAATGCTAGAGGATGGATATGATTTAATGGGCTTTACTGGATTTACCAGTAAAAATCTTCCTCCAGAGTTGGCCTTGACTCATGGTCAAGCCATTCAGGCAGATATGGTACTGATTTATGATAGACAGCTTAATGAAAATACTCGTGCCACCGCAATAAAAAGAGCGCGTGAAAGTATTTTAACCCAACAATTGGATAAAGATGGCAACACCACCGAAATCATTATCGATGAAAAAGATTTGGCTGATCCCAATGCCATGTACGAATTTTACGCAAGCTATTGGGTGAAATTACCAAAACCTACTTTTGGTACACACTTCATTAAACTTACCAATCAAAATACTGATGAACAAAATCCTGGCATTCAAATTATTGCAGTCATTAAAGACTCGCCTGCAGCAGTGGCTGGAATTATGCGGAAGGACAGTATTACTGCAGTGAACGATGAGAAGGTAAATGACCCCAGTGAGTTTATTAAAATTATCCAAAAAAACAAAGGAAAAAAAATAAAAGTTTCATTTTTGCGCGCAGGTGAAGAAAAAACAGTAATGGTGGATATTTAATTATTTAAAATGGATTGAATAATTTTAAATAAGCTCCGTGATGATTTTAATGGTTTATTTTTTTCAATTTCATTGATTGAGTTCTTTATTAGCGAACGTAACTGCTGCACGTCAGTTTTTGGAAATTGATTAATAAATTCAGTAATGGCATCGGGGGATTGAATTAATTTATCGCGCCATTGCTCGACTAAATGAAACTGCTGATTTGCAAGTTGTGAATGGTTTTTTATCGCTTCGTATTGAATAAATGCCTCATGCAAATCTGTTGACCTTAATAACCTGCCTATAAAAAGTAATTGCCTTTTTTTTGCACTTAAAGATTTTATTTTTTTGTAGTCTTCAATGGCATTATTGATATCACTGGGTAAATTAAGCTGCTCTAATTGGTTTTGATTGAGTAGCGTTATCGCTTGGCCAAAGCTGGTAATATCTTTGGATTGTTTTTTTAGCTGGGTCTTGCTTATTTCTTCTTGCTGATTGTTACTCATAGACAATTTTTATTTTTAATTCACCTGTATCATATCAGTTTTACAATTTAAACTTTCATCAATTGAAAATAACGAGACAGAAAAATCAAAACCTTATCGATTTAGCTTCTTTTGCGCTTGAAAAAGCCCAGGCTAATGGAGCAACGGAAGCTGAAGTAGAAGTCAGTATTGCTCAAGGAAAGAGCATTACAGTAAGACTTTCTGAACTGGAAACAATTGAAGTGAACAATGATAAAAGTCTTACGCTGTCGGTCTATTTTGGAAAAAAAAGAGGATTGGTAACAAGCTCAGATTTTAGTCTAAAAGCCATTGAAGATTGTGTTTTATCCGCATGTCAAATTGCTAAATATACGCAAGAAGACAAAGGTTATGGGCTTGCTGATAAAAAACTTTTAGCGAATGAGAGTCATGAATTGGAAGTTTACTTTCCATTTGATCTTACCGAAAGATTTATGATTGACCATGCTTTAGCGACCGAAGCTGAAGCCTTACAGTTTAATGCTAAGATAAAGAATTCAGAGGGTGTGCAGTTTTCAAATTCTGAGGCAAATTTTATTTATGCAAACAGCCATGATTTTATCGGAGGCTTCCCATCCTCGCGGGTAACATTAAGTTGCTCAGTGATTGCAAATGACGATGAGCAAATGCAACGAGACAGTATCTACACGACGGCAAGAAATTTTTCTGATTTAAAAAATCATTTAGATCTGGGGAAAGAGACTGCTCAGCGTGCTGTGAGTAAATTACATCCAAAAAAAATAAAAACGGGACGTTACCCTGTCATTTTTGAAGCACCAATTGCAACATCACTGATAGCTACTTTGGTATCAGCTGTATCAGGCGGCAACTTGTATCGCCAAAATTCTTTTTTGCTCAACGCAATTGGCAAAGTTATTGCTTCTCCGCAATTGACGATCATTGAGAATCCTTTTTTAAAGAGAGGTAATGCAAGTACGTATTTTGATGATGATGGTGTAAAAGTGAAAGAGCGAGTAGTTGTTGATCAAGGCATATTGAATGGTTATTTTTTATCAACGTATACGGCGAATAAACTCAACCTGGTCTCAACTGGCAATGCAGGAGGAGCACATAATTTACTCATTAAATCTTCTAATATTAATTTTAAAGATTTATTGATAAAAATGGGAACCGGTCTTCTCGTTACTGATATTTTAGGGCATGGCACCAATATGGTTACTGGTGATTATTCCCGCGGTGCATCAGGTTTTTGGGTTGAAAATGGAAAGATTGTTCATCCGGTCGAGGAAATTACGATTGCGGGTAACTTAAAAGATATTTATAAAAATATTCGCTTAATCGCTAATGATACTTACCAAAATAGTTCAAAATACACGGGCTCAATTCTAGTTGATGAGTTAACCGTAGGATCAAATAATTAATTACTCTTGCAGGGATTGTGACACTTTGTCGGCAGAATTGATCTCCACTGTATCAACAGTGTCGTCAGTTAAATAAAAATCATACTCATTTAATTGAGTTAAATCTTCCGTTGCATCAGGTGTATTTTTACCGAGGATATTGTAATCCTCAAAGTATTCATCTGAGGGATCAGTTTTTCCATCATTAATTAAGCGCTCCCGATACTGCAAATAAGAATCACGTTGGAAAGCATAAGGATCAAGCGCGGCCTGATCGAGTATGGCCGTTGCGTTTAAAAGTTCGGCTCGTGCATCAATAAATTGCGCAATACGTAGCGCATTTCTAAAGGCAACATCGTTGTTGATGTAGGAAATTGGATCAAAGAAAAGGGTATCAACTAGAATACCACCTGCATCTCGGACGGTTGACGGCCCTAAGACGGGAAGGACAAAGTACGCACTATTTTCCCAACCATAGAAAGCAAGTGTTTGACCAAAATCTTCTTTTCTGCGTTCGCCGCCATTCATTGAGTGAACATCAATAAAGCCAAGCAACCCAACCGTGGTGTTGACTAACACCCGACCTCCATCATTGGCGGCATGCTCACCTTTAAACTGCAGTAAATCATTGATAAAAGTAATAACATCTCTAATATTATTGAAGAAATTATTAACTCCTTTTACAACAACATCAGGGGTTACTGCCAAATAACCACGCGCGACAGGTTCAGCTACAAAATCATCGACTGCTTCATTAAATGAATAAATGGCGCGGTTGTAACCTTCCATGGGATCTTTGTTGTCAACGGTTGCACAACCGGACAATAGCCCAAAGAAAATTAAGAAGGTGTAGGTGTAAATTTTATTACGCATATTCTAGAAATTATCCCTGATTGTTGCTTTTTAGTCTATTGATTTTATTAATAAAAATAAAAAAAGTTTATGGTTGTAGTTTTTACCCAACATTTTTTAAATCATACATTTTTAAAGCTTTTTCACGTTGTTCTTTATGGTTTACAATTGGCCAGGGGTAATCTTTACCCAATCGAAGCTGAAAAGTTAATGGATTTTTCTCATAAGCTACCCAAGGGGCATGAATTTCTTTTTTTGGTAGCTCAGACAATACAGGAATATATTTTTTTATAAATTTTCCCTCAGCATCAAATTTTTCTGATTGTAGAATAGGATTAAATATTCGAAACCAAGGTTGTGCATCACAGCCAGTAGATGCCGCCCATTGCCACCCGCCATTATTCGCGGAAAAATCATAATCGATTAGTTTTTCTGCAAAATAGCTCTCACCCCAACGCCAATCAATTAACAGGTCTTTAACTAAAAAGGAGGCAACAACCATACGTAAGCGGTTATGCATAAAGCCCGTTTGATTCAATTGTGACATTGCTGCATCGATGATCGGAAAGCCAGTTTCGGCATTCTTCCATGCATTAAAAAACCCTTCGTTATTTTCGAATCTCACAGCATCAAATTGTGTTTTAAAGCTTTTAGCATGATTAATGTGTGGAAAATTTGCCAGAATTTGAAAATAAAAGTCACGCCAAATTAATTCATTTAACCAGGCAGCAGAACCCTGACTCATTTTTTCTAACGCCAATTTGGCTAAATGGCGAACAGAAATTGTACCAAAACGATTATGCACTGAAAGATAGGAAACCCCTTTAATAGCTGGAAAATCTCTCTTTTCTTTGTACTGATGCAGCCGCTCTTTAAAGTCATCAATTAATAATATTCCACCTTTGGTGCCAAAATGAATTTTAAGCGATTGTATATTTGTTTGTTTAAATCCTAATTGCTCAAGTGAAATTAAATTTTCTGTGTTGGTTTGAGCGAAACGGTTTTTATTTTTTTCACAATTAAATTGTTGTATCCCTTCAAATTCAATTTTCTTTAAAACATTATTTCGATAAGGTGAAAAAACTGTGTAGGGGTTACCTGTAGCTGTAAGAATTTCTTTTTCTTCAAACAGCACTTGATCTTTATATTTGTGTACCTTTTTATTGACTTTGGCGAGCGCTAAAGCAACCTCTTTATCTCGTGTTAGCGCATAATCTTCATAATCTTTATTAATAAAAAGGGCTTCACAATTTAAATCATGCATGAGCTGAGGAATTAATTTTTGCGGCTCACCAAAACGTACTAAAATATCAGATCCCAAAGCATTTAATTCTTCTTTTAAGCAACGAATCGATTCCCAGATAAATTCAACACGCCTGTCTTCTTTGTTTGTCAGTTTATGTAAGATATTTGCATCAAAAATAAAACAGCAACAAACAGACTCTGATAATTCTAAGGCGTGAAAAAGGGCAGCCTGATCATATAGGCGAAGATCGCGTCGAAACCACACTAAACTTTTCTTGTAATGATTATTCACGATGGTATGGATGATTCTTTAAGATAGAAAAAGCTCTATAAATTTGTTCAATAAGAATTACTTTAGCAAAGTGGTGAGGCAATGTCATGGCGGATAAGCTTAAAACAAGATTTGCTTTTTGGATTAACACAGGGTCTAGTCCGTCAGCGCCACCTATAATGAATGCAATATTAGGAAAATTTTCTAATGTACGTTTGATTCTTTCAGAAAAATCCACCGATGTAAAAGATTGCCCAGTTTCATCCAAGGCAATGATATGGAAACCGCTAGTATGCTTCTCGATCTCTTGGGCTTCTTTTGTTTTTTTCTTATTTGTATGGGCCAACTGGTTTGGTTTTATTTCAATAAATTCGATTTTAATATCTGCCATTAATTGTTTGACATAACTTTTAATCGAATCATTAACCCAGTTTGGAGGCGAGTTATTGATAGAAATTATTTTAATTAACAATTGATTTTATGATGACCAGAGTTCTTCAAGGTTATAATAGGCCCGCGTTGTCGGTGTCATGATGTGAACAATTATGTCACCCAAATCAACTAGTACCCAGTCTCCCTCGGATTCACCTTCAATACCAACAACATCAATTTTTGATTGTTTAAGTTTTTCTTGGACATTATTTGCGAGGGCTTTGGCTTGCCTCGATGAGCTTGCACTCGCAATTACCATGAAGTCTGCAATGGAGGTAATTTTTCTTACATCAAGGGAGACAATATCAAATGCTTTGATGTCTTCCAGTGCACTGATAACCTCTTTTCTAATTTTTTCTACCGAGATCAATCGAGGGCTAGGCTACCTGCATAGCAATAGAATTCTTGCTAATAGTAATTTGATTTTTTTTGTCCACGTAAACAAGCTGAGGCTTATAGGACTCAAGCTCTAATTCATTATAGTTGCCATAAGTAGCAATAATCAACATATCACCAGGATTCGCTTTGTGAGCGGCAGCACCATTGATGGAAATAATACCGGAATGTGGTTCAGCAGAAATGGCATAGGTCGTAAATCGCTCCCCATTCGTGATATTGTAAATGCTTATTTGCTCATATTCTTTAATATCTGCTGCTTTCAAAAGTTCCGTATCTATCGCACAAGATCCTTCATACTCTAGCTCAGCATGAGTTACTGTAACGCGGTGAAGTTTTGATTTAAGCATTTTTCGCTGCATGTTTTAATTCCATCTTAAATATTCGTGACTATTATAGTCAGTTAGCTCATTCTATGCAAAATTCTATGTTATCAATGAGTCGTATTTTTTCACAATATACTGCCGCCAAAATAATTAGTTCTTTATCATTATCTTTGGGATGAGTTAATTTCTTTTGTGTTCTTACTTCGACGTAGTCGATCTGCCAATTCTCTTTTACTAATTGTTCTTTTGCTAATTTAGTTTGTTGTTGAATATCTGACAAGGATTTGATCGCTTGACTTGCTTGCAATAAAATTTTATAAAGATTAGCGGCTTTTGTCTTATCTTTAAGTAAATTATTTCTCGAACTAAGCGCAAGATTATTTGCATCCCTAATGGTTCTTATCGGAATTACAGTGACGTGAGGATAATAAATTTTACAAAAATTTTCTATAACACATAGTTGCTGATAATCTTTTTTTCCAAGAAATAAATACTTTGGATTTATCATTGCCAAGAAAATATCAATGATTGTGGCCACACCTTGAAAATGGCCCGGTCTCGACCTACCACATAAGTCCTCTACAACCTTACCTAAAGCGAACTCCTTTGGCGAATGATTAAAATATAATTCATTCTCTTCAGGGTGAAATATGATAGCCGATGGAAATTTTTTTTTGATAAGTGACACATCATTAGCCAGGGTTCGAGGATAATTGATGAAATCATTCGAGTCGTTAAATTGGATACGATTAATAAAGATGGAAAAAACGACCCCCTCACTTTTCTTATAAGCCTCCTCAAATAAAGCCATATGCCCGGCATGCAAATTACCCATGGTTGGCACAAAAGATATGTTCTTAAAAGCCGTGAGGCATTGTTTAAGTTCTGATACTGTTTTAATTACATGCATAGTTATTTTTTTTGAGTGGCTGCAATAAATTTATTTAATACTTTTTTAATTGGCAGCGCCGAGGTATTTTTCGGTAATTTTTTGCGTGTCGATAAGTTAATTGACAGCCCAAGGATATCGTAAATAATTTCAACAACTCCTATACATTGATTTGAAGATCGAAAGCTAATGGTGGGAATAGATAAATTATCGGTTACAAGCTTGTCAACTTTTGCACCCGTCATTGATAATACAACCATACAAGCACCACTGACTTCTAACGATTTAGCTTTTCCCAAAAACTCAGTAGGACTTTTTATTTTTTCTATTTTGGAGTCTGTTTGTGGGGTATAGCCAATGTGACCACATACCTTAATATCATTTTGGGAGAGATAGGCAACAATATCATAAATATCTTTATCACCCTCAATTTTGATAATATTTGCCCCAGCCGCAATTAATTTTTTTGCATTTTTTAATGCCGCGGCTTTTGTTTTAAAAGTATTTATGGGAAGGTCGGCAATGATGGGTATTTTTTTTGCACCGCGCCTTACTGCTTGTGTATGGTAGATCATTTCATCGAGGGTAACCTTGTGGGTATTTTCTTCCCCTTTGATTGTTAAGCCAAGCGAGTCTCCTACAAGAATTGCATCACATTTGGTATGCTCAATTAAACTTGCGAACGTAGCGTCATAGCAAGTCAGTATGGCAATTTTTTTTGAATTTAAAAGCTTATTAATATTTATCATTATTAAATCAGGCTTGGATTAAAATATTCTCGAATACTCGAAATTTGATTAATTCTTTCTATGAGCATGGTTAGGGCTGATTTATCTTCTAAAAGATCGATATTTTCATTATTAACAATGAGTACGTTTGAGTCATGATCATTATGAAAGTAACTGCTGTATGACTCCGCAATCCTCTCGAGGTATTCTCTCGTGATTCTTTGTTCATAATTAATATTTCTTTTTTGTACTCTCTGCCTTAGCAGCTCGACGGGTGTTTGAAGATAAATTACCAAATCTGGAGTTGGTGCTTTTAACTCCAAGTGTTGGTATATTTGGTGATAGAGCTTGAATTCCTCATCATCCAGATTAAGTTTTGCAAAAATGGGATCTTTTTGTAAAAAGAAATCTGCGATGACGCCATTACTAAAAATATCTTTTTGTTTGAGTTCACTAATTTGATTGGCACGCTGAAAAAGAAAAAAAAGTTGAGTCGGCAGGGCATAGTGCTGCATATCCTCATAAAATTTCGGTAAAAAGGGATTTCGCTCAGCTTTTTCAGAAAACATATTGGCGTGATATTCATTCGCGAGTAATTTTGCCAATGTTGATTTGCCTGAGCCAATTGGCCCTTCAACAACAATGTAAGGATATTTATCAAAAATATTCAATTTACTACCTTTTGAATTCCATCAATTTTCAATTTTTTTAAAGCAATTTGTATAGGTGTTCCATTTACCATAATAGTTGGTGCAATTTCTGCTAAAGGCAACAAGACAAAAACTCGTTCCATCATTCTTGGGTGAGGAATTGTCAAGTCGCTATCATTAATTTCTAAATCACCAAATAGTAGTATATCGAGATCAATAATTCTTGGCCCATTTTTTTCCGCTCTAATTCTGCCAAAAAGTAATTCAATATTTAAAAGTTCATCAATTAATTTGTGCGCACCATGATCATATTTAATCTCTATTACAGCATTTATAAAATCAGGCTGATTTTCAATACCCACCGGTTTCGTTACATAAAAACTGGATACATTAACGATAGTAATTTCAGGATGATTTTTTAAATGTTCAACGGCCTTATTTAATTGTTTGATAGGGCCATTCAAGTTACTTCCAATCGCTATGTATATTTTATCCATATCAATTTGTTATGAGTGCTTTTCTTTCCTCATCCGTGGATTCAACAAAGTTTATCCACCAAGAAATTATCTGCTCATTCACTTCATTTTCTTCGCCCCTGAGCAGCATGAAATCATAAGCCGCTCGAAATCTCGGGTGAGCAAAAAGTCGAAAAACTCTTTTTTTATTTAGATTTTCAAATCTTGGTTGTAATTGCCATATTTCTGTCATGGTAGTTATGAAGCGTTTTTGTATAGGGAAGATTTTATTTTGCTTGTTCAATGTTATTTCAATTGCATCATTAAGAGCTGTTAGTGGGTATTTTGTTTTCTTGGCTAAATTATCTTGTAAAATTTTCACATCTTTCCATAAAAAAACAGCTATCAAATACCCGGGATTAATAGGTTTGCCCAAAAAAATTCTTTCATCTGTTTTTTTTAATCCTCTTTTTATAAAACTAATAGTTTCTTTTGAACCCGACTGCAGAGACGGGAAAAAAATTTTAGCTAAATTAAAATCATTTACCAACTTAAAGCTGTTCTCAGCATAGCCTGTTAAAAATATTTTTAATATTTCATCAAAGAGACGGGAGTAGGGAATTTTTTTTAATTCAGGTAGCACCTGAATTATTTGTTGTTTTAATTTATTATCTATTTCAAAACCTAATTTTGCAGAAAAGCGAATGGCTCGAATGGCTCTGACGGGATCTTCAGCTAACCTAATTTTTGCATTACCAATCATATTTAAGTGTCGATTTTTTAAATCTTCGATACCATTAAAGAAATCAAAAATCTTATTTCTTTTTGGATCAAAATATAACGCATTACAAGTAAAATCGCGTCTTACAGCATCCTCTTCTTTGGTCCCATACTCGTTATCTTTCAGAATGCCATTTTTCAGCCGCTCCACTTTTTCTGGTTTAGCTCTAAATGTTGATACTTCAATTAATTCTCTACCAAAAAAAATATGAACCAGTCTAAAGCGGCGACCAATAATTCTCGAATTTTTGAATAAATGACGAATTTCTTCTGGCTTTGCATTGGTTGCAATATCAAAGTCTTTAGGTGTTAGCGAGATGAGAATATCCCGGATTGCTCCTCCAACAATATAAGCCTCAAAATTATTAGCCTGCAGCGTATTGATGATAGCTAAAACGTTCTTTGAAATTAACTCTTGATTGATGGGCTCTTTTGAAAAAAATTGATTGTAAGTATCTTTAATGCTTTTGATTATATTTTTTGACATCAAGATAACTAGATATTTTTTTGCCAAAAAGTATCGCTAATATTTTTTTCTTTATTTATTTGTCGCGCAAGGACAAAAAGAAAATCGGATAATCGATTTATGTATTTAAGGGATACTGCATTGATTTTTTCAATTTCATTTAATCGAAAAAGTGATCTTTCTACACGTCGACATACTGTTCTTGCTTGATGACATAATGCCGCCTCATGTGAACCGCCAGGAAGGATAAATTCTTCAAGGGGCGGTAAGTTTTTGTTCATGGCATCAATATTTTTTTCGATAAATTTAATCTTTTCATCATCAATTTTACGGAGATTAGGTATGGACAGCTCGCCACCAATATCAAAAAGATGATGCTGTATTTTTTTTAATGTAGTAGTTTTTTCTCTATCAATGTTGGTCGTTAGTAATAAGCCAATAATTGAATTAAATTCATCAACATTACCCAATGCCTCAACGCGAAGATGATGTTTCTCAACACGCGTACCGTCACCTAACGATGTTTTGCCTTCATCACCAGTTTTTGTGTAAATGTGTGTTAATCTATTTGCCATAATTTTCTCAGAATCATTGTACATTAACCCATTGCAAATGCATGCGAAAATAGACTAAATTAGCTATGAATAACTCATCTCCAATTGGAATTTTTGACTCAGGCGTGGGAGGTCTCTCGGTTGTTAGTCAAATTTCTAATGTATTACCAAATGAAGATTTGATCTATGTTGCCGACTCTAAATATTCACCTTATGGCAATCGCTCTGAAAAAGAAATTTTTATACGGTCAGAAAAAATTATTAATTTATTAATCAAAAAATATCACGTTAAAGTAATTGTGATTGCTTGTAATACCGCTACAGCCGCATGCATTAAAGAGCTAAGAGATATTTTTTCAATACCTATTGTTGGTATGGAGCCAGCGGTTAAGCCAGCAAATAATTTAACCAAAACTAAACGGGTGGGTATTTTAGCAACCACAGGAACCTTGAAAAGCTCAAAATTTGCTGCTTTATTGAGTCACTATGAGGGTGATACCAAATTCTTCTCGCAACCGTGTCAGGGGCTTGTTGAGCAAATTGAAAAAGGCTTGATTGACGCACCCGATACACGAGCTATCGTCAATCAAAATTTAGCTCTTTTGGAGAGTAAAAATATTGATGTCATTATTTTGGGATGCACTCACTTTGTTTTCATTCGACATTTGATTGAAGACTATTTTAATCAAACCATTCCAATAATTGATACAGGATTTGCGGTTGCCCAACAATTAGTTCGTCAACTCGAAGCTAATAACTTATCCAATATCAGGGAATCGTTAGGCCACTTCATTTTTTGTACAAATGATGAAAGCGATCAGCCTCGGAAGGCCTTAGCGCGTTTAATGCCTGATATAAATTTCCAACTAGAAATTTTTAATTAAGTTGAAATTTTATATTTTGTTCCACAATAAGGGCATGCGACTTTTTTAGTTTCATCAAATTCTAAATAAATACGTGGGTGCATGGCCCAAAAAGTTTTATCTTTTGGGGGACAATACAATGGCAGGTCTTTTGCAGACACCAAGATTTCTTTTTTAATCAATGTAGGTGAGCCAAGCTTCATATTTATCATTTTCACCTTTAACGGTATCAAAATATATTGACTGCAACTTTTCAGTAATTTCACCTCTTGCACCATTGCCTATCATGCGTCGATCTAATTCTTTGATAGGTGTAATTTCAGCAGCAGTACCGGTAAAGAATGCTTCATCCGCGGTATAGACTTCATCGCGCGTAATATTTTTCTCAATAACTTCTAACCCTTCATCATGCGCAATAGTAATCACTGAATCTCGAGTGATTCCATCCAAAGCGCTGGTTAGGGTGGGAGTATATAACTTTCCTTTTTTCACGATGAATATATTTTCACCAGACCCCTCAGTAACGTAGCCCTGCGTATCGAGCAAAAGAGCTTCATGATAACCATCATTCGTTGCTTCTTGATGCGCCAAAATAGAATTCATGTAATTACCATTTGCTTTTGCTTTACACATTGTGGAGTTGACATGATGTCGAGAGAAAGAAGATGTTTTTACATTAATACCCTTTTCAATAGCCTCTTGACCCATATAAGCGCCCCAGCTCCATGCAGCAACGATGACGTGTGTTGATAAATGTTTTGCTGAAATACCCATTCCCTCAGCACCATAAAAGGCCATGGGTCTTATGTAAGCAGATTGCAACTTATTTTCTTTTACTGCTTTTTGTTGAGCAGTATTAATTTCATCTTTGCTGAATGGTAATTTCATACCTAAAATATGAGCTGAATTAAATAGACGATCGGTATGGTCATGCAATCTATAAATGGCAGCCCCTTTTTTTGTTTCATACGCTCTAACACCCTCAAACACACCCAAACCATAATGCAGGGTATGGGTTAGAACATGCGTTTTTGCCTCTCGCCAAGCCACCATCTGATTGTCATACCAGATTAATCCATCGCGATCTTCCATTGATTGGGGTAATGCCATGTGAATCCTTTAAATTAAATAGGGATAATAGTTACTAAAAATAGCATGATAAAATGAAAACCCTTTTTTGAGAAACTATTATGCTAAAAAAATTTTTAATTTCTTGTCTTTTTATATTTTTAGTTGCTTGTGGCAATGACTCCACTCAGCAATTTTATGGTTCCGACATCAGTGCTGCAAATTTGGATGCTTCATTTTCTTTAACGAGTCACCATGGTGAAAGGGCTACGCTTGACTCCTATAAAGATAAAGTAATCGCAGTTTTTTTTGGTTTTACTAATTGCCCTGATATTTGCCCAACGTCATTACAAGAGCTCAAATACATCAAGCAAGAATTAGGGCAGGCTGGTAATAACTTTCAAGTTTTATTTATTTCTTTAGATCCTGAGAGAGACACCCAAGAAAAATTAAGTTTATTTATCCCATCCTTCGACCCAACTTTTATAGGCCTTTATGGCTCTTCAAACGAAGTTGATGCAATGGCAAATCAATATAAAGTTTTTCATCAGAAGGTAGAGCAGGGTGATTCCTACACCATAGATCATTCGTCAGGTATTTACCTAATTGATCGAAGCGGAAAAATCAGAATTCGCCATCCCTACGGCTCTCCAGTTGAAGGAATTATTGCTGATATTCAACAACTTTTATCCGAATCGATATAAAGAAAACCCTTGTTTCTTGAGCTCGTTAGATACAATCTTATAATCTGGACATATTTGCGCAACTAAAGACCAGAATTTATGAGAATGATTCATGTGTGATAAATGGCATAATTCATGGCAAATTACGTAGTTTATAACTTCAGTTGAACTAAGAATAAGTCGCCAGTTTAATCTTATGGTACCTTTGCCATTACAAGTCCCCCAACGGGTTTTTGCATTAGAGACTTTTACCTCTTTAAATTTGAAGCCATGATGCTTCGCCAAATGTTTAACCTCTTGCTCAAAATAATTAAGCGCATAATTTTTAAGCCACTTTATAAATAGTTTTTTTATATGCTGAGAATCATTAATATTTTTTGTTGTTATATGACATATATTTTCTTCTAAAGACACGTTATCTTTCCCTTGCGAGATGCTGAACTGGTAGGGTTGATTAAGAATTTTTATACTCCCTTCATTTTTTATAACCGAATTATTATCTTGGGTATTAAATAGTGTTAATTTAGATAATACCCATTCTTTCTTTTTCATAACGAGCGCATAAATATAATTTCTACTCACAATGAAGGGGGCATTTACAATTAGTCCGGTCTCATTAATTCGGAGTGTTACAGTTTTTCTGAAGCTTCTTTTTAGAGTGAAAGCAACTGTTTGGTTATTCAGAGTAATACTTTCTTTCGATTGTTTTTTAAACATTGATATCCGTCATCGTAGTCTCTATCCATTCCTTCACTTTTTGATTAAGGCTCCCAGGGTCTTCAGTAGCGGAATTTATAGGTTTTCCAATGACTACCTTAATCACCCCTGCTTTTCTTAAAAAGGAATTTTTTTTCCAGTAATTACCGGCATTGTGTGCAACAGGAATAATATCCAATTTTAATTGATGTGCTAGCCAAGCCCCACCAATATGATATTTACCGGTTTCACCTGGCTTCATTCTTGTCCCTTCTGGGAAAATAACAATATTAAAACCCTTCTTAACCCGATCAATGCCTTGTATTTTCATTTGTTCCAGTGCTTTTCTTCCCGCTGATCGATTAATTGCAATTGGTGAAGTCATGGCAAGCCCCCAGCCAAAAAAAGGGATCCACAACAACTCTCTTTTCAATACCCAAACCTGAGGAGGGAAAATTTTTTGAAAAGCTAATGTTTCCCATGCAGACTGATGTTTTGAAAGGATCATAAAGGGTTTATCTGGAATGTACTCAATTCCTGAAACCTTGAATGATAAGTTACATGTGATTTTTACCCACCACAGCATGGTTTTCGCCCATAACGAAATGATTTTATATCGCGTAATGGGTTTAAAAGGAAATAAAAAAAGACACATTAGGGTGAAGGGGATCGTAAAGCCCCACATACCAACCTGAAAAATAAAAGATCTTAAGTAGAGCATTAATAGTTCGCTATTATAAATTCTGCTGCATCAAATAAGTTTTCAAAAATTAACGTATTTTTTGGATATTTTTTGTCAAGCAGCGTCTGTTCGCCGTTGCCTGTTTTAACTAGGATTGGCTGTGCACCAATACCCCGAAAAGCTTTTAAGTCTCTTAATGAATCGCCTATTGCCGGTATTTTTTTTAAGGAACAAGCAAATCTTTTTTCTATTTCCTCAAGCATCCCAATTTTCGGTTTACGACAATTGCAATCATCTTCATCGGTATGTGTGCAATAAAATATTGCGTCAATGGCTCCTCCAACATCTTGTAACATTTTAATCATTTTGTTATGAATTTGATTTAAGGTGCTTATATCGTAAAGACCCCTGCCTACACCTGACTGATTTGTTGCAATAACGACATGGAAATTATTTTGTTTTAATAGGGCAATCGCTTCTAGGCTTTGTGGAATAGGAATCCATTCGTTAGGATTTTTTATATAGCTGGCACTATCTTCGTTGATAACACCATCGCGATCAAGAATAACTAATTTCATCAGGTTGTTAGTTTAGATATATCAGCCACTCTGTTAAATGTTTGATGCAGCAAAAGCATTAAGTTATGTCGATTTCTTTTTAATTTTATATCATCTGCATTTACCATGACTTTATCAAAAAAAGCATCAATGGGCTGTTTCAGTTGCACTAATTTTGATAAAGCATCAATGTAGCTTTTATTTTCAGCATCTCGTTTAACCTCTAAATCTAATTCTATAAGAAGTTCATAAAGTATTTTTTCTTCGTTTTCAATCAAGTGCGACTTGTTAACCTTTACATCATTATCAAATTGATATTTTTTTATTATATTTGCCACGCGCTTATTTGATGCTGCAAGATGCGCTGCTTCGTCGAGTTTGACAAAAGACTGAAGGGCTTCTAGTTTATCTAACAGGGTATTAAATTCATTCGATAAATTTGATGTAACGGCGTCAACTTCTTGCGGGGTATATTTTTTTTCTCGAAGAAAGTTTATTAATCTCTCTTTAATAAACAAGATAAGCTCATCTAAATTTTTATTGTTTGGATAAAAATGTTTTATCGTATGAATAACATTAAGTGCTAAGTTTTTTTCAATTAAAATTCTCAAAATACCAATAGCTGCTCTGCGCAAGGCAAAGGGATCTTTATCCCCCGTTGGTATTTCATTGATTGAAAATAAACTTATTAATGTTTCAATCTTATCAGCCAGAGCTAAACCGAGCCCAAGACTATTTCGGGGTAATTTGTCCCCTGAGAATTTTGGGCTGTAATGGTCTTCGATGGCTTCACAAAATATTTTTTCTTCTCCATCGTTTTCTGCATAATAGCTGCCCATGATGCCCTGAAGTTCTGGAAATTCACCTACCATCAAACTAGATAAATCTGCTTTTGAAGCCAGCGCAAGTTTTTTAAAATCAAAGGCGTTATTAAATTGAAGAGTTTTATCAATATAACTATGAATTTTTGCAACACGAAGTGCGCGATCGTGCTGCGTTCCTAATTTATTATGGTAAGTAACTTGGGCTAACTTTTTAGCAAGTTTTGAAAGTGATTCCTCTTTATCTTTTTTGAAAAAAAACTCTGCATCCGAAAGTCTAGGACGAATCACCTTTTCGTTTCCTTGAATAATAGAAGCCACATTTTTAGGGGATAGGTTTGCAACAATGACAAAATAATTTGTTATTTTATTATTTGCATCAACAACTGGAAAATATTTTTGATTCGACTTCATTGTCAGCTCAAGGCACTCATGGGGTATATTAAGAAATTTTTCATCAAATTTTCCTATTAAAACATTGGGCATTTCAACCAATGCGGTTACTTCATTCAAAAGATTTTCATCTTCATTCACATGATAGCTTGAAGCAAGATCACTTACATTTTTTTGAATACTTTCCCATATTTTATTTTTTCGTTGATTAAAATTAACAATGACTTTTCCCTCTTTGAACATTTGCTCCTCGTATTGATCTGCATGAGCGATTTTGACTATTTCTGACGAAGACTCAAAACGATGTCCTAGAGTGGTATTTTTAGATTTCAGTCCAAGGGTGTTGAAATTAATTGGTTGATCGCCATGCAATGCTAATATATTTTTGGCTGGACGAACAAAATTAACAGTAGTCCAGCCATCAGCTAATTGATAGCTCATGGTTTTTGCGATCGGAAGAGCTTTTATACTATCTTCTATTATTTCCTCAATGACGAGATTGAGCTGATGCCCTTGAAAATTTTTTTCAAGGTAGATGATTTCTTGATCATTTTCAAATTTAATTTTTAGATGCGGCACACTTGATTCGTCCTCGCCCAATGCATTTAATTTTTTTAATAACGGTTGTGAGAGTTCGCCATTAGCGTCATAGCCAATCTTTTTTGGCATTAATTTAATTAGTTTTAATGAAGACTCTGCCTGTGTAACTACGCCATCAATTTTGACAGCTAAGCGTCGAGGTGTGGAAAAGCTTTCTAATTTAACCGCTTCAATTAAATTAAAATCATGAAGCTTTTGCGCAATATATTTACCAAAATGCTCACCAAGTTGTTGTTGTGATGCCGGCGGGAGTTCTTCAGTCAAGATTTCAATCAGCAAGTTATTTTTTTTCATTTTTATTCATTGCCTCAATTGTCTCTTGTGCATGACTTTTATTTGCCAAAGGAAAGCCTAATTTTTTTCTACTGTCCAAGTATGACTGCGCCACTTGTCTTGATAATGTTCGTATTCGTGCGATAAAATCTGCCCGCTCAGTCACACTGATTACACCGCGCGCATCAAGCAAATTAAATGTGTGAGCCGCTTTAAGCACTTGCTCATAAGCTGGCAAGGCGAGATGATTTTTTACTAAATGCGCAACCTGTTTTTCATGCGCATTGAAAGCCACTAATAGAAATTCATGATCGCTGTGATCGAAGTTATATGCACTTTGTTCGATTTCATTCTGTAAGAAAACATCGCCATAGGTTAAATTATCTGTCCACTGGATATCATAAATACTTTCAACTTCCTGTATATACATGGCTAATCTTTCGATTCCATAAGTAATTTCCCCAGTAATTGGTTTGCAAGCAATACCTCCAACCTGTTGAAAATAAGTAAATTGCGTGATTTCCATACCATTGAGCCAAACTTCCCAACCTAAGCCCCAAGCACCCAGAGTTGGATTCTCCCAATTGTCCTCAACCAACCTAACGTCATTCTCTGTTAGGTCGAAGCCCAGTGCATTTAACGAATTCATGTAGAGATCAACAATATTTTCGGGAGAGGGCTTGAGGACCACTTGAAATTGATAATAATGTTGCAATCGATTTGGATTTTCTCCATAGCGACCATCTTTAGGACGCCTGCTCGGTTGAACATAGGCTGCTCGCCATGGCTCAGGGCCCAATGCACGAAGAAATGTCGCCGTATGTGATGTTCCTGCACCAACCTCCATATCGTAAGGTTGAATAATAGCGCAATTATGTGCTGACCAAAATTCTTGTAACTTTGTGATGATTTGTTGAAAAGTAGGTTTCATTATTAATGATTTATTGATTAAGGATGCATTTTACTGGTTTTTTAAAAGACATTAAAGTTAAGTTTTTCTCTTGAGACTAAGAATAACACCCATAATTGATAGTAATACAATTAAATAATTTCCATATTTACTGTAAGGCGTCTCACCTTCATAGCCTTGTGCATAACCCTCTAAAATACCCACATCAAAATGTGGTAAATGGGAAATAATTTCGCCTTTTTCGTTAATTATTGCTGTTGCACCTGTATTTGTTGCTCTCAGCATCATTCTGCCTGTTTCTATTGCACGGGCTTGTGATATTTGCAGATGTTGAAATGCAGCATTTGATTGCCCATACCAAGCATCATTGCTGAGATTGACCAGCATAGTTGCGTTAGGAAAGGGCCTGATAATTTCATTACCAAAAACGTCTTCATAGCAAATATTGGCTGCTATTTGATTATTGTTGAATTTAAATAATGCTTGTTTTTTTGTTCCTCGAGATAAATCATTGAAGGGAATTTGAAGCCAATTTTCATAAACAAATTTTAAAAGAGGTCGCAGAGGAATATATTCACCAAAGGGGACTAAATGATATTTGTGGTAGAGATTAATACTATTGTCATGCAAATAAACTGCACTGTTAAAGTATTGTGAATTTTCCTTATAAATTGCACCTAAAATAATTTTGGATTTTGTAGCATTCATCTTCTCCTGCAAGCTTTGCATAAAACTGATCGGAATTTTTTGGTAGATAAGTGGAATCGAGGTTTCGGGCAGAATAATTAATTCTCCTTGCGCTTGGAAAATTAAATCCTTATATTTCTTTAAACTCAACTGAATGGAATCATTATTCCATTTAATTAATTGATCAATATTTCCTTGAATGAGGCTTACTTTAATTGGCTCATCAATGGGCTGCGTCCAATCTATTTTTTTTAGAATGTACCCACCACCCCAAATCATTGCAATCATGCTGAAGATTATTATATTGCTTTTAAAATCTTTCTTTTTATATAACAGCAAAAGAGTCACTGTAAGGATAACGAGAAAACTGATACCGTGGATACCAATAATGGGTAAGAATCCAGATAAAGGACTATTTGGTACCTGACTATAACCCAAAGATAACCAAGGAAATCCAGTAAAGATGAAACTTCTTAACCATTCAAGAAGGGTAAACGAGGAAGCTACGAATATTGCTGATGAAAAATTTTGTTGAAAAAATTTTAACGGATAGAAAAAAAGGCATAAAAAAATACATAAAATTGTAGTCGAAATAATTGCGCCTACATATGGCATATGGCCATAAGTGTTCAGTGCTATGGTAATCCAATGAATGCCGAAGAAAAAAAAGCCAAAGCCAAAAAGTAAGATATTTTTGAAACTTTGCTTTTTGTTAATAACGAAAAGTGCAGCAACCGAGAGAATGATTACTAAATAATGATAGTAAGGGGCAAAAGCAAACGTACTTAAGCCACCGAGAGAAACGACAAAGATGCTGGTTAAAAAATGGGTATATTTTTTTTGAAAAATGCGCATGCATTAAATTGTACATGCTCATCTTACGGACTGAAACTAAATCATCTTGTCATTATTTTTAGGAATCTCGTACTTATTTCCCTCAAAATTTGAATTTTCATCAACTTCATTCATGAAAACTACAGACTCAACATAGCCATCGACAATATCTAATTCAGTGGTAGGAAAATACCTACCGGTATCGTCGGTATTTAAATTATGGTAGTACCAAGTACTAGCAATCACATCATTGGTTGACTTCATGCGTATATCAATTTTTTTTGCTGGCTCACCTAGGATGGCGATAATTTCATCAGCGGTAACAAGTCCAATAATTTCTACAAAGTCACTGTAAAAAGTAGGAAGTTCAGTGACTAGAGGTACGGCTTCTTGCTCAATCTTATTTTCTTCATGGTGATTAGCAAAAACTAAATTTGATAAAAGGAGTAAAATGGGTAAGAATTTTAGCATGGTGGTCTCAATAAATATTTCTTATAAGAGAAGGCTCGAAACGTTAAGTTCATTTATTTTTTTTTGGAATTTCAGATAGGTTAATTTGTGCAAGTAGGGTATGAACTTGACGACTATCAGCACGGAGAATTTTTATTAAAAAACCATCAAATTCAATGGATTCATCTCTTTCAGGTAGGTAGCCAAATTTATGCGTAACCAGCCCACCTATAGTCGAGAATTCTTCGTCACTGTAATTTGTGCCAAAAAACTCATTAAAATCATCTAATTCTGTTGTTGCTTTTATTCTAAAATGACCTTCTTTCTCTTCAATAATATTGTCTTCAGTTTCGTCGTAATCATATTCATCTTCGATATCCCCTACAATTTGTTCAAGAACATCTTCGATGGTAACCATGCCCGATACCCCGCCATATTCATCAACGACTATGGCAATATGGTTCCGATTTTTTCTAAACTCTTTTAATAAGACGTTAAGTCGCTTTGATTCGGGAATAAAAATTGCCGGTCTTAGCCTGTCCCTAAGTTCAAAGTTTTCACCTGCATTAAATCTTAAAAGATCTTTGGCTAATAAAATACCAATTACATCATTCACATTTTCTTCAATAACGGGAAAACGTGAATGCGAAGTTTCAATAACATAAGGAATAAATTCATCAGGTTTTTTTGATATATCGATGACATCCATTTGTGAGCGAGGGATCATAATCTCACGCACTTGCATCTCAGAGACATTCATAACTCCTTCAAGCATCATTAGCGAATCAGAGTCAATGAGGTGCTGATCAAAAGCCAGTTTTAGAACCTCAGAAACTTGCTTTTTATTTTTAGGCTTAAATAAAAAACGCCTTATTTTTTTTATTAATTTCGCTTTTTTATCTTTCATTTAATTTTTGACCAGATAAGGGTTAGTAATTCCAATTGCTTTTAAAATATTAATTTCTTTCTTCTCCATTTTATTTGCATCCGCATCTAACTCATGATCATAGCCTAAAAGATGAAGGCATCCATGAATTATTAAGTGAGCGTAGTGGTCACGTAACTTTTTCTTTTGCTCTTGAGCCTCTATTTTTATTATGTCATGACATAAAATAATATCGCCAACCAGGGGTTTGCTAGCAATTAAAAATGACAGCACGTTGGTTGCTTTGTTAATTTTTCGGTAAGTAAAATTTAATTGTTTAGCTTCATTAAGCTGCGCTATTCTTATTGTGATAGTAGAATCAGTCTTGATAAAATAGTTTAACCAACGTAACACATCTTTTTTCTTTAAGTAGTTCTTTTTATTGACGTTGTCCTGAATAGATAGCGATATAGCTTGATTGGTCATTTATTTTTCTTGATAATTTTCATAGGCATTAATAATTTTTTGTACAAGCGGGTGCCGAACAACATCTTTTGATTTAAATAAAGTAAATTCAATACCCGGTACATTTTTAAGAATTTTTTGAATTTCAATTAACCCACTTAAGTGGCCTTTGGGAAGATCTATTTGCGTGACATCGCCAGTAATAACGGCTTTTGTGCCAAAGCCAATGCGCGTAAGAAACATTTTCATTTGCTCTGGCGTGG
>JAFMCB010000034.1 GCA_017858095.1 Methylophilaceae bacterium | reverse complement strand
AAAACAAAATAAACCAACAAAGAATAACAATTGGTCATCCATAATTATGCCTTCCTAGCAATTAGTTTAAAGTAAATAGCAAAAGTTAAAATTGACGGGATCCACGTGGCTGTAAATAATGCCTCTTGTTTCGTATCAGCACCCTGAAACCATAAAAAAGCTGTAGTTAAAAACGCAACCGCCACTGAAACCAAAATACAAATATCTGAAGTTTTAATCATAAATACATCCTTTCATTAAAAAATTAATCATTATTCCAAAATGCCCATGAGCCAATTAATAAAAAAATTACCGCCACAGAGGCATGCGCTCGCACACTTGTCTCTTGTGATAGCTCTATCCATAATGGAACAATATTTAACATACCTAACACAAGCCAGACAACGGCTATGAACGCTAAGACGAGTGAGACTTGCCCAATCTTTTTTTTCATTTAGACCTTAAATTGTAAATTTATACTGACTTAGTTTGCAGGATATCAGCAAACTAACAATTATGAGTATGATGGAGGAGATATTTATGTCAAGCTATAATAAGATTTTTTAGGTAAAAAAACATCGATGCATTTAATTGATATTTTAATTACATTTTCACTGATTATAGCTGTCTTTATATTTGCTTTTACTATTGCTAAAAAAACGGGCTTGTTGGATTTAATTCAAAGCTGGATAAATTCACATTCCCGCTAACTTTAAAGTATTAATGTTTCGGGCTTTCTTCACCCCCTGATAATAAAAGAAAAAAAACTGCTGCTAAAAGGTTATATATAACCCAGACATAATCCGCTATTGGAAATAAATACAGTGGATTATCAACAATCCAGAAAGCAACTAAATAAAATAGTGTGAGCCGCTTTACCCTCGGCATTGTGAAATAAATCAACAACGGAATTGTCACAAAAATAGTGATTTTAAAAATCAAATAATAATTGTCAGGATGCGGCAAAGCGGCCAACAAATAGGTGATTGCAACAAAATAGAATAAAAAATTTTCTTTAAGCTCTGTCATTACTTTGTTAATGCTTGCACCCCAATAAATGGCTCAAATTTCTCAATTACTATGATCTGCTCTGCGGTAAGATCAACCGTTTTAAAATAATCCAAGTATTCAGATTGGGGCACATCGGTACGGAGCATATTGCTGTATTGCACCCTTGTTGCATGACCCTCATCAATAAATACTTCTTCTGAAATTTCCAGCGCCTTGGGTGGTTTACGATTAATGATTGTTGAAATTAATTCAATCTTCTGTCCGTTTGCCCTTAAATACGTTTTAGAAAAACTATTGGCGCTATATTTGTTGAGATAGAAAGATAGCAGATCTTTCTCTAGCGCTCGGTTAATGCCCTGCCCTTTATTAAATTGCTGAAACATACTTGCATTAAACAGATAATGATTGCCGTCTGCGCAGAATGTAAAAATTTTGGGCGTCGTATTTGTTTTAAGCACAATACCTTTATAAAGCTTGGGCAGCTCAGCATCAAGGTAGTTAAAATCGCAAGTGGTTTGTGCTTTGCCACAAATTGGCAGAAGAAGAAGTAATAATGCAATGTGTTTATACATAAAAATCAGCTCAAAGAAAAATAATAATGCAACTTTAAAGGATAGGACATGACTAAAAAAATATTACATTATAATCATAAGGCTTATTACTTAATGATACGGTCTTTTTTGGTGCAAAAAATGAAAAAAATATACTTCCTAATGCTGTTGTTGTGCTCAAACTTTGCTGTTGCTGAATTAGTCAGTGCTGATTTACTCTGTAAGGGAATTGATAAAAATGCAAATGATAAGGCCGTTATGGAGAGAATAAAGATTGAAGGTAATGCCCTGTCCCACCCCGTGCACGGCAACCACTTTCTTAACGTTAGCGACGCGACTGTCAGCTTGCTTGAGATGGAAACAAATGAAAAGATAGGCTTGTCCATAGTGTTAGACCGTTACAATGGGGACCTTGAGATAATTCGAGGCTGGGGTAATCCTTACCATTTTGTTGGCACATGTGCTGTGATACGTAAGTTTTAAGCTATCTTTTGGTTTTTTTCTCAAGCTCTTCAAGTCTGATGATTCTTGCTTCTAAGCGCTGGTCTAAGCGTAATAGTTCCCATCTGATCAGCAAGACAAGAACCACAAAGAGAAGCCATGTGAATGTTTCGGTATGAAGTTCCATAATTTATCCTTTTAATACGACACTTTAATTACACAGCAAAAAATATGCCAAAAAAACTTTCAATAGGTTTGAATTTTTTTTTGTCGTATAGTTCAAAAATAGATATTAACTTAATGGAGAATTTTTATGAGTGAATGCAAAGCACATGAATGCAAACCGCTGATGATTTTGTCATGCTTGGCTGCAATATTTTTAGTTTTAGGTATCATCTCGTTTGTAAAGTATTTATTTTTTTAAAGAAGGCTTGCCATGACTAACCCACTTGAATTACTAAAAACAGAATTTCCGAAAAACTTTAACCAGATCGTTCGGCAGCATAAAGCGGTAAATAAAGTCATTTCCTTTTGTGACGACGAAAACCTGTATTTTTTATTTACCGGGATGTTTGCTGAAGTCAATGGCGGCAAAGGTATTAATGATGAGCTTGAGACTTATTTTGTAAATTATCTCATCGATAAATATAAGGCGCAGGCTGTCGGTCGCGCTTCCGCATACGCGCTCGAAGATCAAACAACTTTTATTGGATATGACATGAAAGGGGCAGCCAATGAAATTTGGTCACAGCAAAATAACTTTGCGGTCGATGACGAAAACAAGGTCACGCATGTCGATGACAGCTATACCAATTCAAGTAACCAAGCCCCGATTAACACCATCCTCCATACCTACTTCGATAAAATTGATTTTCCAGAAGACACGCTGGCGTTCCTGAATAATCTTTACACGCAGGTGAAACCGAGTTTGCATGTTGTTAAACTCAATTCTTGATGCGTTTTTTATCTGCTTTATTCTTTTTTCTGCTCTGTAATACAAGTTATGCCGATGAAACGCTCTTTGACTGCCAAGAAACAATAATCGAAGCGAAAGGTATTTACTTAAACTTTTTAGCAGCAGAGACCCGTAATTTAGCTGAAAAATATCGCTACGATACAACTAACCAAATTCTATCCATCGGTGATACTGAATTGTCTTGTTCGTCTTACGAGCAATTACTGACATGCAATCGACTGGATGAGGATGAGGATTATTTTTATAGGTGGCATTTTCAAATTGATACCGCGTCATTAAAAAATGAGTTCCGTAAACAGGGTGAATTTGCCAATAAGGAGCATTTAATCCACACACAGGGCGAATGCCTAATCAGTAACTAAAGAAAATCTTTCTGACAAAATTTCTTCCATATTTGCTGAATTTTTTTTGCTGTGTTCCCTACGACTGCATGACTTACCTTACCCGGACTCTCCGGGGTAATTCCCTGCCTATGCTGCAGGCTTCGATAGAAGCGATAAGCCTCGACAAGGGTTCTAGCGTCCTGTTCAGTAAGCAAATTCAATTTTGCTAGTAATTGCAGTAATGCAATATTGCCAATGTTAGCGGTCAACTCAGCATATTTTGCACTGTATGCCAAAATAAAGTACTGCGTTAAAAATTCTATTTCAACCATCCCTCCATGGCTGTGTTTTAGGTCAAAGGTTTCACTCTTGGGGGTTTTATTTCGATAAATTCTCTCCCGCATATGAATAACTTCAGCCTTTAACTCGAGCTTATTTCTTGCTTGGCAAAGAATCTTTTTTCTAAGCGTGTCAAATTTATTTTTTAGGCTAGCCTGGCCGGAAGAAAAACGCGCCTTACACATCGCCTGTTGCTCCCAGGCTAAGGCTCGCTCGGATTGGTATTCTTTGAACGCATCCCAGCTCGTCACTAGAAGCCCGCTGCCCCCATCCGGCCGTAAACGTAAATCAATATCATATAAAAAGCCTGCGCCCGTTAGGGAGGTGGTCCAGCTATTAAAGCGTTGAATTAATTTTAGGTATTGATCGGAGCTATATGCCTTACTATCCTCATACAAAAAAACCAAGTCTAAATCCGACAGGTAGCCCATTTCTTTGCCGCCCAACTTACCATAGGCAATGACCGCAAGCGGCGGGTATGCTTGCTTGGGAAAGACTTGGGACCACACTAATTTAAGTATTTCTGCAACCATTAAATCGGCAAGCTCTGACAAGGTGTCGGAAATATTCTCAACCGGAAAGATTCCCATGATCTCTTGTACCGCTAACTTAAAAATAATTGAATTTTTAAATTGCCTCAACTCATCCATCTGCCGCTCTAAGTTGCTTGTATTTCTTTTTAGCTTAAGCCTAAGGTGTTTTGTCTCGGCTGTTAAATCTACCGTTTTTAAAAAATCCGCGGTGTTAAATAAGTCATCAATGATGACTGGATTTTCTGCGACTTTATCGATGATATGTGGATCAAAACTGGTTATCTGAATCATTAATTTCAGCACATTTGGGTTTTCCCGCAATAATGAAAGGTAGCTCGAGCGCCGCGCAATCTTAGCGAGAAAATTAAAAAAACTCACCAGTGTCCTGTCGGGCTCATTAACAGATGCAGCGAGGTTAATGACCAAGGGGGCTAAATGATCAAATCGTGCCTTTGAGATCGGCGTTAATGTGCGATAACTGCTGGCTTGCTTGAAGTTGTGGAGGTACTGCGCCACCTCTGTTGCATTCTGAAAACTCAATTGCGTTAATTCAATCATGACATTTTCATGGTCTGCCTCACTTAACCATGCATTGGATGACGTTGTTCCATTCGATTTTGAAAGCGTTGCATCTTGGAACAGGCTAGTAAAAATTGTTTCCAGTGAGGATTGATAGTAATTAAGCTTGGTGATAAATTGCTTCCACGAGACAAATCCCATCGATTCGGCAATGCGGTGTCTTTCTGTCTCGTCATCCGGAAGTTTGTGCGTTTGTTTGTCATCCATGTATTGCAAACGGTGTTCCAGGTTGCGCATAAAGCAGTAGGCAGCCTTGATTGCCTGCGTGTGTTTTTTCAGTATATTTTTGCTGGCAAGGTCCTGCAGCGCTTGTAAAAAAGTCTTCGCCCTGAGCTCACTGTCTTTACCCCCCCAGACAATTTGCTGTGATTGCACTATAAATTCCGCTGTACGAATACCGCCGGGCCCAATCTTGATATCTCCCGCATTAATTTTTTTACTCATGTCGGTGTTGATTTTAGTTTTTAGCTGCCGTAATGACTCAAAGACATTGAAATCCAAGTACTGGCGGTAAACAAACGGGGTAACAATCTTATCCAAGGCGTCTTCAGGGCCAACCACCACACGCGCTTTTAACCAGGCATAACGCTCCCAGTCGAGTCCATGCGACTCAAAATACGATTCCAGACTCTCTAGCGAGAATACTAACAAGCCGTCGGAGCCAAAGGGCCGCAACCTTAAATCTACCCGGAACAATATGCCATCTACGCTGTAGTCAGAGAAGCTCGCTATGATGTCCTTTGCCAGCAGCGTAAAGAAATCTTGATTTGAAATCGATTCCTTACCTCTTGTCTGACCAGACTCCGGGTAAGTGAAGATGATATCGATGTCGGAGGATGGATTTAACTCGTGACCCCCTAATTTGCCCATGCCAACAATGATTAATTGCTGTATTTTGCCTTGCTCACTGACGGGCTCTCCGTATCTTTTGACGAGCGCTTTTGCATGAAAGTTATGTGCGTATTGAAGAAAGATTTCAGCTAAAGCCGTGTTGCAGTTAAAGCTCTCTTGCAGTTTAGCCAAGCCATTAATATCACGCACTATGATGGTGGCGTAAAAAACTTTTCTGGCTTGCCTTAAGACAGAGTCAAGATCTTCTTTTGACTTACAGGGTAATTTTTTTAAAAAATCTACGACATCTGCCTTGCAAAATTCTTTTACAACATACTTTTGAAGTTCTTTTTTTATCGCTTCTTCGGCATTTAAAAGCTCTTTTAAATAATTCGAATGCCGGCATGCATTTTCAATGAGTTCTTTTGTATTCATTCAGAAATGATAATGACTATCCGTTTTTAAAGATAGGTTTAAATTCTATAGTTAAAACACATGAGTAATCTTAAAAAAATGATTTAAAGATGAATATTTTTTAATAAAAATTAGTTTATTTATAGTAGAATTACGCCTTCTAGATTGTCCCCATCGTCTAGAGGCCTAGGACACTGCCCTTTCACGGCGGCAACAGGGGTTCGAATCCCCTTGGGGACGCCAATTAAATCTT
>JAFMCB010000033.1 GCA_017858095.1 Methylophilaceae bacterium | reverse complement strand
TATCTTTTTTCAAAATAATCGTGATATCAGAGGACTACAAATTAAACTGTGTGACATTTATTATCATTCCTTATAACCCTCTGTAATCACTTATACAAAGTACAATATACTTATTTCAGTTGATCCTTACCCGGCGCGTATGTTTCTGCCGCTCCTGGAAATGCTTTTGCATGTACATCGGCTGCGAACTGATTAACGGCATCTTTAATAAGATCGGCTCCATTCATGTATGTTCTGACAAACTTAGGTTTAAAGTCTGTAGAAAAACCTAGCATATCTGGGAGAACCAATGCTTGCCCATCCACATCAAGACCTGCTCCAACACCCACAACTGGGATAGAAACTGCTTTACTGACTGCTGCACCTACATGCTGCGGAACAGCCTCCAAAACGATGGCAATACACCCAAGTTGCTCAAGTTTCTTGGCTTCTTCAACGATTTTAAGCGCAGTTTCTTTTGTTTTACCTTGAGCTTTAAATCCACCGATTGCATTATGGTGAGATGGTGTCAGGCCAATATGTCCAATTGTTGGAATACCGGATTGGGAAAGATGCGCATAAAGCTCTTCGTTTCCATCAACACCTTCTATTTTAATAGCATTTGCCCCAGCCTTGATTAAGATTTCAACGTTATCCAATGAATCCTTTAACCCCTTTCTATTTGCCATGAATGGCATACCAGCGATTAGGAATTTATCTTTTGCTCCTTTCTTCACGGCTCTGGTGTGCATTGCAATTGTTTCCACATCGCAACTCAAAGTGTCTTCATGGCCATGTACAACCATATTTAAATCATCACCAATTAAAATTCCATTTATATTTGTGTCGTTAAGAATCTTCGCACTCCAATACTCATGAGATGTAACTACGACAATTTTCTTTCCTTCAGCTTTTAGATTTTTAAAAGTTTGTAAGACGCTCATATTGTCTCCTTAGATTATTTTATTAAATAAAGATGATTGCCAATGAACAATTTTAGAATATTAATAATATTACTTGTGGCCATGAGCAACAAGCAACACCACGTTCTAATCCTAATTATGATTGAACAAGGGTAAACATCATTTTTTTTAAAACAAGGTAGGACTTTTGGTCGTGTTTGCTTTTTTGTTATTGACCGTGACTAACAATGGTTGCTGTTAGATATCCGGTCTGTTAAATTTATTATATATGAACCATTAAAATTCAACAATATTATAAAAAGCTATTAAAATTAATAGCTTAAACAAAACACACCTAACCTTTTTAAGTTATAAAGTCACTCTATTTGCTATTACGTTAGCATGTAATTGCTTGCAATAGATTTGTATAAGTTTTGTTTGGCCTACCGTACATAATTTTCATAAAAAAAACCCTCATCGTGATGATGAGGGTTTTTAGATTGCAAGTTACAAAAAATCAGAATAACTATTATTTCATTGCTGAAATTTTGTATATTTCACCTTCGTCAGTTGCAGCGTAAAGAGCATTATCAGGACCCATTTCTAGGCCACGAAATCTCTTAGAAACACCAACTGGCATGTGAATAACGCTTTTTACTGCCATTCCATCCTGAGTAAGATCAACAATGTCGATTCTCATTCCACCAGGCGTTCCACCAAAACCAATACCCATGATTCCAGTAGCTAAACGACCTTCGTAAATACCCCAGTTACTGCCTTTTAAGAATGCAGCTGAGCCAGTACCTTGAGAGTAACCATTGTTATTCCAAGCAGGTGGCATTAAGTCTTCAAAGCGAGTATCACTCATCGGAGTATATGCAGCCCGTACCGCTGGCACCATACCTTCCATTTGATTTGGCTCATAGCCACAATACTGATCCGGACATGCACCTCTGCCAGCAATTTTTTCAGCTGGGTCCCAACCACCATTGCCACCACTTACTAATTTAGTGATTTCATCGTTGTGCCATGGTCCATGCTCGGCAGTAAATACTTGACCATCACTTGGACGGAAAGAAATACCTTGAACATTTCGATGACCATAAGTGTAAATACGGCTATCGCCTTTTACCTTATTGTCTGGATGGCCTTTACCGTTGCCGTCAATTCTTAAAACAACACCACAAAGGAGAGAGTTGTCTTGCGGGCAGATTCCACGATGTCGATCACCAGTACCTACATAAAGATAACCATCTGGGCCAAAAGCCATTCTGCCGCCGTTATGCGCACCCGGTCCACCGAAAGGTTGGTTTGATTCAAAGGGTTTGTATTGAATATCTTTCACAATATCTGTTCTACCAGAGACTTTAGTCAGGTCTTTGCTAACTTTGAATTTCATAACAATGTTGCCGTCACATTTTTCAAAGTTTGTTTTACAACCTGAGCCATGATATTTACTTGAGGTTGAATAGAGGTATAACGTTCTATTGTTGTCAAAATCTGGGTCAAGAGTAACACCAAGCATACCTGCCTGGCCTGAACAGAAAAGGTCACTTCCTGCGGCAGGATAACCCTTAGAGTCTTTCATGCCGTATAAAGGGTTAATAGCGCCTGAAGATGTTTTGACTGAAAGGCCTTTACATTTTTCCGTGTAAAACATTGAGCCGTCTTTTGTGAAGGCCATGTCCCAGGGATTTTCGAGTCCTGACATTACTACCATCGAACCAATTCTAGGGACATCCATGCCTTTGTTAGAAGCATGATGTTCAGCATGAATTGTTACTGGCATCAAAACAGATGAGGTGGCTGCAGCTAAAGCTAACAGCTTTATCTTGCTTAAAATTTTCATATTTCTTTACTCCACTAATCGTTAACGTTATATTTAGCGTCTTTTAAGTACGCCGCGAGGTTACTAATTTCTTCATCAGTAAGTGATTTTGCCATCATGATCATCAGACCAGAGTTCGGCCCAATTTTCTTTCCAGCACGATAAGTTTCTAGTTTCTCTGTGGTGTAAGCAATGTCATTACCAGATATTTTTGGGTAACTTGCAGCACCCTTACCAGCAGGTCCATGACAGTTAACGCACGTTTTTTTATATCTTGTCTCGCCTGCAATCGGATCTGCAGCATAGGTCTGAGATAAGAAACAAAATAAAAAAAGAGAAAACCAAAATTTAAACATCATCACTTTCTAACGATTCATATCAGTACTCACTTAGTATACATTTTTTTTATTATTTGTAACAAATTTGTAACATTTTTTTGTTTTATTTTGCTTATCAAAAAAAGCCCACTTTATCTTTGATTACTTTTTATAAAAATTTCAATACATTCATTAAATTAATAATTGCTAACGCATTCAAATGTTTTTTTAGAAACTTTGCAGATTTAAATTGGTCTTTGTCATCGAGATTAACAAGACTTTATTCTATAATTTTAATAATTGAGTAAAATTTTAATCTGAAATTTGTGTGCTAACATTGGCCTTATAAGGTACTTTAAGTACCATTGCTATAAAAGTATAAGTTTAATTAATTTGTTGATTATGGGTTTGGTTACAATTTCCTTAAACAATTACATTAATAACCTCTATTTAAGTGAGCTATGAATTAGGATGAATAAAATAGACGTAGTCATAATTGGTTCAGGTATTGCTGGATTAACAACAGCCTATTACCTCCAAAAAAACTTTCCTGATCTTACTTATAAAATCATTGAAGCAAGAAACGATCTAGGGGGCACCTGGGATCAAATGAGATTCCCTGGTGTGCGTTCCGATACGGATATGTACACCTACGGATTTACTTTTAATCCGTGGCAAGGCCCTATTATTGGCCAGGGTAAAGACATTAAAAAATATTTAAATGACACTGCTGTGAAGTTTAATATTAGAGACAACATATTATTCGACACAAAGGTCACATCACTATCGTGGAATAATGATCAATGGACGACAAAAACTAACCGTCAAGACTTTATTAGCCAATATGTTATTTGCTGTACTGGATCGCGTGATTACAAATATCCTAATTTTCCAAAGTTCAAAGATGAAGATAAATACCAAGGAGAAATTGTCCATACGCAAGATTGGCAAAATACAGCAATCAAAGATAAAAATGTCGCCATTATTGGAAGTGGCTGCACTGCGGTAACGATGACGCCTGCGGTCGTGAAAGAAGCCAAGAAGGTGACATTGATACAACGTAGCCCGGCCTGGATTATTAACGTTGATGGCCAAGAAAAATCAACGCGACTTTATAAAACGTTTGAAACCTTAATAGATTATTTTCATAGCAGACTTTTTAAAAAGTCATATAAAAAGAAAATTATAGCAAAGTACCCCTACTATAATGACACCAATGTTCCTGCATACGATTTCTGGAACCAGCGGCCTGCTTGTAGCTTGGACCATGATTATTTTATTTCCTTAAAAACAAACAAAGTTACGGTAGAGCATCAAGAGGTAAGTAATTGGGAGCCTCATGGCATTAAACTTAAAAATGGCAAAGTTATTGAGTGTGATCTTACTATCATGGCCACGGGTCTGAATGCGCAAATATTGGGAGGCATAGACATTGTTGTCAATGATAAAACAATACGACTTAATGATACCAGTTGGTATCGGGGTATGATGTTTAGTGGCATCCCTAACCTTTTTGCACATACGGGCTACATAAATTTTAGTTGGACTGCACGATGCGAAATAGTGAGTGAGCGTATTTGCAGAACCCTGCAATACATGCATAAAAAGAATTTGACCACATGTACGCCTAAATATGTGGGGAAAAAATCGAAGCCAGCGATCGAAGCAAATTACGTATTGCGCTCCATGGATAAGTTTCCGAATCGATCCTATAAATTTTATAACGCGAATTACATACTAGAGTATTTGATTTTTAAATTTACACGAATCAATGACGGTGTAGTTGATTTTAAATGATTAAAAGGATCCACATATGAAGCTTGAGTCAATAGCACTGCATCATGGCTATAAATCAGAAAATAATGATCAGAAAGCAGCATCAACGCCAATTTATCAGACCTCCGGCTTTACCATCGATGATACGCAGCATGGAGCGGATTTATTTGACCTTAAGGTTGAAGGAAATATTTACTCAAGAATAGGAAACCCAACTAACGATGTTTTAGAAAAAAGAGTGGCGGAAATGGAAGGTGGCATTGCTGCCTTATCGCTTGCCTCCGGCATGGCTGCCATCACCTATGCGATTCAGACCATTACCAGGACGGGTGACAATATTGTCAGCACCAATCAGCTATATGGTGGCACGTATAATTGTTTTACCCACAGCTTTCCTAAACAGGGAATTAAAGTAAAGATGGTAGACGGTGCCGATTATAAGGGCATTGAGGATGCAATAGATGAAAAGACGAAAGCGATCTATTGTGAGTCAATTGGTAATCCGCTTGGAAACATCATTGATCTAGAAAAGTTTGGAGCCATTGCGCATAAACATGGCATACCTCTGATCGTCGATAATACTGTAGCGACACCCTATCTATGTCGACCCATTGATTTTGGTGCGGATATTGTGATTCACTCCTTAACAAAATACATCGATGGCCATGGTGCAACAATTGGTGGAATTATTGTTGACTCGGGTAAGTTTGATTGGACGAAAGACCCTAAAAAATACCCCATGCTCAATGAGCCAGATCCCTCTTACCATGGTGTCGTCTACACTGAGAAATTTGGCCCGGCAGCCTTTATTGCCTGTTGCCGTGTGGTTCCATTACGAGAAACGGGAGCCTGTTTATCACCCAACAACGCCTACATCATCATGTTAGGGCTTGAGTCATTAGGGGTGAGAATGCAGCGCCATTGCGAAAATGCACTTGCCCTCGCCAAATATTTAAAAAATCATGAACGCGTGGAATGGGTAAATTATGCCGCCCTACCCGATGACAAATACCATGACGTCTGTAAGAAAATTACTAAGGGCCTGGCATCCGGTATTATTAGTTTTGGCATCAAAGGTGGCAGAGAAGCCGGTGCTAAATTTATTGATGCCTTACAAATGATCTTAAGGGTCCTCAGTATGGGTGATGCAAAATCACTAGCATGCCATCCTGCATCGACGTTACATAGACAATTAACCGAGGAGCAAAAGGCTTTAGCGGGTGTTAGTGAGGATTTGATAAGGATTTCAGTGGGTATTGAGCATATCGACGACATTATTGAAGATGTTGAACAAGCCATTCAAGCCTCAACAAAGTAATGCGACTTTATTTGCCTATTTTGCACCCATGAGAACGTTTCTTTTTTTATTGCTTCTCCCCTCCTTTGCGTTTGCCTGGATTGATGTTTTTGAAGACGAAAAAATGTTTATGGATGATTTTGAAAATCACATGATCGTTGACGGCTATTATAGATTTTCTCTATA
>JAFMCB010000032.1 GCA_017858095.1 Methylophilaceae bacterium | reverse complement strand
TTATCTATCCTGGTAGTCACCTCAATTTTTTTTGCATGCTTCCAAGCAAAGACAAGCGCTGAAACAATGACGCCAAGAATAACGGCAATAGCAAGATCCGCGATGATTGTTACACCGCCGACCAATAATCCAACAAAAATATCTTCTTTTGGCACCTTGCCAAAAAGACGTAACGTGCCCCACTCAAAAGTCTTTTCCGCGACAACAAACATGACACCAATGAGCGCTGCTAAGGGAATTAACTCTATCCAATGCGATAAAAATAAAATAAAACTTGCAAGAAAAATTGCCGTGGCGATACCCGATAAGCGTTTTAGGGCGCCATTGTTAATGTTTATCATACTCTGCCCAATCATGGCGCAACCCCCCATCCCACCAAAAAATCCTGTGATGATGTTAGCGGCACCCTGTGCCATAGATTCTTTATTTGGCCGCCCACGTGTGTTTGTCATGTCATCAATAAGATTCAGGGTTAATAAGGTTTCAATCAGACCAATGCATGCTAACAAAAATGCATAAGGGAAAATGATTTGAAGCGTTTCAAAGTTATAGGCTACATCGGGCAAATGAAATGCCGGCATCCCGCCGGCAATGGAGCCTAGGTCACCAACGGTTTTTGTATCCAAACCAAAAAAACCAACGATGGTAGAGACAATAATAATTGCGCCCAACGAGGACGGGATTGCTTTAGTTAGCAGCGGGATTAGGTAAATGAGAAGCACAGTTAAAGCCGTTAAGCCCAACATGGTAAAGAGGGCGGCACCAGACATCCAAAGGGAAACACCATCAGCGCCTAATTCTTTGAAGTGGCCAAATTGGGCGAGGAAAATTACAATCGCTAGCCCATTTACAAAACCCAGCATCACCGGATAGGGCACCATACGAATAAATTTTCCGAGTTTAAAGAGAGCAAAAGTGACTTGTAATAATCCCATCAATACTACGGTGGCAAAAAGATAGTCAACCCCATGTTCGACAACTAGAGCGACCATAACGACAGCCAACGCTCCTGTAGCACCAGATATCATGCCTGGACGACCACCAAACACAGCAGTAATAAGACAAACAATAATAGCTGCGTAAAGCCCAGTTAATGGCGACACATGGGCAATTAATGCAAAGGCAATAGCCTCCGGCACCATCGCTAAGGCGACGGTAAGCCCGCTTAATAGATTGGTTCTGATCTCGTTTATTGAGTTATGCATAGTGTGGTTGGAGATAAAGTACTTAAAAAGGTCGCTAATCTAACACATTTTCTAACTAATTGTTTATTTGATGTTTTTTAGTTTGTTTTATTATGTTTTGTCTATATAATGCGCGTCTAATCGATTGCCTTGATAAAAAGTTAAAGCCAATCTATTTAATTACTTTTTCAAAGGAAATCTATGTCATTTCAATCGTTTGGTTTTATTGAACCAATCAATCAAGCAATCGTAAAAAACAATTATTTAACCCCAACGCCTATCCAACAAAAGGCGATTCCGCATATTCTAAATCATAAGGACGTATTAGCTTCGGCACAGACAGGTACTGGGAAGACAGCCGCATTTTGTTTGCCACTCTTAAATTTAATTGGTCAAAGCCGTCCAGGGCACCATCAAAAAAGCTTGAGTCCGGATGTATTAATATTGGCACCGACGCGTGAATTAGCCAATCAAATTGAAAAAGAGGTTATCCAATTTAGCCGCTACATGCGTGTCAATACACTAGCAATTACGGGAGGCGTATCCTATAACCTGCAAAATCGTCTGTTAAAAAATCACCTGCATTTTGTGATTGCGACACCGGGCCGTTTAATGGACCTTATGCGACAAAATAAAATACAACTTAAGCATATTAAAGCGATGGTGATTGACGAGGCAGACCGTATGCTAGACATGGGTTTTATGCCTGACATCAAAAAAATCTATGAGGCAACATCAAATAATCAACAGATGATGATGTTTACCGCAACCCTTACTCCAAACATAGAAAAAATTGCACAAAACTTTTTAAAAAATCCAGTACGCGTGGCGGCTGAGAATAAAATTGAAGCGCATAAAAATATCAAACAGTACCTCTACAGTGTAAAGAACTACGAGCATAAAAAACAAGTACTCGATGAAATTCTGAAGGATGAAGAGCTGAATCAAGCAATCGTATTTACCTCAACCAAAAGAGATGCGGATAAATTATCGCGCGATCTATTTACAATTAATCATCCGTCTAAAGCTTTACATGGTGATTTGTCGCAACGCCAACGAACACAAATTATTGATCGATTTAAAGACAATAAATTAAAAATTTTAGTTGCAACAGATATTGCTGCACGGGGCATTGATGTCAAAGAAGTAACACATGTGATTAATTTTGATTTACCTAGAAAAGCTGAAGATTACATTCATCGTATTGGTCGTACAGGCCGGGCAGAAAAACTAGGCAAGGCTTTCAGCCTTGTTAACACCAGTGACCGCCCAATGATTAGAAAAATAGAACAGTACGCAAAAATATCTATGGAATTTCTGACAATGAAAAATGATGAGCCAGAAAAAGACTTTCGCAGTGAGCCTTTTAAAAAATCATTTAAGAAAAAGTTTAGTGTGAAGAAAAAATCAAATTCTTTTGGCTCACGCCGAAGAAATTCAGCTAGCTTTCCTGCGTAACTTTCTGCTTAAAGTAAGTAAGGAAGAATAAAAGCAAAGACAAACCCAACGAGGTAAATAAGACTGGATATAAGTAAAATTAGACCCGAGCGTTGCCTTAATCGCTGGCACGCTTGGGCTAACTTTTTATCAGAAGGACAAGGTAAATGTTGTGCTTGACGGTAGGTGATCCCAGCAATAATCAGCATGACAAAAGCACCAATAAAAATCGGTATTTTATAGATAGATAAAAAAACTATTTGTGGGAAGTAATGAATAAAAGTACTGAGGGTTGCCCCTGCACCCAAAGCAACTAACATGGCGGGGATGGCACAACAGACAATCGTACTCCCACTACTTAGAAGTGATAAATAACTTGCATTTTTAGTTTTAACTATCTGATTTAATTCATTATTTTTTTTCATATTTAGCACGTATTTCTTTCACTGATGCATTGATGGTTTCAATTTTTTTAACATCATAACCTGCATCAACAATAATATTTTTTATCATTTCATCTGGAATGCCTACGGTATTTTTAGACTCGATGATGACAAAGTAATTATCTAAATTGACATAAACGTCGTTGACGTCCTTGATGGTCTGCAAGCTTTTTTCTATGCCTTGGGCACAAAAAGCACAGACCATGCCCATCACCTCAACACGCTGTGTTGCAGCATAACTATTCAGACTTAAAAAAATTAACAGTAAGTAAGCTATTTTCTTCATTTTATTCTCCTAGAATGTATACATTAAATGTAGCTTTGGATCGCCTGCGGTCGAAATACCTGCCTCAAAGTAAAGTGCTTTATTGATGAGACGAAGTGTTGGTACTATCTCTAATTTTTCGCTCACACTATTCGTATGACTGAATTCTAATATAAACCAGGGTTGCGTCTCCTCATAGCTGGTTTTGTAGAAAGAAAACCCCGCTTTAAATTTACTGGTATCAAAGTTATCATGGGCTACGCGCATGAGTTGATAAGAGCCCATAATGTAAAGGCGTCGTGTTTCATAGTCTGCTTGGATGGTTGGGCTGACGTAGGCCTGATCGTCGCTGCGATTATTTTTTTTCACATCCATTATTCCCGCACCTAAAAATAGCCATAAATTGGTTTGTGATTCCACCGCATTAATTCGATGCAGACGCCTTAAATAATAAAATTCCTCGCCTGTTAACTTATAGCCCTCGCCTTTAGCTTGGAACAATTTAAGGCCCAAGGCATCTTTTGCTGTAAGCGCATAACTGGTATCAATTTTGCTGTAATGTTGACTCAAATCAATCATGGTCGTGTTTGACCCTTTGTAGCTCATGGGTGCTGCCATGCTTGTCAGTGGAAATAAACCGCAGACAATAAACAGAATAATTTTATAAAGCTGATGCACGTTTATTTTTTATACAATTTTGTCAGTTCTTGGATTTTTTCATTTTTGTTAGCTTCATTATCGGAATGAAAAGCATCAACAACACAAGAATCCAAATGGGTTTCTAACATTAATGCCTCAATTGATTGGCAAGCGGCACGAATAGCCTTCAGCTGCATAATGATGTCGGGACAATAACGACGCTCACCGATCATTTTTTTTATACCTTGTATTTGCCCCTCTATACGATTCAATCGTGGCAAGTGTGCCACGTAATCGGGGTGTTGATGTTCTTTACATGAATTCATATTTTTTCCATTAAGTTTTAAAAAAATTTATTGTATACCTATACGGGGTATAAGTATAATACTTTTTGTGACCCGCAAAGAAGATTTACCAAAACATATATTTTCTATAAAATGTCCCTCATGCGAATGTACTCAAATAAAACGTGGGCAACATGGCTTGCTTGGATGGCGATGGTCTTTTTGCTCATCGGTCCCATGCTGGGTAATGCCCATGCAAGCCAAGAGGATAGCTTTGTCGATGTAATTTGTTCGGCTAATGGCATCAAGCTTATAGAGTCCGATATTACGCAAACAGATTCTCCAGCAAATTTAACGATGACGCATTGTGAATTTTGTAATTTTGCCGCTGGGAAAGCCATTGATAGCAAACACGTGTGGCCTTCTTTTGTGGCAAACAAGCAAGCACAATCTTTCTTACCTGGTCAGAAAATTACTTTTATAAGCGGCAGGTTTATTAATTTTAATCCGCACGCCCCGCCACAGCATTAAGTCTCTTTTTCACGGCCAATAAGGCCTTCCAAACTAATTTCATTTAGAAGAAAGTTCTATGAGACAACTTATTTGCATATATTTATTTATGGCACCGATGCTGGTAAAAGCAAATTCATTCAACATTGATTCCATTCAAGTGCATGAATTTGCTGAATCACCATTTGGTGAAAGTAGCTTAATTTTTAACGCGATTGAGCTGCAAGAGCCGATTAGCTATGACAGTGGTGAGCTATTAGATTATTTTTTGGGTGTTAATCGAATACAAAATGGTGGGTTTTCAAGCCTGCCCTCTATACAAGGCCTGAGCGATGACCGCATCAAAATAAAGATTGATGGCATGGACTTAATTTCATCATGCGCGAATCATATGAATGCACCGCTGGCTTACGCTACGCCAGCGAACATTGACACTATGTCGGTGGTGGCAGGATTATCATCAGTCAGTCAAGGGGGAGATAATATCGGTGGCGTTATTAAAATCACCAGCAACATCATTGATTTTTCTAGCAGTACCGCATGGCATGTGAACCAACGCGCCCAAACTTTTTTTAAAAGCAACAATGACACGCTTGGCTTAAATTATTTAATGACCGCAAAAAATCATGATACCTCACTGCGTTACTATGGCTCCGGGGTTGAGGCAAATAATTATTATGCCGGCAGTGCATTTAAAGCGGCTGGCTTGGCTGCCACTGGTCGCGGCTACCTAAGTGCTGATGAGGTAGGGTCGACAGCATTTAAAAACACCAATCACCAAGTAAATTTCGCTAAAAAAATAGGTAATGATTTATATGATTTTCAAGTGGGTTATCATTACAGCCCCTATGAATCGTTTGCTAACCAAAGAATGGATTCAGTCGAAAATAAATCATTACAAACGAGACTTGCTATTAAAAGCAATTATCATTGGGGTAATGCAAAAACAGCTTTCTATCTTGACGATACGCAGCACCGCCATAACTTTGGCCCTGATAAACAATTTATTTACAATTCAGCGCCTGGTATGCCAATGCAATCGGAAGGTTTCACAACGGGACTTAATCTAGACGCTGAAATCTATTTGAATAATCGAGATACATTAAAGACGGGTATTGAAATGCAATATTACCGGCTGGATGATACGTTTGATGCAGTACCTGGGTCTGTAATGATGCAGCCAAATACATTTGTTAATATCAATAATGGTCAGCGTGATCGAGTTGATTTTTTTGCGCAATGGGATCGAATTTATAGTGAGCGGTGGCTAACCTCTGCCGGGATCCGTTATGGTTTTGTGAGGACCGATGCAGACCAAGTGCAAGGATACAGCACAACGAATAACATGATGACACAGCAAGTCACGGATTCTGATGCCTTCAATCAAACTGACCGAACCAAACATGACCATAATATTGACCTTAGTTTGTTGGCAAAATTTACACCGAGCAAGCAAGCAAATATTGAGTTTGGCTATACCATGAAGAGTCGTAGCCCTAACCTTTACCAACGTTACACTTGGTCAACTTGGGCAATGGTAGCAAATATGAATAACTTGTATGGCGATGGCAATGGTTATGTGGGCAATATTAATTTAGATAGTGAAATCGCACATAAAATTGGTTTTTTGTATAACTATGAAGACGCTGAAAAAACATGGGTATTTAAAATGAATCCGTATTATTCCTACATCACTGATTATATTGACGCAAAGACGCTAACCACGCGCGCTGATGGGTTTCGCACAATGCAATTTGTTAATCAAGATGCTTACCTATATGGAATTGATGCGCTTGCAGGTACGAAGTTATGGAATGATGAAGCTGTTGGAACAATTGCATTGTTAGCTAAATTAAATTATCAACGAGGTAAAAATAAGGATAACAACACTAATCTTTACAACCTGATGCCCATTAATTTTACACTTACCCTTAATCATCGTTTAGGTCAGTGGGAAAACACTATTGCCTCCAAATTAGTTGCTAAAAAAAATAAAGTTGATGCTGAGCGGCTAGAAAGACAAACGGCAGGTTATATGGTGGT
>JAFMCB010000010.1 GCA_017858095.1 Methylophilaceae bacterium | reverse complement strand
TATCGTTAAGTGCGCAATTATAGCAACTTATCTAACAATGCGTCTATTGAAACAATCAATTATTTAGAAGTGAATTTTTTGGCTTTTTTTGATTTTCCATAACATCAATTATTTTAATACTAGCCAAGAGGATTATAGCGTAGGCGAAATTTGTAATTAGAAAATTTTTTAAGTCTAGTGCCATAAAATTAAAGAAGGTTGTATCAGTGGCGGTAGTATTCAATAGATAATAACTTCCATAAGAAATAAAGTAGGTAACAACTATAATTGCGGCAGATATTTTAAAAAATCTTTTAATTTCGAGCTGACGATCACTGAGCCATTTTTTCGCTATCAGCCAGGCAATTAGATAAGTAAGCATGTGCGTGAAATAACTAATACTGATCCTAACCTCAGCATATTGATGAATTGTAATAGCATAAAAATCTATAAAAAATACAGCTACGAAAAGGAACAATAAATAACGTATCTTTTTGATTAACAATCCACCAGCAAAAAAAGCAATAAGGCTTGCATCTGGTAGTGAAAGGGGCGTCAATTCATGACTAAATCGCGTTAAACATACCACCAAAGAAATAACTGCAAAAATTATCAGTTGAGAGGGTAAATTTTTACTGTTTGAGTAAGTTTTATTCATGATTACATTCTATCATTTTGGGTAAAGATTTTTTAAAAATTTGCTTCAATCCCAGCAAACCAAGTTCTTGTAAAATTGAAAGGGTAAATGGCATCATCATTCGTCTGTATTCCGTTTTCCTGTTCAAATATATTATTAATGCCTGTAAATATTTTGATTGATTCTATTTGGCTAATAGAACCAAATTCATAATTAATAGAAAGATTGGTTGAAATGAAGGCGGGCTGGCTTGGCCCATTGTTGTCAAAATCTGCCATGTTGAACGTGCTCTCTTTCCAAACATGATTAATATTTAAATTACCAGCCGAAAGAAACTTGTAATTAGCATTTGCAATAATTGATTGCTGCGGTACTCCAGGCATATCTTTACCTTTTGTAAATCCCAGACTGTTGGATCCTATTTCAGCTTTTACATAGGTATAACTCAAGTTTAAGTTAATAGTTTTTGAGAGATTAAGGTTGTTAAATATCTCCACACCGTATTTCTTTGAATTTTCAATATTTGTATTGATCCCCTGAGTAGGATCATAAACAATTTCATCTTTAATTTTCGAGTAGAAAAGGCTAAATTGGAGATGGTTATAACTATTAATAAGGTTTAATCCGAGATTTATAGTATCGGATTTAGCGGGATCAATGAAAGCATTAAATTCTGAACCTGCATAGCTATATGATGGCGGAGGGTAATTTGCTTTAAAAAATCGATCTACATCTGGCGCTTGAAAACCATGGTTATAATTTGTAAATATATTTAAATTTTTATTTATTTCATAGTTTAGACCTAGGTCCCATGCTTCTAATTCTTCTTCATCATTAAGTGGGGCTATGGCATCGTTCCAAGTATACTTAACATTTTCAAAGCGTAATCCTGCAGAAACCAGTAATTTCTGATTTAAGAATTGTGGACGATATTCCGTCTCAACAAAAATCGCTTCGTTATCTTTGGTCGCGGTTCCAGTGGCTGTTTTTCTGCTGCCATCAAATACCTGAATGCCTGTTAAGATTGCCAGATTTTCAGTTTCATAAGGTATTGCTATATTAAAAGCCTCTGAATCATAGTCATACACGTAACCATAAGTAACGGCATTCTGCGATTTATCCTCATTATAATAATCAACAGTCAAAGACGTATTGTTGTTAAATTTATAAGCTAAGCCCAACGAGTATTTATCTATATCCCAATCATAATTTGCATAAGTATTGCCACTATTTTGTTTTGGATTTAACTTGAATTCATTTTTTGTTAGAGCGCCAACCAAGTAATTATTGTTTCTAGCATGATTAAGACCAAACTTAAGGATAAGATCCTCTGTCGGTATAAAATTTATTTTTAAATTTTGTGCGGTATTATTTATTTTATCTTTATTACCAATGGTATCTGCATCACTGTAACCGTCTAACTTCTCATCATGTATGTCGAATGAGAAATTAAAAAAGTCACTGCTATAGCCATAGCTCCCCGAATAGATTTCTTGCCCCGCGCTGCCAAATGTTGTTTTAATTTGTGCGCCTGAATAATTTTTTGTCACAATATTGATAACCCCTGCCATTGCACCATCACCATATTGAACTGAACCGGATCCGCGAATAACTTCAATTTTTTTAATACTGTGGAGAGGAATAGACCCAATCAATTGTGAACTCATATCGATATTATTCAGTCGCTGCCCATCAACATTAATTACAATATTTTGATAGCCGGCTTCAATACCATAACCACGCATGTCAATGAGAGGCTTTGTTTTGTCACCATAACTGGGCAGAATATTCAATGAGGTATGTTGTGATAAGTAATCAAAAAGGTTGGTACTACCGGATTTTTCAATATCAGTAACGGTATAAATTTCTTTTGCGTAAGTTGAAGTGGCTTCTTGCAGCTGGCTGGGATCTTCAAGAACAATGATATTGTCAGTCTTAATATCTTCTTCTGCAGACAGCAGCTGTGGTGCTATGAATAGTATGCAAAAAAATCTTTTTTGCCACATATAACTAATCCTCCCCGATTAGGCTATAAAAAAATCGGAAAGGCTAAAACGAATTTCATTGAATATTGCCTCCCCGCAATATTTTGATTTTTTAGGCCGGTCTCCGGACTGATGAGACTAGATAAATCGCCTTCCCAAGAAAACTCTCAGTGGCTATTGATTGATTTATCCACACTCAATTACCGTTGCGGGGGCAGTGCGTAACTTTCATACGCTTCCCGTTTAAATTTTGTTTCTGAACAAAACAAAATCACCTTTGAATCAATTTTGATAGTAGCATAAATATTTTGACCAATTTTAAAAATTAGTTTTTTTTGAAAAAAATCGAAAAGATGCTTCTCATAGTAAGAATAGAATCTGTTAAAATTCAGTTCAATGAATGAAAACCCATGATAAAGGATAATTAATGGCACGAACTGTATTTTGTGTGAGACTAAAAAAAGAAGCTGAGGGCTTAGATTTTCCTCCATACCCTGGAGAAATGGGAAAAAGAATTTTTGAAAATGTTTCTAAGCAAGCCTGGGCGGAATGGTTAAAACATCAAACCATGTTGGTGAATGAAAATCGATTGAGCTTGGTTGATCCTCAAGCAAGAAAATACCTCACGGAGCAAACTGAAGCTTATTTCTTTGGTGAAGGTGCCGATCAAGCCTCAGGCTTTGTTCCGCCGAAATCCTAATTAATCGTTCGTTTAATCTCTTTGATTGAAGCATGTGCAACGTTGCGACCTTTGACGGTATAGACAATGGCTTGTGAAATATTTTTTATGTGATCGCCAATACGCTCAAGTGCTTTACTAACAAAAATTAATTCGAGTGAATTTGAAATAGTGCGAGGATCTTCCATCATAAAAGTAAGTAATTCGCGCATGTGAGAATGGTATTCTTCATCCACCTCTTTATCCTCTTCAAGAATTTCTACCACCTCAGTAGTGTCTAGTCTTCCAAAAGCATCCAGCGATTTTTTTAGCATTACTAGCACGAGGTCAGCAATTTTTTTAATACTTTTTATTTTTGGTTTGGTTATTCGGCTGGTTTCATTAATTCGAATGGTTGCCTCAGCAATTTTAGAGGATTCATCTCCCATGCGCTCAAGATCGTTACTCATTCGAAGCATCATTAGAACATTTCTTAAATCTTTTGCTTGTGGTGCACGTTTTGCAATAAATAGTGAGCATTCCTCTTCAATCAATGTTTCTAAATCATTCACATCTTCATCACGGTTGATAACTTTTTGAGCTAACTGTGGATCAATCTGTTCGAGCGATTGGATTGCATTTCTAATTTGCTCTTCAATGATTGCACCCATTTGAATTACATTGGCGCGAATATCCTCGAGATCTTCATCAAATTTTCTATAAATATGTTCTTCAGCCATAATTTTTCCAATAATTGGTAATATTTTACCTTGTTAATCTATTTTCGCTATTTTTTTATCGTTTTCACGCCGTCGTTAGTGGCTAAGAGAAGAATGTTTGCTGGACGTGCAGCAAAAAGACCATTAGTTACCACACCTACTATCTGGTTAATGTTAGCTTCCATCTCAATCGGATTAGCAATATTAAGTCCGTGAACATCTAAAATTATATTGCCATTATCAGTGGTGAAGTCGCGAAGTTGTGGTTGCCCGCCTAATTTTACAAGTTGACGTGCTACATAGCTTTTTGCCATGGGTAACACTTCCACGGGTAAAGGAAATTTACCCAGTACCGGTACATACTTAGTTTCATCACAAATACAAATAAAATCCTTTGCATTGGCAGCCACTATTTTTTCACGTGTGAGTGCGCCCCCTCCGCCTTTGAGCATATGCATATGTTCGGTTATTTCATCTGCTCCATCTACGTAGATATCCATGCCATCAATGGCGTTTAAATCAAAGACTTCAATGCCATGCTTTCGTAATCGTTGTGCGGTGGCTTCACTGCTTGCAACTGCGCCATCAATTTTATTTTTAACCTTGGCTAATTCGTCTATAAAGTAATTGGCTGTTGATCCAGTACCGACGCCAATAATGCCAGATTTAACATATTGCACTGCAGCCTGAGCGACTTGTTGTTTTAATTCATCCTGTGAAAATGCCATTTCGTATTCAACCCTTTTTTATCTATAATGATTTATTGATATCATACACGGCGTTGAAATTATTGAGAATTATCCTGGATGAAAAAAGACTATCTAAAATGTATTAATGAGGCCAATATTTATGATGTTGTTAAGCGAACATCATTGGATTTTCAACCGCTATTATCGAAGCGATTTAATAATAAAATTTATCTAAAACGCGAGGATCAACAGGCTGTTTTTTCATTCAAGATCAGAGGCGCTTTTTATAAAATGTTGCAGATGACAAGTGAGGCTCTAAAAAAAGGAGTCATCGCTGCGTCAGCGGGTAACCACGCCCAAGGTGTTGCGATGGCGGCAAAAAAATTAAATAGCCCAGCCACCATTGTTATGCCAACTACCACCCCTGAAATAAAAACAAATGCAGTCAAACAGCATGGCGCAACCGTTATTTTAGAAGGTAAAACACTGACTGAATCAATTTTATTTGCGCGGCAAATTGAAGAAGAAAAAGGGCTAACTTTTATTCATCCTTTTGATGACCCCGATGTCATCGTTGGACAAGGTACTATTGGTAAAGAAATTTTAGAAGATTTCAAGGAACCGATTTATGCTGTATTTTGCTGTGTTGGTGGGGGAGGCCTCATATCTGGAATCGCAGCTTACATTAAAGCAGTTAACCCAACGATTAAGATTATTGGGGTTGAAGCCAAAGATTCAGAAGCTATGACAAGCTCACTAAAAGCAAAAAAGCGGGTTTGTTTAGAAAGAGTTGGCCTTTTTGCAGAAGGCGCTGCAGTCAGGCAGGTAGGCGTGAATAACTTTGCTATTGCTCAAAAATATGTGGATGAGATGATTGTTGTAGATAATGATGAAATATGTGCGGCTATCAAAGATTTTTATATTGATACCCGCACAATTCTTGAGCCTGCTGGGGCATTGGCTACCGCTGGGATCAAGGCCTACTTAAAAAATAATCCTGTGCAGTCGCAAAATATAATTGGTATTGCATCAGGGGCCAACATTAATTTTGATCGACTAGGATTTGTTGCCGAGCGAGCCGAAATTGGTGAGGAGCGCGAAGCAATTATTTCGGTCACTATTCCAGAAAAGCCTGGCGCCTTTAAAGCATTTTGTAATTTGATTGGTACTAGAAATATTACAGAATTTAATTACAGATATGCGGACCCTAAACAAGCCCAAATTTTCGTTGGGGTAACTATTGCAAATGCTGATGAAACGCAAGATCTTATAAAGAAATTTTCTCAGAATGGATTGAGTGCAATTGATTTGACGAAAAATGAAATGGCCAAACTTCATCTTAGGTACTTGGTAGGTGGTCATGCACCCAATGCTAAAGATGAAGAAGTATATCGCTTTGAGTTTCCTGAACGGCCAGGCGCACTGCTGAATTTTTTAGAGCATGTAGGGGCAAATTGGAATATTAGTTTATTTCACTATCGCAATCACGCTGCAGATATTGGCCGGGTATTGGTTGGTTTTCAAGTACCTAAAAAAGATAAAGAAACTTTTAATAACTTTTTAGATCAGTTAAAGTACCCATACTTTGTTGAGACAGATAACCCTGGCTACAAATTGTTTTTGGGTAAAAATTAATTAAAACGGGAGACACAATGCACTTTATTAAACTACTGCTACTTACTTTTTTTCTCATCGGTTGCGGACAAGCGGATCGCGGTAAAGCATATGTTACCTCACAAGATGGCGGTGTGTCAGTCATCGACCTTAATTCATTTGAGGTCATTGAGTCATTGGATATTGGTGGGCTTCCAAGAGGTTTAGGTATTACTGATGATGGAAAATTTTTAGTCGCAGCGAATAAAGATCACGCGAGTATTACGGTATTAGATTTAGCAACAAAAAAAGTAGTGAATGATATTAACGTAGGCATTAATCCCGAATTTGTGCGAATTAAAGATGGTTTGGTTTTTGTTTCTACGGAGCCATCCTCTACTGGCAAACCACCTGCCAAAGGTGACATGAAGCATGAAGAAGAAGAAGACGATGACGATAAGATTCCAGCTAAGGTGGCGGTTGTAGATCTGGCTTTAGGCAAAAAAATCCGTGATATCACGGCAGGCCCGGAAACTGAAGGTATAGAATTTTCTGCTGATGGCACGAAGATTATTATCACCAACGAAGCCGATAACACGATTACTGTGCATGATTTTAATTCGGGGGAATTACTTAAAACGGTTAATGCTGAAGAGTATGGCTTAAGACCCAGAGGCATCAAGGTCTCCCCTGATGGAAATTACTATGTTGCCACACTAGAACATAGTGACAATTTTATTGTACTCGATAAAGATTTTAATCATCTCAAAACGGTAAAAACACAACATGATGTTCCTGAAGACAATCTTCACAAGGGTAAATCACCGTACGGTGTAGCTTTTAATACTGCTGGAGATAGGCTTTTGGTAGCAGCCAGTGGGGGTTACAAAAAAAGAAGCTCATTAGAAATTTACGATACGCAAAATTTTGAAAAAATACATCGAATTGAGACTGATGGCAGAAGGTGTTGGCACTTTTCTTTCACGCCTGATGATCAAGATATCCTCCTCGGTTGTGGCCGCTCGGATGAGGTGCTTGTGATTGATGCTAATAATTATGAAATAAAAAAACGTATTGCCGTGTCAGGTATTCCATGGGGTATCGTAACTTACCCGCGATCAACCGGTAGTCTGGATCAAAAATAATTGACCAGTTTTTAGGCTATTAATGAATAAATAAAATGCCATTCTTCAGGCGATACCGGCGTTATAGATAACCGATTGCCTCGTTGTAATATACGCATATCTTTTAGCTCAGCATAGTTTCGGATATCTTTCAGCTCTAGCAATTTAGTTTTTTTTACAAATTTGACATCGACATTAAGCCAGCGCGGATTATCAGGCGGGGACTTTGAGTCAAAGTACTTATGATCTTTTATAAATTGCAATCGATCTGGGTAGGCTAATTTTGATACTGTCATTATCCCAACAATGCCTGGTGTTTTGCAATTAGAGTGATAGAAAAAAGCGAGATCACCGAGTGACATGTCATCACGCATAAAATTTCTTGCTTGGTAGTTACGAATGCCATACCAATCAATCGTTTGCTTGGGGGCTTTTTCAAGGTCATCTATTGAAAAATCTGTCGGTTCTGATTTCATTAACCAATATCGCATAGTAAATAATTTTTTCGATTGTTTTAAAGGTAAAATCCTATCATGGAAAAGAAAAATGTTTTAGGCACAGCTCTTGTCCCGTGCAGCTTTGACCCGCTGACGGGGTATTATCGAAATGGTGAATGCGATCATTGTGCCTCAGATACGGGGCAGCATACTGTCTGTGCTGAGGTCAATGAACCTTTTTTAATTTTTTCAAAAGAACAAGGTAATGATTTGTCCACCCCAAGACCGGAATATAATTTTCCAGGGTTGAATCCTGGTGACCGTTGGTGCTTATGTGCTCAACGTTGGCTTGAGGCTGCGGAGGCAGGCTGCGCGCCTCCAGTAATTTTAGAATCTACACATGAGCGTGCACTTGATATCATTTCACTGAGTGACTTAACTTATCATCAGCTGCAAAATTAACTTGCTTTGATGTTGCCTAGACCAGCATCCAGAACCAAAGGTTCAGGTGGTAATAGGCTAAGATGCTTTAGGTTCAGTTACCAAGAGCCCTTATAAGGTTACCCAATTGTTACTGATCTCACCACATCTGATGACCCAAAACCGATGCTATAGACTAGTTCAAGGAATTATTAGCCTAAGCAACACCAAAACAAGCTAAGTCTAATTTAGACTGATTCAAGAATTTGATCAAGCACCTTGTTGAAATCAGTAATTTTATTTTTGTAGGAGAGCAGATGCGCGTCAGAACTTGAATTTTGATTTAAAAATTCATGGGTAATATTAAGTGCTGCCATAATAATGGTTTTATCCACCCCAACAATATTGCCTTGCTTTTGTATTTCCTCAATTTTGTGGTTGAGGTACTCAATTGATTTGACGAGGCTTTCTTCCTCGTTGTCAGGACAAGCAATTTGAAAATCTCTTCCTAATATTTTGACATCTACTTGTTTTGTCATTTTTAGTCAGGTATCTGCCCAATTAAATTTTCTATTTTTATGGTAGCTTCACTAATCTTTGCTTTTAGCATTTTTATTTCTTCTTCAGCTTGATGAAGCTTTGGTTTTAATGAGCCACTTTCATTTCTAAGATCACCAATTTTCGCTGCTAACAGATTTAGTTTTTCTTCTAGGGAATTAATTTCTTCTTGCATGTGAACACTATAATTTAAATTTTCATTACTCACAATACTCGATGTTGAGAATTACTTTTTTTTCGCCCGCGGATGTGATTTATCATAAATTTTTGCAAGATGCTGAAAATCAAGATGGGTATAAATTTGTGTTGTACTAATATTTGAGTGACCTAGTAATTCTTGCACAGCGCGTAAATCTTGCGACGATTGTAAAACATGACTTGCAAAACTATGCCTGAGTAAATGCGGATGGATGTTCTCTGGGATTCCTTGTTTGATAGCCCAAAATTTAAGTCGGTATTGGATAGCCCTTGCAGAAATGGGGTTACCTTGTTTATTTAAAAAAATGCCATTATTTTTACTGTCAAGCTTGGCTATAGTCTGCCGCATTTTTAACCACTCATGCATGGCATGCAAAGCATTTTTACCAATAGGCACAATACGTGACTTATTTCCTTTGCCGGTAACACGGACATTTGCCTCGCTAAAACTAATGTCTTCTATTTTTAAATTTGTTAACTCGGATAAGCGCAAACCTGAAGAATAAAATAGCTCTAGAATGGCATGATCTCTCTTGCCCAAAAATGTTTTGTCTTTAATATCAACCAATTTTATTGTTTGATCAACGGTAAGCGTTTGGGGTAATTTTTTACTATCTTTAGGTGCCTTGATACTAATTACGGGGTTCTGTTTAAATGCATAACGACTATTAAGGAATTCAAAAAAACCACGCCACGCTGATAACCTTCGCGAAATCGATGTGCCGCTTAATCCTTGTGCATGCATTTGCGCAACGGCCCCCCTTATATCTTCATGTTGAAATAAAGATAAGTCTTTGTTTATTTTTTTTAATAATTCTTTAATATCTCGTTGATAATTATTGACCGTTAATTGTGCTAATCTTTTCTCAAATTTGATATATTCAAGATACTGACTTAGGTATTCAAGGTTAGTCATTAAGCTCAATGAGTCCTTCATAAACAATTTGCGCAGGCCCTACCATGACGACAGATTGTTTATTTTTCCAGAAGATTTCAAGCTCACCACCATCCATAACAACTTTGACCGGGTTATCGACCCAATCATTTTGAATGGCTATCACAGCCGCAGCACAGGCACCGGAACCACAGGCCAGCGTTAAGCCACTTCCCCGCTCATAAACCTTTAATCTAATTTCTTTTTTGTTTTTAATTTTTAAAAAACCCACATTTACACTCTCCGGAAACGCATTTGAGGTTTGCAGATTTTTGCTAATCTCAGTGATATTAATGTTAGCAAAATCATCAACTTTAATTACGGCATGAGGATTGCCCATTGAAATTACATCAAAGATATATTTTTGATTATTGAATAATAAATTTAAATCATTTTGAGAATTTTGCTGGTATGGAATTTTTTCATGATTAAAAATAGGCTCACCCATATCAACCCCAATCATGCCATTATCTTTATCAAACAAAGAAAGAATGCCCGCCTTTGTTTCAACGACAATATTTTTTTTTGCTGATAAACCGTGATAGTGAATGAATCTAAAAAAACAACGCGCTCCATTGCCGCATTGCGCGACTTCACTTCCATCTGCATTGAATATCCGGTACTTAAAATCAGCATGCTCTAAAGATGATTTTTCAATAATAAGCATTTGATCAAAGCCAATCCCAGTGCGGCGATTAGCTAACTGGTGAATGATTTTTTTTGAGAGATGGTAATCAACATCAATTTGATTAATGATAATGAAATCATTGCCAATGCCATGCATCTTCGTAAAAGGTATTTTTACCATATTATTTTATTGTGTTTTTTGCTATTGTAGCGTTTATTCAAAATTACATAAAAATTAAATAATGAAAAATTATCTTTTCACTTCGGAGTCCGTTTCCGAGGGGCACCCAGATAAGGTTGCCGATCAAATTTCAGATGCTATTTTAGATGCCATTCTAGAACAAGATAAGAATGCACGGGTTGCTGCCGAGACAATGACGGCAACAAATCTTGTTGTATTAGCTGGTGAAATTACTAGCAATGCTGATGTCGATTATGAATCAATTGCTCGTGAGACATTAAAAGGCATTGGTTATGATAATGCGGATGTCGGCATTGACTATCAGACTTGTGACGTCCTTACAAAATTCGGTCATCAATCACCCGACATTGCTCAAGGTGTCGATCATGCCATGGACGATCCTAAAAATCAGGGCGCCGGCGACCAAGGATTAATGTTTGGCTATGCTTGCAATGACACACCTGAATTGATGCCGCTGCCGATTTGGCTCGCACACCGATTGGTGGAGAGACAAGCCTTGCTGAGGAAAGATGGACGTTTGTCTTGGTTAAGACCTGACGCAAAATCTCAAGTCACCCTTGAATATGAAGATAACAAGCCCAAACGCATTGATACCATTGTTTTATCCACACAGCATCATCCTGATATTGATTTAAAGACATTACGTGAGGCTGTTATTGAGGAGATTATCCAACCCATCTTACCGAAAAATTTAATTCAAGGTGATATCAAATTTCTTATTAATCCAACAGGACGGTTTGTTATTGGTGGCCCACAGGGCGATTGTGGTTTAACAGGAAGAAAGATTATTGTTGATACCTATGGCGGAGCAGCGCCTCATGGTGGAGGTGCATTTTCTGGCAAAGACCCCTCCAAAGTTGATCGATCTGCGGCATATGCGGCTAGGTATGTTGCCAAAAATATTGTTGCTGCTGGACTTGCGGAGCGTTGCCTTGTACAAATTTCCTATGCCATTGGTGTTGCAGAACCAACTTCTGTCATGGTAGATACCTTTGGTACAGCCAAGTTATCGGAAGAAAAAATTGCAAAACTTGTTACGGATAATTTTGACCTTCGACCAAAAGGAATTGTTGAAATGTTAGATTTGCTGAGGCCAATCTATAAAAAAACTGCAGCCTATGGTCACTTTGGTCGAGATGAACCAGAATTTTCTTGGGAAAGACTGGATAAGAAATCTCAGTTAATTATTACTTAATTTGATAATCTATTGATTTTTATAGCTAATTAAAATAAAATTCGTCTACCGAGGAACGCTGCAAGATTCCTTCCTAGGCTCGGTAAAGTCAAACTGCGTTCACTTTTATTAACAGTGTCTAGTTGTAATTAAAAGTGGATGTCCAACTAGTCACACTATTTACTAGGAAAATAAATGAATACTGTGACCGAAAATACTCTTACAAAAGATAATTATGTTGTTGCGGATATTAATCTTGCAGATTATGGCCGTAAAGAAATTGCAATCGCTGAACATGAAATGCCGGGTTTAATGGCAATTCGTGAAGAATATGCTCAAACGAAACCACTCAAGGGTGCCAAAATTACTGGTTCGTTACATATGACCATTCAAACCGCGGTATTAATTGAGACATTGGTCGATTTGGGGGCTGAGGTTCGCTGGGCTTCTTGCAATATATACTCCACGCAAGATCATGCGGCAGCAGCAATTGCGGCACAAGGAATCCCCGTTTTTGCTTTTAAAGGTGAGAATCTCGATGAATATTGGGAATTTACACACCGTATTTTTGAATGGGAAAATAATCATTTCACAAATATGATTTTAGATGACGGTGGCGACGCAACATTGTTATTGCATCTTGGAGTGAAAGCTGAGAAAGATATTACAGTTTTAGATAAACCCGCCTCAGAGGAAGAGACAGCTTTATTTAAAGCGATAAAAAATCGTTTAGCTGTTAATGCAAATTGGTATTCTGAAAAAATTAAGCACATCAAAGGTGTAACTGAAGAAACCACGACGGGTGTACACCGTTTATATCAAATGTTTAGAGACGGTGAATTAGTCTTTCCTGCCATTAACGTAAATGATTCAGTGACAAAATCAAAATTCGATAATTTATATGGTTGCCGCGAATCATTAGTGGATGCAATTAAAAGGGCGACTGATGTCATGATCGCTGGTAAGGTGGCGGTGGTTGCAGGCTATGGCGATGTGGGTAAAGGTTCAGCACAGGCGTTAAGAGCGCTTTCTGCACAAGTCTGGGTAACGGAGGTTGATCCTATCTGCGCGCTGCAGGCAGCTATGGAAGGTTATCGTGTTGTTACAATGGATTATGCAGTTGAGCACGCTGATATTTTTGTGACGGCTACAGGAAATTTGAATGTCATCAATCATGATCATATGTGCAAGATGAAAAACGAGGCAATTGTTTGTAATATCGGTCATTTTGATAATGAAATTGATGTGAAATCATTGGAAAAATACGAATGGGAAGAGATTAAGCCACAAGTAGACCATGTGATTTTCCCTGATAAGAAGAAAATTATATTATTGGCTAAGGGCAGATTAGTGAATCTTGGTTGTGCCACCGGCCATCCAAGTTATGTGATGAGCTCATCGTTTGCCAATCAGGTTATTGCACAAATTGAATTGTTTAAAAATACAGAAAAATATCCACTTGGAGTCTACACGTTACCTAAACATTTAGATGAGAAAGTGGCTATCTTACAATTAAAAAATCTTAATGCTCAGCTAACGCAGCTGACACAAGAACAAGCTGACTATATTGGTGTGAATAAAACAGGACCATTTAAACCGGATAGTTACCGATATTAGAATATGGCGAAATCACCCACAATTAGTTTCGAATTTTTTCCTCCACGTACCGATGAGGGGGTGCAAAAATTAAAAGACACTGTAACCAATTTAAATGTTTTTAATCCAGAATTTTATTCTGTTACTTTTGGTGCAGGCGGCTCTACCAGAGAGAAAACATTGGAGACGGTAATGCAAATTAAAGCAATGAATGCAAATGCCGTGCCTCATATCTCATGTATTTCGTCTTCAAAAGATGAAGTGCACGATTTGATTATGAATTATCAAGCAAAAAACATTAATCATTTAGTTGCATTAAGAGGAGATAATCCATCAGGAGTTGTTGGGGATGGTGATTTTAATCATGCAAATGAGTTGGTAGAGTTTATTCGACAAGAAACGGGAAACTTTTTTAAAATAGAAGTTGCAGCATACCCCGAGTTTCATCCTGAATCGTTGTCAGCCGAACAAGATTTAGATAATTTCAAGAAAAAAATTGATGCAGGTGCTGATGGCGCCATTACGCAATTCTTTTTTAATGTTGATGCCTATTTTAAATTTATGGAAGAGTGTGACAAAAGAAAAATAACTATTCCAATTACACCTGGCATTATGCCTATTTATAATATCAAGCAATTATCCCGATTTGCTTCGAATTGTGGTGCGGAGATACCAAGATGGCTTAGGTTAAAGCTTGAAGGATTTAATGATGATTTGGATTCTTTGAGGGATTATGGCGTCGAAGTTATTTCTGAGCTTTGTGAAACCCTCATTCAATATGAAGTTCCTAGCATACATTTTTACACACTGAATAAATCAAAAACTGTTTCCAGGATAATAAAGAATTTGCATCTTTAATGTAGGCTGAATTGTTCTTTTTGATACAACGCATCCTCAACAAATAAATAATCATTTTCTTTGCCATTGTTCCAAAGTGTCATCATAACAATCCAACGAATTTCATCAATGCTGATAAAATTTTGATTTAGTGCCATCGATCTATCAATGATAATTTCACGTTCGTAATCATTTAAAACTTGTGCTTGTTCAAGAAAGATTAGAAAGCCTAAAGCATCGGGTGAAATTTTTTCATTTTCATTAGCAGTGTAGATTCTCAGCTTAGGCTTTGTTCTATTTTTTAATTTTAAAGGCACTTTGTCAGACATTACTTTGAGCTGAGTAAACCAATCAAAGGCAATTTTTATCTCATCATTATCAAACCCGGCTGCCTCTAATTCAAGGCTCATGTTATTGAAATCAAGCTTACTCTGAGCGCTTAAATAGTTCTCGAACATATAGATAAGTAATTCAAACATAACGATACCTTTCTAAAAAAAACAGAAATTTTCTTAATGTAAGATAGAAAAAGGGGAAAAGTGGCCTGCTATAAGTATAATAAGATCTTTTATAGACTGTAATAAATAATTCCACTTAAGAATAATTTAGCAGTTAATAATTAATTAATCAATCATTATGGCAGTATTAAATATATTAAATTATCCAGACCCCAGGCTCCATAAAGTTGCCGCTGTTGTGCATGTTGTTTCAGATAAACATAAAAAACTTATACGTGACATGGCAGATACGATGTATCAGGCTCCAGGTATTGGTTTGGCAGCGACACAAGTTGATTTTCATGAACGTATTATTGTGATTGATATTTCAGAGAAAAAAAATAATTTACATGTGCTCGTGAATCCAGAGATCATTGAAATGCGGGGGGAACAAATTTGTGAAGAAGGATGTTTATCTGTGCCCGGTATTTATGAAAAAGTAAAAAGATCAGAATGGATAAAATTTCGGGCCCTTGACATTGAGGGTAATCCCTATGAAATGGAAGCAGAGGGTTTGCTTGCGGTTTGCGTTCAGCATGAAATGGATCATCTTTTAGGTAAAGTATTTGTTGAATATTTATCTCCACTAAAACGAAATCGAATTAAAAGCAAATTAGTTAAACAAAAAAAACAGAAACTTATTCTGTGATTTATGAAGAATAAATTAAATATCATCTATGCTGGAACACCTCAATTTGCAGTCCCTCCTTTAGAAATTTTAGCAAAATCTAATTTTTTAATAAGTTGTGTACTTACTCAGCCTGACAAGAGAGCAGGTCGAGGGATGAAAATAATACAAAGCCCCGTAAAAGAAAAAGCATTAGAGCTCAGCATCCCCGTTCTGCAGCCAGAGAGCTTAAAAGACGATTTAATTTATGATGAAATCAAGGGAATGAAAGCTGATATTTTTATAGTTGCTGCTTATGGATTAATTATTCCACAAAGAATTTTAGATTTATTCGACTACGGGACATTAAACTTACATGCTTCTCTTTTACCCAGATGGCGTGGGGCCGCACCGATTCATAGAGCAATTGAAGCAGGTGATGAGGAACTGGGCGTAACAATAATGAAAGTGGTGCAGAAATTAGATGCTGGCCCTATGATTAAAAAGGCTTCTATTGTTAATGATAATTTAACAACGGGAGTTGCTACAGAAAAACTTTCTATATTGGGTGCAAAATTAATAAAGGATGTTATTTCTGATTTAAAAGATGGAAAAGTCCTTAGCTTTGAAGAGCAAGATGAATCTGATGTTAGTTATGCTGAAAAAATAAATAAACTAGAAGCAAAATTAAACTTTGCTAATAATCCTAAACAATTGATACAAAAAATAAATGCTTTTAATCCAAGCCCTGGTTTGCATTATTTATTTCGTGGCAAGCTAATCAAAATATGGCAAGCAGAAATAGCTAAAGAAGACTTTCATAATCATAAATATGGGTACTTTTCTGTGCAGTCCAAACGTCTTTTTTTAGGAGTAAAAGGTGGCGCTATTGAAATTAAAGAAATACAAATAGAAGGTAAATCTAAGATGTCGGCAATAGAATTTATTGATGGATATCAAATTGACCACCAAGAATTACTCCTTAATGAATAATGTCCTATTAATTTCAGCCAGAATTACTTCATCCGTAATGGATGGGAAGAATTTAGATAAATTATTTATTGAAAATTTTAAAGATCCCCAATCCAATCTTACGGAAAATAAAAAAAGTCAAATAAAAGCGATAACTTTTGACACGCTAAGATACTTTAAAACGCTATCTTTTTTTCTGGATAGTTTGATTAAAAAAGAGATACAAAATAAGTTAATTAAATACTTAATAATAGTTGCTATGAATCAATTAACTTATGGCAATAAAAAAATATATGCACTAGTAGATGAGGTTGTTAACTTATCAAAAGAAGTTGATGCAAGGCATTCCGGTTTTGTGAATGCTGTGTTGAGAAATTTTTTAAGAAATAAAGAAGAATTAAGAAAGAAAGCAAATGAAAAATTAGAATCAAAATATAATTTTCCATTATGGTGGATTAAAAAAATTAAAGATTTTTATCCAAATCATTGGGAAGAAATAATATATTCTCAAAATTCACACCCACCAATGACTTTAAGAATAAACAAGAAAAAGATTTCTTATGAAAAATACAAAGAAAGCTTAATTGAAGCTAATATAGATTTTAAAGAATTATCAGACGTTGCCATTTTAATTAAAACGCCAAAAAAAGTTGATGATATTATTGGTTTTAATGATGGTTGTGTGACGGTTCAGGATCTTGGAGCACAATTAGTTGCGAATATATTAGATCTTAAAGATGGCCACCATGTTTTAGATGCATGCGCAGCGCCTGGAGGAAAGACGGGGCATATTTTAGAAATGGTTAATGTTAATTTAACAGCATTAGAGATTGATTCATTAAGGGTAATTAAGGTGAATGAGAATTTAGATAGATTAGGCTTGAAAGCTAAGGTTATTAATGATGCTTTATCCATGAAAAATAATTGGTGGGATCAAAAGCAATTTGACAGAATACTTCTTGATGTTCCTTGCTCAGGATCTGGAGTTGTAAGAAGAAACATTGATATAAAATGGTTAAGAAGAAGTGATGATTTTTATAAGTTTCAAAAAGAGCAGTTAACTTTATTAGATCATGCATGGCCTTTACTTAAAAAAAATGGAAAACTTTTATATGTAACATGCTCTATTTTTGAGGAAGAAAATTCTCAAGTAATAAGCCTGTTTATGAAAAAACATAGTAATGCAAAAATTTTGAATATAGAGTTTCCAGAAAATATCAAAAGGTTTGGTAAGCAAATAGTGCCAAATGAAAATCATGATGGTTTTTATTATGAATTACTTGAAAAAATATAAATTATTATTAAAACTTTTGCTTTTTTTTAATATTGCTATTAGTTTAAATATTAATGCTAGCGAAGTTAATTTATCTAATTTTAAAATAGAGAACAATGTTGATGGCCAGGAACTTTTTTTTGAGCAAGATATTTCAATTAACAATAATCTTTTTCAGGCTATCCAAAAAGGGATCCCATTAAAATTTGATATAAATATCAAAGTAACTAATTTTAAGAAATTTTGGTTTAATGAAATCATCTTTGATGATAAATTTTCTTTTGAGATAAAATACAGAAATCTACTAAAAAAATACCAGCTTAAAAATATTGAAGGGAAATATAAGTATTTTTCAGATATAGAAAAGCTTAAAGAAAATATTAATTTAATAAAGATTAATTTAGGCTATTTAGTTTTCTTAGAAGATACTCGTATAGAGGTTGGAGTTACATTAGATAGCAATCAATTACCAAAGCCATTACAGATTAATCGCAGAAATGGCACATGGAATGTCTCCTCTGGAACTTATGCCATGAAAGTTAAGGAAATAAATTGAGATATTTAATAACAGCATTTGCTTTTGTTGGTATTGGCTTACTTATTTTATTAGCAAAGTCTTTGGCAAACTCGGATTTAATTTCTAGTGAAAGCTTTCGCTTGCTACTTATCTTCAATGTTATTTTTATTATTGGACTAGTGCTCTTAATTGGCATTCAAATTTATCGTTTATTTAGGAATATAAAAAAAGAAATTGTTGGCAGCAAATTAACACTTCGTTTAGTTTTATCATTTGGCTTAATGGTGATAATCCCAGTATCGGTTGTTTATTTCGTTTCTTTTAACTTTTTGACAAAATCGATTGATTCATGGTTTAACGTAAAAGTGGAATCTGCTCTTGAGGGCGGCCTTAGTCTGGGACAAAAAACGCTAGATATTTTAATGAAGGATATTGAGCTTAAGTCAAAAAGCATTGCTTTTAGTCTTGGTAACACTGATGAAAATCTAAGAAATAATCAATTAATTGATCTTAGGGAAAAATTTGCAATATTTCAGGCAATAATTATTGATAACAAAAATAATATTATTGCTATTTCGAGTGAAAATAGTGCAAACATTCCGCAACTTCCACCTGCTGACGATCTTATAAAAGCTGAGGGATCATTTTATGGAAGAATTTTAGATGATAATGGAAAAATATTTCTAAAATCATTATCGCCAATTAAATTCAAAGAAGATATCACAAAAAAAGTTTATCTAGAGTTGACGCAACCTATACCTTTGGCAATTTCTAATTTAGCAATTTCTGTTGAATCCGTTTATGAGGAATACCAACAACTTGCCTACAGCAGAACCTCTTTAAAAATTATTTATTCTTTAACTCTTACATTAGTTTTGTTATTAGCAATTTTATCTGCTGTGGCTCTATCCTTTGTAATAAGTCGGCGATTTTCTTCTCCAATCGCGCAGCTTGCCGAGGCAACGGTTGCCGTTGCGAAAGGAAACTTTAAGAAAGTAATTCCAGATCAAGGAAAAAAAGATGAGTTAGGTATGTTAGTTAATTCATTTAATAGCATGACCGCACAATTAAATAGTGCTACTTTAAGTTCTGAAAAAAATAGAATTAAGGTTGAAGAGGCAAGAAAATTTTTGGATTCTATTTTAACAAATCTATCTTCTGGAATCATTGTCATTAAAAAGAATTTAGAAATTATACAAACAAATATTGAGTTTTATAAAATTTTTAATTTGGCTGTTAAAAGGCAATTCAGAAATTTAAATGATTTTTGTCATATCAATGATGAATATTTAAATCTTATTCATTTTGTTTCTGAATTTGTGAAAGAAAAAAAATATGTCAAAACAAAAAGTAAAGATTTTAAATTTAATATTAATAAAAATGAAAAAATAATTAGATTACAAATAAAATCTATCAAAGAGTCTGGAGAGTTTATTTTTATTCTATTGATTGATGATATTACAGATGTTTCTGAAGCGCAAAGACATCAAGCATGGTCAGAAGTAGCTAGAAGATTAGCACATGAGATTAAGAATCCACTTACACCAATTCAACTGTCTGCAGAACGTGTTGAAAGTAGATTAAAAGATAAATTATCGGTTGAAGATTTACAAATGCTGCAAAGATCCACACAAACTATCGTGAACCAAGTTGAATCTTTAAAAATAATGGTCAATGAGTTTGCAGATTATGCTCGTACGCCAAAATTAAAAAAAGAAGACACTGATATTAATGAATTTATTCAAGAAATTCTAGATTTATACGAATCATCTAAAGTTCGTATTAAGTACGATAATGTAAAAGGTAGTTTAATTGTAAGTCTGGACAAAAATAAATTAAGACAAGTTTTTATAAATTTGATAGAAAATTCAATAGATGCGCTTGAATCAACGAAAAAACCACTCATTTATATATCTGTTATTAAGAGGATGAAAACATTAATATTTAAAATTTCAGATAATGGACCAGGCGTGCCGAGTGAATTAATAAATCGCGTCTTCGAGCCTTATGTCACTTCAAAGACAAAAGGCACAGGTCTTGGGTTAGCCATTGTTTACAAAATTATTGATGAGCATAATGGCGACATAAAAATTTTAAATGATAAAAAAGGCGGGACTTTAGTTACTTTTAAAATCCCAATTGAATCATGAATAAAAAAGCAAAAATACTTGTCGTTGATGATGAAGATAATATTAGAGAGTCTCTCAAGGAGATATTAACTGATGAAGGTTATGATATTTTTCTTGCCCAAGACGCAAAAATTGCAAGGAAAATTAAAGACAATGAAAAGCTTGATTTAATTCTACTTGATATATGGATGCCGGATTGTGATGGCATATCGCTTTTAAAAGAGTGGGAAAAAAATAAACAGCTTACTTGCCCAGTAATTATGATGTCAGGTCATGGAACAATTGATACAGCGATTGAAGCAACAAAAATAGGTGCATTTGATTTTTTAGAAAAACCAATTTCCCTTCAAAAGCTTTTAAAAACAATTTCGGATAGTTTAAAAAAAGTTGTAGACATTAAAAGATTATCGCCAGAATTTATTGAAAAAAGCCAACAACCTATTGTACAAATATTTAAAAAAACAATAAATTTGCTTAAAAAAGACGATTTATTTTTTATTTATGGATTAAATAATAATTTTCTAAAAATAGTAATTTCTTATTTATATGGCAATGATTTTTATTTAGTAGATGCAAAAAAAGAGATTAATGAATCGTTATTAAAATTAGTTTTAGAGAAAGGAAAGAATCACTTAATCATAATTAATAACGAGACTATAAGAGGTAAAACTTTTCATGATCTAAAAACTGTATTTAAACAATTTAATGAAAAAGGCGTAAAAATTGTTGTTTCAGATTCAGAGGAATCATTTATTAGAGATACATTTTTTAGTGATATGGAAACTGTCTCAAATTTGATAAATTTACCCGTCGGAAAAGATGTAGATTCGATCCCAGATTATGCAATAGCATTACTTGACTATTATATTTCTAGTAACCCAAATATTGGCTATAAAGAATTTGATATTTCTGCTTTAAATTTTTTACGTTCATCCAATAAGTTTTTAGATTTTGATACCTTAGAGGAATTTATTTACAGAGTTGTCATAAGTATTGATAAAGAGCAAATCTCTAGGGAAGATATTGAAATTGCTGATGAGAAATCTGAAAAAGTATTAAGCAATCAAGCTGATAGATTTAATTATGATAGGTCGTTAAAAGAGGCACGCGATAGCTTTGAAAAAAGTTATTTTGAATATCATTTAAGTAAAAATAAAAATATTTCTGATTTATCAAAAATTGCTGATATTGAGAGAACTCATTTATATAGAAAATTAAAACAACTTGGTATAAAAACAAAATAATTACTTAATTTCAATCACCACTGGAGTGTGATCTGACGGCCTCTCAAGTTTCCGTGGGTTTTTGTCTATGTAAGCTTTTTTAAGCAGATTTTTTAATTCATTTGATAGTATTATGTGATCTATCCTCATACCTAAGTTTCTTCTAAATGCGGCCATTCTATAATCCCACCATGAATATTCTTGTAATTCAGGATTTAGGTTTCTAAATGAATCAAAAAAACCTAGGTTAATTATCTTTGTAAAATATTCTCGTTCTTGATCAGAAACTAAAACTTGGCCGATCCAAGCAGAAGGATCATGACAGTCGATATCTTCTGGCGCTATATTAAAATCGCCAGTAATAGCTATCAGAGGAGATTCTTCATTAATGTTTTCAATATGAGATATTAAATTTTCCAGCCATTTTTTTTTGTAAATAAATTTTTCAGAATCAAGAGATTGACCATTAGGCACGTATGCTGAAATTATCAATATTTCCGTTGAGGGATTTAAAGAATATTTACCAGAAATAAAACGTTTTTGATGATCTTTATAATTTGGAATATCAATTTGAACATCATTTAAGGGTGTTTTACTAATGATAGCGACCCCATTATAAGTTTTTTGACCGTTATGGTAAGAATAATACCCAATCTCTTTAAAAGCATCATGGGAAAAATTTTGATTTTCTTGTTTGGTCTCTTGAAGGCAAAGGACATCGACATTTGTATCTTTGAGCCAATCAATCACGTGAGAAAGTCTAACTTTTAAAGAATTTACATTCCATGTTGCAAGTTTCAATTTAGTTAGCCAGACCTGAGTGTCTTAATAAAGCTTTAATATTAGGTTTTCTGCCTCGAAAAGCGACAAACGACTCTAATGCTGACCTAGAGCCACCCCTAGCAAGAATCTCTTTTCTAAATAACTCACCAATTTTTTTTGAAAAAATATTTTTTTCCTCGAAGAGATCGAATGCATCTGCAGAGAGTAACTCAGCCCACTTGTAACTATAATAACCCGCAGCGTAGCCACCAGCAAAGATATGTGAAAAACTATGTGGAAATCGATTCCAGCTTGGAGGTTTTATAACAGCCACCTCATCCCTCACTTGTTCTAAGAGGGTCAGGAAGTTTTTCTTCAGGGGGTTAAAACCACTATGTAATAGTATATCAAAAAGAGCAAACTCAATTTGTCTTAGGGTTTGAATCCCACTTTGAAAATTTTTGGCATTAATTAACTTTTCAAAAAATGATTTTGGCAATTTCTCTTTTGTAGTCTCATGTTCAGTCATATCTTGTATAACTTTCCAATTCCAACAAAAGTTTTCCATAAATTGGCTAGGTAACTCTACAGCATCCCATTCAACCCCCTTAATACCAGAAACGCTATAGTCATCTATCTCTGTGAGCATATGATGTAAACCATGACCAAATTCATGGAAGAGTGTAATTACTTCATCATGTGTGAAATAAGCTTGTTTATTTTTAGAAGGGGATGAAAAATTACAAGTTAAAAACGCAACAGGTAAAGATGGAGTCTCATCAAGGTTGTGTTTGCATATTGCTTCATCCATCCAAGCACCCCCACGTTTATTTTTTCGAGCATAAAGATCTAAATAAAATTGCCCAATTAATTTTTTTTTGCTGTCTCTGATTTCATAAAACTCAACATCATCGTGCCATACATCCGCTTTTTGTTTTTGAATATTTACCCCATAGAGCTTTTTAGTGACATTAAATAAACCCTTAAGCACTTTGTTTTGGGGAAAGTATTTTTTTAATTCATTGTCAGAAAAGTCAAATTTACTTTGTTTTAATTTTTCTGAGAGATAGGAAACATCCCAAGCCTCAATTTTTGCAATGCCATAATTTAAAGCAAAGAGCTCTAATTCTTGCATATCTTTTTTTGCAAAAGGCATAGCTTTTTTTGCAAGATTTCGCAAAAAATCTGTAATTTCTTTACTTGATTTCGCCATTTTGGTTTCTAATGCCATCTCTGCATAATTAGAATAACCAAGAATATTGGCTTGGGACAGTCTTAACGCTAATGTTTTATTTATAACTTTTGTATTGTCATATTTTTTATTAGCTAATTCTGAAGCTTTTGTAGCATAAGCAAAATAAAAGTTCTTTCTCAATAACCTATTATCAGCATATTGCATAAATGGGATGTAAGAGGGAAAATTTAAGGTGAACACCCAGCCATTCTTTTTAAGTGCGACGGCTGTTTCTTTTGCAGATTTTATTATCTCTTTGGGCAAACCTTGAAGCTCATCTTTATCTAAAATATTTAGTATAAATTCATTAGTAGAATCAAGAATATTATCTTGAAACTTTGATGATAATTTTGTCAGCTCAGATTTTATTTTTTTAAACTGAGTTTTTTTCTTTGGCGATAATTGAACGCCGCCTAACTTAAAATTAAGTAATTCATCATTAATTATTTTTTTTCTAGTCTTGCTAAGCATTTTAAAATCAGGGTGATTTCGTAATTTTAAAAAATTATTTTGCAATTGTTCATTTTGTGACAACTCAGAATAATATTTGCTGATTTTAATTGCATTATTATTGTAAGCTTTTCGAAGATTATCATTATTGATAACTGCATTCAGATGGCTTGCTTGCGACCAAACACGATTTAATCTTTCGTCACATACTTCCAGTGGCCGGACAAAATTATCCCAAGAAGGATTTTTAAGGAGGGATAATTTTTTTATTAATTTCTTATTCTCTTTAATGAAGTAATTGATAGCAGGGGAAATATCCTCAGCCTTAATTTTCGAGAATAGAGGCAGCTTGTTTCTAATAAAAAGAGGGTTTGTTATTAAATTATTCATTGGATTTCTGATTAATCTTAAGAATTAAAGTTTCAATTACTTCTGGCTCATTTGTATTCATTATTTTATTTATTAAACCTTTTAATTTACTTATATTAGTACTTAGAATTTGTTTCTTTACATGAAGAATGCTTGAAGGATGCATTGAGAAATTTTCTACACCCATACCCAATAACAACCTAGTTAATTTTGGGTCACCCGCCATTTCTCCGCAAACAGCAACTTGTTTATTATATTTTTTTCCAGCCTTTATTGTTTCTGCCATTAATTTTAATACAGAGGGATGAATGGAATTATAAAGATGAGATACGGAATCATCTGTTCTATCAATAGCTAAAGTATATTGAATTAAATCATTCGTTCCAATTGATAAAAAATCTAGTTCTTTGGCAAAAAAATTGGCATTGATAGCAACAGCTGGTACTTCAACCATACCACCGACCTCAATTTTTTTGTCATACCTTATTTTTTCTTTGGTTAATGATTGCTTTGCTCTTTCAATAAGGAGTTTTGTTTGTTTCAATTCATCAATAGATGAAATCATCGGTATTAATATTTTAACTTTTCCAAAAGCCGATGCGCGTAAAATAGCTCGTAATTGTGTTAGAAATATCCTGGGTTCCGACAAGCATAGCCTGATAGCGCGTAAACCCAATGCAGGATTCGAAGATTTTTTTGTATCAGCCACTGTCATTTTATCTGCACCCGAATCAAGTGTCCGAATAATAATTTCTTTGCCTCGCATTGATTGAACAATTGATCGATAATTTTCGAATTGTTCATTCTCATCAGGCAGCTTAATTCTGTTCATAAAAAGAAACTCAGTTCTAAATAATCCAATTCCATCAGCTTTATTCTCTTTAACTGTTTTTAAATCTTGTAATTCCTCAATATTTGCCATTAAAAAAATTCTATTCCCATCTAAAGTTTTATTTTTAAAATTTTTTATTTTACTTAATTTTTTTTGCTCTAAATTCCATAGATTTTTTTTCGATTCATATTCATTAAGAATTTGATCTGTAGGATTTATAATTGCAGTTCCCGAATCACCATCAACAATGACAACATCATCATTTTTTATCAATGCTCTAGCAAGTGGAATACTGACTATGGATGGAATATTTAAACTTCTCGCTAAAATGGCGGTATGCGAGTTTGTCCCTCCGATTTCAGTAATAAAGCCCTCATAGTGATTATGTTTAAAAATTAAGGCATCAGCAGGGGAGATATCATGGCCTATCAAAATAGAATTGTTATCTAATTGTTTTACATATAAATGATTAGAGCGGCCTAATAAGGCTTTTGTAATTCGCTCAGCAACTTGGATAACATCTAATTTTCTTTCTTTGATGTATGAATCATTTATTTGATCAAAACGAGTAATGATCTTATCAAGTTGAACTTTAACTGCCCATTCGGCATTACATTTTTTAGTTTTAATAATTTTCAAAACATCATCATTAAAGCTTCTATCTTTGAGCATCATTAGATGGGTGTTAATTAGCCCTTCAAATTCAGCATGATTTATTTTAAAGAAATCTTTTTTTATTTTATTTAAATCTTTGTTTACTTGATTGATTGCTAATTTAAGCCTTTTCAATTCTTTGGTTATATCTTTTTTACTAATTGAGTAATGTTCAACTTCAACTAGCGCATCAGATAGTAAATAGGCCTTCCCTATTGCTATACCATTGGAAACGCTTAAGCCATGTAAATTAAAATTTGACATTATTCACCTTCACCAAAAAAGTTTAAAAAAAGCTTTTCTATTTCTTCTGCTGCTTTTTTCTCATCAATTCCTGAAAAAGTAACATCCACTTTTGATTCAAAACTAGCCGATAACATAAGAATATCCATCATATTCTTTGCATCCGCCTCTTCATTCCCTTTTTTTATTTTGATTTCACATTTAAATTTGTTTGCTAATTCAGTAAGTTTGCTCGAGGCCCTTGCATGCAGTCCTAGTTTATTAATGATTTTTATTTTTTTTTTAATCATCTGGAGCAATCTGTAAAATATTTTCTTCAGCTGCCTCTATGCAGTCTTGAATAATATTATTTAAATCTTTATTTTTTGAAGAAAGTGCTTTGATAAGCATGGCTGCATTCACACCAGTTAAAACTTCAACTTTATTCTTGATAATAAAATCTTTTAAAATATTACATGGGGTTGCTCCAATAATATCTGTAAAAATAATGACACCATCTCCGGAGTTATTTTTCTTAATTTTTTGTGAAATAGCTATTTTTTTCTTATCAATATCATCTGTTGGATTAATTGAAATACAGTCTAATCGAGAAATTTTTTTATTAAAAATATGATAAACACAGTCAGCAAGTGAGCTTCCTATTTCACCGTGAGTGACAAGAAGATATCCAACCATGATTTAATCGATCTTACGTTTGATTGACCCATCAAGTTGATGATGATCAAAAGTTTTTTCTTTAAATTTTATAACCTGTCTATCAAGTTTATTTATCACTAGCTCAATTGCATGATACATATTTTCATCAGTAGAAATAGCATGTAAATCTGCTTTCGGTAAGTGAATGGTTGCTTCGGCAACATGATTGAGCTTTTCAACACTTAATGTAAATTTTGCATCAATCACATGATCAAAATGATTAGTTAATTTTGTGAATTTTTTCTCTATGTGGTCTTTTAGTGAAGCAGTAATTTCAAGTTGATGACCACTAATGCTTAAATTCATTTTTTTATCCTTTTCTTTGATTAGAGGGAGCAATATTTAAAATATCCCTGTACTTTGCAATTGTTCTTCGAGCCACTACGATCCCTTCCTGTTTAAGTAATAAGACAATTTTTTCATCAGAGTAAGGTTTCTTTTTATCTTCATTATTCACTATATATCTGATCTTGGCTAGAATTGACTTTGATGAAGTGCCATCTTTTTCTGTTGAGGCTACAGCCTTACTAAAGAAAAATTTAAGCTCAAACAGTCCATGAGGTGTTTTAATAAATTTATTATTAGTTACCCTTGAAATTGTCGATTCATGCAGTTCTAATTTTTCAGCAATATCTTTTAATTTTAACGGCTTTATAAACTCTTCACCATTATCTAAAAAATTTACTTGGTATGACATTATTTCTTTCGACACTCTTAATATAGTAATTGATCGTTGCTCAAGATTTTTTACCAGCCATCTTGCTTCTTGAAATTTATCTTTTAAGGAATTTTCTTTTTGAAGCAATTCATCATAATGATTTACTATTTTCAATTTTAAGAACTCTTCATCATTGAGAAATATTTCCCATTGATTATTTTTATTGATCACCTCTAAGTCATGATTGATAAAGTCATTCTTTTCAATGGCTTTAAAAATTTGCCCGGGTCTTGGGTTCAGACTTTTAATTAGCTTGATAGCATTTTGAATTTCATCTTCTGATGCACTTATTTTCCTTGATAATTCACTCACCTTATTTGCCGGGATATAGTTTAAATAATCCTTTGTAATTATTTGTGCAATTTTTGTTATATTTTTTGTATCTTTTATATTTTCTAGTTGCAAGGTTAAACATTCACTTAAATTTCGAGAACCAATTCCAGGATGTGAACATGCTTGAATAGTTTTGAGAGCTGCCTCTAATTCAAAGAAGCTTATTTCTGGTGATATGGGGATATCATTTATTAAATCATGAAAATCTGTGATCAAATAACCATCATCATTTATTGCATCAATTAAATAATAAAATACTAACTGCTCTCTTTCTGACATTGAGAATACCCCAGAGTTTTCTATTAAAAACTCTTTTAAAGTCAGATTTTTTGTTTGATTTTCAAAAATATCATAAAAATCATCTTGATTTTCATTGGCGTTATAATTTTTTGTGTACTGATTTCTAGGTTTAGAAATACTGAGATTATCCTCGTACTCTAGGAATGGATTTTCATTAATATAGTCATTAATTAAATCATTTATCTCAACCTGCGATGCTTGCAATAATTTGATTGATTGCTGAAGAAGAGGGGTTAATTTTAGGGACTGGGATAATTTAAGATTAAAGCTAAGCTTCATTACAATACGAAATTTTTCCCTAAATAAATTTCTTTAACTTTTTGATTTGCTACAATGTCACGCGGTACTCCCGAAGCAAATATTTCTCCTTGATTGACAATGTAAGCTCGATCGCATATCCCCAATGTTTCTCTTACATTATGATCTGTAATTAGAACACCAATATTTTTATATGTTAGTTGAGTAATTATGTTTTGAATGTCAATGACTGCGATGGGGTCTATTCCAGCGAAAGGCTCATCCAGTAAAATAAATTTTGGGTCTGTTGCAAGGCATCGAGCAATTTCAACTCTCCTTCTTTCGCCTCCAGATAGGCTGATTGCGGTGTGATTTTTAATGTGCTGTATATTAAGCTCATCAAGCAATTCATTTAATTTATTATTTTGTTTAGATTTTGACTTTTCATTGAGCTCAATAATAGAAAGGATATTTTGAGACACCGTCATTTTTCTAAATATTGAGGGCTCTTGCGGCAGGTAAGAAATACCTTTTTTTGCTCGAAAGTGAATTGGACTCTTTGTGATATTCATACCATCAATTTCAATTGTTCCGTGATCAGCCTGGACTAAACCAACTATCATGTAAAAAGAAGTGGTTTTACCAGCGCCGTTTGGCCCAAGCAAGCCGATGACCTCGCCACTATTAACAGTCAACGATATATCCTTAACAACTTTATTTTGTTTAAAACTTTTTCTTAAATTTTGAATAGAGAGTTCAGACATAATTTAGTCTTTTGGTTTTATGATAGCTTTCGTTCGAGATTTTTTTCCCGAGTTAGAACTATTATTTGACATGGCTTGAGCAATTTCGGCATTGGCATCGTAAGTAATATAATCACCAACAACAATATCATCACCACGTTTTACTTCAGCATTTTTATAAAGATGAATTTTATCCATGTGCCCATCATATTCAATTCTTAGAGCTTTGCCTTGAATAAATTTATCAGACCCCTCCATTTTTTGCTTAAAGGTTGTAGGTTTTCCAATAGAAGTACTGTGCTGAAAACCTTGTTTATCCTCTCTTACGATTAATGTATCAGCTTTAATTATTAATGTGCCTTGAGTTAAAATCACATCCCCCTCATAAATACTAGTGCTCTTAGAGTCATCAACGGTCATTGAATCTGCCTCTATTTCAATAGGTTTATCTTTATCACTTTTTTCACTTAATACGTCAAATGAAATTATCAAAGAGATTAGTAAAAATATTTTTTTAGTAAAAATATTACTTTTTAGGTTTTTCATAATATACGGTAACTTTTTTTAAAATTTTAAATGTGTTTTCAGTCTTGTTATAAATCATGCCAACCCCATTAATTTCTATGTTTGGTTCCTGGACAATTTTTATTGGTTGGCTCGATGAAACATAATCATCATTTGGAAAAATATTTAGCTCGCTTGTAAATAATTTTAATTGTTTACGGGTCTTGGTTGGAAATCTTGTCAAGGTTACATTATCTTTTAGAATAATTTGATCCCCTTTGTTAATAATGTCTGCATTTTCACTTACGATTAATGAATGTTCAATATTATTTTCAAATTTTTTAAATATTGGGAATTTAACTTTTGTAATATCAGCATGCTTAAAACTTTTCATTTCATTTCCGGAAAAAATAAATTTAAGACTTCCATCTTTTTTTGTTTGTTTTGAAGAAAAGTTTTTTAAAAAAAATTCTGGGGCCCCTGTAAGCTTTTGTTCATTGCTTGAGAATTCTCGTATAACCTCATTTTTTAAATAATAAGAAGATATTGCAATTATTAATACGAAAAAAAGAACAAAAAAAGCTGAAAATTTTGTTTCCATTAGATTACTTTTGATTTCAGTAAATCTTGTAAATTAATTACCCCAACTAAATCACCTTTTATATTTAAAACTAAGAAACTATTAATTTTTGAATCTTCCATTTTATTAATAGCATCGATCGCTAATTGATTATCTATTAACGTAATTGGTTTTTTTGTCATAACATCCTCAATGCTATCAGTTAATGAATAATTTTTTAAAAGTGCTCTTCTTAAATCACCATCTGTGAAAATACCTATAGGTTGACCATTTTTATTTACAACTGCTGTAAAGCCTAATAATTTATTAGAAATTTCTTTTATGGCATCTCCAATAGATTGAGAGGTTGAGATAATTGGAATTTCTTTACCTTTGCGCATAATATCTGAGACTTTTAATAAAATATTTTTACCAAGATTGCCACCTGGATGGGATCTAATGAAATCTTCTGCGGTGAATTCTTTTAAATCCAAAACGCTTAAAGCCAATGCATCGCCAAAAGCAAGAGCAACGGTAGAACTTGCCGTAGGAGCTAATCCAAGAGGGCATGCCTCTTTTTTTACATTTAAATTAATATGAATATCACTTTGAGAGGTTAGAAATGATGCATTATTATTTGTTATAGAAATAATTTTTGCCCCAATTCTTTTAATATTAGGAATAATGGCAGTCAACTCATCACTCTTGCCTGAATTAGAAAAGAAAATTACGATATCTTCTCTCTGAATCATTCCAAGATCACCATGACTTGCTTCACCAGGGTGCATGAAGAATGCTGCTGTCCCGGTACTGGAGAAAGTAGAAGCTATTTTTCTAGCAATATGGCCAGATTTTCCCATTCCACTCAAAACTATTCTTCCTCTGCAAGAAAGAATTAGTTTTGCAAGCTCAACAAACTTTTCGTCAATTGTACTCTTAGCATTATTTATCTCTTCCGCCTCAATTGATAAAATATTTTGCGCAAAATCTATTATTTGTTGTGAATTTTTCTTCATGGTTTTTTCTAGTTTTTAGATAGTATAAAAGGGAATGATAGTAGAATAAAGGAATTATATAAAAATAAAAAAATCATGTTTCAATCTATAGAATTAATCCTTATTCTTCTTGTTAGTTCAGTTGCCGCTGTTGCCGTTTTTAGATATCTTAGAATTTCCTCCACGATTGCATATTTTTTTGTAGGTCTTCTCTTAGGACCGTTTGCATTTGGCTTATTACCAAATACTGAGTCTGTAAAACATTTTGTTGAATTTGGTATTGTTTTTCTAATGTTTACAATAGGTCTCGAGTTTAGTCTGCCAAAACTTAATTCAATGAGGAAAATTATTTTTGGTTTAGGGGCCATTCAAGTTGTTACAACAATTTTAACAACTATGGCTATTTCAAGACTTTTTAATTTGAATTTTGGATCAGCTTTTATTATTGGATCTGCTTTTTCTTTATCGTCCACTGCGATTGTTTTGAAAATATTAGTTGAGCGAATTGATTTAAATAGTCGTCATGGAAAATTAGCAACGGGTATTTTACTTTTTCAGGATTTGGCGGTAATACCAATTCTCATTCTTATTCCTGCAATCAGTTCAGATTCCTATGACTTGTACACAATTTCAGGATTAATTTTTATAAAAGTTTTAATATTATTCACAATTCTTTTTTGGTTGGGAAAACCAATATTGAATTTTTGGTTTGGAATTGTTGCGAAACAAAAATCGAGAGAATTATTTGTATTAAATGTTCTCATGATTACTTTAATTTTTTCTTATTTAACTAATCTAACAGGACTCTCATATGCATTGGGAGCATTTATTGCGGGGATGTTAATCTCTGAGACAAGATACCGTTATCAAGTTGAATCTGATATCGCATCATTTAGAGATATTTTATTAGGACTCTTTTTTATAAGTATTGGAATGATGCTCAATATATCTATTTTTATAGATTATCTTTTTATTATTATTGCAATATTTACTCTATATACCTTCTTTAAAGTAATTTTAATCAGCGTGCTTACAAAAATTTATAGTTATGAGTGGGGCGTTGGCTTGAGAGTGGGTATTATTTTAGGGCAAGCGGGTGAATTTAGTTTTGTTGTTTTATCTCTGGGTAATGACCAAGGTTTGTTAACTGGTGACTTGTTTCAAATTATACTATCTACTTGCTTATTATCTATGTTGGTTTCTCCATTTTTAATTCCATTAAACGGCAAAATTGCTAGATTTTTATCAAAAAATTATTTAAGAAATAGTCAAAAGGTTGTAGCTAATATTGAAGATACTGGCAAGGTATTAAATGACCATGTAATCCTTTGTGGTTTTGGAAGAAGTGGACAATATTTAGCGAGATTCTTAAAAGAAGAGTCAACTTCATTCATAGCAATTGATATGGATTTAAATAGAGTCAACGACGCTGCCAGTGCTGGAGAATTAGTGATGTATGGCGATGCTAGCAGGCGGGTTGTCTTAAAAGCTGCTGGTATTGCTAAGGCAAAAGCCATTGTTATAACCTATGCAGATGACAGAGCCTCTTCAAAAGTTCTTCATGTAATAAGAGATGATTATCCAGATTTACCTGTAATTGTTAGAACTGCAGATGATTCTACTATTGTCCAATTGCAAAATGATGGCGCCTCAGAAGTCATACCCGAAGTTTTGGAGGGAAGCTTAATGCTTGCCTCACAGACTTTACTAATTTTAGGGGTTCCACTAAAAAGAATTATTCGTCGAATAAGAGAGTTTAGGGAAGAGAGATATAAAATGTTTAGAGGATACTTTAAAGGATCTACCGATATAGATGATGACATTAATTCAAATCAACAATTGGAATTGCATTCCGAGGAGATTTCTCATAATTCCTTTATATTAGGCCACAAACTTTCTGAGTTACAAATTGGAGATATTGATGTTGAAGTTCAATATCTCAGAAGGCCAAATATGCTAGAAAATATTGACCCAAGGCCTGATATAGTTTTAGGGGTTGGGGATATTATTGTAATTCTTGGAACCCAACCAAATATATCAAAGTTTCATAAATATGCATTCGCAGGGTCAAAATGAAACAAAAAGTTGTCGTCATTGGTGGAGGAATCATAGGTTGTTTGACAGCAGCAGAGTTAGCAAAAAAAGGCGCTGAGGTTTACATTGTTGATAAGACGTTTATTGGCAGTGAAGCATCTGGGGCTGCAGGAGGAATTTTATTTCCATTAATGCCATGGAACTATGATCCATGTATTTATAAACTTTGCAGCCAATC
>JAFMCB010000009.1 GCA_017858095.1 Methylophilaceae bacterium | reverse complement strand
AAGTATCTCAAAGTCATGGCTTATATGAACAGATTTTCCCAACATAATGGATGCTGAGCAGTACTTTTCTGCAGACAATCTAATAGCTCTTGCTACACTTTCTGGATCAAGGTTTTGCCCTTTAAGAATAAAATGAATATGAATTGTTTTAAATACTTTAGGAATCGTTTCAGCTCGCTCAGCTTTAATAACTGCTTCACATTGATCAATTATCTGTCTTGATTTTTTTAGGATGGTTACCACATCAAATGAGGTGCACCCTCCCATAGCAATTAGAAGTGCTTCCATCGGTCGCATCCCTTTATTTTTACCGCCAATTTCGCTGGGACCATCCATGATAAAGGAATGTTTGGCTTCAGTTTCGCCAACAAAACTTACATCTTCTAACCAACGGACATTAACTTTCATTACTTAATACCCAATAACTCAACATCAAATATAAGGTCAGCATTTGGCGGTATAACATTTCCAGCGCCGCGGCTACCGTAGCCCAATTCACTTGGAATGATGATAGTACGTTCACCACCTATTTTCATGCCCGCAAAGCCCTTATCCCAGCCTTTGATCACTTGACCAACACCTAGCATAAAATTAAATGGCTCCCCTCTGTCGCGTGAGCTATCAAACTTTTTTCCTTTTCCATCTTTTGCTTTAGCATCATAGAGCCAGCCTGTATAATGAACTGTAATGGAAAGTCCTTTTTCTGCTTCTCTACCCACCCCCTGATTTAAATCTTTAATGATTAATTCCTGAATACTTCCATCCATTTTTTCCTCCTGTATCGATAGTTCAATTGCCTCGACAAGAAAAACTTGAAGAAACAGAAAAAGCGTTATATAAAAAAATTTTGGCATAGCTTCCTCTAATTAATTTAAATAAAAAATCTCATTAATTAATTTTTCTTGCAAATTAATTGAAAGATCCGATTTTGTATCATTCATAATAAAAATAAATAAAATCATCTCTTTCTTTTCATTATGAAAAAAACCTGCCATTGCATTGACATCTCTCAGGGATCCCGTTTTAAGATGTCCTTTTGCTTTAATGGGCGAATATAACATTCTTTTTTCTAGCGTGCCATCTATTGCTGAAATAGGAAAAGAGGCAACCATTTCAGGCATCAAAGGATGTTGATAAATTTCTTTTAGAATTTTTTTTAATTGGTTACCTGAGATATTTATATTTCTAGATAATCCTGCGCCGTTATCAATAAAAAGATTTTTATGTTCATACCCTTGATTCTCAAACCAATCATTCACAAAAGAATTAACCATACTTTCATCTGCTGCTACAAATAAATTTTCACTTATCATGGTCAGCATCAAATTTCTTGACATGAGATTTAAACTATATTTATTCACATCCCTAATCATTTCACTGAGGACTTTTGAGTGGTGTGTTGCAATCAGGTTGAGATTTTGCTCATCTGGATTTGCATACATATAAGAGCCATCAAAATAACCGCCATTTTGCAGCCATAATTTTTTAAAAGCTTCAAAAAAATATTGGCCATTTTGCATAACTGAGAGATCGATTTCCTTATTTTTACATTTTTTACTGAATTCACCCTCAAATAAAATAGTGGTTTCATTTAATTCATCTTGGCGCAAATAATCAATCTTACTTTTCCAACTATGGCAATTTTTCTCGTTTAATGAAATTTTGTTTATTACTTTTAAAGCGTCTAACTTTGGATCAGCCTCTATCAGAAGATCATTATTATTTTCAACAAACTTAAAATTTATTGTATTACTTTGCAAAGATATTGCATTGGGCAGAACGTTATATGCTCGCATTGGATCATCATCAAATACAATTACTGTTGGCAGCTTGCCAAAATAACTATTATCTAAAATTAAGTTACCATGAATTCTTTTAACCCCATGACTGCGCAGCTGCCTTAACATTTTTTCAAGATCAACAAGTGAAAAAGAAGCGTCTCCTCTACCCTTAAAAACTACATCCCCATTTAAAGTTTCACCATTAATTTCACCCTGGGTATATAAATCTGATTGCCATTGAAAATTAGGGCCAAGTTCATTCAAGGCCATAAAAGTTGTAAGGATTTTTACCAATGATGCCGCATTGAAAGGTTTGTCTTGATTATGGAGAAAAGAAAGTTTTTTTGGATTAGATAAATTTTCAATAATGAGGGTGTAATTTTTCTGATCAAAAGAATAAGAGTTTAATATTTTTTTTATTTCAAGATGATCGTTTGCAGATACCGCAAGAGGTACATATAAAAAAAATAATAGAGACAGTAATTTAAAATTAACTGGCATTTCGAATTCCACGGGTCAAAACGTCAAGCATAAATTTTGCCTCACTTTCCTTAATGCAATAAGGGGGCATTAAATAAAATGTCAGTCCAATTGGGCGAATTAGTAAACCATGTTGATGACAATATTTTAATATTTTTTCTGGATTAATTTTTTTATCTATCTCAAAAGCCCATATCATGCCTAGATTTCTTAAATTATGAATCGGAAGTGTTTTTAAATCTGTCAGCAGCGCGTTAATCATTTTTGTTTTTTGACGATTTGATTGAATTATTTTTTTATTTTTAAAAATTGATAAAGTTGCCAGGGCTGCTGCGCAAGCAAGAGGATTGCCGGTATAGCTGTGAGAGTGTAAAAAACCTTGCCTAGTATCATTATGATAAAAGGCTTGGTAAATTGTTTTAGTGGTCAAAACTACGGATAAAGGCAAATATCCCCCCGTTAAACCCTTAGAGAGACATAAAAAATCTGGAATTATTTTTGCTTGTTGAAAAGCAAACATTGACCCCGTTCTCCCAAAACCAACGGCAATTTCATCAGCAATTAAATGCACATCAAATTCCTGACACATTTTTGCCAAACCAATAAGATAATTTTTCGAATGCATCGCCATTCCTCCAGCACACTGAACCAGTGGCTCAACAATGATGGCACTGATTGAGTTATGTCTTTTTTTTAAGAGGCTTCTCAACTCATCTAATTTCTTTTCGGCAAACTCCTCTTTCGTTTCTTCTGCAGATCGGTCGCGCCAATCAGGTGAGTTAATTTGTATATGATTTTTCAACAAATCTTTATATGATTCTTTAAAAATAGGTATTGAAGTAACCGCTAAAGCACCCAGGGTTTCACCGTGATAACTCTTACGTAAATAGACAAGCTTATTTTTGCGCTGTTGTTTGTTTTGTCGCCAGAAATGTGTACTCATCTTGATGGCTATCTCAATCGCATTCGCACCGTCACTTCCATAAAAACAATGGCCCAACTTTGTTAATTTAGCCAGCTGCTCAGAGAGTTCAATTACTGGCTCATGAGTCAAGCCGGCAATCATTGAATGCTCAAGCAAATCAATTTGTTTCTTTATTTTTGCTTTAATAAGGGGTTGATTATGGCCAAATAAATTGACCCACCAAGAACTAGTTGCATCAAGATATTTATTTCCATCAAAATCATATAACCAAACCCCTTTAGCTCTTTTTATTGGTATTAGATTATTTTGCTCATAATGCTTCATTTGTGAGCAAGGATGCCATACAGACTTTAAACTTCGTTGAATAAAATTTTTATTTTGCATACATTAGGGCGCAGGATTCATATGACATAAATGAATATATTCGATTTCTTCCAGTATTTGTTCTGATAACTTTAAACGGTAAGCATTTAAATTTTCTTTTAATTGTGTCATATTGGTAGCACCAACCACTGTGCTAGTCATAAACCATTGATGATAAACAAAACTCAATGCCATCTCCGTCATACTTAGTTTATTTTTTTTTGCTAATTTGTTATAAGCCGTCAAAGTATTGGCTACACCGGGTTTGTCAAAACGTTTTGCATATCCTTTGAATAATGTCACACGGCCTTTTGCTTGAGGATTTGTAATATATTTCCCTGTTAAATGACCAAAAGCCAGGGGTGAGTAGGCAAAAAAGCCAATTTTTTCTCTAAAAAGAATTTCCGTTACTCCGAATTCGGCAACCCGATTTATGAGGCTGTAACTATTTTGAATTGCATTGATGATAGGCAGGTTATTTTGCTTAGCTAACCTAATGAATTCCATAATGCCCCATGGCCATTCATTTGAAACTGCGATGTATCTGGCTTTTCCTTCTTTAATAATTTGCTCTAACACTCTTAATTGAGTCTCAATTGATACCCACTTTATTTGTTCATTATTTTTAAAATCATCTTTTGGATCAAATTTATATTGTCCAAACATGGGTACATTTCTCTCAGGCCAGTGCAAATAAAGTAAATCAACATAGTCGGTTTGTAAACGTTTAAGCGATTGGTCAACTGCATTGATAATATTTTTTTTATCAAGTGATGTTGGTCCCCCTCTAATCCATGATAGATCTCGTCGTGGGCCTGCAATTTTTGTTGATAGTATGAATGATTGCCTATTTTTTCTTTCTTTAATCCATTGCCCTAAAATATTTTCTGTTTTGGTATATGTCTCCGCCTTAGGGGGTACAGGATAAAGTTCAGCACAATCAATACTGTTGATACCTTGATCCAAAACAAAATCGAGTTGCTCAAATGCTTCCAGTTTTGTATTTTGATCGCCAAAGGTCATTGTCCCAAGAGAGATTGGAGAAACCAATAAATCCGACTGACCGACTCTCGAATAATCTTTTTTTTCGAACATTTTTTATCAAAACCCGTTTATTTAGAAAAATTTTTTAGTTTTCCCCTTGAATTTTACTATAATCGTCCCTATTATTAGCACTCTATTGATTAGAGTGCTAATTCATTTGGCATTTATTGATAAATTTAAGAATACACTATTAGGAGAACTAACAAATGAAAATTCGTCCTTTACATGACCGAGTTATTGTAAAGCGTCTTGAAGAAGAACGCACCACTGCATCAGGTATTGTTATTCCTGACAGCGCCTCAGGTGAAAAACCTGATCAAGGAACTGTACAGGCTGTAGGCAACGGTAAGCTACTTGATGATGGATCTACTCGTGCACTAGATGTCAAAGTTGGCGATAAAGTCCTCTTTGGTAAATACGCTGGGCAGGAAGTTAAAGTCGATGGTGAAGACCTTCTCGTTATGAGAGAAGAGGACATCATGGGAATCGTAGAATAATTTATGAATTATTATTGGAGAAATTAAATGGCAGCAAAAGATGTTAAATTTGGTGATGATGTTCGCCAAAAAATGGTTAAGGGTGTAAATATCCTTGCAAACGCAGTAAAAGTAACGTTGGGTCCAAAAGGAAAAAATGTCGTTTTAGAAAGATCTTTTGGTGCACCAACAATAACCAAAGATGGTGTTTCTGTCGCTAAGGAAATCGAGCTTAAAGATAAATTTGAGAACATGGGCGCACAGATGGTAAAAGAAGTTGCATCTAAAACTTCAGATAATGCTGGTGACGGAACAACGACAGCTACTGTTCTTGCTCAAGCTATTATTCGTGAAGGTATGAAATCTGTTGCGGCAGGTATGAATCCAATGGATTTAAAACGTGGTGTTGATAAAGCTGTTGAAGCTGCGGTAATAGAATTGCAAAAACTGAGTAAGCCATGCAATACAAGTAAAGAAATTGCTCAGGTTGGATCTATTTCTGCAAACTCAGATAGCTCAGTAGGTCAAATTATTGCCGACGCAATGGACAAAGTAGGAAAAGAAGGAGTGATTACCGTTGAGGACGGCTCTGGTTTATCAAACGAGCTTGATGTTGTTGAAGGTATGCAATTTGATCGTGGTTATCTATCACCTTATTTCGTGAACAATCAAGATCGTCAAATTGCCTTGCTTGAAGATCCTTATATTCTTTTACACGATAAAAAAATATCAAGCATCAAAGATTTGTTACCTGCATTAGAGATGGTAGCAAAAGCAAGCAAACCATTACTCATTATTGCTGAGGAACTTGAAGGAGAGGCACTTGCAACATTGGTTGTGAACAATATACGCGGTACGATTAAAGTGGTTGCTGTTAAAGCGCCGGGTTTTGGTGATAGACGAAAAGCAATGCTTGAAGATATTGCAATCTTGACCGGTGGTACCGTCATTTCAGATGAGGTTGGTCTCACCTTAGAAAATATCAAACAAGAAGATCTTGGCCAGGCGAAAAAAATTGAGGTAGGTAAAGAAAACACTATTATCATTGATGGTGCTGGTAATCAGGACAATATTAAATCACGAATTGGGCAAATTAAAACCCAGATTGAAGAATCAACCAGTGATTATGATAAAGAGAAGCTCCAAGAGCGTGTTGCAAAACTCGCTGGTGGTGTGGCAGTAATTAAAGTTGGTGCAACTACCGAAATAGAAATGAAAGAGAAAAAAGCACGAGTTGAAGATGCACTTCATGCGACTCGAGCTGCTGTCGAAGAGGGTATTGTTCCTGGAGGTGGGGTTGCGCTTATCAGGGCAATTGACGCCATTAAAAAAGTTAAAGGAGACAATGCCGAACAAGATGCTGGTGTGAGAATTGTCTTAAGAGCAATTGAAGAGCCTTTAAGGCAGATTGTTTCTAATGCAGGTATCGAACCATCGGTGGTAGTCAATAATGTTTTAGAAGGTAAAGGCAACTATGGCTTTAATGCTGCCAATGAAACTTATGGTGACATGGTTGAAATGGGTGTTCTTGATCCAACAAAAGTAACACGCTCAGCTTTACAAAATGCTGCTTCTGTTGCAGGTCTCATGCTTACTACAGAATGCATGATTGCCGATCAGCCTAAAGATGATGCCCCAGCTGCTATGCCAGATATGGGTGGTATGGGTGGTATGGGTGGTATGGGCGGTATGATGTAATTAACACCCTTACTTCACAAGCTACAATAAAAAAGGCCTCAATCGAGGCCTTTTTTTTGCTGATATCAAAGGGAGGAATATATATCAGCAACCGTACACTAATAATGACTTGTTTATAGTTAAAAAGTTCTTTTTTAAAAAAATTAATTTCCAGAAAAATTCATGTAGGATTACAGCCATGCAAACAGAGTTATCATCATTACACTTTCTCAATGATTTGAATAAAGAACAATCTGAGGCGGTTACATTAAATGACCAATCTGCACTCATACTTGCTGGAGCAGGAAGTGGAAAAACAAGAGTATTAACTTCTCGAATTTCATGGCTCATCCATAACCAAATAACCAGTCCTGGAAGTATTTTAGCGGTTACTTTTACTAATAAAGCTGCCAAAGAAATGATGTTGCGTATTACCAGTCAATTACCAATTAATACTAGAGGGATGTGGGTTGGTACATTTCATGGTTTATGTAATCGTTTTTTAAGAACACACCATCAAGACGCCCATCTTCCTGAAACATTTCAAATTTTAGACAGTCAAGACCAGCTTTCTGCAATCAAGAGATTAATGCGCTCCAGTAATATTGATGAAGAGAATTTTCCACCCAGAGAAGTGCAATATTTTATCAATGCAAATAAAGAGATAGGCTTACGTTCACAAAATGTAAAAACCTATGATGCCCACACTAGCAAAATAAATGAAATTTATTTAAATTATGAAAAACAATGTCAAAAAGAAGGGGTGGTGGATTTTGCTGAACTTCTTTTGCGATGTTATGAGCTTTTTAAAAAAAACCAACCTATTCTTGAGCACTATCAAGATCGCTTTAAACATATCCTTATTGATGAATTTCAGGATACCAGCGAATTACAGTATAAATGGATAAAATTACTTGTTGGCCAAAATAATTCCGTCTTTGCTGTTGGTGATGATGACCAGTCAATTTATAGTTTTCGTGGGGCCAGGGTTTCCAATATGAAAGATTTACAAAAAGACTTTCATATTAAAAAAGTTATTAAACTCGAGCAAAATTATCGCTCTAAAAACAATATTTTAAATGCTGCAAATGCCATTATTAATAATAATGATAATCGACTGGGAAAAAAGCTTTGGACTGCCGCAGGTGATGGTGATTTAATCAGGAAGTATGTTGGATTAAGTGACTATGATGAATCTAATTTTATTATTGATGAAATAAAGCAGCTTCATCGATCAGGGCTAAACTACAATCAAATTGCTATTCTCTATCGCAGCAATGCGCAATCAAGAGTAATCGAACATGCTATCGTTTCAAACAATATTCCTTACAGAGTTTTTGGCGGTCTTCGTTTCTTTGAGCGTGCAGAAATTAAAAATGCATTAGCCTACTTAAGATTAATTACTAACAAATCAGATGACAACGCTTTTTTAAGAATTATCAATTTTCCAACAAGAGGTATTGGTGCAAAATCAATTGAACAAATTCAAGATATATCAAAAAAAAATAATGCATCACTTTGGCATGGCGCTATTGAATTTAAAAGTCCGACATCAAATACCCAAAAAAAAGGCATACCCTATTTTGTTGATTTAATAAAAACTATTGAAGATGAAATTCATGGTTTGACTATTTCCGAGTCAATAGAAATTATCATAGAAAGGTCTGGTCTCAAAAATCATTACCTTAAAGAAAAAGATAATATTGATCGCTTGGCCAATTTAAGTGAATTAATTTCGGCAGCAGTAACTTTTACTGAGACTTCTGATGTCGAGGAGCCGACAATAAATTTAATAGAATTTTTAAACTACACATCATTGGAAAGCGGAGAATTGCAAGCATCGTCCAATGAGGATGCATTGCAATTAATGACAATTCACTCGGCAAAAGGTCTCGAATTTGATGCTGTATTTATCACTGGGCTTGAAGATGGCTTATGTCCACATGAACAAAGTCTTGCTGAGCAAAATGGACTTGAAGAAGAAAGACGGCTTATGTATGTTGCTGTAACTCGTGCAAAAATGAAACTTTATTTAACATTGGCGCAATCAAGGATGCTTCATGGTCAAACTCGTTATAATTTACCATCTCGATTTCTTGATGAAATTCCTGATGAGTTAATAAAGGCAATCAATACAACAAAAAAAATAGACTTAATACCCAGTCCTCGAAAAACTCAAACAAATTATTTAAGCGATAAATATACATGGAAAATTGGATCAAGCATTCAACACCCTAAATTTGGTCAAGGCATTGTGACAGGTTATGAAGGCCATGAGGACGATTTAAGGATTCAAATTAAATTTGCAAATCATGGAACCAAGTGGCTCGCAATGGAGTATGCAAAATTATCTGAAGCCTAAGGTAAAGATTTAAAAATCTCTTTATAAGTAATACTTTGAAATGTAAATGAAATAGCAATGAAAATCGTTGCTAAAATTAACACAAAAAAACTTGATAGCAATGAGATGAGGTTGTTACTCAAAAAGCTCATTGATGATATTAAAAAAGTCACCATAAAAATTGATCCTAAAAATATACTTAGAATAACTACCCATGCCATCAAAATTTGAATAAAGTAAAGCAGGCAACCTGCAAAACTCGACTTTATGGATTTGAAAAAATTAAAGTTATTAAATGCAATTAACAAAGGTGCAAACCATGTCAGCATTAAAAAGGGGGTCGTCAGAATCAAAGCTTTCATTAGAATTGGCGAAAAATCACTCAGCTGTACACGATTTAGATCTGGGGTTTGTGATAACGCAAAAATCTCAGCGATGTCACTACTTACCCAAGCACTTAATATTATTGTGTAAAAGATAGATAACAAGCCAATGGCAATAAATCTTGGAAATTTTCCCTTTAGAGTACCACTCGCTTTTTTAAAGTCATAAGGTTGTTTTTCTAAAATAGATAAATAATAAGCAACAATAAAAACAGTTATAAAAGGCCACAGGATTATTAAAATTGGGCTAAGCATATTTAGTCCTGGTGTCGCAGGAATAAACATATAAAACATTAAATAAAACATTCCAGCAATCAAGGAAAAACGAGCTGATAGTTTAAATAAACTAAAGCTTTGGTAAACCCACTGATAACTCTGATTAAAATATTTTTTCATTAGCCATGCTGATAATTTTGTAATATTTTTTTAAAATGTTCGGGTGCTTTAATACTTGTTAACTCACCCACTTTTCTAAAATGAAAATCATATAATCTTGAAAGCCAAAAACGCATCGCAGCCAATCTTAATGCGGTAGGTAAAAATTGTTTTTCATTTTCATCTAATTTACGTATAGAGTCATATCCATCGAGAAAAAAATCTTTTTTTTCTTCATCCAAAGATAAAGACGCGTTTACACACCAATCATTCATAGTGATGGCAATATCATAAATATGTAAATCATAACAAGCATAATAAAAGTCAATAATGCCTGAGACACGATTGTTGTGAAAGAGAACATTATCCTTGAATAAATCAGCATGGATGATTCCTGATGACAAATTATTAACGAAATTCTGATCTAAATTAATGAGCTCTTTACTTATTACATTTTTTTCATCCTCTGCTAAAAGATGGTGCATCTTTTGAAATACTTCATTCATCCAATTTAAACCACGTGGATTAGTTAAAGAAACTTTGTAGTCTTTTGCTGTTAGGTGTAAATGTGCAAGAGATTCTCCGACATGAAAACAGTTTTCTTTAGTAATTTCTTTTAATTCTTTACCGTTTAAGAAGGAAACAAGCAAAGTAGGTTTATGCTGAATTTTTCCTAAATAATGTCCAGCGTGATTTGCTATGGGTGTTGGGCAATTAAATTTTTGTTGCGATAAAAAAGACATTAAATCAACATAAAACTGAATATCTTTTGGTTGTGCTTGCTCAAAAATAGTTAATATATATTTACTATTATCAGTTTCAATGAAGTAATTTGTATTGGTAACTCCAGAAGAGATGCCCTTAAAACTTTTTAACTGTGACAAATCATATGAATTTAAAAAAGAGGTCAACTCATCAAAGTTGATTGAGGTATAAACAGCCATAAATTATTTTGATAAAGTTTAAAAAGTAAAGAGTACCCACTGCGGTACGATCATGGGTGCAGTAGGATCATCAAATCTTGTCCAATCGGCCTCTACCGCATCCTTATAAAGATAATAGGATGGCATATTTTTAGGTGATATTTTAATCATGTAAAGTTGACCATTAACACGATATTCCTCAATAAGCTGGGTTTCTTCTTTTCTGATAGTAACTTCAGGTTCTAAAGCATAATCTGAATCATAGACTGAAGGTGGGGGTGGGATTTCCTCAAAGACTTCCCTGTCCTCAGCAAAAACAAATTGTCCAAAAACTAGTGGAAGCGCTAATAAAACTTTAAATAGTATTTTTTTCATAATTTTTTATGTCTTTATTCTTGAATTCTATCAAAATCATGCAGCTTCAGTAAGAATTTAATAAAAAAACTCTTATAATGATTCAATGAAGAAAATCCTGCTAATTGATGGATCATCCTACCTTTATCGCGCCTTTCATGCAATGCCAGATTTTAGAAATCAAGCAAATGAGCCAACGGGTGTAATTTACGGTGTTTTAAATATGCTAAGGCATATCCAACAAGCATATCCTTCAGATTACAGCGTATGTGTTTTTGATGCTAAGGGCAAAACTTTTAGAAATGACATATTTAGTGAATACAAAGCTAATCGTCCCAAAATGCCCGATGAGCTTGCATGTCAAATAGAGCCCCTTAAAAATGCTATCAAAGCTATGGGTTGGTTCATGATTACTGAAGAAGGCGTTGAAGCGGATGACGTCATAGGCTCATTAAGCAAAAAAGCTAACGAAGAAAATATTTTTGTCACCATATCAACCGGCGATAAAGACCTCGCTCAACTTGTGAATAAACAAACTCATTTAGTAAACACTATGTCAAATGAGGTGTTAGATGAAGAGGGAGTGAAAAAAAAGTTTGGCGTCACTCCTGATCAAATCATCGATTATTTAACGATTATTGGTGACAAAGTTGATAATATTCCTGGTGTTGAAAAGGTTGGGCCAAAAACTGCGGTGAAATGGCTGGATGAATATGGAAATTTAGACAAGATCATTGCAAATGCAGAGAAATTTAAAGGCGTAGTCGGTGATAATCTTAGACTGGCTCTTAAATGGCTCCCAACAGGAAAGCAATTAATTACAATCAAAACTGATGTGAATTTATCTTTTAATTGGAGTGAGTTTGAAAAAAAACCAGCTGACAAAGAACTTTTATATAAATTATATAAAAAATTTAATTTCACAAGCTGGTTAAAAGAATTTGATTCTATAGATTTACCAAAAAAAAATGAGACTCAAATTGAAACTAAGGCAACATCATCAGATTCAAGCAAATTCATAGATAAAAAAAATTATTTATTAGTTAATTCTTTTGACGAACTCAGCAATTGGATAAAAAAAATAAGAGAGAGAAAATTTCTTTGTATTGATACCGAAACAGATTCTTTAAATTTTATGCGTGCAAATTTAGTTGGTATATCCATATCGATTGAAGCTGGCGTTGCTATTTACATTCCCCTGCTACATAAAGATCAATCTATTAATCAATTACCTATAAACGAAACATTAGCTCTATTAAAGCCAATTTTGGAAGATCCATCAATAAAAAAAATTGGTCAAAATATCAAATTTGATGCACATATATTTAAGAATTATAAAATAAATGTAGATGGTATTTCTGACGACACTATGCTGATGAGTTATGTTATTGAAAGTCACCAAAGCCATGGGATGGATAAATTAAGTCAAAAATACCTTGGCCATAATTGTGTCAGTTATGAGTCAATGGTAGGCAAAGGCGTCAATCAAATTAGCTTTGACCAAGTTGATATTGAGAATGCTAAAAATTATTCTGCTGAAGACGCTGACGTGACTTTACAGTTATTTAATCATTTAAAAAATAGTCTAAAATCAGCACAAAAACTTCCATTTATTTATAACGAAATTGAAATACCGGCAATGAAGGCACTGATGAGTATAGAGAGAAATGGGGTTTTAATTGATGAAAATATTTTACAAAAACAAAGCCATGTTATTGGGAAAAAACTTATTGCACTCGAAGAAAAAGCTTTTGCTTTAGCTGGTCAACCTTTTAACCTCTCTTCACCAAAACAATTACAAGAAATATTATTTGAAAAATTAGGTATTAAATCAATAAAAAAAACTCCTAAAGGTGCCCCCTCCACTGGCGAAGAAGTCCTGCAGGAGTTAGCTGCAGACTACCCTCTTCCAAAATTAATTCTCGAACATAGGGGTTTAGCAAAGTTAAAATCAACCTATACAGATAAATTACCTCGAATGATTAATTCCACGACCGGAAGAGTTCATACTAGTTATAATCAAGCGGTAGCAATTACTGGGCGCCTGGCTAGTGCCGATCCGAACCTACAAAATATTCCTATTCGAACAGAAGACGGAAGAAGGGTTAGGGAGGCTTTTGTGGCAACTAAAGAAAATAAAATCTTATCAGCAGATTACTCTCAAATTGAATTAAGGATAATGGCACATCTCTCTGGTGACTCAGGTTTAATCAAAGCTTTTAGAAATAATGAAGATATACACAAAACAACTGCCTCTGAAATTTTTAATTGTAAATTAACCGATGTGACCCATGAACAGAGACGTTATGCCAAGGTTATCAATTTTGGATTAATCTATGGCATGGGTATCTATGGCCTAGCAAAGAATCTTAATATTGAACGAGTTGCTGCCCAAAGTTATATTGAGAAATATTTCACAAAATATTCTAAAGTGAGAAATTATATGGAAGATGCAAAAAGTTTTGCAAAATCTCACGGATATGTTGAAACTGTTTTTGGTAGACGATTGTGGACACCAGAAATAAATGGTTCAAATGGTATGCGCCGAGCTGCTGCAGAAAGGGCGGCAATTAATGGGCCAATGCAAGGTACGGCTGCTGATTTAATTAAATTAGCAATGATAAAAGTACATGAATGGCTTATACAAAACAAACAACTTCATGGCCTAATGATTATGCAAGTTCATGATGAGCTTGTATTTGAAGTTCCTGAAAAAGAGGTAGATATCTTTAAAAATTCAATTAAAACTATTATGGAAAATGTTACTAAATTAGATGTGCCCTTAATTGTCGATATTGGTGAGGGAGATAATTGGGAACAAGCCCATTAGATGAATAAAAATATTCATACATTAATCATTGGAGATGAAATATTATCTGGAAAAAGAAAAGATAAACATTTATCTATTTTAATTAGCAAATTAAATGATAAAAATCTTTCTCTTAATGGTGCAAGTTATATTGGTGACAATGAAGTTGATATCATCAAAATAATAAAAGAAAATAAAAATAATATTCTTTTTTCTTTTGGTGGTATCGGTGCAACTCCAGATGATAAAACAAGACATGCGGCCGCAAAAGCACATGATCTTGAATTACATAGGCATGAGGAAGCAAAAGCATTAATAGAAAAACAATTTGGTGAGGAAGCCTATCCAAACAGAATTTTAATGGCTGATTTGCCCAAACATGTAAAATTAATTCCTAATGAAATAAACAACATACCCGGCTTTTCAATTGATCATCATCATTTTATGCCAGGTTTTCCTGAAATGGCTTGGCCTATGATTGACTGGATATTAAAAAATTACTACGGCCTTTTAATGGCACAAAAAAAAATATTTGATCAATCAATATGGATAGACGATAGAAGTGAGAGCACACTTATTGGTCTAATGAATAAAATTGAACAAAAATTTCAGCATATCAATATCTACAGTTTGCCAAAAATGACTCCTAAAAAAACTATTGAGTTTGGCATTAAAGGTGATGAGAATGAAGTTACTAAAGCAATGATTTTTCTTAAAAATTTCTTAGATGAAAATAAAATAAAATGGCGAAATAATTAAAAATTATTTAAGTCTATGCCTAGGTGAAAATTGATTATAAAATAGGCACTTTTCTAAATTATATAAACATGAAAATTGGCAGCTTAAGTATTAAGAATAATCTTTTTCTTGCGCCCATGGCGGGCGTAACAGATAGACCATTTCGAATGTTATGCAAAAAATTAGGCGCGGGCGTTGCTGTCAGTGAGATGGTGACCTCAAACTCGCTTCTATATGGAAGTGAAAAAACAATACAACGCGCTAATCATGAGGGTGAAGTTGATCCAATTTCAGTTCAAATTGCTGGTGCTGATCCAATAATGATGGGAGATGCTGCGCGTTACAATGAGGACAAAGGGGCACAAATTATTGATATTAATATGGGTTGTCCTGCAAAGAAAATATGTAATGTGATGGCTGGTTCTGCATTGCTTAAACATGAAAAACTTGTTGAGAAAATTTTAACCTCTGTGGTATCTGCTGTCACAATTCCTGTAACGTTAAAAATAAGAACAGGATGGGATAAAGAAAATAAGAATGCAATAAACATAGCAAAAATTGCAGAGAATTCTGGTATTCAGGCTCTTGCAATTCATGGGCGAACACGTGCTTGCTTATATCATGGAGAGGCCGAATATGACACCATTGCAAATGTGAAACAAAATATTAAAATACCGGTAATTGCCAATGGAGATATCACGTCTCCTCAAAAAGCAGAATTTGTTCTTAACTATACAAAAGCTGATGGTGTAATGATTGGTAGAGCTGCTCAAGGACGTCCTTGGATTTTCCGTGAAATAGATTATTACTTAAAAAATAAGAAAGAACTTGAATTGCCTACTATTGAAGAAATACAAGAAACCACAATTGAACATGTAAATGATTTATATAATTTTTATGGGGAATTAAAAGGCTTAAGAATAGCGCGGAAACATATCTCTTGGTATACCAAGGGTTTGAAAAGCTCAGCACAATTTCGTTTTAATATGAATCAAATTGAGGATGCTACTAATCAACAAAAAGCAATTAATGATTATTTTGAAAATCTCAAAATAAATGGCAAATTTATACCATATGAAAATGAAAATATGGAAACACTTGTAGCTTAATGATAAATAACAAACTATCAGATGATATTGATTCAATACTAGACCAGTATTTCAAAGACCTCGCCGGACAAAATCCAGGTAATCTCTATGATCTAATTTTAACTACCGTTGAGAAACCACTTTTACTTTACATAATGAATTATGCAGAGGGGAATCAAAGCAAAGCAGCAGAAATCCTTGGGCTTAATAGAAATACTCTTAGAAAAAAATTAAAACAACATAAGATTGATACATAGAATGAAAAAAATAAAACGCGCATTAATAAGTGTTTCTGATAAAGAAAATATTCTTGATTTAGCCAAAGTTCTCATAGATTACAACGTTGAAATAATTTCTACTGGTGGTTCAGCTAAACTCCTAAAAGATAACAGTATCAAAGTAATTGAAGTATCCGAATATACAAATTTTCCAGAAATGCTTGATGGCCGTGTAAAAACACTTCATCCAAAGATACATGGAGGCATTCTTGCTAATCGCAATATTAAAAATCACCTAGAAACCTTAAAACAAAATGATATTAATGAAATAGATTTGGTTGTAGTAAATTTATACCCCTTCCAACAAGCAATAAAAAAAGAGAGTTGTACTTTAGATGAGGCTATCGAGAATATAGATATTGGTGGGCCAACAATGATTCGAGCTGCTGCAAAGAATTTTCAATCTGTAGCTGTTTTAACTGACCCAAATGACTATAGCGAATTTATAAAAAAAATGAATGTAAATCAAGGTTCATTAGATGTTGAGTCGCGTTTCATGCTAGCTAAAAAAGCTTTTTTGCATACAGCGCAATATGATGGGGCGATTAGTTCATATTTATCTAAAGGTAATCAGCTTTTACCTAATGTATTAACAAAAGTTTTAGAGAAAACTATGGATATGCGCTATGGGGAAAATCCTCACCAAGTCGCTGCTTTTTATAAAGAAAATGAATATCTTCCTGGTGCACTTTCAAATTTTAGCCAGCTTCAAGGAAAAGAGCTTTCATTCAATAATTTGAATGATTCTGATAATGCATGGGAATGTGTGAAAAGTTTTGATGAGCCAAGTTGTGTCATCGTTAAACATGCAAATCCTTGTGGTGTTTGTTCGGCTGCAAATGTGATTGATGCCTACAAAGGCGCTTTTTTAACAGATCCGACCTCTGCATTTGGAGGTATTATTGCTTTCAATAAAGAGCTTGATAGTAAAACTGCATCACTCATCATTAACCAATTTGCGGAAGTAATCATTGCGCCAAACTTCACAGACGAAGCATTAAGTATTTTTAAAACTAAACCAAATATCAGATTATTAAGAATTCCAACAGAGAAAGTTGCGGGACAACTAGATTTCAAAAAAATTGGTGGTGGTTGGTTAGTGCAAACAGCAGATGATCATGAGTTAGATATAAATCAGTGTGAGGTGGTCACCAAGTTAAAGCCAGATATGGAGAATTTATTAGATTTAAAATTTGCTTGGCAGGTCGCACAATATGTTAAATCAAATGCCATAGTTTTTTGTAAAAATAAAAAAACAATTGGTGTTGGTGCGGGCCAAATGAGTCGCGTTGACAGTACAAAAATTGCAGCCATTAAAGCAGAGAATGCTGGATTAAATTTAAAAAATAGTGTCGTTGCATCTGATGCATTTTTTCCTTTTCGTGATGGAATTGATGTTTTAGCGAGTTATGGTGCTAAATATGTCATTCAACCTGGTGGTAGCCTAAAAGATAATGAAGTAATTCAGGCAGCTAATGAGCATGGACTAGTAATGCTTTTTACAAAAATTAGACACTTTAAACATTAACCTATGAATATTCTAATCATTGGCGGTGGTGGGCGTGAGCACGCTTTAGCCTGGAAGCTCGCAAAGAGTGACCGTGTGAGAAAAATCTATGTAGCCCCGGGTAACGGAGGAACAGCATCAGGTAGTTTGATAATCGAAAATATTGATTTAAATAAAACCGACGAGCTAATTAGTTTTGCAAAAAAAAATCATATCGGTCTTACTGTTGTTGGTCCCGAAGTCCCTTTATCAGAAGGTATTGTTGATGATTTTCAGAAAAATAACCTAAAAATATTTGGGCCATCAAAAGCTGCCGCTCAATTAGAGAGTTCAAAAGAATTTGCCAAAGATTTTATGCACCGGCACAATATTCCTACAGCCTCCTACCAAACATTTACCGATTTAAATAAAGCTAAGGAGTATGTAAAAAAAAATAGGGTGCCCATTGTTATTAAAGCAGATGGTTTAGCAGCTGGAAAAGGAGTGATTATTGCTGAAAATGAACCTGAGGCTTTTAAAGCTCTAGAGTTAATGTTGATCGATAATGCGTTTGGTGATTCAGGTGCCAGAGTAGTAATTGAGGAATACTTAGAGGGAGAGGAAGCTAGCTTTATCGTCATTAGTGATGGGGATTCCATACTTCCTCTAGCATCTAGTCAGGATCATAAAAGATTGCTTGATAATGATGTGGGACCAAATACAGGTGGGATGGGAGCTTATTCACCCGCTCCAATTGTGACAGAGGATGTTCATAATAAAATAATGGCGCAAGTTATCGAACCAACTATCAAAGGAATGAAATCGGATGGAATTAATTTTTGTGGTTTTTTATATGCAGGATTGATGATCGATAAAAATAATAATATAAAAACACTTGAATTTAATTGTCGTATGGGAGATCCGGAAACACAACCTATACTCTTTCGTCTAAAAAGTGATCTTCTACCAGTCCTCTTAGATGCAACAAATAATCAACTTCATAAATCTCAAATCGAATGGGAGGATAATTCCTCAATTACAGTAGTCATGGCATCCAAGAATTATCCTGATCAACCTGAATTGGGCGATATTATCTATGGATTAGATTCAGAAAAATTATCAACAGACACATTTATTTTTCATGCTGGTACAACCTTAGAGAATGGCAAAATAAAAACATCGGGAGGTAGAGTTCTTGGAGTTACTGCAAAAGAAAAAAGTTTAAAAGAAGCAAAAGAAAAAGTTTATCAACTAGTTAAAAAAATAAAATTTAATGGGGCACAATATCGAAAGGATATTGCAAACAAAGCTCTAAAGTAATTTATGAAAAACCATAGATTAAAAAGATTTGTTCTCAATGGGGGAATTGTTCTTTATCCTACAGAATCATGTTTCGGTATTGGCTGTGATCCATCAAATTTTCTTTCCATTCAAAAAATTAAGCTGCTTAAAAAAAGAAATATAAAAAAAAATTTTCTTATTATTGGATCCGATGTGATTCAATTTAAGAAATATTTACAGTCACTTAATAATGCGCAACTTAAGGAGCTTTACTCTAAGTGGCCTGGTCCTCATACATGGGTTGTGGATGCAAAAGAAAACTGTGTTCCTTGGTTATTAAGTAAAAATAAAAAAATAGCAGTCAGAATTCCAAACTTTAATATTTGTCAGGCATTAAACCAGAGTATAAATATGCCCATCATATCAACAAGCGCAAATGTAAGTGGCAAACGTCCAATAAAAAATTATAGGCAAGCTTGTCGTTTTGCAAATAGTCACGTTAAACTTATCAAAGGCAGGATTGGTAACCAAAAAAAACCTTCTACAATTCAAGACTTTGCTACCAAGAAAATTTTGAGAAAATAATGTCAGAAAATAAAAAAATAGAATTAGTAAAATCGTTCTTGCTTAATCTTCAAAACGAAATTGTTCAAGCATTAGAAGTTGTTGATAAAAATAATTTTTTAAACGATTCATGGCAAAGACAGGAGGGTGGTGGTGGAACAACTTGTATTTTAGAAAATGGAAATGTATTTGAGAGGGCGGGCGTTGGCTTTTCTCATGTTAAAGGATCTAAACTTCCTATTTCAGCAACTCAGTCTAGGCCGGAACTTGAAAATCGTAAATGGGAGGCCTTAGGTGTTTCACTTGTTTTTCATCCATCTAATCCTTTTGTGCCAACTGTGCACATGAATGTTCGTTTCTTTATTGCTTCAAAAGCTGATGAAGAGGATGTTTGGTGGTTTGGTGGAGGCATTGATTTGACACCATATTACCCTTTTCTAGAGGACGTTATTCATTTTCATCAAACTTTAAAAACTTCTCTCACTCCGTTTGGTGAAAAATTCTATCCACAATTTAAAGACCAATGTGATGATTACTTTTTCTTAAAACATCGTAATGAGCCTAGAGGTGTTGGGGGTATTTTTTTTGATGATTTTTGTGAAAATAATTTTGATTTTTCATTCAAGTTAACACAAGCAGTCGGTAAAAATTTATTAAGTGCATACCTGCCAATTGTGCAAAAAAGAAAAGATACTTTATTTTCAAAAAAACAAAGAGATTTTCAATTATATCGTCGCAGTCGCTATGTTGAATTTAACTTACTCCAAGACCGAGGAACTTTATTTGGCATTCAATCTAAAGGCCGGGTTGAATCAATACTGATGTCAATGCCACCTTTAGTAAAATGGTCTTATGATTGGGCACCAGAAAAAAATAGTCTTGAATCCAAACTCTATGATAGTTTTTTAATTAAAAAAGATTGGGTCTAGCAATATATGATAAAAAATCTTCTTAGAAAAAAAATTGTTACTGATGAATCGAGCAAAGATCTTCACCGCTGTTTAACGGCATTTGACTTAGTTATGTTAGGCATTGGCTGCATCATAGGAACCGGTATTTTTGTTTTAACAGGCATAGTCGCTGCCAATCAGGCAGGTCCTGGGGTAATTTTTTCTTTTTTAATTGCTGGTTTCGCGTGTGCATTTGCAGCACTTTCCTATGCTGAGCTTTCCTCTTCTATTGGAGGATGCGGAAGTGCCTATGGATACAGCTATGTTGCCTTTGGTGAATTCATTGCCTGGATTGTTGGTTGGATCTTGCTACTAGAATATGGAATTGCTATAGCTGCTGTAGCAAATGGTTGGTCAGGATATTTTAATAATGCCCTCATCGCTGTAGGATTAGGTTTACCTGAATTTTTAACTAAACCACCGGCAAAAAATGGAATAATTAATCTCCCCGCATCAATAATTATTTTAATGATCATGGGGCTACTCATTCTAGGTGTAAAACAAAGCGCAAAATTTAATGCGGCCATGGTTTTTTTAAAAGTTTCTGCTATTGGTATTTTTATATTTGTAGCTTTATTTCATGTAAATCCAGAAAATTGGAGCCCGTTGTTACCTTACGGCTGGTTTGAGACCCTCCCTTCTGGAAAAACAGTGGGTGTTCTTGCTGGAGCATCCATTGTTTTCTTTGCCTATATTGGGTTTGATGCTGTATCAACTGCTGCGGAAGAGGCGATTAATCCACAAAAAGATTTGCCTATTGGAATTATTGGATCCCTTATTTTTTGTACATTAATTTATATTATCGTTGCGGCACTTCTCACTGGAATTGTGCCTTACACAAATTTAAATGTTTCTTCTCCTGTTGCGTTTGCTCTTCAAAAAATTGGGTTAAATAGTGCGTCAGCAATTGTTGCAACCGGAGTAATTGCTGGATTAACCACAGTAATGTTAGTTCTCTATTATGCTCTAACTCGAATTATTTTAGCCATGAGTCGTGACGGTTTACTTCCAAAACAATTAAATAAAATAAACAAAAGTACTAAAACGCCTATTAGAGTAATATTAGTTTGTGGTTTTATTATGGCATTAATTGCAGGATTTGTTTCTTTAGGCACGCTGGCTGAAATAGTTAATATTGGTACGCTTTCGGCATTCATTGTCGTTTGTTGTGGGGTTATTGCGCTTCGCCATCACGGCAATAAAAGTAAATATGTCTACAAAAATAAATGGCACCCACTTGTTCCGGTCATGGGTATCGTAACCTGCACTTTACTTATGACTTTTTTACCCCTCGACACCTGGATAAGGTTCTTATCATGGATGTCAATCGGAATAATCTTTTATTTTATTTACTCATATAAACACAGTAAATTAAATTAAAGTTTTAAAATCCAATCGATAATAACGCCAATTTCTTGATCAGAAATTTTAGGATGAGCAATCATGGGGACATTCCCCCAATTACCACTGCCACCTTTTTTTACTTTTTCAATAAGAAATTGTCTTGCTTCAGATTGTGACTCATATTTCTTCGCGATTTCAACAAATGAAGGACCTAGTACTTTAACTTTTACACTGTGACATGCAAAACAACCATTTTTTTGAGCCATACTTTTTGGCTCGTTAGCAAAAACAAGGTTTGTTGAAAATAAAAAAATAATTGAAAAAAATAATATACGCATCAAATAATTCCTTAATTTTTTTTGAATGAAATTATCTTTAAAAGTTCATTTAACACTAGAATTCTTGAACCGAATATTCCGTGGCAATGCTATGGGATAAATCAGGGTAAATAACCACTGAATTTTCTAATAAATTGGCTGTTTCCAAACAAACCATTCTTCTCCATTCATCTTTCTCACCCATATCTGCCATTTGATGGGCATTTTTTTCCCATGGGGTCCAAACAACTGTTGAATCACTATTAGATTTCTTAATTGTAATAACGCGATTGAATTTTTCATCTTCGATATAACAATCATTACTGGTATTAATATAAACTCTATCGAATGGGCCAGAGAACTTAATTGCTTCACGTTGGATATCTCGATTAAAGTTATTAAACTTATCGGAGAAAACCATATTCTCCAAACCAGAAATTTTAATAGCCTCAATATCTGAAACATAAAAATATGTATGAAAGCCTTCGCTAATTGAGAAAGGGTGGCTTGATAAATTTGTGGTTTTAAGATTCAAATATAAGCTCTCACCAACGATGATTGTTAACTCAAGTTCATAATTATAGGTAAGTTGCTTTTTTGCTTCTGGCGTTGGCAAAAGTTTAAGGATCGCTTTGGTTGATCCATTCTTTAGCTCTAAGACACTTATCACTTGCCACGGAATAACTCTAGCAAATCCATGAACGCAAAAATTACCATCAGTAGGATGATCACCAAACCAAGGCCAACAAATCGGCACTCCACCTCGAATGGAGCGCCCTTTTTCGTACCTTGCGTTAGAAGATAACCAAAGTACATCTTGGGCAGCTGATTTAGGTCTCCACCATGCAACATGGCCGCCTTGTAAACCAATTTTTGCTTCAGCAAGTTTATTTGATATTTCAAGAAATTCTAAACCATTAACATCTTTGTTAATTTTCCAGGAAGCACTCATGATTAATCTTTTTTTTCTAATTGTGTAATATCTCGAACCGCCCCGTGAGCTGCGCTTGTTGTCATTAAAGCATAAGCCTTCAGAGCCTGGGAAACCCTTCTTTGTCTAGGTTTTGGCTGCCACGGCTTGTCTTTCTTTAACATTTCCTTTCTACGTGAATCGAGTTCTAGATTTGTGATCTTTATATTTATTGCGCGATTAGGAATATCAATCTCAATAATATCTCCTTCTTGAACCAGCGCTATCGCTCCACCTTCGGCGGCCTCTGGAGAAACATGGCCTATACTTAGGCCGGAGGTTCCTCCCGAAAAGCGGCCATCAGTTAATAGTGCGCATGTTTTTCCAAGACCTTTTGATTTTAGATAAGCGGTGGGGTAGAGCATTTCTTGCATACCAGGTCCACCCTTTGGCCCCTCATATATGATTAACACAATATCACCTGAAATTATTTGATCATTCAAAATTGCTTTGACTGCATCATCTTGTGATTCAAATAGACGAACTTTACCAGTAAACTTTAAAATGCTTTCGTCTACCCCAGCAGTTTTAACAATACAGCCATCCTCAGCTATATTTCCGTATAAAACTGCTAAGCCACCATCTTTGCTGTAAGCATTTTCCTTACTACGAATACAGCCCCCTACACGATCACTATCTAAAGATGGCCACATTTTATTTTGACTGAAGGCTTCTGTTGTTCTAATGCCACCTGGCGCAGCTAGATAAAATTCCTTAACTTTTTCATTGTCAGTTACTTTGATATCCCATGTGTTAATTGCCTCCTCAATTGAAGCTGCATGAACACAAGGCACATCCTTATTGATCAAATTAGCTCGCATCAATTCACCAAGGATTGCAAAAACACCTCCTGCACGATGCACATCTTCCATGTGATATTTTTGGGTCGCTGGAGCTACTTTTGCTAGACAGGGTACTTTCCTTGAAATACGATCAATATCACTCATCTTGAAATCTACTTCAGCTTCTTTTGCGGCTGCCAACAAATGCAATACAGTATTCGTTGAACCACCCATTGCAACATCAAGGGCCATCGCATTTTCAAAAGCTTGTTTCGATGCAATTTTTCTTGGAAGCATTGTTTCGTCATCTTGTTCATAATATTTTTTAGTGATTTCAACTATTCTTTTACCTGCATTTAGAAATAATTGTTTTCTTGCATGATGAGTCGCTAGGGTGCTGCCATTACCTGGTAAACTCAATCCTAGCGCCTCTGTTAAACAATTCATTGAATTTGCTGTAAACATTCCAGAGCACGACCCACAAGTTGGGCAGGATGATCTTTCAAGATGTTCTAACTCGGAATCATTAATACTTAAGTCGCCAGCTGCAATCATGGGTGATACCAAATCAATTTTTTCAATTTTTTCACCCCAAGTGACCTTCCCTGCCTCCATTGGTCCTCCTGAGACAAAAATAACTGGAATATTAATTCGCATTGCAGCCATTAGCATTCCCGGCGTTATTTTGTCACAATTTGAAATACAAACCATAGCATCGGCCCAATGAGCATTGACCATATATTCCACACTGTCAGCAATTAAATCTCTACTTGGAAGACTATAAAGCATGCCATCATGCCCCATAGCAATTCCATCATCCACTGCAATGGTATTAAACTCCTTCGCAACCCCACCGTTCTTCTCAATTTCTCGAGCAACAAGTTGGCCCATATCTTTTAAATGTACATGGCCAGGCACAAATTGCGTAAAAGAATTAACCACTGCAATAATGGGTTTTGAAAAATCATCATCAGTCATCCCTGTTGCTCGCCACAATGCACGGGCACCTGCCTGATTTCTTCCATGGGTTGTAATCCTAGATCTGTAGGCTGGCATTAATGATCCTTAAATATGTAGAAAAATATTCTATAATTATACAATGTTAATTCACCCTCAATTCAATCCCGTTGCAATAACTTTAGGTCCACTTCAAATTCATTGGTATGGATTAATGTATTTTATTGCATTTTTGCTTTTTATTTATCTTGGAAAAAAACAAATTGCATTACGACCTTGGTTAAAAATTAATACTACAATCTTAGATGATGCTTTTTTTTATGGCGCGCTTGGTGTGGTTATTGGTGGAAGATTGGGTTATGTGGTTTTCTACCAGCCATCATATTTTATAGCGAATCCTTCAGAAATATTTGCCATTTGGCATGGTGGAATGTCCTTCCATGGTGGTTTTATTGGAGTACTTCTAAGTTTATTCTGGGTGTCAAAAAAATATAAAATTTCTTGGTGGGCATTAACAGATTTTGTTGCACCACTTGTGCCTTTAGGATTACTTTTTGGTCGTGTCGGGAATTTTATTAATCAAGAATTATGGGGTCGAGCCTCTGATCTTCCGTGGGCAATGATTTTCCCACTCGCTGATTCAATACCAAGACATCCCTCACAAATATATGAAGCGCTGTTAGAGGGGTTAGTGCTTTTTCTCGTTTTATGGTTTTTTTCAAAAAAACCTAGACCAGAAGGTCAATTGTCTGCCCTTTTTCTTTTAGCCTATGGACTTTTTCGGTACCTAATTGAATATACTAGGGAACCAGATACATTTTTAGGTTTTATTTTTCTAAATTTATCCATGGGACAATTGCTCAGTCTACCCATGTTTTTCATTGGCTTATATTTGTTTACAAAATTTAAAAATTAACAACATCGATTTATTCCATTCCATTTTTCCGTAATTTTTTTTGCATAAAACTCTTTTTTAGTGAGTAATTTATGACTCTTTTTTTTACATGAGTTATGTTTAGCGCTTGCAAGATAATTCTCATAATCCTTTTCACCAGCAATCTGTTTAATTAAATTCCAAAATGATTTTATTTTATTCACTAACGACCTCTTTGACTTTTTTAGCCTTATTATTCTTTAATGCAATGCTTAAAATATCAATCAAAACAATCCATAAAATACTTACTAAAAAAATGGTAATGCCAGTATCTATTTTTAAATTAAGAATTAATTTTTCTAGTATCGCGATGCGATCCTGATCTAACAAACCTTCATTAATTTGCTGTTGCATATTATTAGCAGAAGCAATAAATCCTACCCTGACATCCTCACTAAATATTTTTTGATAAGAAGCTGTTGTTGTAATAATTACTAGCCAAATTAGGGGCGCTCCTGTTACCCATGCAAACCTTAATTTTCCCGATTTAATTAAAATTCCAGTGGCAACACATAAAGCAATTGCCGCGAGCATTTGATTGGCTATACCGAATAAAGGCCATAAAATATTCACTCCACCATTTGGATCAATCACGCCAATGTATAAAAAATATCCCCAACAACTCACTACAATTGCACTACTAAAAATAGTTGAAAATATTGAAGATGTTTTACCTAAACTGGGATGAACGTTTCCTAACATATCTTGCAACATAAAGCGCCCTACTCGTGTTCCAGCATCTAATGTTGTTAAGATAAATACTGCCTCAAACATGATAGCAAAGTGATACCACATTGAAAGCAAATGCTTACCAAATGCATTAGCAAAGATAGAAGCCATTCCAACAGCTAATGAAGGAGCACCACCTGTTCTTGCAAATAGTGTTGATTCACCAACATCAGCTGCAAGTCTATTCATCTCATCCAATGAAACTGAATATCCCCATGAATTAATTGTTTCAATAGCTTGCGAAGCCTCTTGTCCAACAACACCGACAGGGCTATTGATCGCAAAAAATACTCCAGGTTCCAAAACACAAGCGGCAACCATTGCCATTATTGCTACAAAGGACTCCAATAACATGCCTCCGTAACCAATCATTGGTATATATTTCTCGTTATCTATAAGCTTTGGGGTGGTTCCTGACGAAATTAAAGCATGAAAACCAGAAATCGCTCCACACGCAATAGTAATAAAAACAAAAGGAAATAATTTACCGCCGAAGATTGGGCCGCTACCATCAATAAAATTCGTTACTGCAGGCATTTTTATTTCTGGTTGTAAGATAGCAATTGCAATAGCAAGGAATATTACTGTGCCAAGTTTTATAAAAGTGGATAAATAATCTCTCGGGGCTAACAACATCCAAACAGGGAGTACAGCAGCAGTAAAGCCATAAATTATTATTGCCCATGCTAAAAATAATCCATCATGATCAAAATAAGGTCTCAGTAATTCAGATTTATCAATCTCCCCACCAAAATATACCGCCATAAGAAGGAGGCTGACTCCCAATAAACTTGCTTCCAGAATTCTTCCTGGACGTAAAAAACGCATGTAAAAACCTATAAAAAAAGCAATAGGTATGGTTGCTGCAACAGTTGATGTGGCCCAAGGGCTATGCTTCATTGCATTGACAACGACAAGGCCTAAAACTGCAATCAAAACAATCATGATGACAAAAGTTCCAATTAGAGAAGCCAATCCTGCTAATTTGCCTAGTTCTTCCTTTGCCATTTGACCTAAACTTTTTCCATCCCGTCTGACGGAAAAAAATAAAATAGTCATATCTTGCACAGCACCACCAACAACTCCACCAATGAGTATCCATATAGTGCCTGGTAAATACCCAAATTGCGCCGCTAGAGTTGGCCCAATAAGTGGGCCTGGTCCTGCAATAGCGGCAAAGTGTGTCCCAAAGACAACCCATTTGTTAGTTGGGATAAAGTCTCGATTGTTATTTATTCGAACAGCGGGGGTCTTATTATTTTCATCAAGCACTAACACTCGAGTAGCAACCCAAGCAGCATAAAAACGATAGGCAATAAGATAAATGCAAACTGCAGCAGTAATAAACCAAATGGAGTTTACTGACTCCTCACGATGTAATGCAATTAAAGAAAATGCAAAAGCTCCAAGAAGTGCAATAAGAAACCAAATAACTTTTGTAATCATGTTTTAGCTATTAATTAAAAAAAAATTCGACGGTAAGGATCCTCAGAATTACTCGGGATAGACTCTGCAATATTATCAACTATTCTGTGAGTTGACCATAACACAGCAATCGCATCAAGAATATCATCATCAGCAACATCTTTTTTGAGAAATTGCTTTCTTACCTTCTTAAAATTAAAAGAAGGATAAATTGATTTAATTAAATTTAATCTCATCTCTTTTCCCTGCGCTAATTTTTTTGAAATCTCTAAAATTTCCATTTTATTCATTGCCATAAAACTTAACTCTGGATGAATTTCATAAAATATTCGAACCCCTTGAAACTTATTTTTGACCTGTTGGACATCTTTAATTTTAGGAAATAAATTCCAAGATTGTTTGGAGATTTTTTTACCCGTTAATTTAAAACTTAATTGACATGCATCTTTATATGAAATCGCATGTAAAATTTTTGTTATTGGTGCAGAAAATACAGTTGCAGCCCTTCTTTTTAAAAGTCGCCTGGCTTCTTGATCTGCCTCTCTAAATTCATGATCCGAGAGATAAACTGGCATATCAATACCTATGTATTGTTTTTCATTTGTACTAATTAACTTTTGAAGACTATGCAGAAGTTGAAAGGTAATTTGGTTTTTCTGAAAAGAAGCAGCAATCCATCCTGCACGACATCCATCAATTCCAATTATTTGACTCATATTTGATATACTTTACATTCTTTTTTTTAAATTTATTAAATGATACCAATTAACAAAAAAATAATATTAGGCGTGACTGGAAGTATATCTGCATATAAAACAGCAGAGCTTATAAGATTACTTAGAAAAGAACAGTTTTTTGTTCAAGTTGTCATGACAAAAGCAGCTAAAGAATTTATAAGCCCTTTAACACTTCAGGCGCTATCTGGAAATCCAGTACTAGAGAATATTTGGGACACAAAAGAAGGCAATGGTATGGAGCATATAAATTTATCAAGAACTGCCCAGTTAATATTAATTGCCCCTGCCTCTGCAAATTTTATTGCAAAACTAACGCATGGAATAGCAGATGACTTACTAAGTAACTTATGTCTTGCACGAAAATGTCCACTTCTTATTGCACCAGCAATGAATATTGAAATGTGGGAAAATCCAGCTACCCAAAGAAATATAGTAACTTTAAAACAAGATGGGGTCGTTTTTATTGGGCCCGAACATGGAGAACAAGCCTGTGGCGAGATAGGTTTTGGGCGTTTAGTCAATTTAGACACGATAACTTTAGAAGCGCTTAAATTTTCTACAAACCAATCATTTAAAGGTATAAAGATATTAATATCTCTTGGCGCAACTGTTGAAAATATTGATCCAGCAAGAGCAATTACCAATATGAGTTCGGGGAAAATGGGGGTAAGCCTTGCAAAAGCTGCATATATTTTGGGTGCTGATGTGACAATTGTTGCTGGCAAAACAACAGAGCCCATTCCTGATGGAATTCACACAGTTCATGCGCAAAATCATATAGAAATGTTTGCTGCTATAAATAAAAATATTGATAATCAAGATATCTATATAAGTGCTGCAGCTATTTCGGATTATCTGCCTTTTGTAAATAATAAAAAAATCAAAAAAACAGAAACGACAATTTCAGTTACCCTTAAAAAATCGGAAGATATATTAAAGGCTGTTGCGAGCAAAGGTAATATTTTTACAGTTGGTTTTGCCGCTGAAAGTGAGGATTTGATCGAAAATGCAAAGGAAAAAATTCTATCTAAAAATATTGATTTAATTATTGCAAACTTAATTCATGAGTCAATGAACCAATCAATGGCAAAAGTAACAATGATTAATAAAAATTTTGAAATACTCGATTTGCCTAAAAGTGAAAAAAAAGAAGTTGCCTTCAAAATCATGGAACAAATCCATAAAACGTATTCAAAGGAGGTATTAAATGAGCATAATAGTTGATTATAAAATTCTAAATCCAATTATTAAAGAGCATCTACCCAAATATGCGTCAGAGGGTTCTGCTGGGCTGGATCTCAGGGCTTGTATAGAGCATGTTCAAACATTAAATCCTAGTGAAACTTTTTTAATACCTACAGGTATATCAATTTTTATTAAAGATCCTAGTTATGCCGGTTTAATCCTGCCTCGCTCAGGATTAGGTCACAAACATGGTATTGTGCTTGGAAATCTTGTTGGCCTAATTGATTCAGACTATCAGGGTGAATTATTAATATCTTGTTGGAATCGAAGTAATAAAGCATTCTTGATTAATCCTTTAGAAAGAATTGCTCAATTAGTCCTTGTTCCAATTATGCAAGCTAAATTTAATTTGGTGGATGATTACGATGCTACAAATCGAGGTTCTGGTGGCTTTGGAAGTACAGGAAAGACTTAAAAAAACACTTGAAAAGACAGGCATTTTTGTGGTTTAATAACGGTCTTTTTGGAAATTTAGAGGTACTTTAAAAATGACTCGCGAATGTGATGTTACTGGAAAAAAACCAGTCACCGGTAATAACGTTTCTCATGCAAATAATCGCACGAGAAGACGTTTCTTGCCTAACCTACAAAATCGTAAATTTTGGGTGGAAAGTGAAAATAGATGGGTCTCAATGAGAATTTCAAGTGCCGCTTTAAGAACTATTGATAAATTAGGTATTGATGCAGTTATTGCAAAAATGCGCGCTGATGGGAAGAAAGTTTAAGGAAAAATTATGAGAGAAAAAATTAGATTAAATTCTTCAGCCGGTACAGGTCATTTTTATACCACAACGAAAAATAAAAAAACAATGACGGATAAAATGGAAATTAAAAAATTTGATCCTAAAGCTAGAAAGCACGTCATTTACAAAGAAGCAAAAATTAAATAATTTTATTTACCTGATATTTCACCAGATTTAATATGTAAATCTCTTTGTGGGAAAGGAATTTGTATTCCTTGCTTCTGAAATTCATTCCAAAAAATCTTACTGATATCTGACTTAAGTTTCAAAGTACCTTCCTCCGCATCTTTGACGTAAAATACTAAAGTTAAATTTATACTGCTGTCACCAAAATTTTGTAAGTAAACAGTAGGTTCAGGATCATCTATAACCCGATCTTGAGATTTGGCTGCTGCAAGCATTATATTTGAAGCGAGATCAATAGAAGAAGAGTAACCGATACCCACATCTATTCCCACCCTTATTTTTCTATCACTGTACGTATGATTAATTATATTTTCTGCGATAAGATTTTCATTTGGTATGATGACCTCAACTCCATCTAATTTTCGTAATACTGTGTAACGAGTTTTTATCCCAGTAACAATCCCATAATGCTCTCCAATAGTTAAGATATCTCCAATATGCAAAGATTTATCTAGCAATATCGTAAAACCAGAAATATAGTTACTGGTTATCTTTTGCATACCAAAACCCAGTCCGATACCTAATGCTCCACCAAATACGGAAAGAAAGGTTAAATCTAAACCAATTGAGTCTAAGGCAATAATAACGGCAAGAATATAAATGATTAATTTAATTACTTTGTTTATCATTGCTCTTAAATTGCGATCAAGAGATTTCACATTCATTAATCTTCTTTCAACAAATGCTACTAAACTCATGGCCAGAACAATAGCGAAGATGATGGCAAATATTAATTGAATAACCAATAAAAAATTATATTCAGTACCTGCAATTTTGAAATGTATACTTTCTAGATTGCTTGAAATGAATCCGCTAAATCCAAACAAATAAATGACTGTGTAAGCCCATACTAATAATGAAATTAGATTCTCGAACGATTTTAAAAATGGATTACCTGCAAAGATATATCTTAAAGCGTGCACTCCAAGGCGGCTAAAAATAAGAGCTATCAAAAGTATTTCTATAAAATCAAGTAATTCTGTTGGATAAAAATAGGAAATAATTACACTCGAAATGCTAATAAAAATTAGAATAATTAGTGGCGTTAATATCCTGTGAAGGGTATTAGTTGCTGTTTGCCATTTTTTATTAGTCGAGGAGGAAACCGCTAATCTTATTTTATTTTTTGTAAAATTAAATAAAGCAAGTGATATAGCAATTACAATGTATTGAGTAATAGCTTGCTCAGACGTCATGTAAATATAATTAAAATCTTTTATTAATAATTCAAATTCACTCATATGCTAACTATATCAAAACTAGGGTTGCTAAACCTAAAAAAATTAAAAAACCACCACTATCTGTCATTGCTGTAATTAGAACGCTGGACCCTACAGCTGGATCTTTTCCATATTTACTCATTAACATGGGAATAATAACCCCCATAATTGCTGAAAGTACTAAATTTAACAACATAGCAGTTGTCATCACAATGCCTAACAAAATATTTCCATAGAGTAAGTAGGCCACGCCGCCTAACACACCCCCCCATAGAACACCGTTTAACACAGCAACTCCCAATTCTTTATAAAGCAATCTCTTAATATTTGTATTATTGATTTGACCTAAAGCAAGCCCTCTAACAATCATTGTAATAGTCTGATTACCTGAATTTCCACCAATACCAGCCACAATTGGCATTAATGCTGCTAATGCAACAACTTTTTCAATTGACCCTTCAAAGACACCAATGACTCGAGAAGCAATTAAGGCAGTTATAAGATTAATAGCTAACCAAGCCCACCTATTTCTTACAGATTTCCATATTGAGGAGAATAAATCCTCCTCTTCTCTTAAGCCGGCCATCGATAATTTATCACTTTCTGCTGCTTCACGAATATAATCAACAACTGCATCCACAGAGAGTCTTCCTACTAATTTTTTATTAGTATCAATAACAGGGGCAGTAATCAAGTCATACCGCTCAAATGCATCTGATGCTTCATCAGCAGTATCATCCGGATTAAAGGTGACAATATCGCTCGACATGACATCTTTAATATAGAGATCAGGGTCGTTGACAAGAATTTTCTTAAGAGATAAAACCCCCAAAATAGATCCATGACGATCAACTACAAATAATTTATCAGTATGGACAGGAAGCTTTCCAAGCTTTCTTAAATATCTTAAAGCAACCTCAAGACTGACATCTTCACGGACAGTAATAATATCGTAATCCATCAAAGCGCCTACTGTATCCTCGGGATAGGATAAAGTTGATTCAAGTCTTTCTCTATTCTGCTGATCAAGATTTTCTAATAGATTTTGAAGAACATTCTCTGGCAAGTCTGGAGCAATATCCGCAATTTCATCAGTATCCAGCTGCTCTGCTGCTGCCAGCAACTCCGAACTGTCCATTTCAGCAATCAGTGTTTGTCGGACAGAATCTGATACTTCAACAAGAATATCACCATCATTTTCAGTTTTAACAAGGTCCCAAACAATGGAGCGCTGTTCAATTGGAAGTGATTCCAGAATGTCAGCTATATCGGCAGGGTGAAGATCATTTAATAAATTTTCTAGTTTTGCTAAATTTTGCCTGCTGACAAGATTTTTAATTAAGTTTTGTTTTGGTTGTTCTTGCTTATTAACCAAATCCTCAACTAATTTATGTTTATCAAGTAATTGATTAATTTGCGAGATAATATCAGCTAGGCTTTCTTTTCTTTCGGATTCTTTTCTCATGCCAGATAATATATAAGATTGGAAAGGTCTATTATAGGTTAAAAATTTTCATTTTTTCTAAATAAAAAAGCCAGCTTGAAGCTGGCTTTTAATAATTATTGCAGAGTATTAATTACTTCTTAGCTTCTTTCTTTGCTGCTGCAGGTTTAGCTTCTTTCTTTGCTGCTGCAGGTTTAGC
>JAFMCB010000031.1 GCA_017858095.1 Methylophilaceae bacterium | reverse complement strand
GCTTTTGTGCCAAAGCCAATGCGCGTAAGAAACATTTTCATTTGCTCTGGCGTGGTATTTTGCGCTTCATCTAAAATAATGAAACTTTGATTCAGTGTGCGCCCACGCATGTAAGCGAGCGGAGCCACTTCAAGAATGCCTTTTTCAAAAAGCTTAGTGACTAGATCGTAGCCAGCCAGATCATAAAGTGCATCATAAAGGGGCCTTAAATAAGGGTCCACTTTTTGTGCAAGATCACCCGGTAAAAAACCAAGATGCTCTCCGGCTTCAACGGCAGGCCTTACCAAAACGATACGTTTTATTTTCTCACGATTCAACGCATCGACTGCGGAAGCAACTGCTAAATAAGTCTTCCCAGTTCCTGCCGGACCTATGCCAAAATTGATGTCATGATTTTGAATTCGATCAAGGTATTTAATTTGATTTGGAGTGCGCCCTTGAATATCATTTTTTTTGGTTAATAATTGTATCGATTGAGTTTCATTTACATTAGGCAATTTTTGATATTGAACCAAGCCTAATTGTATATCCTCTGGCATGATTGGGTTAATCGATTTTTCATAGAAAGTTTGAATAAATTTTGATGCAAGTTTTATTTTTTTCTCTTCTCCATCAAAAATAAATTTTGCACCATTTCTTTTCAGTGAAACTTCAAAACTATTTGCAATTTGCTTTAAATTTTCATCCAAGGAGCCACATAGATTTGCTAAACGTTTATTATTACTATCAGGTAAGGTTAAATTAATTTTCATTAATTGGGATACCTAATAAATTTTTACCAATAAAGCCTTTTATTTGCACTTCTACTAGCTCATTAAATAAGTTTTTATCATATTCTATTTCAACGACACGATTATTGTCAGTCTTGCCTTTCATGTAGCCCTTTTGCTTCGTGGATAGGCTGTCAAATAAAACTCTTTGTTTTGTCCCCATCATTTGTTTTGTATATTCTTTGCCCTGATTGTTATTTATTTCTTGAAATTCTTTTAATCGGCTTTCTTTTATTTCTTTTGATATTTCATCTTTGATAAAAGAGGCCGGCGTTCCAGGGCGGGGACTGTAAAGAAAACTAAAGCTATAATCAAAATTAATCTCTTGCAGTATTTTTTTGGTTTGATTGTATTCCTCTTCAGTCTCGTTTGGAAATCCAATGATAAAATCTGAGCTTAAAGTGATTTCAGGACATACTTTTTTTAATTTTCGAATAATTGATTTGTATTCTAAAGTTGTATAGTTTCGCTTCATCGCTGCTAAGACGCGATCTGAACCAGACTGAATCGGTAAATGGAGAAACTTTGACAGCTTATCAATACTCTTAAAACAGTCGATTAAACTGTCTGTCATTTCATTTGGATGACTGGTAGTAAAACGGATGCGTTTGATTTCATCAATGGACGCAACATATTCCAGCAGTGTGGCAAAATCAGCAATTTTTCCATCAGACATTAATCCTCGGTAGGCATTCACATTTTGTCCTAATAATGTAACTTCTTTAACACCATTAAGTGTTAAACGAATAATTTCCTCTATGACCTCGTCTAATGGACGAGAGATTTCTTCTCCGCGGGTATAGGGCACCACACAAAAAGAGCAATATTTACTGCAACCTTCCATGATTGAGACTGAGGCACTTGGCCCTGTATTTTTTAGCGCAGGTAACTGATCAAATTTTTCAATTTCGGGAAAAGAAATATCAATTTGAGGTACTCCTTGCAACTCCCTTTGCTTTATCATTTCAGGAAGGCGGTGAAGTGTTTGTGGACCAAAAACCATATCGACATAGGGGGATTGCTTGATTATATTTGCACCCTCTTGGCTTGCAACACAACCGCCAACTGCGATGCGAAGATTAGGATTAATCTCCTTTAATTTTTTGTAGCGACCCAGATCACTATAGACTTTGACTTCCGCTTTTTCACGAATTGAACAGGTATTTAATATAATTAGATCGGCCTGCTCGGGCGAGTCTGTTAATGTCAAACCGTTCTGCTCGTCAAGCAGCTGTTCAATCTTTTCAGAATCATATTCATTCATTTGACAGCCAAAGGTTTTAAGGTAAAGTTGTTTTTTCATTTTCTCTATCAATTAATTTCAGTCATTATAACTTTTTTACTCAAAAACTAATATTGCATTCTAGGTATTAACAGCTCATTGGAGTAACATTTCGTAATGGATAATTTTCCTATTTTTATTAATTTGAAAGAAAAATCAGTCCTGGTTGTTGGCGCTGGAGACATTGCTTTACGAAAAATTGTCCTGTTAATAAAGGCTGGTAAAAATATCACGGTGATTGCAAAAAGTGCTTGTCTAGAGCTAAAGCAATTAATTGTTGAACATTCATTAATATTTCATCAAAGGGCTTTCAGAGATGATGATATCACTAATTATGATTTAATAATTGCAGCGACCAATGATCAAAAATTAAATGCACGCATTTCAAAAATTGCACGACATCATAAGATTTTAGTCAATGTTGTGGATCAACCAAAACTTTGTACTTTCACTATGGGATCCATCGTTGAGCGTGATGCTTTAGTAATCGCCATATCCAGTGCTGGTAAAGCACCGGTCCTGGTAAGACTGTTACGAGAAAAAATAGAAACACTGATTCCTTCTTATTATTCTTTTGCCGTTCAATATGCTGGAAGAATAAGGCTTGATATCCAAAGTAAATTTAAATCACTGAAAAAAAGAAGATTATTTTGGGAATCTTTTTTTGATAATGAATCTGTCCTAAAGAAAATACAGCTTGTAAAAAAACCATCGCCATCAAATTTAAAAGACATTATTCATCATGTAACAAAATACAAAACAGGGGAAGTTTATTTGGTAGGGGCTGGACCCGGTGAAAGGGATTTACTCACCCTTAGAGCGCTGCATTTGATGCAAAAATGTGATGTCTGCATTTATGATAATTTAGTGTCAAAAGAAATATTAGAACTGGTTCGGAGGGATGCAGATAAGATTTATGCAGGTAAAAAAAGAGATCAGCACACAATTGAGCAACATAAAATAAATGAATTGTTAATAAAATATGCAAAAGAGGGGAAAACTGTACTCCGTCTGAAAGGTGGCGATCCATTTATTTTTGGTCGAGGTGGTGAAGAAATTGAAAGTTTATTAAAAAATAAAATCAATTTTCAAGTGGTGCCTGGCATTACTGCTGCGAATGGCATTTCAGCATATGCAGGAATTCCGCTTACCCATCGTGATTATGCACAAAGCTGTTTATTTCTCACAGGGCATTTAAAAGATGGCACACTTGTTTTTGATTGGCCAAAACTTATTGCAAAGAAACAGACGTTAGTGATTTACATGGGATTACTGAGCTTGCCAGATTTCGTTAACAAGTTGATAGAGCATGGTATGTCAAAAATAATGCCAGTGGCTGTGATTGAAAGTGGGACTTTGATCACGCAAAAAGTCGTTTGCGGGGAACTTAAAAATATTAGTAAAAAAGTTCAAACGGCAAGAATCAAATCTCCAGCGCTTATCATTATTGGCGAAGTTGTTAGGCTAAGATCTAAATTGAATTGGTTTGCTTAACCCAAATTAAGAGGTATTGTAATTTTAGCCTCAAGGCCGCCTTTTTTTAAATTTATTAACTCTAGTTTTCCTGAGTGTGCCCTTGCGATACGATCAGCTATTGTGAGTCCTAAGCCACTGCCCCCAATATTTCCCCTGGCTTCATCCACGCGCTCAAATGGTTTGAGTAATTTCGCTTTTTGATGTTCAGGTATACCAGGCCCATCATCAATAATGCTTACTGAAAAACTCTCTTCAAATAAGGTGGCTTGCATTTCAACATTGCCTTTGGAATAGAAGAAGGCGTTATTAATAAGATTATCGAGACAACGCTGGAAGGCTGATAACCTTAAGTCAATAAATAATTTTTTTGGTATATTTGAGCGTATATTCTTCTTTTTTAATTTAAAATTCTGGCCCATACGCGCATGTTTACGTTGTATTTCTTTTAAAAATTTTCCTAAATTGACCGGGGCCACAGGCTCATCTTCAAATCCTCGGGCAAAATCAAGAAATTGATTAATAATTTCATTAATTTCTTGGATGTCTTGTTCCATACTATCTTTGATTTCATGCGATTGATTGGGAAGCATTTCTGAGGCAATCCGAAGACGAGTCAAAGGGGTGCGAATATCATGAGAAACACTCGCCAGTAAAAATCGTCTTTCCTCTGAAATTTTTGATAAGTTGTCTGACATTTCGTTGAACGCCTCACTCACCTCACTAAATTCAACAACATTATCTAAGGGTAGCGGATGAACCTTACCCCCCTTTTTTATTTGTTCTGCAGCACGGCTTAATCTACTAAGCGGCATACTTATTCTTTTTGTTGCAATGTAAGCACCGACAACCGCAAGGCTAAAGATGACAACACCCCAGCCTATCCAATGCCATGGAAAAGGACGATCAATTAATGTACGTGGCATCACTAACCAAAACAGATCGGAGTCAATTTCAAAGCTAACCCATATACCCGGAATATCATAGTGGTTCACTGTAATCAAGGTACCAACAGGTAGTTGTTGAGCTATCTTTTTAACAACCAGTTGCAAAAAAGGATCCTCTGGTATTGGTTCTAATGGCTCAAAATAGTAGGCGGGGTAAATACTTACATCACCCAAACCAGATAATTCACTCAATAATTTTAATCTTTTGCTGCTTGCAGCTGCCTCAATTGAAGCTTTCGTGAAATTAACAACGGTGCTAATTTCTTTCGCTAAAGCTTGTGCCCTGACATCACGTTCAAAGTAATCAAAAATTTTTAAGGAGGTAATTTGAGCTACTAACAGCAACGCAGATATAAGCAGAATAAAACGTGCAAGTAGCGTTTGAGGCAGTAGCTTCAAAATCTATTTCCCATCTGGATTAAAAATGTAGCCATAACCCCATTTTGTTTGCAGAAAATTGGGTTTATTGGGATCTTTTTCAATAATTTTTCTTAATCTAGAAATTTGCACATCTATGCTTCTGTCAAAAACATCCAATTCCTTTCCTTTGGCCAGCTGCATTAGCTGATCACGCGATAGAGGCTGTTTTGGACGCTCGGTAAACACTTTCAACAAATCATATTCACCAGTTGTGATAGAGATTTCAATACCATTTTTAGTTAAGCTGCGATTATTAATGTTAAAAATGAAGTCCCCAAATTTGATGATTTGCGCTAAATCTTTTTTTTCAGCATCAACATTAGTTTGCCTTCTTAGAATTGCATTGATCCTTGCAAGCAACTCTCTTGGGTTGAATGGCTTGGGCAAGTAATCATCCGCCCCCATCTCTAAGCCAACTATTCGATCGACTTCATCTCCCTTGGCAGTCAACATAATGATTGGAATTGCTACATTGTTAACACGAAGCCTCTGACAAATTGCAAGCCCTGATTCATCTGGCATCATTAAATCAAGCACAATAAGACTAATTTTTTTCTGCTCTAAAACCTTATCAAGTGCTTTACCTCCCTCAGCTGTACACACATGTAAGCCTTGGTCCCTAAGGTATTTCGCTGTTAAATCACGAATTTTCGGGTCATCATCAACTAAAACGATTTCTTGTTTATTTTTTTCGCTCATTTTTGAACTCTTCTACTTTTATACTCTCATATTATCAAGATTTTAATGTAACATTTCATTAACAAATTCATATTTTTTTGTAATATTACGTTTACAATTTATTAGGATACTGTTTAACCCTTAGTAAAAGTGTAATTTTAATGCATTTAAAATATTTTTCTTTATTTATCTTGCTTTTGAGTTCAATAAGTTCTGCCTTTGCTGATGTAAAAGGTGACAACTATAGGGAAGTTAATCAAAATATAGAAGAAGCCTCAGATTTGGATGAAATTCACGAGGCGCTCACTGAATACTCAAAATTAAACGAAGAAAATTCCTTGCGCTACGAGCAAAAACGTCGTGAAATGCTAGATAGCGTAGAAACTCGTTTTTATGCCTGTGATACTGACAGTGATGATACCTTGGATGTATTCGAAACCACCCAATGCTTGCCGCAAGTAGCAAGGCAGTTTAGAGAAGTTGATATTAATAATGATAATGTCATTTCCTTGGATGAAATTTCATTATTGGCGAAAGATCATTCTAAACCCCAATACGCTAAGTCCAACGATAAGAAAAACACAAAATCAGAGGCAGCACTTCAAGACCCATCTCCCGTTAATTCCAACAAAAACAAAACCGCGCTTTAATTAACTTCGCTTTTTAAGTAAACTGCTAGTGATATGCTCGAAATCACATGTGTTACCTCATTCAACGACATTCCAAAAGACCCCCAATTTTTTGACTCCAACAGTATTTTTCTGACACCGTCCTTTCTCGAATCATTAGAGGCTTCGGCTTCAGTGGGAGATAAAACAGGATGGCTACCATTTTATTTAATAGCGTTACAGAATAAAAAATTAGTAGGCTTTATGCCAATTTATATTAAAGAGCATTCTTATGGTGAATATGTTTTTGATTGGGCATGGGCAGATGCTTTTCATCGAAACGGATTAAATTACTATCCAAAACTTTTATGTGCAGTGCCTTTTACTCCACTTACCGGCCAAAGAATTTTGGCCAATGATGAAACTATTAAAAAGCAAATGTTAAATGGTCTTGAAGCTATATTAAAAAATAATCATTTGTCGTCATGCCATATTTTATTTTTAAATAAGAATGACCATTTATTATTTAAGGAACAAGGGTGGATGACTCGAAAAGGCGTGCAATTTAAATGGAAAAATAACTCATATAAAAGTTTTGAGGATTTTCTTGCTTTTTTGTCACATAACAAGAGAAAGAAAATAAGACAAGAAAGAGCAAAAATTAAAAAAACCAATATTGAAATATTACAGAAAACTGGTTCTCAGATTGAGCAACAAGATATTGAGTTTTTTTATGAATGTTATTGCAATACTTATTTTCAACATCATTCGCGACCTTATTTAACAAGAGAATTTTTTAATGAGTTATATAAAAAAATACCGGATCGTTTATTGATAATTATGGCTAAAAGTAATGCAAAAAATATTGCCGCAGCTTTTAATATTATTGATAACAATACATTATACGGTCGGTATTGGGGGGCTATTGAATATATTCCAAATTTACATTTTGAGCTATGTTATTACCAAGGACAGGAATATTGTATCGAAAATAATTTACAATTCTT
>JAFMCB010000030.1 GCA_017858095.1 Methylophilaceae bacterium | reverse complement strand
AATTTGGTGGGCCCACCAGGACTTGAACCTGGGACCAAAGGATTATGAGTCCTCTGCTCTAACCAGCTGAGCTATAGGCCCGAGATTTTAATCTTTATTTTCTAAAAAACTCTTCAATCTTTCAGAGCGCGTTGGGTGTCTTAGTTTTCTTAGAGCCTTCGCCTCAATTTGTCGAATTCTCTCTCGAGTCACATCAAACTGTTTACCAACTTCTTCTAAAGTATGGTCGGTATTCATTTCGATACCAAATCGCATTCTCAACACTTTAGCTTCCCTTGGAGTTAAGCCTTCTAAAATCTCAGAAGTTACTGAACGTAAACTTGTATAGATTGCTGCATCATCAGGCGTAAGTGTTCCAACATCCTCAATAAAGTCACCTAAATGCGAATCCTCATCGTCACCGATAGGAGTTTCCATGGAAATTGGCTCTTTCGATATTTTTAGAATCTTTCTAATTTTATCTTCCGGCATGCCCATTTTTTCAGCCAACTCTGATGGTTCAGGCTCTTCACCCGTTGCTTGCAGAATTTGCCGTGAGATGCGATTCATCTTGTTAATCGTTTCAATCATGTGCACTGGGATTCGAATGGTTCTTGCTTGGTCTGCAATCGAACGAGTAATTGCCTGCCTAATCCACCAAGTAGCATAAGTAGAAAACTTATAGCCGCGTCGGTATTCAAATTTATCAACCGCTTTCATGAGGCCAATATTGCCCTCTTGAATAAGATCTAAGAATTGAAGCCCTCTATTGGTATATTTTTTTGCAATAGATATTACCAAACGCAAGTTAGCTTCAATCATTTCTCGTTTTGCTCGCCTTGCTCTCGCCTCGCCGGTCGTCATCTGGCGATTAATTTCTTTAAAGTTTTTAATTGGGATACCAGATTCTTGTTCAAGCTCAATTAGTTTCTGCTGTTGATCAAAAATAGAATGTTTCAATTTTTTTAAATCCGCTATGTAGGCTTTATCTAATTTCATTTCCTCTTTAAGCCACTTTAAATTAGTTTCGTTACCTGGGAAGCTTTTAATAAAATGGGTTCTTGGCATTCTTGATTGGTCGACACAAAAATCCATAATGGCTCTTTCGTGAATTCTAATCTGCGCAACAAAGACGCGAACTTTATCGCAAAGTACTTCGACAAATTTCGATGAGAATCTAAAATTTACTAACTCTTTTAAAATGAGGTCATGGTATTTTTTGTACTCAGGGTCATCAATCCATTTCTTTTTTTGACGCAGTTCATCAAGTTTTTTATGGGAACGTTTGATTTTTGCAAACCTAGCTAACACTTCTTGCGTTAGATGGGCTAAATCTTCCGCTGACATTCCTTTGCCACTATCGGAGTCATCAGAATCGTCTTCATCATCTGCCTCATTTTCTGTTTCTGGTTCATCGGCAGCAGTTAATGCGGCTTCAACTTTAGCCAGCTCTTGTTCCGCCTCAATATCAATCAGCCCATCAACAAATTCATCAACACCTAGTTCTTCTTTTTTTACTCGCTCGCCAATACTTAACAAGTCGTCAATAATGCCTGGGCATAACGAAATGGCTTGCACCATATGCTTTAAACCATCTTCAATTCTTTTTGCAATCTCTATCTCGCCGTCACGTGTTAATAGATCAACGGTACCCATCTCACGCATGTACATACGAACGGGATCCGTGGTGCGGCCAAATTCTGAATCTACTGTGGCTAAGGCTTGTTCTGCCTCTTCCGCAGCTTCCTCATCCGTTACGGCCGGTGGTGCATCGGACATTAACAGTGCCTCAGCATCCGGCGCCTCTTCGTAGACCAAGATACCCATATCATTAATGATGCCAACAATGCCTTCGACCTGTTCGGTTTCAGAGATTTCATCAGGTAGGTGATCATTAATTTCAGCGTAAGTTAAATAGCCTCTTTCCTTACCGAGGATAATTAATGCTTTTAGTTGCGCACGGCGATTTTCCGCCTCAACAGGGTCATTAGCCGTGTCTTTCAGGTATAACTCATTTAATTTTTTAACCTTACGGACTTTTTTAATTTTTTTATCTTCGGGATTTTTTCTTGGTCTAGCCATATTTTCCTCTAAGTGATTTGGCGAATTCTTTTCTTTGTTTTCGAAAACCCTCAATTATAGGGTTTTGCTTTTTTAAAGTCAATGTAAGTTTTCCAGTTTAAATTACTAACTACTTGATTTTAAATATTATTTTTTCTTTCGCATGTTCTGAAGAAAGCTTCTCTCTTCTGCAGATAATGCACTGATACTTTTCTCTTTTAATAAATCCAATTTGGATAAATTGGTCTTCGATGATCCCTTTTTATGCAGACTCAAACTCAGTGCTACGAGTTCCTCGTGATAATCTAAATTCATATCAAAAGACGCTAACTGTTGATTAAGTTCGCGAATAACATCCGCATCAAATCTACTTTCTAGGGCATACATAATGTTTGCTGTTCTTTTTTCTTCTAAACCACCTGCAATAAGAACAATGGCCTTGCCCAATTGGTCATCAAGTTCATCGGTGACAAATAAGACGGCATCGTCTTGTTTAATGGCATTCGGTTCTAGCAACATTAAAAGACAAAATTTTCTTTTTTGTGATCGATTGAGCAAAAAATTATTCTTTTGCACATTCCCTTTGCTCGCACGTTCATGACCAAAAATTTGATTCATATCAGCAGTGTCCAAATCTAACAGTGCCGCTATTTTTTTACGAATCAAAAGTTTAAGTTTGGATGCATTAATTTTTTTTAAAATCGGCTCAACTTCATTTAAGAATTTGACTTTCTTTTCTTGTGAGGCAAGATTATTTTTTTCTGTTAAATATTTAATCAAGTATTCACTGAATGGTAAGGCGGCATCGACCATTTTTGTAAAAGCTTCTTTTGAATTCTCACGCACATAAGAATCGGGGTCATGATTATCCGGTAAAAATAAAAACTTCAAATTCAAATTGTCATTGAGTGCCTCAAGCGCATTATTTAATGCGCGCCAGGCTGCTTCTTTTCCAGCCTGATCCCCATCAAAACAAAAAACAATTTCTTGCGTGTAGCGCATTAATTTTTTTATGTGAAATTGAGTTGTTGCTGTGCCTAAGGTTGCTACAACATTCCTAATGTCATGTTGTGCAAGGGCAGCCACATCCATGTAACCCTCAACAACCAGAACATAATTTTCAGTTCGAATGGCTTTTCTGGCATTAATCAGTCCATACAGCTCAAAACTTTTTTGAAAGAGGGGGGTTTCTGGGGAATTGTAATATTTAGGAGTGTCCTCAGGATTAATTACTCTGCCACCAAATCCAATGACCACACCCTTTTCATTAATAATGGGGAACATTATGCGATCACGAAATCGATCATAAAATTTTCCCTGCTCATTTTTTTGAATTAAACCAGCTTTAATTAAATCTTCAGTATCATAATTCGTTAAATTTTTTTCTAAATTTGACCACCCCTCTGGCGCATAGCCAATGGCAAACTCTTTTGCAATTTGCCCAGTTAATCCCCGCTCTTTTAGATAAGCAATAGCTTTATTCGATTGACGCAGTTGTTTCTGAAAGAAAATATTTGTGCTCTGCATAACCTGTTCTAATTTTTGATTATTTTTAACTTCTTTGGTGCCCACATTCTGCTCATTTGGAACCTTTAAACCTGCGGTATTGGCAAGCTCATTGACTGCCTCTACAAATGTCATGCCGTCGTATTCTATTAAAAAGCTGATGGCTGAACCATGCGCACCACAACCAAAACAATGATAAAACTGCTTGGATGGGCTAACCGAAAATGATGGGGTTTTTTCTTTGTGGAAGGGGCAACAAGCTACAAAGTTAGCGCCTGCTTTTTTAAGCTGGACTTTTCTATCGACAACCTCAACAACGTCGACTCTATTTAAAAGTTCTTGTATAAAGGACTCGGGAATCATTACCCAATTCTATATGAAATTGTATTTTTTTGAATTACAAAAAAAGTAGCTAGCTTAATTTTGATTTAATTATTTGTGAGACTTGGCCCATATTTGCGCGGCCCGCGAGTTGATCTTTCACTGCAGCCATGACCTTACCCATGTCTTTCATAGAGTTTGCGGCAGATGCCTCGATTGCGGTCAGAACAATTTTTTCAACTTCATCAGGTGATAATTGTTCGGGCATGTATCTGGAAAGCACTTGAACTTCAAATTGCTCTTTTTCAAGTAAGTCTATTCTGTTTGCTTTTTGGAATGCTTCAATCGAGTCTTGTCGTTGTTTTAGCATTTTTTGGATAACGACTAACACATCATCGTCGTTTAGAATTTTTTGCTCATCAACTTCTTTTTGTTTTATAGCGGCGGATAATAATCTCAGGCTTCCGAGTGTAGCTGCGTCTTTGCTACGCATAGCAGTTTTAGTATCTTCACTGATTGCGTCTTTTAAAGACATCGACTTAATATAACTTTGGTGGGAGCATTTGATTTCTGAGTCTTCGGTATTGTCTTTTGACTGCAGCAGCTGCTTTTCTTTTTCTTTCCCATGTTGGTTTTTCATAAAATTCACGGGCTCTTAAATCGTTCAAAAGACCTGTTTTTTCAACAAGACGTTTAAAGCGACGTAAAGCAACATCAAATGGTTCGTTCTCTTTAACTTTAATGGTAGACATAAACTCTCTTTAAATTATCTGCCCTGATAGGCATAAAAGGTGCATATTTTAATGCTAATATTCTTTTTTTTCAACTTATTTATACAATTAATGCTTATTCTTGGAATTGAAACCTCTTGTGATGAAACAGGGATCGCGCTGTACGATGACAAAAAGGGGTTGGTCGGCCATATTTTAAATTCTCAGGTTGCGCTGCACGCTGAATATGGTGGCGTAGTCCCCGAGCTTGCATCACGTGATCATATCCGTTTAATTATGCCTCTGATAGATACTTTATTAAAAAAACATCACACAACAATCGATGCCGTAGATGCGATTGCTTATACCGCTGGGCCAGGCCTCGCGGGTGCGTTACTCGTCGGTAGCACAGTCGCAGAATCATTGGCATGCTCTCTTGAGATTCCTGCTATTCCAATTCATCATTTGGAGGGGCACCTATTAGCCCCAATGTTGGAGGAAGAAAAACCAAATTTTCCCTTTCTCGCTTTACTAGTTTCAGGCGGCCATAGTCAAATCATCCATGTAAAAAAAATTGGTGTGTATGAAATTATTGGGGATACTTTAGATGATGCGGCAGGAGAGGCTTTTGATAAAACGGCTCAACTTTTAGGTTTAAGTTACCCTGGGGGAGCCGAGCTCTCTCGTTTAGCTATGCAAGGCAAGCCGCGATTTGAATTACCGAGACCATTAATAAATACACCTGATTTTGATTTTAGTTTTAGTGGGTTAAAAACGGCAGTATTAACGTTAGTAAAAAAACAACATGAGCTTGATGACCAAACACGTGCAGATATTGCCTTTGCTTTTCAAGAGGCTATTACTGATGTGCTCGTCAAAAAAACTATTGCTGCCATGAATCATATTAATATCGACCAATTAATTATTTCAGGTGGTGTCGGTGCAAACAAGCAGCTTAGGGATAAATTTAAACTGGCATCAGAATTACATAAATTTGATTTATTTTTCCCCTCACTTGAATTCTGCACTGATAACGGCGCAATGATTGCCCTAGCAGGCGCATTAAGATACAACTTATCAATTAATAAAAAAGATTATCACTATCAGGTCAAACCTCGCTGGCGTTTGACAGAAATTTAACTATTTTTTAAAACCCTTTTCATTTCCATGAATGAGATTGTTGATATTCGATTGGTGACGACATAAAACAATTACTGCAATTACTAGTGTTAATAAAATAAATTCTTGCGAAAGACTCAATAGCCATGCCACAACTGGGGCGGAGATTGAAGCAATAATTGCTGCTAGCGAGGAATATCTCCAAATTAAAAATGTAATAATCCAAACACACAAAATAATTGCAGCAAAGAATAAGTCTAGCCCTAAAAAAATGCCGAAAGCGGTAGCGACACCTTTTCCTCCATTAAATCGGTAATAAATAGGAAAGATATGCCCTAGTAAAACTGCCAATGCAATAAAACTAATAGTAATGTCATTTAAAGTCATTGACTTTGCGAGAAGAAGAATGAGTGTTGCTTTGAGTAAATCTCCTGACAGCGTTAAAATAGCTGCCACCTTATTTCCCCCTCGCATCACATTCGTAGCACCAGGATTTTTTGAGCCAATAGTTCGAGGATCAACACTGCCAAGTAATTTGCTGACGATAATGCCAAAAGATAACGAGCCTATCAAATAAGCAATTGAAACAAAAACAATTTGATTTATCATAGGACTAATTATATTTGAAAAAGAAACATATATGACTAATTACATTTTTCTCTCTGGCCTAAAAGTAAAAGCCCATATTGGAGTTACTGAAGAGGAGAGAAATAAATTACAGGAATTACGCTTTGATGTGCAAATTGAACTACACCATAAAAATCGATTCGAAAATGATGATCTATCAGAGACGATTGATTATGCAGCAATAGAAAAAATAATTTGTGAAGAAACTGAAAAAAGTAATTTTAAGCTGCTGGAGACCTTAGGTGAGACAATAATTTCCCAAATTAAACGAGTGTTTACTTTTAAGGAAATAGAAATAAAAATTTCCAAAAATAAAATACTGGAATCAACGGATTTTGTTGGGGTTACATTAAAGAGATAATTTAACCTCTTGGATGATGCTCTTGATGTAGTTTCTTTAAACGTTCTCTTGCAACATGTGTGTAAATTTGTGTTGTTGAAATATCGCTATGCCCTAATAACATTTGCACTACTCTTAAATCAGCACCATGATTGATTAAATGTGTTGCAAATGCATGCCTTAACACATGGGGGGAGATGGTTTTATTTATGCCTGCTTGAACAGTATATTTTTTAATTAAATGCCAAAATGTCTGGCGAGTCATTAATTCACCTCGGTTAGTAACAAACAAATATTTAGATGTTCTTTTCAACAAAATTTTTGGTCTCGAATCTGTTAAATATCTTTTTACCCAATCCACAGACTCTTCCCCCATGGGTACAAGTCGCGTTTTTTGACCTTTACCAGTTACTCGAATCACACCATCTTGAATAATAATTTCTGTAACTAATAATCCAACTAACTCTGTTACCCTAAGTCCACAAGCATATAAAATTTCTAGCATTGCCCGATCGCGTATACCTACAGGATGCTGAATGTCCGGGGCAGCAATTAATGCCTCCACCTCTTCCTCACTTAAACTTTTTGGTAGCGATTTTGGAATTTTTGGTGTTTGAATATTCAATGTTGGATCGATTTTTATTTTTTTATCTCTTAATAAAAAACGGTAGAGTCTTCTGAAAGTTGCCAGTGACCTCGATATGCTGCGTGATTTGGAAGTTGGAAATTTGTATGCTAAATATTGCTCAATATCAGCTTGCGAAACATTCATTAAGTCAATTTTCTTCTTTACCAGCCAATCACAAAAAATTTTCAAATCAAAACGATAGCTGTTCAAAGTATTCTTTGATAAACCATCCTCCAGCCATAGATGATCAATAAAACTGTCCATAATGGATGCATTATCGGATGGCTTAATATTTTCTTCTAATTCCATTGGAATTAGCTTAGCACAATAAAAAAAGCCCCGTCTAGCGGGGCTTAAATAATCAACAATTGACTAATCTTTTTTACTTTCCTCTGCTGCTGGAGCTTCTGTAGGTGCTGCCTCTGCTGCTGGAGCTTCTGTAGGTGCTGCCTCTGCTGCTGGAGCTTCTGTAGG
>JAFMCB010000029.1 GCA_017858095.1 Methylophilaceae bacterium | reverse complement strand
ACTCGTGGATCAACATCCTTAATAGATAGTGCACCGCCAGTTTCCAGGGAAACTTCATAACTGCTATCACATAGAGTAGTTAATAAATCGAGGCATTCTCTTTGCGCCAATGGTTCACCACCGGTGACCGTAATATATTGAGTTTTATAGGATGCGACTTTCGCTAGAATCGCATGAATGGTTAAATTTTCTCCCCCATTGAATGCGTAGGCTGTATCACAATAATTACAGCGCATTGGGCAGCCGGTTAATCGAATAAATACCGTCGGCAAACCTATGCGAGAGGATTCTCCTTGCAGCGAGAAAAAAATCTCATTAATTTTGATTACTGTATTTGCTAACACAAGCTAATCTTATAGTTTTATTGCATTAAGCGCATCAAGTCTGCTCTTCGCACTTGGAATAATTTCAGCATTAGGATAGTTTTGGATTAAATCACGTAAGGTTTGTTTTGCTCTTACAATATCTGCCAATTGGATATGGCAATTAGCAATGCCATACTTAGCTTCGGGCACCATAGGATCTTGGGCATGAAGTTCCACAATTTTTGAGTAAGTATTAATAGCGGCGCGATAATTTTTTAGAGCATATTGCGAATAACCCAGCCCATATTTCGCCTCCACAATTTTTTCTGAGTTGGGAAATGCAGAGATAAATTTATCAAAAGCCTCAAATGAATCTTTATATTTTGTTGCTCGCAAGAGGTTTTCTGCTTCTGTAAATGCGTCCAACTCAATATTTTTATCAATTAACACCGGCAATTCTTTAATGGGTTCCTTTGGCCGTATCTCAGGCAATGTTGTTTGTACTGGCTGCGGTTCTGTATTTGCAGCTTGTACTGTTTCTTGTTGAATATTTTCACTGTTTTGAACGGGTTCGGAAAAATTATTTGCATTTTCCTTATTAGCTAATATGTCATCGATAGATGATGCTTTTTCAAAATCTTGCGTCAACGTTTCTTGATTTGGCAGCGCATTAGACTGATTCATCCCAGGTTGTAAGCTATTAAATTTTGACTCCAACTCTGTAATGCGATTATTTAAATCTTGGTAAAGTGTTTTTTGGCCTGTCGTTAAATTATTTAATTCATATTGGACAACCTCAAGCTGCCCATTGAGCCTTGCAATTAATTCTTGCAATTTTTTTAGATCATTTTGGAATTGGATTGGATTTTGTTGCTTGTTTAGTTGCTCAATACGCTGGTCAACATAATTTTGGAGATTTGATTGGATATTAGTGAGTTGGCCTTGTATCGTGTTAATTGCCTTGCGGGCTTCTTCATCTTCAAATACCCCTGCATTTAGGGTATTAAAAAATAATAGCAGGCCAACCCATAATATCTTTCTCATTTAAGGTGCAGATTTAGTGATTACTCACCCACATAACTAATGTCCGTACGACGGTCTTGGCCGCAGGCACTAGCAGTACACTCCTGGTTGGCATATTCTTCACCAAAACTCACAGTCTCAATGCTAGCATCGCTTACCCCCAGTGAAACAAGCGCATCTTTAACAGCTACTGCTCGTTTTTGGCCAAGTGATAGGTTGTACTCATGAGATCCCTCGTAACTCGCATTGCCATAAAGTACCACTTTTGCATTTGCCTCGTTAATAAATTGGGCATGCGCAGCAATGACACTTTCATATTCAGATTTGATCGCAAAACTGTCAAAATCAAAATAGACACTTCTTTCTTTAAGAACATCACTTGCTTTAAGTTTTGCCAATTCATCAGAATCTAAACCTGCTCCATCTTGCGCTCCAGAAAGATCAGCACCTGCACCATCAGCAGTTTTGGATTCTAACTCAGGAAAGGGCGCATTCAAGCCCATTGGCTCTACTTCAGTCGTTGAACATCCGGCAAAAAGTGCTGCCAATAATGATGCTAATAATAGTGATTTCTTCATGTTTGTCCCTTGTATTAAAATAATTAATTAGTTATCGGGCCCCAAGTTGACTCCAGAATCGTTTCTGAACCAACATTAATAGGAGTTTTTGTAAGTCCGTTAATCGATACTGTACCAATTTTTGAGGTTTTACCATAGTCTTTGTAGGTAAATAATACCATATGTCCATTCGGAGAGAAAAGAGGTGACTCATCATGAGGCCCCTCAGTCAGGGTGAGATACTGATTATTTAACAAATTTTGCAAAGCAACACGATATTTTCTGTCTTTTTGCGAAATAAATAGCAATAATTTGCCATCCGGTGACAGACTTGGGCTCAAATTATTATTTCCCTCATAGGTCACACGCTTTGTTTCCAACGTTTTAATATTAATTTTATAAATTTGACCGCTACCACCACGATCAGAGACATAAAAAATTTCCTCACCATTTGGTGCCCAAGCAGGTTCCGTATTAATTGCATACGTTCGAATTAATTGTTTTATGTCAGTGCCATCTTCATTAATAAGATAAATTTGTGAATTAGCGCTATAAGTTAAGACAATAGCCAACTTTTTACTATCCGGTGACCATGCTGGTGCACTATTGTTGCCTTTGAAATTTGCTAAAAGAATGCGCTGGCCCGATACTAAATTTTGAATGTAGATCACGGGTTTTTCTTTTTCAAATGAAACATAAGCAATTTTTTCACCATTCGGCGACCAGCGCGGTGAAATAATTGGTTTTTTAGATTTTACGATGGCACGCTGATTAAACCCATCATAATCGGAGACATAAAGAGCATAACTGTCTTTCGACTTCTTTTTAACAAAAGCAATCTTCGTATGAAAGACCCCTTTTGTGCCTGTTAGCTTTTCATAGACTGTGTCTGAGATTTTATGCGCAATAGCACGGTATTGGCTGGGTCTACCTTTTAATACTAATGAAAGAACGACATTCTGCTTATAAATATCTACCAGGCTCCATTTCACCTCCATAGTATTGCTCTTAGTGTCTGCAACTACTTGCCCCAGAATAAGAAATTGCGCTTGTATTGCTGACCAATTTGAATAATTGACTTCATCTGCATTTCGAGGATAACTGCTAACACCGCCAGTATTTAAAATATCAAACAGTCCCGATCGTATTAGGTCATTTTCAATAATTTGATTAATTTTTTGCGGCTGTTTTTGTGCTGCCAGGGTTTGCTCGTCAAAAGGTGTGACTGCAATTGGAATCTGGTTCGCTTTGCCACCCAGAATCTCAATGGTCTCAATGGCAGCTGCATGCTGAATTTGCATACCAAAAAATAGTATTATAAAAAACTTTAAAAAATCTCTCATGAACAAACCTTTAATGACAAATTATTGTATAGCATTGGGCTGAAATTTAAGCTCTAAATCTTTTAATCTTGAAAAAAGACGGCTTTCAGTTGGTACAGGTAAGGGTTGCGATTGTAAAATTGCCCGTTCAACCGCCTCATCACAACTCGCTATCTTACTGGATTGAAGCATTTTACTATCACTAAGAAGATACCCGGTTGGCATCAAGGTAATTTTGAACACTAAAGTAGTGTCCGGCTCTAAACCACATAGTTGTTTATTTACATTTTGATGAATTTTTTGCTGAATTAAAGTTTTGTATTTAGCTAGCTCACTCGAATCCGTGCCTCCTAAAACATCTTGATTGCTTTCTATTGCGACACGGGGCTTCTCACTCAAATCTTTTTCTCTCAATTCTTTTTGGATTTGAACAATTTTTTCTTGCTCCAATAATTGTTTTTGCAACTGCTCTAATTTTTCTTGTTCTTTCAGCTTTTCCTGGACTTGTTTTAATTTTTCTTGTTCCAGTAATTGTTTTTGCAACTGCTCTAATTTTTCTTGTTCTTGAAGCTTTTTCTGGAGCGCTTCAATTTCTTTTTTCTTTTTTAATTCCGCCGCTTTTTTCTTTTTTAATTGAATTTCAGCATCCCGCTCAACTTTAATTGGCTCTTGTTTTATAACCGGTGGTGGCGCTGGTTTTTTTATCTTTTTCGGCTCAGGTTTTTTTACAATGGGGGCTGGTTTTGTTTGCGTTGGAATTGTATCCCAGAGCTCAACCTCAGCGTAGTAAGGCACCTGCATATTCCACTGGATGCTAAAAATCATAAAAATAAATAACCCAACATGAATCAGCAGGGTAAATAAATTTGCCTGTGTATTGTAATTATTTTCTAACTGATTATAAAAAAACATATTATTTTTCAGGCGTTAGCAAAAGTCCTACTTTACTCACATCGTTTTGTTTGAATAAATCCATCACAGCAATAACCTGCTCATACATAACTTTTTTATCAGCGGCTATCACAATTGATTGATCAGGATTTTTTTCAATTTGTTTTTTTATATGTGCTAGCAAATCATCACGCTTATATTGTTTACCTTCAATCTCAGTAACACCATCTTTTTTAATTGAGACCACAATTGGTTGCGTGGTTTGTTTTAATGCTTGGCCTACTTTTGGTAATTCAACCACACCAGGATTTGTCATTGGTGCAGTTACCATAAAAATAATAAGTAGGACTAACATCACGTCAATGTAAGGCACTACATTTATTTGATTCATCAGGCGACGTTTACTCATAGCTAACCTTTTCGATCTACAATATTAATAAATTCTTCCATGAAGCTTTCAAAACGCAGGGAGAGGCGATCAACCTTGGCAGCAAAACGGTTATAGGCAATTACGGCTGGAATCGCAGCAAAAAGGCCCATCGCCGTAGCAATTAATGCTTCTGCAATACCTGGCGCTACTTGCGCAAGCGTTGCTTGTACCACATTTGCTAAGCCAATAAAAGCATTCATGATGCCCCATACTGTTCCAAACAAACCAATATAAGGACTTACTGAGCCTACAGATGCCAAGAAAGGTAAGTGTCGATCCAGTGAATCAAGCTCGCGATTGAATGCTGCTTGCATGGCCCTTCTCACACTTTCAATACTTTTTTTATCAAATGATCCATGCTCTTTTTGGCTAATATATTCTTGATAGCCTGCGCGAAATATTTCAGCCATGCCGGCTGACCCTCTTCTCGAGGATCCTAATGACTCATATAATTTTTTTAAATCTCCACCAGACCAAAAAAACTTTTCAAATTCATTGGTATTCTCCTCAGACTCTTTTAAAACTTTTATTTTTAAATAGATGAACTTCCAAGAAACAATGGAAGCCATCACTAGAATCAACATCACTAGCTGGACGGGTAAACTGGCTCCCAAGATGAGAGAAAAGAAAGACATATCACTTCCTATATTCATACGAACTCCATTTGTTTTTTAATTGACGGGGGAATCTTTTTTGGTTTAAAAAGTTTTGCATCAATGCAGGCAATTTCAACTTCCGCATCAAGCAACAAGGTGTCTTCTCTAAAAATCTTTTGATTAAGCCACAAACTAAAATTTTTAATTGCAATTGTATTTGTCTTGATCGTTAACATGTCATTGAACCTTGCAGGTTTTATATACTTTAAAGAATGTTTACTCACGACAAACATCACTTGCTCTATTTGTTTTAACTTAGCTTGATCAATCCCTAAACTTCTTAACCATTCTGTTCGTGCTCTTTCCATAAATTTCAAATAATTTGAATGATAAACAACACCGCCACTATCAGTGTCCTCAAAATACACTCTCACAGACCAATCAAACATTTTTAAAATAAATTTTCATTCGAGCTAGGTACTGTTAAGCCAAAATGTTTATACGCTTTTTCTGAAGCAATACGACCACGAGGTGTCCTCATGATATAACCTTGCTGGATTAAATAAGGCTCGATAACATCCTCTATGGTCTCTTTCTCTTCACTTAATGACGCAGCAATATTATCTAACCCAACTGGGCCACCAGAAAATTTTTCTATAATTATTTCCAAGTAATGGCGATCCATCAAGTCTAACCCAATTAAATCAACATCCAACATCTTGAGCGCATCATCTGCCACACTTTTATTAATTTTTCCATCTGCCTTTACTTCGGCAAAGTCTCTCACCCGCCTTAAAAGTCGATTCACAATTCTTGGCGTTCCTCGTGAACGTTTGGCAATTTCATGTGCTCCTGAATCATCAATCTCAACATTTAATAAGTCTGACGATCTTTTGACAATTTTTGATAATTCATCAATATTATAAAATTCTAAACGTGAAATAATGCCAAAACGATCTCTTAAGGGGTTAGTCAGCATACCTGCACGGGTTGTTGCGCCGATTAGGGTGAAGGGAGGTAATTCAAGTTTTACTGATCTAGCTGAGGGGCCCTCGCCAATCATAATATCTAAACGATAATCTTCCATCGCAGGATAGAGAATCTCTTCGATCACAGGCGACAAGCGATGAATTTCATCTATGAATAAAACATCATTTTCTTCTAAATTGGAAAGTAATGCAGCAAGATCACCGGTTTTCTCTAGCACTGGGCCTGATGTCAATCTCAAATTGACTTGCATTTCATTCGCCACAATATGAGCTAAGGTTGTTTTTCCTAAACCTGGCGGGCCAAATAATAAAATATGATCTAAAGCTTCATGCCTATTTTTTGATGCGTTGATAAAAATTTCTAATTGCTCTCTTATCTTCTCCTGACCAACATAATCCTTCAAAAACTTCGGTCGTAGCGCACGCTCAAAACTGTCTTCAGCTTCATTCGTACTCTTTGGATCTACAAAACGATCGGGTTCAATCATATATTCTTAATTTTTTCTTGATAAAAATTTTAACGCATCTTTTATGCCATCGTTCACGGAAATATCAGCTGGTAAATTTTTAACGGCACCAATTGCCTCCTTCGTACTATACCCCAAACTAATTAAAGCATTCTGAATATCATTTGTTTGCGAGGCAATATTTGAGATTGCATCACCTTCGATAATATTTTTGAATTTATCTTTTAATTCCAAAACAAGCCTTTCCGCTGTTTTATTTCCGATACCTGGAATTGATACTAAAATATTGGACTTCTGGTGCATGATTGCATCAATTAATTCATTTAAGCTAATACCACTTAAAATTGATAGCGCAACTTTTGCGCCAATTCCATTAACTTTTATTAACTGCCTAAAAACTTCTCGTTCTTCGTTTGTAGCAAAACCATAAAGTAGGTGAGCGTCTTCACGGACAATTAAATGCGTTAAGAGCGTGATTTGATTTCCCGTTGCTGGCAAATCATAAAAAGTCGACATTGGAACATCAACCTCATAACCAATGCCATTGCAGTCAATAAGCACTTGGGTGGGGCTTTTTTTTATAATAAGTCCTTTAATTTGCCCAATCATACAAATCGTCCCCCTTTCATTCTTGTACCAACATTAAAATTTTGCAGGGCTTGACTTATGTTTGCATGACAAATAGCACATGCTAACGCGTCTGCTGAATCTTTTGAAGTCAACGCAGGTAAATCTAACAATTTTTTTACCATCATTTGAACCTGTTCCTTGGCTGCATGTCCGTTTCCCACAACAGATTTTTTTATTTGAAGCGCTGTATATTCATATACATCCAAATCATTCAGAACAGATACGGATATTGCAGCTCCCCTTGCTTGACCCAAAAGCAAAGTTGTATGCGGGTTGACATTTACAAATACTTTTTCAATTGAAACACAATCTGGCTTATATGTATCAATAATTTCTTTTAATCCTGTGCATATTACCTTTAATCTTTTCGAGAGATCTTTCTCGTCTGCTGGACTCTTTATGACTCCACTGGTTAAGTATTTTAAATTATTATCGTGTTTGTTTATTAACCCATAACCGGTGATTTTAAGGCCAGGATCTATCCCTAATATTTTAAAGTTATCGCTAATGATTAGTCCTCAATCAATGCGTTTGAATAAACTTCCTGTACATCATCTAATTCATCTAAAACATCAAGTATTTTCTGCATCTTTTCTCCATCAGCACCCTTTAACTCAACTTCGGTTTCTGGCTTCATGGTGATTTCTGCTAATTCATATTTTATG
>JAFMCB010000028.1 GCA_017858095.1 Methylophilaceae bacterium | reverse complement strand
TTGTCTGGGAGTAAACTGGTTTTATGAAGAAACTATTTAAAAGAATTCCTTTGATAGCAATCATATTTCCTCCCATAGGTATTATTTTTTTTATAGTCCAACCGTTGCATTACCATTCCATCACTTAAATTCCATGTGCTTGAATATAGATTTGCACTATCAAATTCTTTTAAAATCTCCATAAAAATTAAAGCTGCATATTCAATAATATCTGCTCGATCATCAGATAACGAAAAAGAATTTATCTTTTCATCCTTAGACATCGATGAAAGAGTCATATATGTTTTGCAAAGCTCTTTTCTTGATAAATATTTTTTAGTATTATTCATCTTAACAATTGCCCTTGCATTACTCCCTATCCCAATAATTTTTTTAATATTTTTATTTGGTAGATTTGCTAACCAATTTTGTAAATTCAGCCATGAAGCTTTTTTATCTTTTTTTTCATATAATCTAACAGCACCAAGCTTAAAAGACTTCATATATTCTTTGCCTTTTTCATCAATATAAAATATCTCAGTACTGCCACCACCAATATCAACTAGCAATGAATTTGACTGTTTGTAGTTCTTACAATAAAAATAACGTAAAAGATCTGCTTCCTCTTTCCCAGATAAAATCTTAAGTTTAATACCTGTTTTTTCCTTAATCTTTTTCTTAATCCAAGAGGAATTATTTACAGTTCTTAATGCTGAAGTTCCAACAGCATAAATTTCATCAATTTTTTCCCCGAAAGCATGATCAGATATTTCCTTAAAAACTTTAAGTATTTTTTTTAAGGTTTTTGGCTGAATTTCTTTTTTTTGAAAAGCTTCTGTACCCAATCTCAATGGAAATCTTTTGTAATAATTTAGTTTTAATTCATTTTTTTGGGGGAGGAGTGCGTAGCTTCTATATTTGATAGAATTGGAACCTACATCTATGCAAGCAATCAATTTATACAGTTTTAGCTCCTTTTAATTTTAGGAAAACCTTACCTTATATTGCTCTTGGGAAGGTTTATCGAACTTTATTTTTTAATAAATAATTCATAATTATACATAGTCACTGATCAATCTTTTGGTTTTGGTAAATCATTATTTGGATATTTAAAATAATTGAGGATATACCTTAGAGCATTTAAACCGGCATTTTTTTATTTTCTGCAATAATCTATTTTTCTGATCTAGCTAGTTCTATAAAAAGTTTTTTCTTTTCTTTTTCTTAAAGAGCCATGTTCATATGGCCATAATCTGAAAAATTAAACTCAATCAAAATTGAACAAATCCAAAGAAATTGAAAGTATCATAAGTTTTAACGATTAGAAAACCTAGGAATACTGCAAAAATGATATCTGATGGATAATGTAAACCCAGAATAATTCTTGAGAACCCAATAAGAATTGTAATGATGATTAGCGGGTATAAAAAAATTGGATAATAACTGATCGCAATCATTGAAAAAATGACAGCATGTAAGGTATGGCCAGAAGGAAAACTAAAATGGTCTATTACTTTTCCTTGATTTTTAATTTGTGAATCTATTTGATATGGACGAGGCCTGCTGGTTCTTTTTTTTAGATATTTATATAATAACGATCCGGTTAATCCTGCTAAAGCCATATGAATAATTATTGGAATAGAACGATGCAATTCATCAAGTATTAGAATGAAAATCATTAGTGCATACCAAAAAATACCATCTCCTAACCTGCTAATGCCTTTAAAAAAATTTCTAATTATATGAAAGTCAGAAATCTTATTTAATTTTCTAGATATAAAGGAATCAAGGGATAATAAAAGCATAAAGGTATATTGATAATTCAATTAGTTATTAAAAATCCAAAATTAAAATATTTATGCGAGAAATAATATCGACCATATATGAAATAAATATGACAAATTTTCAAAAAACTGTCATATATGTAATTTCTTTGTCATATAAATTTGTAATATTATCGAAATGATAAAAATTCTATTGGCAACTGATTCATTTAATCAAGTTAACGGCGTTTCAACTACCTATAAAAATATATTAAATGTAACAAAGCGTTCAGTAAAAGTTATTCATCCAGGTATGTTTAAAAATAAATCTTTTAAATTGTACCCTGAGGTTGAAATATGTTACCAACCATTAAAAGTCTACTTTAAGATAAAAAAAATTAATCCTACACATATTCATATTGCTACAGAAGGAACCATTGGATTGATAGCGAGGCTATATTGCAAATTGAATAACATTCCATTTTCTTCCGCATACCATACTAAATTTCCAGAGTATCTTAAATTAATGATAGGTTTGCCTACCTCTATTAGTTATAGTTTTTTAAAAAAATTTCATAGGTCAAGTAAAGCAGTTCTTGTTCCATCAAACTCTTGTAAGAAAGAATTGTTAAAAAAAGGTTTTGATAATTTAACTTTATGGACAAGAGGTGTATCTAAAGATTTGATTGCTCCATTACCAAAACAAAAAAAAATTAACAACAGTAAAAAAATAAGGGTGCTTTCTGTCGGGAGACTAAGTAAGGAAAAAAATATTGAAGAATTATGTCTACTTCAAGACAAATTTGAAATTACAATAGTTGGAGATGGTCCTCAGTATCAATTCTTAAAAAACAAATATAAAAAAATAAGTTTTTTAGGTTATAAGTTTGGAAAAGATTTAGCAAAAATTTATGCATCACATGATGTATTTTGTTTCACCAGCGAAACAGATACCTTTGGTATTGTTATTATTGAGGCTTTGTGTAATGGGTTACCGGTAGCGGCGAAGAATGTAACAGGCCCTAAGGATATTATTGTTCATAAGCAAAACGGTTTTTTAGGATCTAATTTAGAGTTAAGTATTATTAAATGCTCAAATTACGATAAAACCAGCATAAAAAAAATAGCAAGGAAAAATTGGTCCTGGCGTAATGCTGAAAAAATGTTATTTGACAGTTTATTAAAATAAGGGATTAAATTAAATGTTACTTAAAAATTTGAAATGGATAAGTACTGGTTTTGTATTAACCGGAATTTTTTTAACTAATTTGAATATATATCCCATAAATATTTTTTTTCATGGACTGGGTGTTCTGGGATGGACTTACTGGGGATATACAATTAAAGATAACGCAATTTTAATAAATTTTGGCTTACAGATACCATTATTTTTAATTGGTTATATAAATTTGATGAAGTAATCTCAAACTCTTTTGACTAATTTCTCAGGCTAAAATACACTGAGCTATACACACTAATGATTAATTAAAGTGTTGCTAAAACAATAGTTAGTCTTGCTCAGTGGATACAATGCCCCCTTCCAAAGGGAAGGGCCACACATTTGATTTGTGCCGAGGGGCCATTGTTCTAATTTTATAGTATGCACTTCGCACATAATCGTCTATTTTTCTTTCTGCAAACAAGCGTGATAAGAGAGTATTTAAAATCATGATTTAGAGACAATTTGGGCGCACTTGTAGCTTAATATGACCACCATCAGACGACGCTAAAATAAATCCTGGCAAGACGCTATTCGCTACAAGGATTATCCCAAAAAAATCTAAAACCTTCCTAATACAGTGTGAGTCATTTACTAGGCATGAGTACCTATTTTGACGCATGTGACAATAATTTAATACTATCAAAATACATGTATTCGATGCATAAAGATATGAATGGTTCATCAACTGCTCGGGGAATTGTGCATGCGGCTACTGAAAATAAACTAATTATCAAAATTAAATGTTGGTTAAAAATTGTGCAAAACCATATTGGACCAAAATCATATAAGCAAAACAATATGGTTAAGGCGCTAAATAGAAATGCAATAGAAATTATTCATGCAGATGCTGAGGAGCAAATGGTTATCGCAGATAGATTAAAATTAGTGACTAAAATAAATATGAATCGCTTGTAGATTGTGCAACACTAATAAGATGCATTTTAGCAGCCACGGGCGATCATTATAGCGTTTTTACTGTTACTGAGCTTACGTATAGTTGGGGCAGGTCAAAAGGCGGGTGAGCGAGTTTGTAACATCCCTTATGATGAAGATTAAGAGGAGTATATTCAATGAGACATCGCTGACATCAAGCAATGGCTAAAGGAATGGGTTTGCAGTTTGATTTAGGTATCATGATTGGAGAAATTTTGACTAAATAACCGACAACTCCTTGCTTTGACAAGGGATATTCAAGCAAAGTAATTTTTTTTGACATCTAGAGACATATTAATAAATAATTTATTATGTCTTTTTTTTATGATATAATAAAAAATAAGTAAAATTAAAAAAACTATTGGAGAATTTATGTCTAAAAAATTAGAAAAAAAAACTATAGCTAAAGTAGCAAAAAAAGCAGTTAAAAAAGCAGATGTAAAGAAAAAAAAGGAAGCAAAAGTTATTAAATTAACCAGAAAAATAATTGCTAAGAAAGCGCCCTCTAAAATAAGCGTAGCTAAAAAGATAGCAAAAAAAGCAGTTAAAAAAGCGGTCTAGACTTTGAAGAAATATCATCAATGCCCATCTAAAACGCTGGGCATTGATAGTTGTTGTAGTTTAGTTTAAATAATAAGGATTAAGGCGAACGCAACTGCAAAAATATTAACAATTACGCAAGTAATATTTTTAATTTTTCGTTTTTTGTGTTTTTTTGTTTCTCAGTTTTCATGATGTAGATTCAAACTTCTTGTTAATATTTTCCAGGAAATGTGCCTGATGCTACATTGGCTATAAGTTTGTTAGCTTTTTGTTGGTAGCGATTAACATACCTTTTTACCTTATTTATTTCTTTCAGGTCAACATTTTTTACTAAAGCCTGAATGAGTACATTGGATTTTTTCATATTTTCATATAACTCCTTATACTTAACCAATGAATCGGGCGCTATTAACTTGTATTCCGCTTTATTCGCAATCAGGCTGACCTGATACGCTAATTCTTTTTTATTCACTGATTTGTTATTAAATAATGATTTATTAAGCTCAAGTAATAATCTAATGTTTGTGGTCTTAATGCCTTGATTTAATGTTGGAGCAAATTGATGTTTAATGTTTAGTAGATTGTCTTTTTTTTCCTTGGTGAGTATGGGTTTCATGGTTTGTTTAAATTGAGCAACTAAAGTATCCATAGATTTATTTGTTGGGACAGATAAATTAATCAAATTTGGCGATTTACTAATTTTATTAATTTTTTTAACAATAGATTTATCTTCAAATAAATGCGCTTTTTCTTCCCACCACTGGTCAAAGTCTGCTGAATTAGATTTCCAATCTTTATAGTATTTTTTGTGTTTCCGAAATGCTTCTTGAATTTTCTTTGATTTTGACTCTTGCACCTGCTGGTAGGCTTCAAACCAAAGTTGAAATATTTCTTTGGGGGCAATTACATATTCGGGTACGGTTAAAGGTTTAGTGATAACCTCTTTGCCTGATATTTTCGTGGTTGACTTTGAATGCGACAATTGCATTGTATCTTTTTGTATATAGTCATCCACGCTTGTAACGTCCGTTGTTTTTTTTTGTTTCCTTGTAGCTTTTTTTTGCCCCATTTCTTTTCCCCTAAAATCTAATTTAAGACATGATAACATTTATTTTTTACTGTCTCAAAGCAATATTAAAAAAAATAAAATAGTCTATTATTTTATGAAGGAATAAATCAAGTAAATTTTAATTTTATTGAATGTCATATGAATGTCATATGACGGTCATAAATTATTTGTACTATATAAAATTAAGAATAACTATGTCTTAAGATAAAAGATGGCATACACTTACAACGATAGAGAAATAAGTAATCTTGATTTTATTAAAAGAGTACTTACCATAGCGCAAAATTTCAAGGTCCCCCTAATCGAGAGATACCGATATATTTGTATTTGCTGTTCATTGTTGGATGAGTTTTTTGAGATACGTTTTTCTAGTGTCTTAGAAGAATTAAAAAATACGAAAAACAAAACTCATTTAAATAAGAAAATTAAAAAAATTCAAATATATTCGAAAAAATTAGAAAAAGACATTCAAACAGTTTTTTTTGCAGACATCTTACCCAAGCTAAGACTGCAGGATATCATCCTATACACTGATAATGATTGGCCGGAATCTCATCAAAATGCGATTCGTCTGTTTTTCAATAGTAAAATCAAACCTTATGTAAATACCATTGTGATTGATATTAATCGTCCATTTCCAAAAATGATCAATAAGTCAACGGGTTACTTTATTCAGTTATGTGATAAAGAAACAAAAAATATGCTGTACGCGGTTGTTCAAATTCCGAGAACACTCAACAGAGTCTATAAACTCTCCAAAAATATTGTTAGTGCTGATAAGTACAGCTTTGTATTCCTGGTTGCGATGATGAAAGAACATGCAAAGTCTTTATTTCCTGACCATGATTTCTTAAATTCATATCAATTCAAAGTTACTCGCAATTCAGACCTTTTAATTTCACTAGAGGATATGGATGATTTACGTGATTCTATTTCAGGAAAACTGAAAACCAGACAATTGGGAGAGCCTGTTCGAATAGAAACATCTACTAGGATGCCAAAAAAGATAATTAATTTCTTGGCAGATCAGCATAGAATTGATGCTAACTTCATTCACCCTTTTCGTGGCACCCCGTCGCTTGCTAGTTACATCAATCTTTTAGATCACATTAAAAGAGAAGATTTTTATTTTCCAAAGCACACACCAAAAAAAGTTTCTTTTGGCAGTGATATTTTTAAATGGATTCAAGAGACAGACCGCTTAATTCATCACCCATATGAAAGTTTCGATGTTGTGAATCAATTTGTGATTAATGCCGCTAGAGATCCTAATGTGATAAGTATTAAACAAACAATTTATCGTGCTGATAAGAAATCAAAGTTAATTGACGCCCTTATGCAGGCAGCAATTAATGGTATTGATGTCACAGTAGTCATTGAATTACAAGCTCGCTTCGATGAAGAGACAAATATCAAATGGGCCGAAAAATTAGAAAATGTAGGTGCCCATATCATGTATGGTAAAGCTAATTTCAAATGCCATGCAAAATTGCTTGTTGTCACACGAAGAGAGCAGAGTCCAAAGACAAAAAGATTTATGATAGTTAATTATGCTCATCTTGGAACAGGAAATTACAACGCCAAAAATGCTAATTCTTATTCTGATTTTTCTCTGCTTACTTCTAATCAGAAAATTACCAATGATGTTCTTTTGATATTTGCTTTTTTATCAGGCGTTAGAAAGAAAATTAAACCTAAATTAATTCTCCACTCTCCTGACACTCACTTAACATTTTTAAGAAAAATGATTAACTTTGAAATTCGCGAAGCCAAAAAAAATAATAAAGCTGAATTGATTGTTAAAGTTAATTCCTTAACCGATCAGAGAGCCATAGATCTTCTTTACAGAGCTTCGAATGCTGGAGTAAAGATAATACTCATTGTTCGAGGAGTTAGCCGATTAATCCCTGGAATAAAAAAACAATCCGAAAATATTTCCGTTTTATCGACGGTGGGCAGGTTTCTTGAGCATCATAGGGTTCTCTATTTTTATCACGCCGGCTTTGAACATGTGTATTGCTCCTCAGCAGACTGGATGGAGAGAAACTTGTCAAGAAGAACTGAGGCGACTTTTCCAATTTTGGATCCAAAGCTTAAACAAAGAGTTATTAAAGAAGCATTAAAACCTCACATAGACTCAAGACACACCTATGTACTCGATAAAAATCTAAGGTATAAGATGAAAAATTCAAAAGGCCGAAAATTGCACCCAAATGAGATTGCAATGGAGGAAATCCAGTAATTTCATGAGCCCTGCGTCATTTTTTGACCCTTTCTTTATATTTTAAATAATTTACTAAAAACTTTTCCTATCTTTTATTTCTGGTTGAGTTCATTCTTAATAAACATTTATTTAAATTAAAGATAAAATAAAAATCATTATTGGTTAATATATTTCCCCATCGTAATGATGGTCTTGCCGTCATGACCAACCAATAGGGGTACCCCGGAGTGCGAAGTAACCTGCTATTTAATTGAACTTGCTTATCTTCATTAGCACGTAAACCAAGTTTTCAGGTTTACTAAGGTCTAGGCTGAGGTACTCGTTGGGAGGCCTCCCTATAAATTGTGCAGTAGGCGATATAAAGCCACCTTGTTTTCCTATGTCACAAAGGTAACGAAG
>JAFMCB010000001.1 GCA_017858095.1 Methylophilaceae bacterium | reverse complement strand
TACTGGCTTCTTAGCTGCTGCTTTCTTTACTGGCTTCTTAGCTGCTGCTTTCTTTTCAGTAGTTGCGCCATCTGAAGACTTTCCAAGCAAAGCATTAATTAATTTTTCTAGCATATTTATATCCCTTTAAAATAAATCTAGTCGTGCGAGAAGAGATTATAGCGAATCTGTATTTTTTTTCATACTTTTTTACTAACTAACATTGTCATTACTGCCATCCTGATTGCAATACCATAGGTTACTTGAGATAAAATAACAGATTGTTTACTGTCAGCAACCTCAGATTCAATTTCTATTCCACGGTTAATAGGGCCTGGATGCATAATGATTGCATCAGGATGAGCAATCTTAAGATGCTCTCTTTTTAATCCATATTGTTTAAAATATTCCTCTTCAGAGGGGATATCTCCATCATCCATTCGCTCTTTTTGCAGTCGAAGCATCATAATTACATCCACATTTTTCAGGCCTCGATTTAAGTTATTAAAATGAATTAAATTAAGATGATCAAGATCATCTGGCATTAGATTTTCAGGACCAATTATTCTTATTTCAGGCACCCCTAAAGTCGAGAGCGCACAAATTTCAGATCTTGCAACTCTTGAATGCTTAATATCACCCACAATAGCTACTTTAAGCTCTGAAAAATCTTTTTTAAATCGTCTTATAGTAAAAGTATCGAGCAGGCCTTGTGTTGGATGTGCATGATTGCCGTCACCACCATTGATAATATGCACATCATTACCAACGTTTTGTGCAATTAATTCTGGAATTCTTGGCGTCCCATGCCGAATAACAAAAATATCTGCCCCCATGGCAATTAGATTATTGACAGTATCCAATATTGACTCGCCTTTTGACTGTGAAGAGGTTGGAACATCTAGATTTATCACATCTGCGGAGAGTCTTTTTGCTGCAATCTCAAAAGTTGTTCTTGTTCTGGTGCTATTTTCAAAAAAAAGATTGCATACTGTTTTGCCTCTAAGTAGGGGAACTTTTTTCACATCACGGGAGCTAATTTTTAAAAAAGATTCGGCCATGTCAAAAATTTCAATAATGATCTCTCGGCTGAGCCCATCAGTAGACAATAGATGTTTTAATTTACCATTTTGAGAAACTTGAAAATTATTTTTCAATTTTCTTTACCTCAAAAGATAAAATACCATTCTTATCTATTAAATTAATATAATCACCATTATCATTTTTTAATTCATACGCTGAAAATGAGGGTTTGATCGGTAATTCATTTTGCATTCGATCAACTAAAACAAAAAGCAAAATCTCTTTAGGTCTTCCATAATCAAACAATTCATTAATGGCTGCCCTTGTAGTTCTTCCTGTATAAAACACATCATCAATTAAAATGACTTTCTTGTTTTCAATATCAAAATTTATGCTTGATGTTTTTTCTTTAATATTTACACCGCTAATATCTAAATCATCACGATAGAAAGATCCATCAATTAGCCCATAATTTAAATTTTTTCCAAGCTTTTTTGATATTTCATTTATTATGAGATGTCCTCCGGACGGGATCCCAACTAAGCAGGTAGATTCATCAATACAGGACTGAATTTTATCTTGTAATTTTTCGATAAGATCGTAAGGCGTAGGAATGTTATGCACAATTTTCTCTAAAATAAGATTCTAAGATTATTTTAGCCGCAATTTGATCGACTAGTTCTTTATTTTTTCTTATTTTTATTCCTTGCTCTCGCAAAATTGATTCGGCCTCTAAGGAGGTAAACCTTTCATCAATACTAAAAACAGGTAAATTAAATTTATTATGAATTTTGTCTGCAAATTTCCTGGCAAGCTTGGTGAGTTTATTTTCAGATCCATCATCATTCAATGGGATACCGACCACGACAAAATCTGAATTCCATTTTTTTAAAAGATTCTCAATAATTTTAAAACGCTCAGTATTAATTTGGCTTTCTATTGTTAGCAATGGATGAGCAATTTTTGTAAAGGAGTTTCCCAAAGCAACCCCAATTCTTTTTTCACCAAAATCAAAACATAAAATATTTTTACTTGATGGCATAAAAATGGAAAGATGGTTTTAAAAAAAAGAAACAGATGATGGCTAAGCCAAGATAAGAATTTAGTGATTTGCTATGTATTATCAACAATGTAATATTATCATAAAATTACATTTTTTTAATTATTCTCAATAAATTCAGTAACTTGTAAGCCAAAACCAATCATGCTGGGCATTTTTCTTGGGGAGGCCATTAGTCGCATTTTACTCACCCCAAGATCAACGAGTATTTGGGAGCCAATACCATAATTCCTGAGATCTTGTTTTGCATTGTATTTTTCATTGGGTGAAAATATATTCTCTAATTTTTTATGTGATTCTGAATAATTAAGAAAAACAATAACGCCTTTTTTTTCATTTCCTAATAATTCTAATGCCTTTAGAGGCGGCCAAGAATGTTTTGTATTTTTAATGAAATCTAAGATTGATAGGGGTTCATGAACGCGAACTAAAACATTGTCATTTTTTAGAATTTTTCCTTTAACTAGGGCAAGGTGAATATTATTTGACAAAAGATCAGAATAAAGCAATAAATTGAGTTTTCCATAATCTGTTTGAATAGTTTTTTGATCGATTTTTTTTATCAGCTTTTCTTTTTTACTTCTAAATTCAATGATGTCAGCAATAGTGCCAATTTTGATTTTATGTTGTTTTGCAAAGTTTTCGAGATCTGGTAGACGAGCCATATTTCCATCTTCATTAAGAATCTCACAAATGACAGAGCTTGGCTCCAAACCTGCCAAGCTGGCTAAGTCGCAACCTGCTTCTGTATGCCCAGCTCGATACAACACACCTCCTGGATGAGCGATCAATGGAAAGATATGACCGGGCCTGACAATATCTTTATCATTTGCATTCTTTTTGATGGCTGCTTTAATAGTTTTTGCTCGGTCACTTGCAGATATCCCTGAGGATATATTTTTTGCTGCATCTATAGATACAGTAAAATTGGTACCTAATTTGGCTTCATTTTTTTGTACCATCAAGGGTAATTTTAATTTCCTGCATTTGTCTTCTGTAAGTGTGAGGCAGATAAGGCCTCTGCCAAATTTTGCCATAAAGTTAATATGTTCAGCGGAAATATGACTCGAAGCAACAACAAGATCACCTTCGTTTTCCCGATCCTCATCGTCGACAAGAATAACCATCTTGCCTTTTTTTAAATCATTTATTATTTCTTTTGTGCTATTCATTATTATTCTGCAAAGTAGAATCAACATAACGCGCAAGCATATCTACTTCAATATTGAGAAAATCATCAATCTGATTATATTTAAAGCTTGTATGTTCAATGGTAAAAGGAATTAAATTTATTGTTATAGAAGATTTTGAAACAGAATTTATAGTTAAACTTACTCCATTGATAGCAACCGATCCCTTTGGAGCAAAGTATTTGGACAATTCACTCGGCACCGCTAATTCCCAAATTTCACTTTTGTCTATGGAAGTGATCCCCTTTAATTTTGCAACACCATCAATATGACCAAAAACAAAATGACCTGAAATACGACTTCCAAGAATTAAAGATCTTTCCAAATTTACTTTTTGACCAACGTGAAAAGGACTTATTTTTAAATTCGTCTCACCAGAAGTGTAAAAAATTAATTGATTGACCGTTGTATCCTCTAATGTAAGACATATTCCATTGACGGCAATGCTATCGCCTAACTTAATATCATCAAATTTTTTGGCATCAAATTCAATGGTAAGTCGATTACTTTCACCATGGGCATCGATTTTTTGAATAGTTCCAGTTGATTCTATAATTCCATTAAACATGCCATAATTCTAGCAGAATGAACTCTGACAAGATGAACAATACATGAGAAATAAATTAAATATTTTTTTTGGATTTTACGAACTTTGGATTGCTTTTCGTTATATTCGCCATCGAAATAAAGATAATTTCATATCCTTTATATCGTTAACAAGTATTATTGGTATCACTTTAGGCGTGATGGCTTTAATTGTTGTGCTGTCAGTTATGAATGGCTTTCAAAACGAACTTAAATCTAAAATATTAAGTGTGGCCTCGGATATTGAGGTAACTGGAATGGGTTATGTATTAAAAGATTGGCAAACTATTGAAAAACAAATAGAGCAGATCGAAAACGTTTCAGCAACAGCCCCCTTTACTCAAAATCAGTCAATGATAGCCATGGGCAAATTTAATCGAGGCGTGATGGTAAGGGGTATTGACCCTTTACTAGAGCCAAAAGTCAGCGATATTCATGAAAAAATATTTCGTGGGTCGTATGACCTAATTCCGAACAAATACGAGATTCTCATTGGTATCGATTTAGCAAGATACTTTAGTTTAAAAGTGGGCGATAAGATATCTATGATTTCATCTCAGGCCAATTTTTCTGCACTGGGTGCCTTGCCGAGAATTAAACAATTTAAAATTAAAGGAATTTTTGATGCAGGTATGCATGAATACGATTCAGGGCTGGTAATTATTCATCTTCATGATGCCCAACAATTTTTTCAATTCACTAGTGATATTTCTGGATTACGTGTCAAATTAAATGATTTATCAAGAACGCAATTAACAGCCAAAAAAATAGAGCAGCTAGTAAAGAGTGACAATCAATTTTTTGTTTTTGATTGGACTCGAAAACATACAAATCTTTTTGCGGCAATTCAAATGGAAAAGAAAGTGATGTTTATTATCTTAACGTTAATCATTGCAGTAGCTGCCTTTAATATTGTTTCCACCTTGGTGATGGGGGTAACTCAGAAAAGATCAGATATAGCTATTCTTAGAACAATTGGCGCACTCCCGAAGAGTATCCTTTTAATTTTTATTTTTCAGGGTTTTATGATTGGCGTGGTTGGAACATTCTTGGGCATAGTATTTGGTGTTCTTGTCTCGTTAAATATTGATGTTATTGTTCCATTTATTGAAGGTTTATTTGGTGTTCAATTTTTAGCAAAAGATATTTATTATATCTCTCAAATTCCATCACAACTTCTTGTAACTGATGTTATAAAAATCGGAATCATGGGGCTTTTATTGTCTTTATTAGCAACAATTTATCCAAGCTATAAAGCATCAAAAACTGATCCTGCGAGCGCTCTAAAATATGAGTAATTTGTTATTAAAATTACATGAAGTAACAAAATCTTTCAAAGGCCTTGATGCGCCTGTGCTTCGCAATATTAATTTAGAAATTTTAAATGGTGATAATGTTGCTATTACTGGAGTCTCTGGTACGGGTAAAAGTACCTTACTTCATATTATGGCTGGTTTAGAAAAACCAGATGATGGGTATTTAGAAATTAACAGTACAAAGGTTGATTATTCAAATCAGGCGAAGTTATCGCAAATTAGAAATAATTATTATGGATTTATCTATCAGTTCCATCATTTGCTTCCTGATTTCTCAGCTATAGAAAATGTCCTTATGCCATTAGTTATTCGTACGAATAAGGAAAACGGTTTTTATAATAAAGGGTTGAAACTGCTCTCTGATTTGGGTCTTGAGAACAGAATTAATCATTTGCCTCACGAGTTATCTGGTGGGGAGAGGCAACGCGTTGCAATTGCGAGGGCCTTGATCACTGACCCATCAATTATTTTAGCTGACGAACCAACCGGTAATTTAGATTATAAAAATGCAAATATGGTTTTTGATATGTTTCTAGAATTTGCTACTCATCTCAAAACTGCAATCATTTTAGTTACACACGCTGAAGATCATGCAAAAAAAATGAAAAAAATATATCGATTAAGTGAAGGCAAAATTACTTCGTAATAGTATACTTTAAGAAAATTTCTGGAGATTATTCAAGTGTGGGAAATTATTGAAGCAGCAGGCTGGCCTATTTGGCCTTTAATAGCAACTTCGGTTTATGGATTTGCAATTATTTTGGAAAGAGCATGGGCTTTAAGAGCAAGCAAAATTATGCCTGGGCATTTATTTGATACAGTTCATTTGATGTTAAGGCAGGGGGTTATAAAAAAAGAAAAGTTAGATGAATTAAAAGGCTCCTCACCGTTTGGTGAAATTATTTTTACAGCCTTGAAAAACAAAGATGCATCACTTGAAGTTTTGAAAGATTCTATTGAGGAGAGTGCAGGACTTGTAGCCCACAAGTTGGAAACGAATATTAATGCGCTTGGAACAATCTCTACTGTAGCGCCTTTATTAGGCTTGTTTGGAACTATTGTTGGTATGGTTGAGTTATTTAGCTCGTTTACATCAAGCGGCCATGATGTAGCGATTTTTGCAAGAGGTATTTCTGTTGCTTTGTATAACACTGCAGGTGGAATTGTTGTTGCTGTTCCTGCCATGATCGCTTTTAGGTATTATCGCTCTAAAGTAGAAAACTATATGAATGAGATGCAATTGCAAACTATTGCAATTGTTGAAACGGCCAGGGGTGAGAGAAAGTAGGTATGGCTTTTAAAAGAAAATCTCGATTAGAAGATCCAGAAATAAATTTTATCCCATTAATTGATGTTTTGTTGGTGATTATTATCTTTTTAGTTGTTAGTACAACTTTTTCAAAATTTAGTGAATTAAAAATTAACTTGCCTGTTGCAGAAGCAAATCCAATCAAAGATAAATTATTGCCTATAAATGTATCAATTTCAAAAGATGGTATTTACGCAATTAATGAAGAAGTGCTCGGAGGAGATACCGTAGATTCGTTAAGAGAAAGATTATCTCAGGTGGCAGGAGACTCGAAAGAGTTACCCGTAATTATTAGTGCTGATGCGTTAACCCCGCATCAATCAGTAGTTAATGTCATGGAAGCGTCAAGACAATTGGGCCTAACGAAAATTACCTTCTCAACCAAGGTAAATTAATTACCTCATGTCGATTGAAAAGACGACAAATATTAAACCAGATTTCCAAGATATTTATTTAAGACTTTTATCTTACGCTATTCCATACAAGCTGATAATAGCTGTTAGTCTTGTCTCATTGATTTTATTGGCTCTTACCAATGCAGGATTTTTGAGTTTAATTAAGCAAATAACTGATGAAGGCTTGATTGTAAAAAATCCTGAGGCTACCTTTTTTTTACCAGTAGCTTTATTTTCTCTTATGGCTATTCGAGCTGTAACAAATTTTATTTCTAGCTATTCTTTAAGGTGGGTATCGAGAAAAATTGTTGAGGATTTACGCAATGATGTTTTTAAAAATATTATGCTGTTGCCTGTTCGATTTTTTGACAAAAATGCAGGCGGTAACATTGTATCGAAATTAACTTATGAGACCGAAAGACTTTCAGACATAGTTATTAAGGTTACCTTAGATGCAATTAGAGATACACTCACCGTAATTGCAGTTGTTGGATATATGCTCTATTTGGATTGGTTATTAACCATAGCCTTCTTGCTAGTCATTCCGATATTAGTTATTTATCTTAAAATTATTTCTCCAAAATTAAGAAGTACTGGCAAAGAGTTACAAGAAACCATGGGTGACATGACTCGGGTGTCGGAAGAATCCATAACTGCGAATAAAATAGTTAAAATTTTTGGCACGGCGCTTTATGAATTAAAAAGATTCTCAAGTTATTCAATGAGAAATAGAAAGATGCATACAAAGTTAGCGAAGCTTGCAGGAGGCAACAGTTTTTTTGTTGAAATTATTTCTGGATTAGCACTTGGGTTTATTGTTTATTATTCATTGAATAATTTAACCGCAGGAGAATTCACGGCATTTGCAACTGCGCTGTTAATGCTCTTAAATCCAATTAGGAAATTAACTGCCTTAAATGAACATTTGCAAGTAGGTTATTCTGCAGCCCTGAGCATATTTGAAGTTATTGATGAGACAAAAGAAAGTGATCAAGGAAAAATTAGTCGAAAAAAGATTACTGGCAATTTACGATTTGAAGATATTACATTTACATATCCTAACTCGAAGAATCTTACTTTATCAAAGGTAAATATTAATATAAAAGCTGGTGAAAAAGTTGCCTTGGTTGGAAAATCGGGTGGTGGAAAATCAACAATCATGAATTTAATCCCACGTTTTTATAGTTGCAATTCTGGAAAAATAACTCTTGATGAAATCGATATCAAAAATTACAAATTAGCGAATTTAAGGGATCATATTGCTCTAGTGAGCCAAGACATTGTTTTATTTAATGACAGTGTTCGTAATAATATTGCCTATGGAAAAAAATACAACGAAAAACAATTAAAGGCGGCGGCAAAAGCGGCCAACGCTTTGGAGTTCATAGAAAATCTTGAGCAAAAATTTGATCATATTATTGGAGATAAAGGCGTTAAATTATCAGGTGGACAAAAACAAAGAATAGCTATTGCTAGAGCCATTCTAAAAAATTCACCCATTTTGTTGCTTGACGAGGCAACCTCGGCATTAGACTCAGAATCTGAAAAACTTGTGCAAAAAGCATTAGATAATTTAATGAAAAATCGAACGTCCATCATTATTGCGCATCGACTTAGCACAGTCATTAATGCCGATAAAATTTTTGTAGTGCATGCAGGAAAAATTGTAGAAGAGGGAAAGCATAGTGATTTAATTAAATTAAATGGCTATTACGCAAAACTCTACAAAAAAGGATTTGATTAACGTTTATGTCCATTCATGCATCTTTAAACCAACAATTTTATAAGAAATCAACTTGGATTTTTTTACTAATTCCTTTCTCAATAGTATTTTGGTTATTAATTACTTTAAGAAAATTTTTATATAGAATTAATATATTTAAAATATATGAATTACAGGTGCCTCTTGTAATTGTTGGAAATATCACTATCGGAGGAACGGGTAAAACGCCATTAATAATTTTTTTGGCCCAAAAATTAGCTGAAAAAAAACTTAATGTAGGAATTATCTCAAGAGGCTATAAATCTAAAAAAAATTATCCTAGAGAGGTAACTAACAATTCAGATTACCTTGAAGTTGGAGATGAGCCTTTATTAATAAAAAAAAATCTTAACATTCCTGTCTTTGTTGGAAAAAATCGGGTACAAACTGCAAAAAAACTTTTAGAAGAATATGAGAAAATTGATGTCATTTTGTCTGATGACGGTCTGCAAAATTATGCTTTGCATAGAGATTTCGAATTAGCGGTAGTTGATGGGGATCGTTATTTTGGAAACAATTTTTTGTTACCTGCTGGTCCTTTAAGAGAGCCTGTAAGTAGACTTGAGAATGTTGATGCTGTAGTTGTCAATGGCGAAAAAAATAAAATTACCAAATACAAAACAATGACATGCCATTATTCAAATATAATTTTTAATATTCATAACTTAGGTAAGAAAACATTAAAAAGCTTAGTTGGCTCTGACATCATTGTAATGACGGCCATTGGCAACCCTGACCGATTACTAAATTATTTACGAACGCTTAAGTTACAATTCAAATCAATTACTTTTAACGACCACCATCATTTCCAACAGAATGATTTTAAAGCTTATAAAAACAACTTAATTCTTATGACAGAAAAAGATGCAATTAAATGCGAATCCATAGAACATAACAATATTTGGTATTTACCAATTAATGTTAGAATTGATGAGAAAATTATAAATAATATGTTAAAAAAATTAAAGTTAAAACATGGATCAAAACTTACTTAAAATTCTCGTTTGCCCAGTTACTAAAGGGCCACTTGTGTATGACAAAAAAAATAAAGAGTTGATATCCAAATCAGCCGGACTTGCTTATCCTATTCGGAATGACATTCCAATTCTCCTCGAAAATGAAGCAAGGAAAATAAAAAAATAATATGACTTTTAAGGTCATTATTCCTGCCCGTTACGACAGTTCAAGATTACCAGGTAAGCCACTTATTGAAATTGCTGGGATACCGATGATCATTCATGTAGCGCGCAAAGCGCGATTAAGTGGTGCTGAAGAGGTAATTGTTGCTACAGATGACAGAAGAATTCAAGATGAAGTTGAAAAACATAATTTCGAGGCAGTATTAACAAGCAAACATCATTTATCAGGCTCAGACCGCATTCTTGAGGTCGCTACAACTAAATCTTGGGATAGTGATACCATAATTATTAATGTTCAAGGTGATGAGCCTATGATGGATCCTCAGCTTATAAATGAACTTCATGAGCAGATGATCAAAACAAAAGCAACTTTTATAACAGCTGCAACGAAATTTGATCATTTCGATAATTTTTCGAACCCAAATAATGTAAAAGTTGTAATTAATAATTTGAGTAATGCATTATATTTTAGCCGCTCAATGATACCTAATGCGAATACCTTTAATGATGAAATCTTTGATACTAATAATAGTTTTCATCATTTGGGGATTTATGGATATCGCTTATCGACGTTAAAGGAATTTTGTAATCTTAAAAAATCAAATTTAGAAATTATTGAAAGACTTGAGCAATTAAGGGCCCTTGATAATGGAATAACGATTAAAGTTTTTCTTTACAATGGCAAGCCATTTAAAGGCGTCGATACCCTTGAGGATTTAATTGAAATAAAGAAACTATTTTCCAGTTAAACGGCAGTGTCGCCTTTTTCACCCGTTCTAATTCTTATTGCTTCCTCAACATTCATGATAAAAATTTTACCGTCACCAATTTTTCCTGTTTGAGCAGTTTTTGTAATAGTTTCAACAACTTTATCCACCATCTTGTCTGATACGACGATATCTAATTTTATTTTTGGAAGAAAATCAACAATATACTCGGCACCTCGATAAAGTTCAGTATGCCCCTTTTGACGTCCAAAACCTTTAACTTCAGTGGCCGTCATCCCCATAATTCCAATTTCAGAAAGCGCTTCCCTTACCTCATCAAGTTTGAAGGGTTTAATAATTGCCTCAATTTTTTTCATGTTATCCTCTCTTTAATTAACTAAAGTTATTTGTTATTGGATAGCGCCTTTCTTTCCCAAATGCTTTAAATGTTATTTTTGGGCCGGGTGCAGATTGCCGTCTCTTAAATTCATTATTATGAATTAATTTTACAACTTTTTTAACCACTTTTGATTCAAATCCTTTTTTAATTATTTCAGTAGGACTTAAATTTTGTTCAATGTACAAATCAATTATAGTATCCAGTATTTGATAATCAGGTAAATTATCTTGATCCGTTTGATTGTGTCTTAATTCTGCTGTTGGTGGACGCTCAATAATATTTGTTGGGATAATCTCAGTCTTGCTATTTATATATTCAGCCAACTGATAAACAAGTGTTTTGGGAACATCTTTCAATAAGGAAAATCCTCCGACCATATCCCCATATATTGTTGAATATCCCACCGCTAACTCACTTTTATTTCCCGTAGCAAGCACAATACCATTAAATTTATTTGCATAGGCCATCAAAAGCAAGCCTCGGGCCCTTGCTTGAATATTTTCTTCAGTTATATCAGCGTTTAACCCTTTAAAATCGACCTCAAGCATTTTATTTATTTTTTTAACAAGCGCATCAATATTTTTGATTTTATAAGCAATTTTCAAATTTGATGCGAGTGTCTTAGCATTAACTAAACTGTCTTGAGTAGTGAATTCGGTTGGCATCATGATTGCAGATACATTTTTACATACTCGTGAAGCAATAACGGCAACAACAGCAGAATCAATACCACCCGATAAGCCTAGAATTACTTTATCAATATTATTTTTTTTTAAATAATCTTTAAGTGATAAACATAATCCATTAAAAATAACTTCTATTAAAGGGTTCGTTTGCAAACTGGTGTGATTTAGATCATTTGTATTAACAATTTTTGATTGCTCTTCAAATTGCTTTAATTCAACCAACAATTTATTTTTTGCATTAAAAATAAATGATGCACCATCAAAAAGTAAGTCATCTTGACCTCCAACATTATTGACATAAATTAATGTGATATTTTTTTTTGCAAATTTATTTTGCAGTGAGGTTAATCTATAATCTCTCTTATTTAGCTCATAAGGCGAAGCATTAATACAAATAATAATTTCAACCCCCTTTTTTTCAAGCTCTTTTAAGGGTTGATCCACCCATATATCCTCACATATAAGTAGACCTATTTTTTTACCGTTGTGGTTATAAATTAATGATTCCTTACCTTCTGAAAAATAACGCTTCTCATCAAATACTCCGTAATTTGGAAGTGTTTGTTTGTGGTAAGTTTTTATTACTTTACCGTTAAAAATGATTGAAGCTGAATTATATAATTTCCCTTTAACTGATGAAGGGTGGCCAACAATAATTTTAATTTTTAGTTTTTTTTCTGCTATCTTCTTTAAATAAATTTCTGCTTTATTAAGAAAGTCTTTATTTAAAAGTAAATCTTCAGGTGGATATCCTGTAAGACTTAGCTCTGGAGTAATAATAATTTCAGCATTATTTTTTAATGCCTTTTTAGCTTCCCGAAGAATAAGTTTGTGATTGTAGTCAAAATTACCAACAATACTATTTAGTTGGGATAGACAAACATTCATTAATACTTGCCGCCCGCTGCTTTAATTGATTGCACGATTTGGGGTGATTTTTCTTTTAATGCGTAAACTAGGGCAGTAAGGCCATATTGATCTTTTGCTTTAAGGTTAACACCTGATGCAATAAAAAGATCAACCATTTCTGCATTATTGTTAAATACCGCATAATGAATTATTGGTGTCCCCTCATCATCTTCGTGATTAATGTTTGCACCATTTTCAATCAAGAGCTTAGCAATTGCAAAACTATTTTTTTTAACTGCCCATAAAAGCGATGTCCATTCACTTTTATCAATTTCATCAACTTTTGCTCCTTGTTTAAGCAAAAAATTTGAAGCATTTTTGTGCCCATTGATAACCGCATACATTAATGCTGTTTTTCCGTACTTATCTTTGAGTGAAATATTTGCTTGGTTGTTCAAAAGAGTTTTAATAGTATCAATATTTCCATTTTTACTTGCAAGCATTAATACTGTTGCACCTGAATTGTTTCTTGAATTTGGATCAATCCCACCTTTTTTAATCAACAAATCAATCAGTTTTGTATATCCTGAGGTTGCCGCAAGTCCGTAAGCAGACCATCCGTCTGGATCAATTATTTTTGGGTCGGCATTGTTAGCTAATAAAATTTCTGCAGTACTGACGTAACCTTTTTTTGCAGCAAACATGAGTGCTGACCATCCACCCGATTCAATGGCATTAACTTTGGCACCTTTTTTTAACAAATATTTGACTATCTCAACGTTGTCTTTTCGAGCAGCATACATCAAGGCTGTAATTTTATCTTTATCCTCGGTGTTAGGGCTACCCCCACTCTCAATAATAGCTTCAACTGTTTTTAAGTCTCCTTTAGCTGCGGCAGTAAGGAGAAACGGAACCTCTTCAGCGAGTGGGATTTGTATATAAATTAGCACAAGAAGACTTAAGGTTAATTTAAGTATTTTTTTATGCATGGCTCGATAAAGCCTCAAAAATAATTTTTCCCATATCATTGGGTGCGTCAGCAACAAGCACTCCAACCTTTTCTAAAGATCTTATTTTGTCCTCTGCACGACCTGAATTGCCTGATATGATTGCACCGGCATGACCCATACGTTTACCTTGCGGCGCAGTTTTTCCAGCAATGTATGCTGCTACAGGTTTTGAAACATGGCTTTGAATATACTCCGCTGCATTCTCTTCGTCGGTCCCACCAATCTCACCAACCATAATAATGCCTTTTGTCTCTGTATCATTTTCAAACATTTTTAAACATTCAATAAAGTTGATTCCTTTGATCGGGTCACCACCGATTCCAATACAAGTTGATTGACCTAAACCATTTTTAGTCGTTTGATCAACTGCTTCATATGTAAGAGTCCCAGAACGTGACACAATTCCAACTATCCCTTTTTTATGAATACTTCCGGGCATAATTCCAATTTTGCACTCATCAGGGGTTATTATTCCCGGGCAATTTGGCCCAATTAAAGTAGACCCATTTTTTTCTATAGCAATTTTTACGTTTAACATTTCTTGCACGGGAATACCTTCAGTAATGCATACAATAATTTGGATACCAGCGTCACTTGCCTCAAGAATAGATCTTGCTGCAAAAGCTGGAGGTACATAGATCACAGAAGCTGTTGCTTTTGTTTCTGCTATGGCTTCTTTTACTGAATTAAATACAGGCTTATCAAGATGAGTTTGACCACCTTTTCCGGGAGTAACGCCACCAACGATATTTGTTCCATATTTTATGGCTTGTTCAGAATGAAAAGTACCTTGCTTTCCAGTAAACCCCTGACATATAACTTTGGTATTTTTATTAACTAGAACTGACAATTATTTTTCCTTAGTTAATGCAACCGCTTGAATAGCAGCGTCACGTAAATTTTTAGCAGTTGTAATATTTAAATTACTTTCATTGAGTATTTTTTTACCAAGCTCAACATTAGTTCCCTCTAAACGAACAACTATTGGAATTTGAATACCTACTTCTTTTGCAGCAGCAATAATCCCTTCAGCAATAATGTCACAGCGCATAATGCCACCAAAAATATTCACCAAAACCACTTTTACATTTTTATCTGATAATAATATTTTGAATGCTTTGCTAACAGTTTCAGCTGTTGCCCCTCCACCGACATCCAAAAAATTAGCAGGCTGACCGCCAGATAATTTAATAAGGTCCATAGTGGCCATTGCAAGGCCCGCCCCATTAACCATACATCCAATATTTCCCTCCAGTGCAATATAATTTAAACCTGCATGATGGGCTTCAGCTTCTTTAGAGTCAATTTGTGACCAATCATGCAAATCTTGAAATTCAGGATGTTTAAAAAGAGCATTGTCATCAATACTCATTTTACAATCCAGTGCGATTAATTTATGTTCTTTGCTAACTACCAATGGATTGATTTCAAGCAGTGACAAGTCATTCTGTTTAAAAGTATCAATTGCATTTTTAATTAACTGGATAAAATCATCCTTAACAAAATTTGTAATTTTTAATTCACAGAAAAAATTTTCAATGTCTCGGTCAGAAAGACATTGGTTAATTTTAAAATTTAACTTTTTGATAAGCTGTGGTTTTTTTTGTGTTAATTCTTCAATATCTGTTCCACCTTCACTGGAGCAAATGATAGTGATAGCCTCATTTTGTCTATCTATAACAATTGACAAGTAAAGTTCTAATTCAATATCAACCGTTTCTTCCATTAATAGACGATGAACAGGTTGGCCTTGAGGTAAATTTTGGTAAGTGATTAAATTTTTACCAAGCCAGAATTTTACAAAATCATGTGCTTCTTTTTTTGAGTTAATCAGTTTTACCCCGCCTGATTTTCCTCTGCCACCAGCATGCACTTGCGTTTTAATAGCAATTTTTTTTGTTTTTAATTGATCATATGCAAAGTCAACCTCATTAGATGTGGATACCATTATTGAGTTAGGTACTGCAATTTTGAATGCTTTGAGTATGTTTTTTGATTGGTATTCGTGCAGATTCATTTGATATTAAATATTAGAAATTATCAATCACGTAATAATATCAGAATGTCCTATTCTTTTATAATTGAATCACTTGTAAATAAATCTGTATTACTTGTATATATCAATAATTGTGACGGTGCCAGCTTTCATATCTGGAACAATAATTGATTTTTTATCAAAGGTTGGTGCGATATCTGCAGCTGCCTCAAAACGGTGGTTTAGGGTTTTCACTTGCCCATCTTTATATTCATACAAAACACCATTTTTCCAATCGCTAATTAACACCGAATCCTTGAGCATTACGATTCCATCACCACCACCCAAACCACCAATTAATTTTTTTAGGGTCATTTTTTTTTGGTGCCCTTCAAATAACTCTCCAGTGGCAAAATCAACCATTAGAAAGCGACTTTCATCTAAAGGTAATATACCGTTAGGTGCTTTGATAGCAGGATGACTGTTTTCGTCCATGAGAAGCTCTACATTTCCAGTCATATCCATGATAAAAATCATACCGCCATTTTTTAAATTTCCGCTATCGGTTATGTAGAATTTACCAGCCGGCGTGACATCGATATCATTTAAAAATACTGGTACTTTTGGAAAAGCCATGGTGCCAGAAAAAACTTCCCACTCTCCATTCATGTTAATTTTTACAATTAAATCTTTGTCTGTTGCATAAAGCTTACCCTCATAAAGAATAATTCCTTTTGGATCATTTAATCCAATTGCAAAATCAGACACCTCACCTTTGCTATTAATTTTTTTTATTTTTCCATCACCATCTTTACCAAATTCACCAATTTCAGTCACAAAAATATCTCCATTTTGTCCTTGTACTGCTGATTCTGGATTTACAAATCCAGGATAGACTTGCTTGGCATAAATTGAGGGGGCAATCATTAATATGAATAGCAGCATGAAAACTTTATTTATGAACATTTTTTTCTTCCTTGTAAGTAATTTTATAGATATAACCTGATCGATCATCTGAGACAAATAAACCGCCATCATGACTTTGAATAACATCGACAGGTCTTCCCCATGCAACATCGTTCACTAACCAGCCTGTCAAAAAATCATGATAAGAAATAGGGCGATGATTTTCGTCAAACTTAACATGAATCAACTTGTAACCTGAAAAATCTTTTCGATTCCAAGAGCCGTGAAGAGCAACAATGGCATCATTTTTATATTCTTCAGGAAAACTAGTTTTATTTAAAAAAGTAATACCAATCGGGGTTGAATGGGAGGTAAACGTAAGATCAGGTGATTTTGTCGAGGCACAAAAATCTTTTGGCCCTAAAAAATTTGGATCGGGAATCTGATTTCCCCAGCAATAGGGCCACCCATAATGTTGATGAGGTTCTATTTCGTTAAAATGTTCAGGTGGTAACGCATCATTGACAGGACCATTTTTTTTATCTGATCGCATATCTGAGCCATTATTCGTGGCATACATTTTTTTTGTTACAGGATGCCAGGCAAAACCTTGGCTATTTCTTAAACCTTTAGCCCATGTTGCATCTGGTTTATGCCGACCAAGTGTTTTAAGAGCGCCTGCAGGCATTCCCTCCACAGTATATCTTTGCATAGTAGCGCGGGTAGGATCAGTCTCAACGCAGACATTACAGCTTGAACCAATATTGATATACAAATGATTATCTGGGCCAACTTTGATCGATTTTTGCGTATGCCCGCCGGTAGCTAAACGATTAATAATAATTTTTTTTTTGGATGGCTTTGAAACAGGAACTTTTAAAATAGAATCTTCGTTCGCAATAAAAATATTTCCTTGGTAGTAATCAATTCCATTAGGAACATTAAGATTATCTAACCAAGTTAAAATTTGATCTGCTTTACCGTCATCATTTGAGTCAGTAATTTTGTAAACTTTACCAAGTTTTCCGGTTGTGACATAAAGATTATTTTTTTCATCTAATGCCATCATTCGTGGCCCTGTCATATAGCAACTATCACAAGGATCTAGTTTGGCAAAAATTTCGACAGAAAAACCTTCTGCAATGGACAGATTTAATTCAGGTGGAGGAGGGCTGTAACCTGCTGCGTTATAGGCGCAGCCCAAATGAGGTAAAAAAGCTAAGAGAAAAATTGAGAGAGGAGAAAATAGTTTTTTTATCAACAAAACTCCCTAGAAACATTTTCTGTCTTCACAGCCTTCATCTTTAATGCCTAATGAAATAAGATAATCTGCCATATCTTTTTTGTTATCTTCATTTAAAGCACGAATGATTGATACATCACCTTTCAAGTTTTGCTGTGTATTAATACCGCTATCAATTAAATATTTCACCATTTCTTTATCACCATTAAAAGCAGCATGATGCAAAGCATTGAAGCGAGTGACTGGATGGGTATAGTTGATATTTGCACCTTTTTTGACTAAATATTGCAAAACTTCCATTTGATCTTTTGCTGCAGCCATAAGCAAGGGTGTCCATGCAAAATAACCTTCTTCCAAATCAACATTCATTGTTTCAACGTAACGTTTAACTGTTTTTAGATCACCATCATTAACTGCACCAGTGAACTCAAGGGCTTCAGAATCGGTTAGCGCATAAGCGTGGAATGAAAGCGTAAAAAGTACTAAAAGTAACGTTTTAAAAATTTTTTTCATACATATCCTTAATAATTAAGCAAAATATTTATTCGCATTGGCGAATATTCTATACCATGGACCATATTCCGACCATCCTTTTGGATACCAAGAATTTTGATCCGTTACAAATACCCTTTCGGGATGCGGCATCATAATCGATATTCTGCCATCAGTCGATGTTATGCCAGTAATTCCATTAATCGAACCATTTGGATTAAAAGGGTAGCGTAAAGTTCCCTCATGCTTGTTATCAACATAAGAAAGGGTTATTTGTTTATTTTCGCAAAGGTGCTCTAAATCTTTATTTGTATCAAATTCAACGCGACCCTCACCATGAGCAACTGCAATAGGGAGAACACTGCCATGCATCTCATTAAAAAATAGTGAATTACTATTTTCAACCCTTACATTTACAAATCTAGCCTCAAATTGTTCGGATTCATTCTTAACAAATTTTGGCCAATAATTAGCTCCAGGAATAAGCTCTTTGATGCTACTTAGCATTTGACAACCATTGCATACACCTAAACTTAAAGTGTTGTCTCGATTAAAAAAATTATAAAATTGATCTTTTAAAAACTCATTAAATAAAATTGATTTTGCCCAACCCTGGCCGGCACCCAGGACATCACCATAAGAAAAACCACCACATGCTACCAGCGCTTGAAAACTATCTAACTGAATTTTTTTGTTGATTAAATCTGTCATATGTACATCACGACATTCAAAGCCAGCATAATAAAAGGCTGCTGCCATTTCATTTTGTCCATTGACACCTTGCTCTCTTAAAATAGCTATTTTAGGTTTATTTTTTTTCACCAGCGGAGCTTTTACAATATCAAAAGTAATTTTTGGATTGATACCTGGATTATTGTCGTCCAAGATATTTTCAAATTCTTCTTGCGCAGTTTTTGGGTTATCACGCAAGGCTTGGATATGAAAACTTGTTTCCGACCAAATACTTTGAAGTTTTCGACGAGTTGAGGCAAACAACATATTTTCACCATGCTTAATATTGATAGAATGATCAAGCTTGGGTTTACCTACAAAGCACACATTTAACTCATAATCCTGTTCAAGGATTTTTTTTATTTCATCACTTTCCTCATCTTTTACTTGGATAACAGCACCCAATTCTTCATTAAATAAAAATGCATTTGTATCATCAATTTCGCACCTTTCTAGGTTAAATTCGATCCCACAATGACCAGCAAATGCCATTTCCAATAGCGTGGTAATAAGTCCACCATCAGAGCGATCATGGTAAGCTAAAATTTTGTTATCAGCATTTAATTGCTGAACAGCCTTAAAGAATTGTTTCAATATTTGTGCATTATCAACATCTGGACATTCTTGACCAACTAAATTTTGTGTTAAAAGAAATGCTGAGCCGCCCATACGATTTCTTGCTTGACCTAAATCAATAAGCAGCAAACTGGTATTTGCATCTCTTTCAAGTTGGGGAGTTAAAACTTTTCTAGTATTTGTACACTCTGCAAAGGCTGAAATTATTAACGATAATGGTGACGATATTGTAATATCATCATTCACCTCTTTCCATTTTGTCTGCATTGAAAGTGAATCTTTGCCTACAGGTATGCTTACTTGCAGATCCGGACATAATTCCATACCAATACTTCTTACCGCAGCATACAGCTCGTAATCATTTTCATTCTGACCCGCGGCAGCCATCCAATTTGCCGATAATTTTATATGTGAGAGATCATCAATTGGACTCGCCACAATGTTAGTAATTGCCTCACCAACAGCCATCTTGGCTGAGGCTATTGCATTGATAATGGCCAAGGGTGCTTTTTCTCCAACGGAAAAGGCCTCGCCTTTATTTGAAATAAAGTCTGATTTAGTAATTGCGACATCACTAACCGGAACTTGCCAAGGCCCAACAAATTGATCCCTGGAAATTAATCCAGTGACTGATCGATCACCGATGGTAATTAAAAAACTTTTATTTGCGACAGCAGGAAATCTCAGGACTCTTTCAACATGATCTGCTAAATTTTTTTCTTCTAAAGATAAATTAATGGTTGTTTTCTTTGGCAGCGAAATCTCTTTTTTTGTTTTTGGAGGCTTGCCAAGCAAGATATCGAGATCCATTTTAACGACATCATTTTTAAAAAAGCTATCAGTGACCACCAGTTTTTTTTCTTTTGTGGCCCGACCAACAACGGCATAGGGACAACGCTCTCTTTGACAAATCTGCTCAAATAAATCTATATTTGTTTTTTTAATAGCCAGTACATAGCGTTCTTGAGCTTCATTACACCAAATCTCTTTGGGCGACATTCCAAACTCTTCATTGTTAATTTCTCGTAATTCGAAAATTGCTCCAACACCACCATCATGAACCAGTTCTGGAAAAGCATTTGATAAACCACCAGCACCAACATCGTGAATGCTTAAGATAGGATTCTTATCCGCCATTTGCCAGCAGCGATCAATAACTTCTTGAGCTCTTCGTTGGAGTTCAGGGTTGCCACGCTGAACCGAATCAAAGTCTAAATTCTCTAGGTTTGCACCCGTTTGCATACTAGATGCAGCACCACCACCTAACCCAATAAGCATTGCAGGCCCGCCTAATTGAATTAGAAGGTCATTTTCTTCTAAAGATTTTTTATGTGTATGTTGGTCAGCTATATTACCAACCCCACCCGCAAGCATAATGGGTTTATGGTAGCCGAAATATTTTTCATTATATTTAATTTCAAGCGTTCTAAAATAACCCAAAATATTTGGCCGACCAAATTCATTATTATAGGAAGCCGCCCCAATTGGGCCGTCTATCATAATTTGAAGTGCAGAGGCAATTCGTGCAGGTTTACCAATACCATTATTTTCCCAGGTTTGCAGGTAACCTGGTATTTTAAGATTTGATACAGAAAAACCTGTAAGACCAGCTTTGGGTTTTGATCCGCGACCTGTTGCGCCTTCATCACGAATTTCGCCACCAGATCCTGTCGCTGCACCAGCAAAAGGCGAAATAGCAGTCGGATGATTATGCGTTTCCACCTTCATTAGGTAATGTGTTAGTTCTGTGTGCTCTGCATAATTACCGGTTTGATCAGGATAAAATCGTGATATTACCTGGCCTTCAATAATGGATGAATTATCTGAATAAGCAACGATGGTTTTTTGTGGCGCTAACTGATGGGTATTTTTAATCATTTCAAATAATGATTTATTTTGTACGATCCCATCTATCTGCCATGAAGCATTAAAAATTTTATGGCGACAATGTTCAGAGTTTGCTTGTGCAAACATCATGAGCTCAGCATCCGTAGCATTTCGATTAATTGCACGATAATAATTGAATAAATAGGCTATTTCATCATCTGAAAGTGCAAGCCCATTGTCTTGATTGAATTTCTCAAGAGCTTGAACACCATGCTCAAGTATATTGATTTGTTCTAATGATTTGGGGTCTGCGTGCCTAAATAACTGCTTTAAGTCTGTCTCATTAAAAAATACAGACTCCGTCATTCGATCAAAAAAGATCTGGATTAACTCATTTTTTTTGCTAGCGGAAAGTTCTTCAGTCAAATCAAAGGTGATAGCAACACAGCGCTCTAACCTTAAAATATTTACATCACATTGTTGCGCAATATTTGTAGCCCTTGAACTCCACGGTGAAATTGTGCCAACACGCGGCGCAATAAAGAATTTTTGTGTATAAGGCTTAGTTTTGTTTTTAACTCCGTAATCGAGGAGTTGGTTGAGATGACTTTGATCATTAATAGACAAAGCCGTCTTACTCTCGACTAAATGAAGGTAGAAAGCAGTGAAATCTCTAATGTCACAACCAATTTTTTTTGCTTTATTTAAAAGATTTTTTTTTCTAAATTCAGAGAAAACCTGATTTCCATAAAAGATTGAAATAGTATTATTTTGCATCTAAATAATTTAAGGTATGTATTGATTGTGGTTAAGAGATTTTATCAGTCTTTATCAACAGTTTTGAATGAATTTTAAAATTTACACAATTAAATAAAGTTGATAAAACGCAAAACTTAGCAACCATGCAAGCATTAAAGACCAAGTGATAGAAATAAATGTTAACAGCCGATCTTTTGATTCATTTTTTAAAGTAGCTATAGTTGACAAACAGGGAGTGTAAATTAGGGTAAAAATCATAAAACTTATTGCTTGACCAGCATTAAAAACTTCTCCAAGGTGAGCAGATAAAGCAATACCCTCTAGACCAAAGATTACTGCAAAGGCACCAATTAGAATTTCTTTCGCAATAAAGCCAAAAATGAGGGCAATGATCAGCATTTGTTCAATGCCTAGTGGACTAAAAATAGGTTCAAATAAGTTTCCAATTTGGCCAGCATAGGTATCTGCTGAGGCAACCTCGAGCCCCTCAGGAAAATGGGTCAATGCCCATATTGCAATCACCCCAATAATAATAAATTTACTTGCACGATCAATGAAGTGTTTGACCTCTTGCCAACCACGAATAAGAATTTGTTTTGTTGTTGGGAATCTGTAAGGGGGAAGTTCCAAAACTAATGGTTCATGACTACGATACTTATTTTTGAAAATAACAGCGGTAATAAAAATGGAAAAAAAACTTAACAGGTACAAGCAAAAAAGAACGATAGCACCTTGCGTGGCAGCAAAAAATGCTGAAATGATAAAAAGAAATACTTGTAACCTGGCTGAGCAAAGTGAAAAAGGAATAACAAGCATTGTTAAAAACCTTATTTCTTTTGTACGCATTATTTTTGTACCCATTAGTGCCGGAACATTGCAACCAAAACCCATTAACATCATGACAAAGGCTCGCCCATCAAGCCCCATTTTTTCCATCACTTTATCCATTAAGAAAGCGGCCCGGGAAAAGTAACCGCTATCTTCAATAATCGTCATGATAAAGAAAAATAATATAATAATAGGAATGAATGCTGCCACAGTGGTAATTCCTGCATAAAGACCCTCCATCAAAAAACTTTTCAAAGTGACATTCATATTAAGCAAAAGGTTATTGATAAACGTCTGCTCTAAGTAAGTGAAAAAACTGGCCATTAAATCTTGCAGAGGCTGCCCCACGGTAAAAACAAATTGAAATACAGTAAAGATAACAAATAAAAAAATGGGTAAACCAAAAACAGGATTTAAGAAAATTGCATCTAGCTTTTTGGTTGTTTTATTATTAAGTGTTTTTGGAAAGAAAACTGTTTGATTGATTATTCTTTTCAAATCATTTTTGCTTGGATCGGATGCATTGCGCAAAGAAATTTTTTTATTTAACTGGTCCAGCCCCTGATTATGTTTTGCACTAATTGGAATAACAGGACAACCTAGTAAAGCTTGCAGTTTGTCAAAGTCAAATGTAATTCCATAAGCTTTTGCTTCATCAATCATATTGGCAATAATTTTGATTGATGGATTCATTTTCTTTAGATCCATTGCTAACTCTATTTGCCGATCAATTTGTGTACTATTGAGAATATAAAAAATTTGATCAATTTGATTATTTTTTAAGAAATCTTGAACGACAATTTCATCTTCACTGTAACCCTTTAGATCATAAATTCCTGGCAAATCAATTAATTCAACGAGCTCACCATTAAGGATAGTTTTAACTGAGTGAAGGTCAACGGTGACACCTGGCCAATTACCAACTTTGACTGAAGCGCCACTTATTCTATTAAAAAGAGTTGACTTGCCGGTATTCGGCATGCCAATTAATGCGACTCTTTTCATGCTGCTTTTGGAGTAATGATTTCGATGTCAATTTGTGCAGCAATGTCGGAGCGAAGCATAAACTCAGTTGTGCCAATTTTTAGATGAAATGGGCCATCAAATTTAGCTTGCCTAATAATTTCTACGATATTATCTTTTTTAACCCCTAACGCTTTCAAGCGATCATTAAATTGCGTATTGTTTGTTAAGGTTTTGATAACACCTGATTGTCCGACTAATAACTGTTTTAATGTCATGATAATTTTTTAAATGAGAATCATTCTCAATTATAAGTGAAATGATTTCTTTCTTCAATTATTTTTTTTATTTGAATTTCACCTTTGCAAGATTGCGTAATTCATCCAAATGTTGCTTTAATTTGGCTTTTTGCAAAGCTGTTTTTAATTCAGACTCTTTTTCTTCAAAGGAGGGCAAGGGAGCCTGCCTAATATCTTCAAGCTTAATAATATGCCATCCAAATTGTGTTTGAATAGGTTTTTTGGTGTAGTTATTTTTTTTTAATTTTGCCACTTCTTGGTAAATCACCTCAAGCATATCTCTTTGCTCAAACCAACCCAGATCGCCTCCATTTGATTTAGTGGATTCATCTTTGGAGAATTCTTTTGCTAAATCAGAAAAATTATCACCTTGGTCAAGTTGCGTAATAATATTCGCGGCATCTTTTTTTGTTGTTAGTAAAATATGTCTGGCTTTAAATTCTTGTGCATTAAATTTTTCTTTAAAGATTGCATATTCACTTTTTAAATCATCACTATTCACAGGATGAGCAATGATATATCTTTGGAGATAGAGGGTATATATTAATTCTTGGGTCGATAATTGCGCTTGCGTAAGAATTTCAGGCTCATCGAGTAAACCACTTTTTTTGGCTGCTTGATTAATTACTTTTAAATCGATTAAGCGATCAATGATGTTTTCTTCCATTTCATCTGTAACACTTCTGCCTTGTTTTTTTACTTCATCTTTAATGAAATCAACAAAACGTTGCTCTATTTTTTCACCATTTACCTCAGCTACATCGGCGAAACTGAGTGGTGATAAAATCATGAAAAAAAAGGCAATGTATTTTAATTTAATCATCCGGTGAAATGGCCTTAATACTCAATGCATGAATTTTTTCTGGTATTAAATCATGCATTAATTGGTAAACCATACGGTGTCTTTCCATAAGTGATTTGCCAGTAAATTCATTGCTCGAAATAGCAACAGTAAAATGCCCCCCACCATTATTACCAGCATGCCCTTGATGGAGATGACTTTGATCGGTTACCGTTAGCTCAATCGGAGCAAGAGTTAATAGTCTTTCTTCAATTAATTTTTTTATCATTATGGAAGGCTTTTTCTAAATGGCTTAACATCAATTGATTGATAGATACCATGAATTAAAAAGGGTTCTTCGTCAGCCCATTTTTTTGCAGCTTCCAAATCCTCAAATTCGGCAATGATGAGGCTACCAAAAAATCCTGCAGGACCTGGATCAATACTATCAATTGCAGGATATGCACCAGCAATTAATAATCGTCCCTGTTCAATTAAAATCATCAGTCGAGCTAAATGCAAAGGCCGAAATTGCAATCTTTTTTCTAAGCTATTTTCTACATCTTTGGCATTAAAAACGTACCACATTACCTTTCCTTATTTGCCTTAGAAACATAAAGGGCAAGAAAAATAAAAAATAAAAATAATAATGCTGTTAAGCCAAAAAGCTTAAAATTCACCCAAGTATTCTCAGAAAAGTTATACGCCACATAGAGATTGATAAAACCTAAGAAAATAAAGAAAAGACTGCTGAAAAAATTCAGTCTTGACCATAGCCAATCTTTTAATTGAAGTTGAGTACCCATTGCCAATTTAATTAGATTCTTACCTAAAAAATGATTGGACCCAAATAAAATGATTGCAAAAGCCCAATAGATAACGGACGGCTTCCACATAATAAAAGCTTTATCTTGGAGTAAGATTGTTAATCCACCCAGCACAGTAATCATAGCTCCATTAAACAGTAACATTTTATCAACACTGCCTTTTTTAAAATACATGAAGACAATCTGCAGCAGAGTTGCAATAATGGCTACAGCTGTCGCAATAAAAATGTCATATATTTTATACGCGACAAAAAAGAGGATGACTGGCAATAAATCGTAAAAAAATTTCAAAGTAGTTAACCTATGAATAAAAATAAAAAAAACATATAATCGAATTACCGCTTATGAATAATATCGTAATTGATCTTCACAGCCATTCTACTATATCTGATGGAATTTTAAGTCCTACTGAATTAGTTAATCACGCCCATACAAAAAAAGTCAAAGTTCTAGCTTTGACAGACCATGATGATATTGCTGGATTAGTTGAAGCAAAAAAAGAGGCGCAACGACTAAATATGATTTTTGTGAATGGTGTCGAGATATCTGTAACATGGAGGAAAAGAACCATTCATATTGTTGGCCTTCATTTTGATAGTAACGACAAGAATCTTGATAAAAATTTATCCCTGATTCGAAGCGGAAGAAATGAGCGTGCGAAAAAAATGGCACATGGTCTAGGTTTAGCCGGGATTGATAATGCCTTTGATGGTGCAAAAAACTATGCGCAAGCAGGCACCCTTGGACGCATTCACTTTGCCCGTTACATTGTTGAAAGAGGCTTCGCAAAAGATATCAAATCAGTATTTAAAAAATATTTAACCCAAGGCAAACCTGGCTATGTTGAGCACGAGTGGGCACAACTTAAAGATGCAGTTAAGTGGATTAATGATGCGGGAGGTGTTGCTGTAATTGCACATCCAGGAAGATACGATATGGGCACAAAACTTTACCCAAGTTTATTTGCTGAATTTCAGGAATGCGGAGGCACGGGTGTTGAAATTATTTCTGGCAGCCAAGACTTATCGCAATCAAAATATTTTACCAATCTTGCTAATGAATTTGGATTACTTGCTTCTTGTGGTTCAGATTTTCATGGTCCTGGAATTTCATTTCGCGAAATGGGACAAAATCGACCATTGCCAAGTGACTGTATCCCTGTTTGGCATAACTGGCATGAATTGCATGAAAGCATTCAGTAAATCACTTTTTTTAAAATTGTATTTAGCATAGAATGTAATCAATGGAACTTTCAATTGTTCAAAAAATTTCCGCTTACGCTCTCCCAATTCTTTTTGCCATCACTGTTCATGAAGCAGCCCATGGTTATGTTGCGCGGTATTTTGGCGATATGACGGCACATTACATGAATCGTATTTCTTTAAATCCAATTCGACACATTGATCCTTTAGGCACAATTATTTTTCCTGCTTTAACACTAATGCTTGGTGGGATTCTTTTTGGATGGGCAAAACCGGTCCCAGTAAATTTTTCAAATCTTAATAATCCTAAAAAAGATATGTTTTGGGTTGCTTTAGCAGGTCCTGCAGCAAATTTTTTTATGGCAATTTTTTGGACCATCTTATTAGCCAGAATAAATCTTTTCCCAGACGATGCTGAACTTTTTATGCGAGTTATGTGCTTGGCAGGCATACAAATAAATATTGTTTTAATGGTATTAAATCTTCTTCCTATTCCTCCGCTCGATGGTGGTAGGATAGCAGTTAGTGTATTGCCATATCCATGGTCAAGCTACATTGCAGGACTCGAAAGATATGGTTTTTTTATATTAATTTTTTTATTAATAACTGGATTATTAGGGCAAATATTGATGCCTCTAGTAATGTTTAGTCAAAGTATTATTTTTGGGATATTTGGATAAAATTTTTATAGGATTTTTATGGCAATCGATAGAGTAGTCTCAGGTATGCGGCCAACTGGAGGCTTGCATCTTGGGCATTACAATGGCGTGCTCAAGAATTGGGTTAATTTACAACACGAATCCGAATGCCTTTTTTTTGTTGCTGACTGGCATGCGCTTACTACACACTATGATGATCCTGGGATCATTGAAAAAAATGTTTGGGATATGGTAATTGATTGGTTGGCGGCAGGAATTGACCCTTCACTAGCTACGATCTTTGTGCAATCAAAAGTACCAGAACACGCTGAACTTCACACCTTACTGTCCATGATTACACCGCTTGGATGGCTAGAAAGAGTGCCAACTTACAAAGATCAACAAGAAAAACTATCATCTAAAGACCTTTCTACCTACGGTTTTTTGGGATACCCCTTATTACAAAGTGCGGATATTTTAATATACAAAGCAACACAAGTGCCCGTTGGCGAAGATCAAGTTCCACATATTGAGTTTACCCGAGAGGTAGCAAGACGATTCAATCATCTTTATGGAAAAGAAACTGGTTTTGAAGAAAAAGCTGAAGAAGCAATAAAAAAGTTAGGTTCAAAGCGTGGACAATTGTACCGTGAACTACGAACAGCTTACCAAGAGGAGGGTGATGAACAAGCCCTTGAGGCAGCGCAATCTTTGATTGAGGAACAGCAAAACTTAAGTTTGGGCGACAAAGAGAGGTTGTTAGGTTTTCTGGAGGGAGGAGGAAAAATGATTTTACTTGAGCCGGAATATAAATTAACACCTGCTTCAAAAATGGTAGGCTTAGATGGTCAAAAAATGTCCAAATCTTATAATAATACGATTTCACTAAGAGAGCCTCCCGAGTCAGTTGAAAAAAAAATAAGAACTATGCCAACTGATCCAGCAAGAGTTCGAAGAAATGACCCTGGCGACCCAAAAAATTGCCCTGTTTGGCAAATACATCAAGTCTATTCAGATGAAAAAACCCAAGATTGGGTGCAGCAGGGATGCAAAGCTGCAGAAATTGGTTGCATTGAATGCAAGCAACCTGTTATCGAAGCAATACAAAAAGAACTCAAACCTATGCAAGAAAAAGCTAACCACTATATTGAAAGTCCAGATCTCGTCAAAAGTGTCGTTGCTGAAGGTTGTGAAAAAGCAAGAAAAGTAGCGCGAGATACAATGCGAGAAGTAAGAGAAGCGATGGGAATCAATTTTTCATGAGCGAGCAAATTAATTTTGAGAGTAAGAAAAATGCTCAAGTTTATGGTGAGTCTATTGCACAATTACCGCAAGACCTTTACATACCACCTGATGCATTAGAGGTTTACCTTGATTCATTTCAAGGCCCATTAGATCTTTTATTGTATTTAATTCGAAAAAATAATATCGATATTTTAGACATTCCTATGACAGCTTTGACTTCCCAATACATTGAGTATGTTGAGAGGATGAAGCAAATTAAATTAGAGTTGGCCGGCGATTATCTTCTTATGTCGGCAATGTTAATTGAAATAAAATCAAGAATGCTCTTACCATCACCCATCAACGAAGATGATGATGAGTTAGATCCAAGAGCAGAGCTTGTAAAAAAATTAATTGAGTATGAATTAATGAAAACGGCTGCAGTTGAGTTAAATGATATACCTCAGGTTGGTAGAGACCGTATGGTGGCGCAAGCATATTTTGAAAAAATTATTGAGGTCAATCCTCCGGAAGTAAATATCGATGAAATCTTCGAAGCTTGGAAAAATGTTTTAAAGCGTGCCCAACAATTTGAGTCGCATAAAATAGAACGCTCGGAATTGTCAGTAAGAGAGCATATGAGCATGATTTTAAAAAAAATATCTGAGCAAGATTTAATTGAGTTTTCATCACTTTTTGATCCAAAAAATGATCCGATGGCAAAGTTAGTTGTCTGTTTTTTGGCGATACTTGAGTTATGTAAAGAGCGCATGATAAAAATAAATCAACAAGCACCGTGCTCTCCAATATATTTAAAACGAGCTGAAGTATAGATGGAACAACAATCAAAGAAATTAAAAGATATTATCGAGGTGGCTCTCTTGACGGCTGGCAAACCCCTGTCGATTGAAGATTTGCAAAAATTATTTATGGAAAAAATTGAGCGCTCCACAATACGTATGCTTTTGGATGAAATAAAAATTGATTGGCAGGATAAAAGCATGGACCTGGTTCAAGTTGCAACGGGCTACCGTTTTGAAGCAAAAGTAAAATTTTCAGAGAATTTAACACGTTTAAATCCTGATCGATTGGTAAAATATTCAAGAGTAGTTATGGAGGTTTTGGCAATTATTGCTTATCGACAACCAGTCACACGTGGTGACATAGAAAAAATTCGCGGCGTCTCACTGAATCCAAATGCTATTCGACAATTAGTAGAACGAGAGTGGATAGAAATCATAGGTTACAAAGAGGTTCCTGGCCGACCCGCATTGTATGGCACAACAAAATTCTTTCTTGATGACTTTAGTTTGACTTCGTTATCGCAATTACCTGATATTAATACTATTGGTTTAGAGTCTGAATTAATTTCAGCCAACCAAGAAAAAGATCCTTCAACGATAAACGATTTAAATGAGTGAAAGAAGAAATAGACTCAGATCTGATCAAAAAAAAGAAATATTTAATTCAGATGAAAATACGCGGATTCATAAATTTTTAGCGCAAGGCGGCTTTGGGTCAAGACGTGAAATCGAAAAAGCAATTATTGAAAAAAAAATTTATGTGAATAATCAACTTGCTGTATTAGGCCAATTAGTTAACTCTAGAGACCGTATTATTTTTAATGGCAAGCCAGTTTTTTTAAACAATTTAGCAGTGTTACCTCGAATACTCATTTATCACAAGCCTGAAGGAGAGCTAGTCACTCAAAATGATCCAAAAGGCAGGCCAACAGTTTATAAAAATTTACCTAAGATTAAGCAGGCAAAATGGATAGCAATTGGACGCTTAGATTTTAATACATCGGGGTTGCTGATTTTCACCTCTTCAGGTGAATTGGCTAATCGGTTAATGCATCCAAAGTTTGAAGTAGTCCGTGAATATTCCGTAAGAATTTTAGGTGCATTAAATGATGATCAGTTGCATTTATTAAAAACAGGAATTGAATTGGATGATGGGCCGGCAAAATTTGATTCTATTCAATATGAAGGGGGTGAGGGGGCAAATAAGTGGTATAAAGTCACTCTTAAAGAAGGGAGAAATCGAGAGGTTAGGCGCATTTTTGAATATTTAGATTTAACCGTGAGCCGTTTGATTCGAATTCGATTTGGTGAGATAAAACTGCCAACTTATTTAAAAAGGGGTATGCACGAAGAGCTTGCTCAGAAGCAAGTTATAAAAATATTAGAAGAAAATCAGATAGACGCTTCAGCATTCAAAATTCCTCAGATAAAAAATACGCGAAAGAATAAGAATTAAATTTTGATTAATATTTTTTCAAGTGCACGTTGATAAATATTTTTTAATAAATCAATATGCTCTAAAAATACATGTTCATTGATTTTATGAATTGATTCATTTAAAGGACCAAACTCAACCACTTGATTACAAATGTCTGCAATAAATCGCCCATCAGAGGTTCCTCCAGTTGTAGAAATATCTGGAGATATACCAATAATTTCATTAATAGAATCATTAAGTACATCAACTAAATAACCTTTTTTTGTTAAGTATGGTTTTCCAGAATGTGACCAATCAATTGAAAAATCAAGATGATACTCATTTAAAATATTTTCTACTTTTACCTTAAGATCGTCTGCAGAATTGGATGTTGAATATCTAAAATTAAACAAGACTTCCACATGACCAGGTACTACATTAGTGGCACCCGTACCTGCATTAATATTTGAAATTTGCCAAGAGGTTTGAGGAAAATATTCGTTACCATTGTCCCATGTTGTTTTGACAAGCGCATCTATTGCTGGCGCTATCTCATGAATGGGGTTCTTAATTTTTTCAGGATAAGCAATATGACCCTGAATACCTTTGACAATAAGCTTTGCGGATAATGAACCACGGCGACCATTTTTTACAGTATCACCAAAATTTTGATTTGAAGTAGGTTCTCCAACAATACAATAATCTATGGTTTCATTTCTTTTTTTTAACATTTCAACCAGCCTGACAGTTCCATCTGTCGCAACCCCCTCTTCATCTGAAGTAATAAGGAGACCAATTGAACCTTGATGATTAGGATGTTGCTCAAGAAAGTCTTCAATACTCGTTATAAATGCAGCCAAGGAAGTTTTCATGTCTGCTGCACCTCGCCCAAATAATTTACCTTCTTTCTCAGTTGGAATAAAAGGGTCACTATCCCATAAATCAATTGGTCCTGGTGGAACTACATCGGTGTGCCCAGCAAAAACCAGGAGAGGACTTGCGCTGCCTTTTCGCGCATAAAAATTTGTTACCCCATTTTGATGAATGGTTTCAATATTAAACCCAAGTGGCTTAAGACGATCAACGAGTATAGCTTGGCAACCATCATCACTCGGCGTGATAGATTTTCTTTCAATTAACGCTTTTGCTAGAGCTAAAGTTTTACTCATAAATATATTTTTTGAAATAAATTTTCATCATAACCAAGCGTTAAGATTAAATCATTTTTTGTTATTAACGGTCTTTTCATAACACTAGGTTTTTTTATAATAAGCTCGATAGCACCATTTAGTTCATGAGCAGAATTTTTATCATCATCACTCAACTGCCGCCAAGTTATCCCACTTTTATTTAATAAATTTTCCCACGTATAAGGGGTCGGGATATTTTTGGCCCATTGATCTATCAATTTGGCATTTAAAGTATTTTTTTTTACATCAAAGAATACAAAATCAATACTATGCTCATCTAACCAATTAAGACTTTTTCTTACTGTGCTGCAATTTTTTATTCCATAAACATTTAGCATTAAATACCTCTTAGTAATTCATTTATACCTACTTTACTTAATGTTTTTTCATCTACTTTTTTTACAATTACGGCGCAATAGAGAGAGTAGGTCCCATCTTTTGAAGGAAGGTTACCTGAAACCACAACTGACCCTTTCGGAATTCTACCAAAACTAATTTTTCCAGTTTCTCGGTCAAAAATCTTTGTAGATTGGCCAATATAGACGCCCATTGAAATTACCACATTGTCCTCAACCACCACACCTTCAACAACTTCAGATCTGGCACCAATAAAACAATTATCTCCGATTATTGTTGGACCAGCTTGAACAGGCTCTAAAACTCCCCCAATACCAACCCCACCAGATAAGTGCACATTCTTTCCAATTTGCGCACATGAACCAACGGTTGCCCAAGTATCAACCATGGTTCCCTCATCGACATAAGCACCAATATTGACGTATGAAGGCATCAAAACAACATTTTTTCCTATAAAGCTTCCATGTCTTGCGATAGCATTAGGAACGACTCGAAAGCCACCAGTTTTGAAATTGTCTTCATTATAGTTAGCAAATTTTGATGGTACTTTGTCAAAATACTTAGTGAAACCATTATCTAAAAGTTTATTATTATCAATCCGAAAAGATAATAAGACCGCTTTTTTAATCCATTGATGTGTTTCCCATTCTTGTGAATTACCAATACGTGAGGCCACCCTTAATTTACCTTGATTTAAACCTTCTAAAGTTTGATTAATAGCATCTTTGATTTCAGTACTGACATTTTCAGGGGTAATTTCAATTCTTTTTTCAAAAGCCGCATCGATTATTGATTGTATATTTGACATAGTTAAGTATTCATAAAAATTAATAAAGGCATATTTTACCTTACTTTAGCGAATGGTTTTTACTTGGTAATTTGATTAGTTTTTTTATTTTCAATATATAAATAATTTATTTTTCGAGCATCCTTAGCAATATCCTCAATACGATTTTCATTTGAGGGATGTGTGCTCAAAAATTCAGGTATTTTTGCATCAGATAGTGCATCCATTTTACGCCATAAACTTACAGCCGCCATTGGATTATAGCCAGCTCTGGCAGCTAATTCTAATCCAATTTTGTCCGCTTCTCTCTCTTGTTCTCGACTATTTGGTAAAGCAAAAAATAATGTAGCACCTAGAGCGGCTGCTTGGAGAGCAACTTCTTTGCTTAACCGGTTTCCATCTTTACCAGATAAGTAAGCAGCAAAGCCTATTAAACCAACTTGCTGAACAAATGCAGTCGACATTCTTTCCCGGCCATGCTCTCTTAATGCGTGCGCAATCTCATGGCCAATCATAGCCGCCAGTTCGTCATCAGTTGCATCAGTTTTTTCTATGATGCCACTGTAGACCATAATTTTTCCACCTGGCATGCAATAAGCATTTACTTCTTCACTTTTTTGAACATTAACTTCCCAATTCCAATCACTGGCATCATCGCGAAAGACGTGAACTTGATCAATTAAGCGAAAGGCAATTTTTTTTATTCTTAATACTTGCTCCTCATTTACATTGAGATCATTATTATCCTCAGCATTTTTAATTTCTTGACGATAGGCATCTTCCGCCATACTAAGTGCCATGTAATTGGGTAATAATAAGAATTGATTTCTATCAACTTCTGAATCAGTCTTTAAGGTTGTCGATGCACAACCGGATAAGAGAAAAACTAAGATTACAATATATCGAATCATAACGAATAGTTTTAATTAAATTGTTTAGAACAAAACTTGACTACCAAGTTCCACCACTCTGTTTGCAGGTAAATAAAATTGGTTTGTAATATTTTCGGCGCTTCTAAAGAGCGTAATAAATATTTTTTTGCGTAAGAAAAACATTTGGCTCGATGGTTGAGGTATTAAGGATTCTTTTCCAATAAAATACGATGTATCCATCGGGTCCAACTTAAGTCCATATTTCTCACATCGTTTTAAATCCCTTGGCACTCGCGTTTCATCCTTAAACCCATAGTTAAGTATAACTTTAAAGAAATTATTTGGCAGTTTTTCAAACTCAATGAAATTTTGATTGGTGGCATGCGGATAATTTTTGAAACGTATAGACAATAAGACAACATTTTTATGCACTATTTTATTATGTTTAAGATTATGAAGTAAGGAATGTGGCACTCCTTCAGGATTTGGCGTTAAGAATACTGCGGTACCTTTAACACGATTTTTTAATTGTGTTTTCATGGACTTCAGAAAAACATCAATAGACATCGACTCATCTTTTAATTTGTAGAACAGTAATGACCGACCTTTTTTCCAAGTAGACATTAAGAAAATCAAGATTAGGCCAATAAGAACAGGGAACCATCCCCCATCAAAAATCTTGATTATATTTGCCCCAAAGAAAATTAAATCAACAATTAAAAATAGCATTACCACGGCCAGTGTTTTAATCCAATGCCAACGCCAAATTTGAGTAAATACAAAACTTGCTAGTATGGTTGTAATAACAAAATCGATTGTGATAGCGACGCCATAGGCTCCCGCTAGTGCACTTGAGCTTTGGAAAATGAGCACAACCGCCATAACTCCAATCATTAAAATCCAATTGACTCGTGGTAAATAAATTTGCCCCTCTTGATTTTCAGAGGTATGGTCAACACGCATGCGAGGAATAAATCCTAATTGTAGCGCCTGTCTTGACACTGAAAATGCGCCTGTAATACATGCTTGAGAGGCGATAATAGTTGCTAATGTTGCAAGAATAACCAATGGAATAATCATCCACTCGGGAGCCATTAGATAAAAAGGATTTTTAATAAAACTTGGATTGTTAATAATCAACGCACCTTGTCCAAAATAGTTTAACGTTAGCGAGGGAAAAACAAAACTAAACCAAGTTATTTTTATTGGATTACGACCAAAATGACCCATATCAGCATAGAGTGACTCAGCACCTGTTACTACTAAAACAACAGCACCTAGGGTAACAAATGCAACAGAAAACTCGTTGGTTAAAAATTGGTAAGCATAAAAAGGGTTAAGCGCATGGAGCACAAAAGGTGCTTGCATAATGTTGTATATTCCCAAACAAGCGAGTGCTAAAAACCAAAAAAGCATAACGGGACCAAACAAAAACCCTACCGCACTAGTACCTTTACTTTGCGCCCAAAAAAGACCAAAAATAATTAGTAACGTAATGGGGATAATAAAATCATGAAAAGCAGGCGTTATGAATTCAATTCCCTCAATTGCAGACATAACTGAAATGGCTGGCGTAATCATGCCATCTGCATAAAACATACAGGCACCCAACATACCAATAGAAAGTATAAGGAACCTATTTTTTTTACTTTTATTTTTTCGAATTGCTAAAGCAAGCAAGGCCATTATTCCGCCCTCACCATGATTACTTGCATTCATGATAAAGGTTATATATTTGACACTAACGACTGAAATTAGGGACCAAAATATTAACGATAAAATACCTAATAAATTTGCTTCATTTAACTCAAGTATATTATTACTTATAGAAAATATTTCTTTAATTGCGTATAAAGGACTGGTGCCAATATCGCCAAAAACTACTCCAAGGGCAGCAACTGATAATGCAAACATTCCAGCGTTATGACGATTTGATTTCTTCATTGATTTTATTTTTTATTTGAGTTTTTGGTGATTTTAGCTTCTGCATATCCACGATGAAATTTTAAATCAATTTTTTCATTCACGTTTATATTGGCTGAATTGCTTAAAATATTCTTATTTTTATCATAAACAATAGAATAACCTCTTTCTAGAATTAAGTCAGGGTTTAATAGATTTAGACGCTGATGATAATTTGTTATCAGTTCACGATTTTTTTTGAGATTATTTATAATAATTTTTTTTAATTTTTTATCTGATGTTTCAAGTAAACGTTTTTTTTCATCCAGTCCTTGATGATATTTTTTAATTGAAAGGTGGCTTTGAATGGATTTCAATTGGTTAACATATTTCGCCAATGGGGTTTCTATTAATTGTTGTAGCTGCCTTTTGTAAGTTTTCAATTTTTCATATTGAATTTTTATTACTTGGTTCGGGGATAATAGCCTTTTTTCAAGATAATCAAATTTTTGTTTCATGCCCTGAATTTTGGCATCAATCATATTCAAGAGTTGCGATTGGTAATAATTCAGATTATTAGGTAGGTTAAGAATATTCTCTGTCAAAATTTCTGCAGCTGCAGTTGGTGTAGCGGCTCGATGATCGGATACAAAATCAGCAATAGTGAAGTCAGTCTCATGCCCAATTCCAGAAATAATAGGCAATGAAGAGCCATATATTTCTCGCGCCAAACTTTCATCATTAAAAGCCCATAAATCATCCATCGATCCTCCACCACGACACAAAATTAATACATCAACTTCATTTCTTTTGTTTGCCAATTGTATCGATTTTATAATTTGTCTGGAGGCATTTTCTCCCTGAACAAGAGTAGGGTAGATAGTAATAGAGGCATAAATTGCTCTTCGTTTTATGGTCACCAAAACATCTTGCAAAGCAGCTGCGTCGGGCGATGTAATGACACCAATTTTTAATGGGTAGCTGGGTAAAGTTTTTTTATGCGATGATAAAAATAAACCTTCACTATCTAATTTATTCTTTAATTGATTAAATTTTTCGAATAAATCACCAAGCCCTGCTTTTTGAAAAAATTCGACATTGAGCTGATATTTACCTTGCGCTTCCCATAAGCCAACTTGGCATTGCGCCTCAATCAGATCGCCATTTTTGGGCTGCCAATTAATTTGCTTATTTTTTCCACTCCACATTGTGCAACTTACTTGAGATTGCGCATCTTTTAAATCAAAATACCAATGTCCTGACGTAAATTGTCGAAAGCCAGAGATCTCGCCCTTGATCCAGATGGTAGTAAAGTTATTAAGTAGAACATCCCTCACCATTCGATTAATTTCGCTCACGGAAAAAATTTTGGGGTCTTGGTCGAATGAGTTATTATCAGTAGTATTATTCAAAGAAAGTTATTTTTTATAAAAATGAATAGTTTCATTATAAGCTTTAAAAATAAATGATTAAATCAATGACATTTAAACAAGCAAATATAATTGGCACAATTCTTAGTTTTGCCATGATAGTGACTGCATTAGTTATTCAATTGAAATATGAGTTAGAACCATGCCCATTATGCATTACACAACGAATTATTTATATCGTTTTGGGTTCTATTTTTTTGATTTCTGTTTGGCTTCCGAATAAAAAATTAATTAGATTTTTGCATGTCTTGATAATTACCATAACAACATTAGCTGGATTAATTTTTTCGGGACGTCATATCTTAATTCAAGCAAAGATTATCTCTGTTCCTGCAGAATGCGGAATAGATTTAAATTATATGTTTGAAAACTTTCCACTTACGGAAGCCTTTGATTTACTTTTTCAAGGTACAGGCGATTGTTCTCAAATAGACTGGACTCTGCTAGGAGTAACTTTGCCACAGATGGCTTTTTTAGGGTACCTATTTTTTATGATTTACGCTTTGTTGATATTTAAAAAAATTCGTTAATGAAACATACTCTTGAAGCAACGATAGGAAATACCCCTCTAGCAAAATTACAGCGATTGGCTAATGAAAAAATGGGCCAAGTTTTTTTAAAGCTAGAAGGCAATAATCCAGCTGGTTCTGTAAAAGATCGCCCTGCCTACTCAATGATAAAACATGCTGAGCTAAGAGGAGAAATTAAGCCAGGCGATACATTGATCGAAGCTACTTCCGGTAACACGGGTATTGCTTTAGCTATGGTGGCAGCAATGAAAGGATATCGTTTAATACTTATCATGCCTGAAAATCAATCACTTGAGAGAAGACAAACGATGCGAGCGTTTGGTGCTGAACTCATCTTAACCTCTAAAGAGGGAAGCATGGAGCTCGCTAGGGACACCGCGCTAAAACTTCAATCAGAAGGCAAGGGAATTGTTCTTGATCAGTTTGGTAATCCAGATAATCCTAGGGCGCATTATGAGGGAACTGGACCTGAAATTTGGCGCGATACAGAACATAAAATAACGCATTTTATCTCGAGTATGGGAACTACAGGAACTATTGTAGGAACATCAAAATTTTTAAAAGAAAAAGATTCAAATATTCAAATCATCGGTGTTCAGCCTGAAGAGGGCGCACAAATTCCTGGTATAAGAAAATGGCCAGACGCTTACCTACCTAAAATTTTTAACAACGAAAATATCAATGAAATTATTCTAGTTGGGCAGCAGCATGCTGAAAAAACAGCGCGTGATCTTGCGAAGCGTGAAGGAATTTTTTCAGGTGCTTCAACTGGAGGCGCTCTATATGTTGCTTTGCAAATAGCCAAAAAAAATCCTGATGCGGTTATTGTATCTATTGCCTGTGATAGAGGCGACCGTTACTTATCAACAGGTATTTTTCCAGCTTAATTAACAATAATGGCAAATGATGCATCGAACACATTTGTTGAAATTGTAGCCATTGATCATGAAGGTCGAGGTATTGCTTATGATGATGACAAAACACTTTTTATTGAAAATGCTTTATTAGGTGAAAAGTTAACCTACAAAATATTTAAGAAAAAGAAAAAAGTCTTTTTTGCAAAAAGTCTACAGATTCTGGAAGCCTCAGCTAATCGCAGTAAACCAATTTGTGAAAATTATGGTATCTGCGGTGGCTGCTCAATGCAACATTATGACTTTGGAGTGCAATTAGCCTTCAAACAAAAAGCTTTTGAGGAAACACTAGTTCATGTTGGCAAGGTAAAACCTATCAACATAATGTCACCAGTGTCAGGCCCTGGCCAAGCTTATCGACATAAAGCGAGATTAAGAGCAAAATATATTGCAAAAAAAGAGAGGGTGCTGATAGGTTTCAACGAAAAACTATCACATTTTCTTACTGACATGACTTCATGTGAGGTTATCCCAAAAAAAATATCGCATTTGCTGGCCCCCTTGCAATACTGCTTGACCTCACTATCCATCAAAGATCAGATTCCACAAATTGAATATGCCTCCAATCAAGATAGACATTTATTGGTATTAAGAATCCTTGCTCCTTTAAATGATTCGGATATGGCGGTACTAATAGATTTTCAGAACAAATACGATATCGAGTTTTGGACACAAACGAAGGGCACAGAGACGGTAGCGCCATTATTAAAAGATATGGTTCATTATATTGACTATATTAATAAAGAATTTAATTTGGTTTATCGATTTCAACCTACCGGTTTCACTCAAATTAATCCATTTATAAATGAAGTTTTGATAAGAAAAGCCATGCAATTATTGGAGCCTAAAAAGATGGAAACTATTTTTGATTTCTTTTGTGGATTGGGAAATTTTACATTACCTATAGCAACCTTTGGTGCAAAAGTCATTGGTTTTGAAGGCAATAACCACTTAGTCAACGCAGCAAGAGAAAATGCGAAATTAAATAAACAGACAGTTATGTTTGAGCAGAGAGATTTATTTAAAGTATCTAAGGATCACATCGATAAATTTGGTTTAGCGGATAAGTGGCTCATAGACCCACCAAGAGATGGTGCGATGGAATTAATTAAAAGTATTGATAAAAAGAAGCAGCCCAAAAAGATTGTTTACATTTCATGCAATCCAGCATCACTGGCTAGAGATGCAGAAATTTTGATAAAAGAGAAGGGTTATCAATTTTCTAAAGCTGGTGTTCTTAATATGTTTCCGCATACCTCTCACATAGAATCAATCAGCTTATTCGAAAGTTATGATAGCTAGGATAATTTTAATTATATTGGTTATATTAACCAGCTCCTGTAATTATGAAAAAAGTAAAACTTCTATTATTTTTGGGATAGCTCAGAAACCACAGAACTTTGATCCATCAATGTCAGCAGATGCTGCATCAGAAAGAATAAATCATTTACTCTATTCTTATTTATTCCAATATGATGATACCTTTCGGCCCCATTCCAATTTTGTTAGCTGGAAGTACGAAGGTAACTTACGCTATATATTTTTAGTAGAAAAGAACTTACCTTTTTTTAGCAACATGGATCAAATGACTGCCGATGATATTGTTGGCTCAATAAATTTTCTACAAAATTCAAAAACATCCCGATATGCAACAGAGCTAAGTATAATTAAATCAATAAAACTAATCTCAGCGAAAGAGTTTCAATTAACTCTTTATGAAGATGACCCTAATTTTTTAAGTCGGCTTGTAATTCCAATATTTCCTCATAAATTATTGAAAAAAAAACATAATTTTTCAATAGCACCTATTGGTTCTGGCCCATTTATTTTGCTCCCAGAAAAAAATAAAGTTATATTGAAACGTCGTGCAGATAATCAAAATATAGAATTTATTGAAATTAAAGATCCAACCGTAAGAGCGCTTAAACTAATTAAAAATGAGGTGGATATTATTCAAAACGATCTACCCATTGCTACGGTAAATTTTTTAAAAGCACAAGCACACATCGTTACTCAGGAAAAAGTTGGAGCAAATATATCTTATCTTGGTTTTAATTTTAAAAATGAGTATTTAAAAATTACTGAAATTAGACAAGCCATTGAAATGGCAATAGATAAAAAAGCTTTCATAAAATATTTTTTTAATGAAAAAACTCGTAATGCAAATCAATTATTTCCCCCTGAGCATTGGGTGCATGAAAAGATACCTTCATCAGAGTTTAATCCACAGAAAGCAAGAGACATAATAAAAAAATATAATGGGGGTAAGCCGATCGAGATAGTGTATAAAACTTCAACGGACCCATTTCGAATGAAGGTTGCAACAATAATTCAAAATCAATTAGCAGATATTGGTATTAATTTAATAATAAAATCATTGGATTGGGGTACATATTTTCGCGATATTCAAGCTGGAAATTTTGATATGTACTCACTAACATGGGTAGGTATTAAAAACCCTAATATGTACGAAAAAATATTTTTTTCAGAAAATATACCGCCAATAGGGCTTAATCGAGGCAATTATGAAAATCATCTTTTTGATTCTTTAATAGAGAATGCGCTTTCTTCAAACAACTGGTCATTTGCTATCAGGTTTATTTTTGATGATGTAGCATTTATTCCATTATGGTTTGAAGGGAACGTTGTCTCACATACTGATAAAATTAGATTTTATGATTTACGCATTGATGGTAATTGGAAGGCTCTTGAAAATATTGAGAAACTGTAATGACTAAAACAATATATATATCCGTGCAAAAGCAGGAATTACAATTAAATACTTTGCATGGCCCAGTAAAAATTTTTAGAATTTCAACAGCAAAGTTAGGTACAGGCCAACAAAAAAATAGTAATCAGACGCCACTTGGAGAGCATATTATCCGTGCAAAAATTGGAACAAATGCGGATAAATATACAGTGTTTCATGGCCGTCGCCCGTTAGAATATTTATGGTCTACTGAAGTTGAAAAAAAACAACCTGAAACAGATTGGATCTTAACGAGAATACTTTGGTTATCTGGCATGGAGGTGGGATTTAATCGCTTAGGTAAAGTTGATACAATGCAACGCTATATTTATATTCATGGAACTAATGAAGAAAATTTACTCGGCACCCCCAGCTCCCATGGCTGCATAAGAATGTCTAATGATGATGTAATTCATTTGTATAATGAGGTTGAAGTGGGAACAAAAGTTTTTATAAATGAAAAATAAATTTGTAATCGATTTTATTTATCTCATTTTTCAAATTCTTGGTATTTTTGTCATCAGTTTTATTTTACTTCATTTGGTTCCTGGCGACCCTGTTTTGGTTATGTTGGGTGAATCATCATCAGTTGCAGATAGAGTGGCTTTAAAACAATTGCTTGGTTTAGATCAGCCTTTATATACACAACTACTTCAATCATTATTTGGAATATTTCAGGGAAATTTTGGTACGTCAATTTTTAATCAGCAACCTGTTAAAGTTTTAATCCAAGAGGCAATAAAGAATACTTATATTTTGGCAATATCTTCATTACTTATAACTTTATCTGTTGGATTAACGGCTGGTTTTATGGCGGCAAAGTATCAAGGAAAATGGCTAGACAAAACTATTACCAACTTAAGTCTTCTCTTTATATCAATTCCACATTTTTTTTTAGGTCCCCTACTCATACTTCTGTTTTCAATATTTTTGGGATGGCTCCCAATTAGTGGCATGCAAGGAATCTACTCAATAATCTTACCTGCTTTAACTTTGGCGTTGGGGTTGCTTGCCGTAACAATAAAAATGACTCGCAATTGCATGGTTGAATTAATGAATTCTGATGTGGTTAGAACTGCTCGAGCCAAGGGATTAAGTGAATGGAAAGTCTTAATTCACCATGTTTTTCGACTTGTATTAATTCCAATTATCACGTTACTTGGCATGCAATTTGGCTCTTTGCTCTCTGGTGCAGTGATTACTGAAACTATTTTTAGTTGGAATGGAATAGGAAAATTACTTGTCGAGTCGATTCAAACACGTGATTACCCTGTAACTCAAAGCTGCATTTTATTAATTGCTACAAGTTATGTTTGCATTAATTTCTTCACTGAGCTTCTTTATCAATGGGTTGATCCACGAGTAAGGTTAAATAAATAATGAATAAAATCGCATTAATCATACTGATGCTTTGGATTTTTTTGGTTATAGCTCGATTTATATTTAATTGGGATGCAAATGAGATGGTTTTTGATGAAATTTTATCATCACCTAATAAACACGCATGGTTAGGCAGGGACGATTATGGCCGTTCTATTTTGACGCGTTTAGTTGATGGTCTGTTAAATTCTCTTGGAATTGTTCTCATTGCAACGTTTTTATCTTCTTTTTTTGGAATTATGATAGGCATTGTTGCTGGTTATTTTGGCGGCAGAGTTGATCAATTCATTTTTTATTTTATTAACCTTTTTATGTCATTCCCTGGAATTTTATTAGCCATTGCATTCGCTGCAATGTTATCTCCAGGAAAACTTAATCTCATCATGGCGCTTTTTATTGGCGGTTGGGTAGCTTATGCTAGATTAGCAAGAAGCCAAACTTTAATTTGTAAAAATAATGATTATGTTAAAGCATCAAGATCAATGGGGGGTAGTGATATTTGGATTTTAAAAAAACATATCCTGCCCTCATTGCAAACACCCCTATTAGTTGAAGGCACATACTCTGTTGCTGGACTTATTATTGCAGAAGCAAGCCTTTCTTTTTTAGGATTAGGAATCCAAGCTCCTGAGGCGTCTTGGGGCGCAATGATGCGCGACAGTGTAAGGTTTCTGTTAGTTTCTCCCCATTATGCAATTTTTGTGGGCATAAGTATCATGTCATTAGTTTATTGCATCAATGCTATCGGAGATTTTCTTCATAAATATTGGGATATACAATTAAATCATGACAAACGGTAAAGGTTACAAATATTACGATTTAGTAATGGCAGCATTTGTTACGGTGTTGATCACAGCAAATATTATAGGGCCTGCAAAAATTTCTCAAATTGATTTGCCTTTAATTGGAACATTAACTTTTGGAGCAGGAGTTTTGTTTTTTCCCATTTCATATATTTTTGGCGATATTTTAACCGAAGTTTATGGCTATGCGGCTTCAAGAAGAGTTATTTGGGCAGGCTTTGCTGGATTAGCTTTTGCTTCATTTATGGCTTGGGTAATTGTGACTTTGCCACCAGCCCCATTTTGGCAAAATCAAGAGGTTTATGAAATAGCTTTTGGATCTGCATGGAGAGTAGCTTTAGCTGGGTTAATTGCTTTTTGGGCAGGTGAATTTACTAATTCATTTATCATGTCAAAAATGAAAATTTGGACTCAAGGTAGATTTTTATGGACAAGAACGATGGGCTCTACTATTGCGGGAGAGGGTGTTGATTCACTTTTGTTCTATCCATTAGCTTTTTATAACTCGGGTATTATTCCTAATGAGAAATTACCATTAGTTATTCTCGCTCAGTTTATTGCAAAAACGAGTATTGAATTTATATTTACTCCAATTACTTACAAAGTTGTGAAATTTCTAAAAGCAAAAGAAAACATTGATCATTATGATTATCAAACCAATTTTAATCCTTTTCGAATTCGGCAGGATTAGAGTATGAGTTTTTTAATAGTTGACATAGAAGCATCGCAATTAACTTCCTCTGATATAAGGCGAATTAAACATCCTAGCGTTGCAGGTATTATTCTTTTTTCAAGGAATTATAAAAATAAAAATCAGTTAGTAAAATTAATAAAAGATATCAGGAGTGTTAAAGAAAATATCCTTATAACTGTAGATTACGAAGGTGGCAGAGTACAAAGATTTAAGGATCAATTTACATTGATTCCTGCGATGAGGCAGCTAGGTTTTGCCTATGAAAAAAATAAAGATCAGACCTTGTTACTAACAAAAAAAATTGGTTGGCTTATTTCGAAAGAACTAGGTGAAATTGACATCGATTTTAGTTTTACACCAGTGCTTGATATTGATTATGCCTCCAGCTCAATCATTGGTGATCGTTCTTTTCATTATCAAGGTGCAATAATAAGTGAATTAGCAAAAGCGTTAATTGATGGGCTTTCTATGGGAGGCATGCAAGCCATTGGTAAACATTTTCCCGGACATGGATACATTAAAGAAGATACACACCTTGAGACTGCAATTGATTCGAGATCTTATGAAGAGATAAAAAAGCATGACATTAAAGTCTTTATGAAAACCTTAGATACTAATATGAGTGGCATAATGACTTCCCATGTTATCTATGAAAAATGTGACAAATACCCATCCACCTTTTCAAATTTCTGGATAAATAAAATATTAAAACAATCATTAGGCTTTAAAGGCCTTATTTTTACCGATGATTTAAGTATGAGCGCCGCCGCCAATTTTTTTCCTTCAATTACAGAGCGTTTAAATAAAGCCTTTTCTGCAGGTATTGATATTGCACTTATATGCAACGCATTTGATAGGGTTGATGAGGCGTTGATGAATGAAAACTGGGATTATTGTGAGAGCACAAGTATTAAAATTAAAAATATGCGCTTGGATAAGAAAAAAAATGATAACTGCTCTTTCTTGGGGCAAAGCTTAAATTCAATTCAAGAAGAGGTCAATTTTTTTACAAAAAATAACAAATAAACAAAAAAAACTTGAAACTTTGTTGTCATACCCTTATTCTAATGCGTGTAATTATAATCATTTAAAGGAAATTTATAGTAATGGAAAATAACTTTAATGTTGCAGCACAGTCTGCATCTTCGGTTACAACAAATAAAGTTTTAAGAAATACTTATGCCTTATTGGGTGTATCTTTATTTCCCACAGTAATTGGTGCGCTCCTGGGAATGAATATGAGTTTTGCTATGGCGCAAACAAGTCCAATGATGTTTATGCTCCTGACTCTAGCTGGAATTTTCGGAATGTTTTTTTTGATTCAAAGAAATCGAAATAGTAGTCTTGGTGTAGTTTTCTTATTGGTACTCACTTTTCTTCTTGGCGTGCTTTTGGGACCCATTCTTCAGTATGCTTTTAGTATGAGCAATGGTGGTCAAATAGTAAGTTTAGCTGCTGGCGGAACAGGTGCAATTTTCTTAACTTTGGCTGGTATAGCGCAAACAACTAAAAGAGACTTCTCTTTTATGGGTAAGTTTTTAATGATTGGCTTAATCTTGCTTATCCTCGCATCAATTGTAAATATTTTCTTTCAAGTTCCTGCAGCGTCGTTAGCTATCTCTGCTATTGCGGTGATGATATTCTCAGGCTTTATTCTTTATGATGTCAATCGAATTGTCAGAGGAGGGGAAACAAATTACATTATGGCAACACTTGCACTGTATATGAACATCTATAATTTATTTGTTAATTTATTGCATCTCTTAATTGCCTTGATGGGAAATCGTGATTAATTTTTAATTAAGTACTTTTGTAAACCGCAAACTATGTTTGCGGTTTTTTTTGTCTTTTATTTTTAAAAAACTCTTTCAACAAGGCGCTTGTCTCATTAGCAAGAATTCCGCCAACAATTTCACAATGGTGGTTAATGGCTTTATCTTGAGTTAAATCTAAATAGCCACCACATGCACCGGTTTTTTGATCAATTGCTGAATAAAAAAGCTTTTCAATTCTTGCATGAAAAATTGCTCCTAGGCACATAATACATGGCTCTAATGTCACATACATTTGACAATTATTGAGTCGATAATTAGCTAGCAATTTACTTGCATCTCGTAATGCATTAATTTCAGCATGGGCAGTAGGGTCACTTCTGGAGATATTGAGATTATATCCTTTGCCGATAACTTTGTTATTACAAACAATAATTGCTCCAACAGGAACTTCATTGGATGCAAGTGATTGTTTAGCCATTTCTATAGCTAATGACATAAAATATTCGTGATCAATATTTGAATTCATTCTTATTTAAGTATTGTACATAAGTAATATTTTATGCCTTTAAAATTATCTAAAAAAAATGAATTATAATGATCATCATTGTCTCTACTAAAACATATGTGGGTTTTGTTATGAAAGTTTTTTTTACTATTTTCTTATTAGCTTTTGTTTTGAGTTTTCATCTTAAAGCAGATGAAGTTTATAAAATTGATAGTGAACATAGTTTCGCTAATTGGAAAATCAGACATATAGTGTCGAAAACCTCTGGCACAATTCCTGATATACAGGGTGAAATTGTAATTAATAAAAATGATTTACAACAATCAAAGATCAATGCAACATTAAATTTATTAAGTATAGATAGTAGCCACCCTAAAAGAGATGCCCATATCCAGGAAGAAAAATTTCTCGATACAGCAAGTTTTGCTTTAATCCGATTCGAAAGTACTAAAGTTGTGAGTGCAGATAATAAGACGGGTACCATTTTTGGAACTCTTTCGATGCATGGAGTCAGCAAGGAGATTAATTTTCCTTTTGAAATTTTGGGTTTTGGGGAGGATCCATGGGGCGGTTATCGAATCGGTGTTGAGGGTAAAACAAAGATTAAAGCTTCTGATTATGGTTACACTTGGGGATTAAAAGAGAATGCTTCACTTGGGGATGACATTGAAATTAACTTATTAATTGAAGGTATTTTACAAAAATGAAAAAAGAAACACCCCTTGAATCTCCTATAGATGATTTGATTGCCTCACGATGGAGCCCTCGTGCCTTTAACCCTAATTTTTTTATGAATAAAAAAATAATAAATTCCCTTTTTGAAGCTGCTCGGTGGGCCCCTTCATGCTATGGTGATCAGCCTTGGAAATTTATAGCTTTTGATAAGAGTGATGCAACTGCTTGGTCAAGAGCTCTAAATTGCTTATCTATTGGAAATCAAAATTGGGCTATGGATGCTTCTCTGTTAGTTGTTGCGTGTGCTAATAAAAATTTTAATCATAACGGTTCACCAAATCGTTTTGGGCAGTACGACACTGGTGCTGCCGCAGAAAATCTTTGCTTACAGGCAACAAGTATGGGCTTAAGTGCTCATCAGATGGGTGGCTTTGATTCAGAAAAAATAAGAAATTTAGCCAAAGTACCTGCAGATTTTGATATTATGGCGTGCATTGCTGTTGGCGAAGCATTGCAACAGACTGAATTAAGTGATGAACAAAAAGAAAAAGAACTTGCTCCAAGGAAAAGAAGACCTCTTAATGAAATTTACTCAATTAATGAATGGAAAAAATAAAGGATTGTAATGGCTAATTTAGTAACACTCACAAAAGATAATTTTAAGAAAACAATTGAAGAGAACAATTTTGTTATTGTAGATTTTTGGGCGCCATGGTGTGAACCCTGTGTCAATTTCACTCCTGTTTTTGAAGCAGCTGCAAAAAAAAATAAAGATATTGTTTTTGGTATGGTGGATATTGAAAAAGATCCTGAAATTGGAGAATATTTTCAGATCGATAAAATACCTGGTTTACTTGTAGTGAGAGAAAAAGCAGGAATTCATGCGCAAATTGGAGAAATTGGCGCACCAGCACTTGATGAAATTATTAAATGGGCACGTGACTATGATTTGAGCACAGTCCATGACTATTATAAACGCGAAGATAATAATCAGTTAAATTAGGAAGTTTTTTTTAGATAGAGCATGGGGTCGATAGATTGACCCCCTTTGCGAACTTCAAATATTAGTTTCACCTCGTTTTCAATAGAATTTCCCATTGTGGCTATTGCTTCAGCAGCCTCTACTGATTGACCCTCACTAACAAGTATTTCCTGAGCATTACCGTAGACAGTGATTAAGTTATCGTCATGTTTAATAATAATGAGCTTGCCATAACCTTTCAGGTCTTCACCAGCATAAATTACTTTTCCCCTTGAAACAGTTCTTATCTCTTGACCAATCTCACCAAGTATTTCAATACCTTTTTTTCCATTATTTGGATCAAATTTTGCTCCAACTTTTCCGTTAGTTGGCCAAGTCCAAGTTTTAGATAATTTTTCTTTTTGAGCGACAAACCTCTCAGTCTCTTTCAAATTTTTTTTGTTGTAGACTTCACGGATTACTTTTGGCTCATTAATTTCAGTCGGCGTACCGTATCCTTGGAATTCTTCCACAGTTTCAATCGTATTTAAATCAGCTTCCTCTCCAAGTGGAATAGTTTCAACTTTATCTTCCTGAGCAGGGGGTTCAATTTTTACCGGATCTTGCTGCCTAAGTAAATCAAGCCTTATCTCATCTCCTTTTTTTACTTTATAGGGTGTTTTAAGGCCGTTAGCATTAGCAACATCTTTATAATTAAAACCACATTTAAGGCTTATACTAAAAAGCGTCTCATTTTCTTTAACTATATACACATCGGGGCATTGAGTTTTGGGTTTAACATCAGGCCTTTCATCTTCTTTTTTTTCATAATCAATTTTTCCTTCCACAGGGGCAGGGGATTTCGATGCACAGCCTGCAATAATGAGAATTGAAAAAAATGATATAAAAAAATTTAAAAACTTAGCATTCATTCTATTTAATCCATTCAGATAACATTGAAATTTCTTTGTGCTGAGTAAGATCAGCTTGAATAGGTGATATTGAAACACAATTCTCTTTCATAGCAAAAAAATCAGTCCCTGGGCCACCATCATTTGGTTCTCCAGCAGCTCCTACCCAATATAATTTTTCACCATTAGGGCTATTTGATTGAATTACTGGTTCTGCTTGATGCCTCTTCCCAAGCCTTGTCACGCTTATCCCTTGAATTTCTTTATAAGGTAAATCAGGTACATTTACATTTAATAAGGTTGGCTTTGAGAAGGGGTTTATTTCATATTTTTTTATTAAATCAAGTGTTACTTGAGCCGCTGTTTCAAAATATTTAGGTTCTTTTGCGCCCATTGAAATTGCAAAAGAAGGAATGTCATAAAGATAGCCCTCCATTGCAGCAGCAACAGTACCTGAGTAAATTGTGTCATCACCCATATTGGGCCCATCATTTATTCCAGAAATTACCATATCAGGTTTTTCAGTAATAAGGCCTGTTAGCGCGATATGGACACAATCTGTAGGAGTTCCATCTAGAGCATAGGTAAAGGAATTAATTTTATTAACCATTAATGGTTTATCTAACGTTAATGAACTGCTGGAACCACTCCTATTTCTATCGGGAGCAACAATTATGACGCTAGCAATTTTTTTTAAATACTCTACTAAACACAATAAGCCTGGGGCATCATAACCATCATCATTTGATACTAATATTTTCATTTATATTTTATTTTCCAAAAAAAATGGCCTATGCTTGCTAGAAAAACAACACACAGGAAAGTTTCACCGAAAGCGAACCATTGCGAAATTTCTTTTTCACTGTAAGACCTTACAACTCCCTCGATAAAAAATAACATAATTAACATTCCTGACCACTTATAGGTATAAATATTTTTTTGAATAATACCCCTTAGAGGAAAGAGTAAAATAACTGACTTCAGAATTAACCATGACCCATCATCTTGTAGGGGATTAAAAAAAGCTTCCCATATAAAATTTAGAAAAATTAAAGCAATAAGACTAGATAAAGCAAATAAATTAAGCACTATTTTTTATAGTATGAGCAAGTTTTGCTATTCGTTTACCCTGAGCGATGCAAATTTTTCTTTCTTCGTCACTTAATTGCACGCCTCCTTTTTCAATGCTGACATGACTTGCACCATAGGGTGTTCCACCACTTGAAGTTGTTGATAACTCAGGAATTGAGTAAGGCACGCCCATGATAATCATACCAAGATGCAATAAAGGTATTTGCATGGTTAGTAGGGTTGCTTCATTTCCACCATGCAATGATCCTGTTGAAGTAAAAACAGTTGCTGGTTTATTTTCAAGCGCACCCTTAAACCATAAAGAAGAAGTAGATTCAATGAAATATTTTAGGGGAGCCGCCATATTGCCAAAACGTGTTGGGCTGCCAAGCGCCAAACCATCAGCAGCAATCAAATCATCTAGTGTTGCATAGATAGAGCCAGTATCCGGAATTGAGGATTTTTTTTCTTCTACGTTAGCATAAACATCAGGCACAGTTCGAATTTTTGCCTCAACTCCGTTGATTGAATTAATACCCAGTGCTATCGCCTGTGCCATTGCTTTTACCGCACCCTCTTTAGAGTAATATAGGACCAATATTGTTGTCATTAGATTTTTTTTGCGAGCTTTGTTGCTATTCCGGTGTAATTAAATGGAGAAAGATTAAGGAGTATTTTCTTATCCGATTCTGGAATTGCGAGCTTAGCTATAAAATTTTGTAAAGATTCTTTGGTAATATTTTTATTTCCCCTAGTCAAATTCTTAAGTTTTTCATAAGGATTTTTGATTCCATGTTTTCTCATAATGGTTTGAATAGGCTCCGCGAGCACTTCCCATGAATTATTTAAATCTTCATTTATTTTTTTTATGTTGACTTCAAGCTTTAATAAACCTTTTTGGCAAGCTTGATATGCAACATAGCTGTAACCAAATGCAATTCCAATATTTCTAAGTACAGTTGAGTCGGTTAAATCACGTTGATATCTTGAGACAGGTAATTTTTCAGATAAATGCCTAAATAAGGCGTTAGCTAGACCGAGATTTCCTTCTGAATTTTCAAAATCAATTGGATTAACTTTGTGTGGCATTGTCGAAGAACCCACCTCATTTTTTTTAAGTTTTTGGTTAAAGTACCCCATTGAAATATAACCCCAAATATCGCGGTTAAAATCAATTAATATAGTATTTATTAAAGCCAAAGAATTAAAAATTTCAGCAAGAAAATCATGAGGCTCTATTTGCGTCGTGTAAGGATTAAATTGTAAACCTAATTTTTCAATAAACTCTTTTGAAAATTTATTCCAGTCTTTCTGAGGGAAACTAATTTGATGTGCATTAAAGTTACCAACAGCACCATTAATCTTACCAAGAATGGGTTGTTTTTTTAACTGAGTTAATTGGCGTCTGAGTCGATAGGCAATATTAGCTAATTCTTTTCCGAGTGTTGTTGGGGATGCTGTTTGCCCATGAGTCCTAGCAAGCATTGAAATGTTTGAATATTTTTTGGATAATTTTCGAATTTCTTCATAAAGAGATTCAATCATGGGAATTATTTCTTCATTTAAACCATCTTTGATCATCAATGCATAAGAAAGATTATTAATATCTTCAGATGTACAAGCAAAGTGAATAAACTCTGAAACATTTGAAATTTCTACATTTCTTTTAAAATGTTTTTTTAGCCAGTATTCAATCGCTTTAACATCATGATTTGTTGTTTGCTCAATTAATTTAACAGCCTTGGCATCTTTTAAGTTAAATTTAGCGATACACTCATTCAGAGCCTGGATTGAATTCTTACTAAAACGAGGTATTTCTTTTATATCTTTATCAGCAGACAGATGTATGAGCCAATTAATTTCTATTAACACCCTTTTTTTTATTAGGCCATATTCACTAAAAATAGGCCTTAAATTATTGACACGATTGGCATATCGACCATCAAGCGGTGAAAGGGCATTTAAAGCATCTGTCATAAGTTTCTTTCTCTAAAAACAGCTCTATTTTACCTGAAAAATAAGGGCAATGACGATACAGCGCAGTAAGTAACAAAATCTTTCTTTGGGAAATTGTTTTTTTTAATTTAAAATATGGCTCTCATCAATATTTATGGCGAAAATAAATCAATGTTAAAAGAATATTTATCTCATAAGATAGAGCGAGAAAAACAAAATCTACCCCCGCTTTCTTTGAATCCAGAACAAACAGTTGAATTGGTAAAATTAATTAAAGAAAACACAAAAGACCATAATTTTTTAATTGATCTTTTAATTCATCGAGTTCCTGCCGGAGTAGACCAAGCAGCTTTTGTAAAAGCAGCTTTTTTAACTGACATTGCTAATGAGAAGATACAAGTAAAAAATATCAGCCCAAAGAAATCTATTGATCTCCTTGGCACTATGCTGGGAGGCTACAATGTTCAGTCTCTTGTAAAGTTACTAGAAACAAAATTTGCTGAACAAGCTTTTTTAGCCTTATCAAAGATAACTCTTATTTTTGATAGTTTCTACGATGTTGAAACATTACATCAAGCAGGAAATGAGTTTGCAACAAAACTGATGCAATCATGGGCAGAAGCTGAGTGGTTTAATGCCAAAAATAATGTTCCTAATATAATTGAGGGAGTTGTATTCAAAGTTGATGGTGAGACAAACACCGATGATTTATCTCCAGCACAAGAGGCTTTTTGTCGAGCTGATATTCCATTACACGCACAATCCATGCTAAAAACAAAAATACCTAATGCATTAGAAATTATTTCAACATTAAAAGAAAAAGGCTTACCTATTATTTATGTTGGTGATGTTGTGGGAACTGGCTCATCAAGAAAGTCGGCATTGAATTCATTGCAATGGCATATGGGCAACCCTATACCTTTCATTCCAAATAAAAACTCGGGGGGTATTATTTTGGGAGGTAAAATTGCACCTATTTTCTTTAATACTGCTGAAGACTCTGGTGCGCTGCCTATAGAATGTGATGTCACAAAAATGAATACAGGTGATGTGCTGGCCATTAATACAAAAAATCTAAATATTCATATTAACGGTAAGTGCCTCACTTCATTTTTATTGCGACCAGCAACTCTATTTGACGAGCTTCGAGCTGGAGGAAGAATTCCATTAATTATTGGTAAAGATTTAACCAGCAAAGCTAGAAAGTCACTTAATTTAGAACCGTCAAAACAATTCATATTTGTAGATAATAATATAGGCAGCAAAAAAGGTTTTACATTGGCACAAAAAATGGTTGGACTTGCTTGTGGGGTAGAGGGTATTCGCCCTGGTGTTTATTGCGAGCCAAAAATTACAACAGTTGGATCACAGGATACGACTGGTGCCATGACAAGAGATGAATTGAAAGAACTTGCATGTTTAGGCTTCAGCGCTGATCTAGTAATGCAAAGCTTTTGTCATACAGCAGCCTACCCAAAACCTACAGATTTAGATTTACAGCATACTTTACCTGACTTTATGAGCAGTCGCGGCGGTGTGAGTTTAAAAGCGGGTGATGGAGTAATTCATTCATGGCTAAATAGGATGATTCTTCCTGATACGGTTGGAACCGGTGGAGATTCCCATACTCGATTCCCAATTGGTATTTCATTTCCAGCAGGCTCAGGTCTAGTCGCTTTTGCAGCCGCACTTGGTGTAATGCCGCTCGATATGCCTGAATCTGTTCTAGTTAAATTTAAAGGCAAAATGCAGCCAGGTATTACTCTAAGAGATTTGGTTAATGCTATTCCTTATTTTGCATTAAAAAATGAAGTGCTGACTTTAGGAAAACAAGGTAAAAAAAATATCTTTAATGGAAAAATTCTTGAAATTGAAGGTTTACCTGATCTCAAAGTAGAGCAAGCATTTGAATTATCAGATGCCTCAGCAGAGCGTTCTGCGAATGGTTGTACCATAAAATTAAATAAAGAACCTATTATTGAATACCTTGAATCGAATATTTCATTACTGCAAAATATGATTGAAAAAGGTTATCAAGACGTCCGTACCTTAGAGAGACGCATTAGTGAAATGCAAACTTGGCTTAAAAATCCAGTGTTATTAGAAGCCGATAATGATGCAGAGTATGCATATATTTTAGAAATAAATTTGGAAGAAATTACGGAACCCTTAATTGCTTGTCCTAATGATCCCGATAACATTAAAACTCTATCGGAGATTGCAAAAGAAAAAATTGATGAGGTTTTTATTGGTAGCTGTATGACGAATATTGGACATTATCGTGCTGCAGCAAAAGTGCTTGAAGGCTTTGAAAAAATTCATACGCGCCTCTGGATTGCTCCTCCCACTCGCATGGATCAGGACCAATTAAAGAAAGAGGGAATGTACAAAGTTTTTGAGAAAATTGGCGCCAGGACAGAAATTCCAGGATGCAGTTTATGTATGGGTAATCAAGCACGCGTTGCTGATAATGCATTGGTATTTTCAACCAGTACAAGAAATTTTGATAATCGTTTAGGTAAAGGTGCGCAAGTTTATCTCGGCTCTGCAGAATTGGCAGCGTTTTCTGCATTGCTAGGTTACATTCCTACAAAACAAGAATATTTAGAATTAATGGCTGAAAAAATAAATCATAATTCAGAAGAAATTTATCAGTATTTAAATTTTAATGATATGGATGACTATCAAAGTAAAAGAGTAATTGAAATTAATCCAGTAGATTAACTTCGATGAAGTTTGATCAAAATTGTAAAAAATGTCATCGTCTGAATCAATTTTTAATTCAAACCAAAAAAAACTATCCTGATTATTATTGTAAACCTGTCCCAAGTTTTGGCGATCAAAGTGCGCATTTATTAATTGTTGGATTAGCGCCTGGTATGCATGGAGCAAATAAAACTGGGCGTCCTTTTACTGGAGATTATGCAGGTTTATTATTGTATGAAACTCTTTATGAGTTTGGTTTTTCTAGTGCTGCAGCATCATTAAATAATGACCAGTTAGAATTGTATGATTGCAGGATCACAAATGCTGTGAAGTGTTTACCGCCACAAAATAAACCTCTTCCTTTGGAAATAAAAAATTGCAATTCTTTTTTGAATTGTGAAATTATCAATCTCCCAAAAAAATCTATTATATTAGCCCTTGGCACAATTGCACATATTGCTGTGCTTAATGCGCTTGGATTAAAAAAAACTAATTATGGATTTGCACATGGGAGTCGACATGAATTGATAAATGGATTAATTTTATATGATAGTTATCATTGTAGTCGTTATAACACGCAGACTAAACGATTAACTAAGAGCATGTTTCAAAATATTTTTAAATTAATCTTACAAGAAAGAGGGGAAAGAAATGCCATATATTAATGTTAAATTAGCAGGCACTCTAAATCGTAGTCAAAAAGAAGAGATTGCTAAAGAGATCACAGAAGTGATGCAAAGAGTTGCAGGAAAACCACCTTCATATACTTATATTGTTTTTGACGAAGTAAAAGGCGAAGACTGGGGTATTGGGGGCAGCTTATTAGGTTAATTTGTGCAACAACTTAAAGATTTAGCGAAAACTTTTCCAACCCTCCCTGGAGTTTATCGAATGATAAACTCTAAGGGCGATGTTATTTATGTCGGTAAAGCTAAAAATTTAAAAAACCGAGTAAGATCATATTTTGTAAAAAATCAAAGTAGCCCACGTACAAAGTTGATGGTGGGTAACATTAATTCAATTGAATTTACCGTTACCAATACTGAGGCTGAGGCATTAATTTTAGAAAATAATCTAATAAAAAAATTTATGCCTCGTTATAACGTTATTTTTAGGGATGACAAATCGTATCCTTATTTAGCAATTACCGATGATAAGTTTCCACGAATACGCTTTCATCGCGGTGCTCAGAAAAAAAATACTCTCTACTTTGGGCCTTTTCCTAATGCAACCGCGGTTAGAGAGAGTATTAAATTACTCCAAAAAGTTTTTATGCTTCGAACTTGCGAAAATACTATTTTTAAAAATCGTTCGCGACCTTGCTTAGAGCACCAAATTAAAAGATGTACAGCCCCATGTGTTAATTTAATTAGCCAATCGGATTATTTGCATGATACAAAACAAGCAGCTTTATTTTTAAACGGCAAAGGAAATGAAGTGATTAAAAATTTAACCACTAAAATGAATGAGCATTCAGATTCATTTAATTTTGAAAGAGCTGCCGTTTATCGTGACAGAATTCAAAGTTTGCGTCAGGTAAGATTACAACAATCGGTAAGTGATTTTAGTGAAAAAGATGCAGATATTATTGCGTCGTATCATGCTTACGGTAAAGTTTGTGTAAATGTTGTCATGATTCGTGGTGGCCGACATTTGGGTGATAAGAGTTATTTTCCTAAATTTCAACAAGAGCAAGATGATGTAAATGTAATTGAGGTCTTTATTGTCCAATTTTATGATCAAATTAAACCGCCTCCTTCAATCGTTATTGATAAAAAAATAAATAAATCACTGATCCAAGATTTTTTTGTGATAAAAAATTATTCAAAAATAAAAATTATTTCAAAACTTGTTGGGGATAAAAAAAATTGGCATTTGATGGCACAAAAAAATGCCAAAGTAGCTCTTATTCAAGAGAATGATAAACATTCAGCTCAAGAAGAAAAGCTTTTTAAATTAAGAGGGTTATTAAAATTACCTGATTATGTTAAAAGAATAGAATGTTTTGATATAAGTCACACTATGGGTGCACAGACTGTTGCATCATGTGTGGTTTATGACAATTTCAATATGCAACCTAAGGAGTATAGAAAATTCAATATCAAGCATGATAATCCAGGTGATGATTATGGTGCCATGCGTGAGGTAATTGATCGCCGTTTAAAAAGAATAATTTCTGAAGAAAGTAAAAAACCTGATTTAGTTTTAATTGATGGGGGTTTGGGCCAAGTAAATGTTGCTAAAAAAATTATGGTTGAACTAGATGTTCCTAATATTTTTTTGGTTGGAGTTTCAAAAGGCCCATCACGTAAAGTTGGCCAAGAAAAATTGATTTTATCTGATGGTAATATTGTGCAAGAAACAGACCCAACCCATATTGGATTTCATCTATTACAAAAAATACGTGATGAAGCACATCGTTTTGCAATAACAGGACATCGAGCAAAAAGAGCCAAAGCTGGATTAGCATCAAGTCTTGAAAATATTGAGGGTATTGGTGCAAAAAAAAGAAAAAATTTATTGGTTTATTTTGGTGGTCTTGATGGGGTTAAAAATGCGCCTACTGAAGAGTTAGTTTTAGTTGAAGGTATAAATAATCAACTTGCAGAAAAAATATATGACTTTTTCCATTAAAATGATCATCTATGGCAACTTACAATATACCTAATCTAATATCATTTTTTAGAATCCTTCTGGTACCTTGCCTAGTTGCGATCTATTTTTTACCAAATTCATATTTATCACTCTACGAAAAAGATTTTATAGCTACGGCAATTTTTATTCTTGCAGCATTGTCAGATTGGCTCGATGGTTATTTAGCACGCCGCCTAAATCAGACTTCAAAATTCGGTGCTTTTATTGACCCAGTAGCAGATAAGTTTATTGTTATAACTGCTTTAATATTATTAGTTGAATTAGATCGAATTAGCGCTCTGATTGGAATAATTATAATAGGACGAGAATTTGTGGTAAGTTCACTTCGTGAATGGATGGCAACTATTGGAAAGTCAAGTGGTGTAGCGGTTGCTTTTATTGGCAAATTAAAAACCGTTTTTCAAATGATTGCAATTCCATGTTTACTGTTTGCACATAATATTAGTTTTATACCAATATACATAATTGGCTCATGGCTTATAAACATAGCAGCCATACTTACAATTGTTTCCATGATATTTTATTTGAATAAGGCTATTCAATCTTTAAAAGATGAAAAACAATGAAAATTGTATGATTGACACATAGCCAAAAAACGCTAAAATACTGCCTTCGCAATGCGGGAATAGCTCAGCTGGTAGAGCGATACCTTGCCAAGGTATAGGTCGCGAGTTCGAACCTCGTTTCCCGCTCCAAATTTAAAAAAAGGGGGAGTCGATTTACTCCCCCTTTTTAGTTTAAGAAGTTGGCGCGTTAGCAAAGTGGTTATGCAGCGGCCTGCAAAGCCGTAGACGCCGGTTCGATTCCGGCACGCGCCTCCATTTTTTCATCACTATGAATTTAGTGATGATAAAATAGAGTTATGCCCGGGTGGTGAAATTGGTAGACACAAGAGACTTAAAATCTCTCGACTTTTAACGGTCGTGCCGGTTCGATTCCGGCCCCGGGCACCATGTATTTATATCCCATACTAATAAAGAGTAAATGAAAAATTTTTTATATATTTTTATTTTATCAATATCACCAGGTTGGACGAATGAGATCAATGACTTCCATATAAAATTATTATTTCAAGGTTCAGATAGCTATTCCTTATCAATTGAGGGAAAATCCTCATCTAGTAAAAAAGACTTGAAATTGTTATTTACAAATAAAGTTAAAGAAGTTTGTGGAACACGCTTTGAATTATTAAATGTTACATTTGATCGTATAATTAAAGATGAGAATGAAAGAGAAATAATTCAAGGAAGCTTTAAATGCTTCGTAAAAAGCCAAATGTAGGAAGAAATTTTGCTAAGTATATTTAAGAATAGTTACTATATTATCAATCTTAATTTAGTAGGCACTAAGATTCTTAATCTTCAAGTTTCAAAATACCATCAATAGAGCAATACTAAACAAAACATTATTCCCACCTACAAATCATATAGTTTTGCGTATAATTTAATTATGCAAGAAAATGACATTAATGAAGTTAAAAATATTCTTAAGGAAATTCACAAAACACTTAAATTAGTTTTTGTTCTAATAGCCGCATTCGCTCTTCTTTATTTTGCTTTATTAATTATATATATCTAATTTGAACACCATTCATCTTGCAATTGACGAACCTATAAACTCTACCCTCTTAGAGCAATTTTTACATAAGTCAAATATCGAAAAAAAAATTTCTACATTTGAAGAAATAATAGCTAAAAATCTTTTAAATATAGAAACTAATGATTTACCTATTGCTTCAATTTTGGCTTTTGAAAAATTAAATCCAGATAAAAGTTTTTTCTTTAAAGCCTCACCTTGCTTTTTTTCTTTACAGAGAGATTTTTATCGTTTTGAAAAAAATTTTGATAATCAACTAGATTCAAATACTTTATTGGACTTATGCAATTTATTGAATAAAAATTTTTCGAGCGATTCAATTAATTTCATAATAAAAGATAAATTTATTTTACTAAAGGCAAACTCTCATACAGCTGTAGGAAGTTTTTTTCCAGAACAATTAAATTCAATTCCTGACAAAAATTTTTTACCGTATGGTAAAGACGCTATGTTTTGGCATCGATTAATTAACGAAATACAAATGTGTCTTTACAACGCTGATATTAATCGCATAAGACAGCAACAAAAATTATTTCCAATTAATACTATCTGGTTTTCTGGTGGGGGCCAATTTCCTGAGAATATTAAAATTCATTCAAATAAAAAAATATTATCAAATTCTTATTTAATAAATCAGATGTACCTTATAGATTCTTCACTTAAGTTAATTGTTTTTGATAACAATCATTCAGATGAAAGCATCATGAATGCTGATATTTACTTTGACTTAAGAACGAATAAAGTCGATCAAAAAATATTAATTACTTTTATTGAAAAATTTATTTCAAGAAAAAAAATTAAAAACTTACAGCTAAAAATAATTTTAGGTGATTATCTATTGATTGCAAAACCTGACTGGTTTTCATTTTTAAAAATTAATCGTCACAAGAGGATATTTGATGAGTTCGTTGGTAACAACTAAATTAAGAAAAAAAAATATTATTCTTGAAAAACAATTAATTGAATTTGATATTCATAAAACTCTCGCATCAATTCTTAGCGCAAGAGCTATTGATTCGAGCAATGATATTGATTATAAGTTGGAAAAATTAATTCCATACTGTGAGTTAAGTTTTGCAGAATCGGCCGCGAATTTTATTTTGGATATGATTTTGGCAAAAAAAAATATACTCATTATTGGTGATTATGATGCAGATGGCGCCACCGCATCTGCTTGTGCAATTAAAGGCTTAGAAAAATTTGGAGCAAATGTTGATTTTCTTGTGCCTAATCGTTTTGAGGATGGTTATGGTTTATCCGTATCAATTGTAGAAAAAGCGCTAGAAAAAAAACCAGATTTAATTATTACAGTTGATAATGGGATTGCAAGTATAGAAGGTGTTGAAAAAGCAAAAGCTCATGGAGTCGATGTCGTTATTACAGATCATCATTTACCAGGCGATGCTTTACCCAATGCGAATTTTATTATTAATCCAAACCAAAAATCTTGTAATTTTCCAAGCAAAAATTTATGCGGAGTGGGGGTGATTTTTTATCTTCTTATTGCTATTAAATCTCAGGCAAAAAAAAGAAAACTGTTAAATAAAAATGAAGAGCCAAGATTATCTGATTTACTTGATATAGTTTGCCTAGGAACAATCGCTGACCTGGTAAAGCTAGATTTTAATAATCGCTTATTAGTTCAGTTTGGTATGCATATTATTCGTTCAGGTGAGGGAAATTTTGGAATAAGAGCAATTTCGCAACTCAGCAACCGTCGCCTTCAAAATCTGAAAACTTCAGACCTATCATTTGTGATTGCACCTAAATTAAATGCCGCAGGAAGACTTGATGATATGAGCTTGGGTATTAAATGTTTACTTGCAAAAACTTTTGATGAAGCGCTGCATCATGCCAGACGCTTATTAAGTTTAAATACCGAAAGACGCCAAATTGAAAATGAAATGAAAGATAGTGCATTATCAAAGGATATTCTAGGGTCACTGGAAAATAAAAAAGCAATAGCTTTGTATGACGCAAGCTGGCATCAAGGAATTATAGGTATTCTTGCCTCTAGGATAAAGGAGAAATTTTATCGTCCTACAATTATTTTTGCGAAAGATGAAGAAGGGCGTTTAAAAGGTTCTGGGCGGTCTATAAGCAATTTTCATTTACGAGATGCAATTGATTTAGTTTCAAAAAAAAATCCAAATTTAATTATGAGTTTTGGTGGCCATGCAATGGCAGCTGGCTTAACTATTTTAGAGAATGATTTTTCTTTATTTGAAACTGAATTTGAAAGTGTTGCAAGTGATTTACTTAACGCCAATGATTTAAGTATTGAGTTTGAAATTGACCATTCAATTCTTGATGATATTAATATTGATGGCATTAACTTAATTAATGGTGAAATTTGGGGGCAAGGTTTTCCAGCACCAATTTTTAAAGATTCTTTCCAAGTCCTCGATCAAAAAATCATTGGTGGCAAACATGTTAAATGTACATTGAAATATAAAGAAAAAAAATTCTCTGCAATCTATTTTAATCATGAACAATCACTAGCTGATAAAATAGAGACTATTTATGAGATTGATATCAATCGCTATAGTGGTAAAGAAGAAATCCAATTAATTTTAAGACAAATAATCAATGAATAAAGTTAGCAAAAAAGTAGTTGTAGGTAATTTAAAAATGAATGGCTCATTAGATTTTAATGAAAAGCATTTCAATCAAATAAAAATTGCATTAAAGGATGTAAATACAATTGATATTGGAATTTGTGTTTCTTACCCCTATTTATTTCAAGCCCAAATGATCTTTCAAGATAGTAATATTTCTTGGGGCAGCCAAAATGTTGCGAAGGATGAAAAAGGACCATTCACTGGGGAGGTAAGTGTTGCCATGCTTACTGATTTTAATTCAAAGTATGCCATTGTTGGCCATTCAGAGAGAAGTACTGCTTATTGTGAGTCAGATGAAAATATAGCAACCAAATTTAGTATTGTTAAAAGCAAATCAATGACACCCTTATTATGTGTTGGGGAAACTTTGATTGAGAGAGAAGCTGGAATAATGGAGCGGGTTGTAGCAAATCAAATTGAAACTATTCGCAAAAAATACGGAACCAATGTATTTAAAAATTCAATTATTGCGTATGAACCTATATGGGCTATTGGTTCTGATTTGGCAGCCTCACCTGAGCAAGCCGATCATATGTGCAACTTCATTAGAAACTTAATTCATGAAGATAAAAACAATAGTATTGATGACCTTAAAATTATTTATGGTGGAAGCGTAAATAGTAAAAATGCGTTACAATTATGCGGTTTAGAAAGTGTTGACGGGGCATTGATTGGTCGAGGCTCGCTAAATGCAGAAGAATTTATAAAAATTTGTCAGATTGTTAATTCATTATAGTTTTTTGAAGAGGAATTATGGAAGGTTTAATTGTAATCATTCATGTTTTAGCATGTTTGGGTGTAATAGGTTTAGTGTTGGTTCAACATGGTAAAGGGGCTGATGCTGGAGCTGCTTTTGGTGGAGGAAATTCTGGCAGTATTTTTGGCGTTCAAGGATCCTCCAATTTTCTGAGTCGACTGACATCAATCTGTGTCACAGTATTTTTTTGTACAAGTATTGCTTTAGCAATCATTGCCAGTAAAAAACATGGTTCGTCTGCTGTTGCAAATTTACCTCAAGAAAAAGAAACTGTGGAAACTATTATTGATTCACCAGAGTCAGATGAGATTACTGGTGTCGATGATATTCCAGACTAAATTTGGCTTTTAGTTTTTAGCCGTCGTGGTGGAATTGGTAGACACGCTATCTTGAGGGGGTAGTGACGAAAGTCGTGCGAGTTCGAGTCTCGCCGACGGCACCAAAATAATTATTTTTTTGAGGGACGGTTGTGCTGGAAAATTACTTTCCAATTTTGCTTTTCATCTTTGTGGGACTAGCTATTGGCCTCGGTCCGATAATTCTAGGCTCTATACTAAGCCCTAGTAAACCAAACGCAGCAAAAAATTCTCCTTATGAATGTGGTTTTGAGGCATTTGAGGATGCTCGAATGAAATTTGACGTGCGTTATTATCTAGTGGCAATTCTATTTATCATTTTCGATCTTGAAATTACCTTTTTATTTCCATGGGCAGTAGTAATTGATCAAATCGGCATGTTTGGTTTTATTTCGATGTTAGTTTTTTTAGCAATTCTGGTTGTTGGATTTATCTATGAGTGGAAAAAAGGGGCATTAGATTGGGAGTAATTTGTGGGCATTGAAGGAATTTTAGAGAAAGGTTATGTAACCACCAATCTAGATACATTAATTAACTACACAAGAACAGGTTCTCTTTGGCCAATGACATTTGGTCTTGCTTGTTGCGCAGTTGAAATGATGCATGCAGGAGCATCAAGATATGATCTGGATCGCTTTGGTGTTGTTTTTCGGGCCAGTCCCAGGCAATCGGATGTCATGATTGTGGCAGGAACCCTTGTCAATAAAATGGCCCCTGCTTTGAGAAAAGTTTATGATCAAATGCCGGATCCGAAATGGGTAATTTCAATGGGATCTTGTGCTAATGGTGGCGGGTATTACCATTATTCATATTCCGTTGTCAGAGGTTGTGACAGAATTATTCCGGTTGATATTTATGTGCCAGGTTGCCCCCCAACTGCTGAGGCATTGATGTATGGATTGATTCAGCTACAGAAGAAAATTAAAAAAACTCATACCATAGCGCGATGAAAACCAAAGCTAAATTATTGTTAGAAAATGTTAAGAAAAGTTTGGCTAAGAAAATAGTAAGAAGTTGTTTGCGTTTTGATGAAGTGACAATCACCATAAAAGCTGACGAGACAATTGATGTTTTAAAAATTCTTAAAGATAAACCAGAATTTCATTTTAAGCAGCTTATTGATCTATGTGGCGTTGATTATCTTGAGTTTCCTGAAGAGCAGGTAAACGAGAGACGTTTTGCAGTTGTTTACCATCTTTTATCGCTTAAAAATAATCAGCGAATCCGCGTCAAAGTTTTTCTTGAAAATAACGAATTTCCCATTTTACCAACCGTAATTTCATTATGGCCTGTTGCAGATTGGTATGAGAGAGAAGCTTTTGATCTTCTTGGAATTATGTTTTTAAATCATCCAGATTTGAGGAGAATTTTGACAGATTATGGATTTATAGGACACCCATTTAGAAAAGACTTTCCAATGATTGGTAAGGTAGAGATGCGTTATGATCCAAGCCAAAAAAGAGTGATTTATGAACCTGTTTCAATAGAACAAAGAAATAATGTGCCCCGAATTATTCGAGATGAGGGTTTTCACAATGGCTGAGATTAAAAACTACACAATGAATTTTGGGCCTCAGCATCCAGCAGCACACGGTGTTCTTAGATTGGTTCTTGAAATGGATGGAGAGGTAATTCGCAGAGCTGATCCACACATTGGCTTACTTCATCGAGCTACAGAAAAATTAGCAGAAAATAGAACTTATCTGCAATCAATACCTTATATGGATCGATTAGATTACGTATCAATGATGATGAATGAGCATGCTTTTATCATGACTATTGAAAAATTTCTTAATCTTGAGGTACCAATACGCGCACAATATATTAGGGTGATGTTTGATGAAATTACGCGTATTTTAAATCACTTATTGTGGCTTGGTGCGCATGCATTAGATGTCGGGGCTATGACTGTATTTCTTTATGCTTTCAGGGAACGTGAAGATCTATTTGATTGTTATGAAGCGGTTTCAGGAGCAAGAATGCATGCCGCTTATTATCGCCCAGGTGGCGTTTATCGTGATCTTCCTGACACAATGCCCCGTTATGAATTAACAAAAAACAGATCTAAAAAAGAAGTAGAAAAATTAAATGCAAATCGACAAGGGTCCCTGTTAGATTTTATTGAAGACTTTACAAAGCGTTTCCCAAACTATGTGGACGAATATGAAACATTGTTAACTGATAACCGTATATGGAAACAAAGAACTGTCGGTATTGGTGTTGTTGATCCCGAACGTGCAATTGCTTTAGGTATGACTGGACCCATGCTGAGGGGGTCAGGGGTTGAATGGGATTTAAGAAAGAAACAGCCTTATGAGGTTTATCATCTTCTTGATTTTGATATACCGATTGGCAAAGAGGGTGACTGTTATGACCGGTATTTAGTCCGTATTGAAGAGATGCGAGAGTCTAATAAAATTATTCGTCAATGTATAGATTGGCTTAGAAAAAATCCAGGGGAGGTTATTACAAAAGATACAAAAGTGGCACCACCCAAACGAGAAGATATGAAGGAGGACATGGAAGCCATGATCCATCATTTCAAACTTTTTACTGAAGGTTTTCATTTACCCAAGGGAGAGGCTTATGCCGCTGTAGAACATCCTAAAGGTGAATTTGGAACTTATATCATTTCGGATGGGGCGAATAAGCCTTACCGTTTAAAAATTAGAGCACCGGGCTTTCCGCATTTAGCAGCATTAAATGAAATGACACAGGGCCATATGCTGTCAGATTTGGTTGCCATTATTGGAACTCAAGATATTGTTTTTGGGGAGATAGATCGTTGAGTAAACTTCCTAAAAAAATTACCAAAAAAATTGATAACGAGCTTCTAAAATATCCTAAAAACCAAAAAAAATCGGCTGTAATGGCAGCATTGCAATTTGTGCAAGCAGAACATGGTTGGTTATCAAATAAAGACCTCTCTGATGTTGCTGATTATCTTGAGATCCCTGAAATTGCAGTGATGGAAGTGGCTACTTTTTATAATATGTATGATTTAAAACCAACAGGAAAATATAAAATCTCTGTTTGTACTAATATCTCATGCATGTTAAGAGGCGTTGATTCTTTGGTTAATCATATTAAACAGCGATTAAAAATAGATTTTAATGAGCTAACTAAAGATGAAAAATTCTGCCTTAAAGAGAGCGAATGTATGGGTAACTGTGATGCTGCCCCAATGATGGTGATTAATAACGAAAAAATGTATGAAAAAATTTCACCAGAAAAATTTGATGTGATCATTAAGGAGCTAAAATAATGCCTGATGAAATCATTAATGCACCTGTTCAAAAAAAACTTTTCCCACTGTGCTTGGCCACAAAAGATTTAAATCATCCCGCGAGCATAAAAACTTATATTAGTATTGGTGGATATGAGGCGCTAAAAAAAATTCTCACTGATAAAATTTCACCATCCGACTTACTAGAAGAAATAAAACTATCTGGATTAAGGGGTAGGGGAGGTGCGGGTTTTCCGACTGGATTAAAATGGTCATTTATGCCAAAAAATGCAAAGGGTGAAAAATACCTTGTTTGCAATAGTGATGAAGGTGAGCCTGGAACATTTAAAGATAGAGATATTATTCGATACAACCCACATCAGATTATCGAAGGTATGATTATTGGTGCGTACATAATGGACGCAACTGTCGGTTTTAATTACATCCATGGAGAAATTTGGAATGAGTATTTATCTTTTGGCGAAGCTTTAAACCAAGCAAGGCAAGCGGGTTTATTAGGTAAAAATATTCTTAATTCAGATTTTTCATTTGAACTTCATGCTGTCCATGGATATGGGGCTTATATATGTGGCGAGGAAACTGCCTTAATTGAATCAATCGAGGGTAAGAAAGGGCAGCCAAGATTCAAACCTCCCTTCCCTGCAACTTATGGTATTTATGGAAAACCAACTTGCGTAAACAATACAGAAACATTTGCATCTATCCCATGGATTATTAGACACGGTGGTCAAGCATTTAATGATTTAGGTGTTGCTAATTCTGGTGGCACTAAAATATTTTCAGTTTCTGGACATATTTCTAATCCTGGAAATTATGAAATTCAAATGGGTATGCCATTTTCGGAATTATTGGATCTTGCTGGTGGTGTATGGAAAGGACATAAATTAAAAGCCGTTATACCTGGCGGGCCATCCACTGCTTTGGTTCCTGCACATACAATCATGCAGGCCACTATGGATTATGATGGTTTGAGTAAAATTGGAAGTAGTTTAGGTGCTGGATCAATGATTGTGATGGATGAGACAACTTGTATGGTCAATACACTTAAACGCTTATCTTACTTTTTCTATGAGGAATCATGTGGTCAATGCACCCCATGTCGCGAAGGTACAGGATGGGTTTATCGAATCGTTAAACGCATTGTTGATGGCCAAGGTCGATTGGATGACTTAAATTTATTAAAAGATGTTAGTCAAAAAATTTCAGGAAGAACAATATGTGCCCTCGGAGATGCAGCTGCAGTTCCAGTGCTTAGTTTTATTAAACATTTTGAAGTTGAATTTGAATATTTTATTCGCCATGGAAAATCAATGATTGAGAGCTTAAATGATTAAATTGAAAATTGATGGCAAATCGATTGAAGTCCAATCGAAAAAAACTATTATTGAGGTTGCTGATGAGGTCGGCATAGATATCCCAAGATTTTGTTATCACAAAAAACTTACTGTTGCTGCAAATTGCAGAATGTGTCTCGTTCAAGTCAAAAATATTGGAAAACCTCTTCCTGCATGCGCAACTCAGGTGATGGATGGAATGGAGGTTTCAACTAAAACTAAATTTACTAAAGAAGCACAGCAAAGTGTAATGGAATTTTTGTTGATTAATCATCCGCTTGATTGCCCAATTTGTGATCAAGGAGGCGAATGTGAATTACAAGATACCGCGGTAGCATATGGAGCAAGTGAATCCCGTTATGCCGAGGAAAAGCGTGTTGTAGTGAACAAAAATATTGGCCCACTTATTTCAACAGATCTAACACGATGTATCCAGTGCACCCGTTGTGTTAGATTTTTAAAAGAAATTGGGGGAGTGCAAGAATTAGGGCTTGTTGGTCGGGGTGAGCATGCAGAAATTTCAGCTTATGTCGATAAATCAGTGGAGTCCGAATTATCCGGAAATATAATAGATTTATGCCCTGTCGGCGCACTGACCTCAAAACCTTTTCGATATAAAGCTCGAACTTGGGAATTGGTAAGGCGACCAACAATTTCTATACACGATAGTCTTGGTTCAAATTTAGAAATGCATATCAAAGACGACCGAGTTATGAGAACCCTTCCAAAAGAGAATGATGCAATTAATGAATGCTGGATATCTGATCGCGATCGTTTTTCTTATGAAGGTTTTTATCATAACGATAGACTTCTTGAGCCTATGATTAAGAAAAATAAAAAATGGTTGAAAGTTGATTGGGAAGAAGCACTTTTATTTATAGCTAAAAATATTAATAGATCTATTGCGCATGAAGGTCAAGATTCTGTTGCGTTCCTTCATTCCCCACAAAGCTCAATTGAGGAATCTTATTTGATTCATAAAATTGCTGACAAGATTGGTACGCAAAATGTTGATTATCGAATTACACAAAAAAATTTCGATTTTTCTGGAACCTGGCTTGGTTGTGAAATTAGCGAGATTGAAACTCTTGATCAAGTAATTATCTTAGGCTCAAATATGCGTTTCGACCAACCTTTACTGACCCATCGTTTCAGAAAAATGGTTCACCAGGGTGGAAAATTAATTTTTATAAATGCACTTGAGCATGATTTATTAATTCCTCTTGAGAAGAAAATTATTTGTAAATCACAAGAGTACAGAACGCAATTGATTCAGATGTTAAGAGCAGTTTATGAAATTGAACCGAAAAAAATAATCAACCAAGATATATTGGCCTTTATCAAAAAACAAAAACTAAATGCTGATACATTGCAATGGATGAAACAGTTTGTAAAAGGAAAAAATAAGAAAGCGATTTTTCTTGGCCAAAATGCTTTAGAAGCGAACGATGCTAGCGATTTGGTGTTTCTGGCCAATTGTTTAGCAGAGAGTGTATCGGGTTTGTTTGGATCCCTCTCAAATTACCCTAATGGGGTTGGATTAGACTTGATTGCTCATAAACAAGAGTTGAAAAGTACAAAAGATATGATGGCAAAGAAAATATCCTCATTAATTACTTTAAATATTGAACCAAAATATGATATCCGGGCAAATATAAATCTTACAGATTTGATACAAAAAATAAATTTTAAAGTAGCAATTACGCCATATTCTGGAGACGCCTTTGATGATTTTGACTGTTTATTGCCAATGGCTATTTATACCGAATCTTCAGGCTCGTATATAAATATTGCTAGAAAATTACAAAGCATTAAGGCAATTACATCGCCGAAGGGCCAATCAAGGCCGGCATGGAAAATTTTACGTGTTTTAGGAAATTATCTTGATTTGGATGATTTTGATTACGATTCATCTGAACAGGTTTTATGTAAAGTAATTCATCCCAAAAAACGTCTGGCATACCCACCGCTAGCAGCAAAAAAATTTAACAACAAAGAAAAACCATTAAAAAAAGATGGTCGCAATGAAATCCATCCAATTTTACCAGAACAGTCTGACATGATTGTTAGAAGAGCGATTTCTTTGCATTCCAAAAAAAATAAGCCACTAATAAATATAAGGCAGGAAGTGCTATAAGATTATGACTACTCCTTGGTTAGATATTATTGCTGAATCTTTTTGGATTTTGCTGAAAATTCTATTGATAGTCATTCCTCTAATGATTTCAGTTGCTTATTTAACTTTTTTTGAAAGAAAAGTTATTGGTTACATGCAAGGAAGGATTGGGCCCAACCGTGTTGGTTTTCATGGACTTCTACAGCCAATTGCAGATGCATTAAAGTTAATGTTCAAAGAAATAATTACTCCAAATAAATCAAATAAAACCTTATTTTTTATAGCACCAATTTTAACAATAGCCCCAGCTTTTGCTGCGTGGGCTGTCATTCCCTTTAATGCAGAATTGGTTTTAGCTGATATAAATGCTGGACTTTTGTATGTATTGGCTATGACGTCAATAGCCGTCTATGGCGTTATCATTGCTGGATGGGCTTCAAATTCAAAGTATGCATTTTTAGGAAGTTTACGCTCTGCAGCACAAATAGTTTCTTATGAGATTGCCATGGGTTTTACTTTAGTGGGCGTTCTCATGTGTGCAAATAGTTTGAATCTCGGCGATATAGTTAATGGACAACAAGGTGGTTTGTTGCAATGGTATATTTGGCCACTTTTTCCCTTATTTATTATTTATTTCATTAGCGCTGTCGCAGAAACCAATAGAGCACCTTTTGATGTTGCTGAGGGTGAATCAGAAATAGTTGCTGGTTTTCATGTTGAATATTCAGGCATGGCTTTCGCTGTTTTTTTTCTTGCAGAATATGCAAATATGATTTTAGTTTCCATGTTAGCGGCATTGATGTTTTTAGGTGGTTGGTTATCTCCTGTAAGCTTTATACCTGATGGAATATTATGGCTTTTTTTAAAAGTCGGCTTCTGCCTATTTTTCTTTTTATGGTTTAGAGCAACTTTTCCAAGGTACCGTTATGATCAAATCATGAGGCTTGGCTGGAAAGTATTTATTCCAATTACCTTAATTTGGATAATTTTTATTGGCCTGATGATGCAGACACCACTAAAGGATATGTTTCATTAAATGAATATCAAAAAACAAATCATAAGTTTAATCAAAGGACTCTCGCTGTATGAGCTTCTCATCGGCTTAAGTTTAACGGGCAGATATTTCTTTTCTAGAAAAATAACAATTCAGTATCCCGAAGAAAAAACACCACAATCTGCCCGTTTTAGAGGATTGCATGCATTACGAAGATACCCGAATGGTGAAGAGCGATGTATAGCTTGTAAATTATGTGAAGCGGTGTGTCCAGCTATGGCTATCACTATCGAATCTGAGATGCGAGAGGATAATACTCGTCGCACCACAAGGTATGATATTGATCTAACAAAATGCATCTTTTGTGGGTTTTGTGAAGAATCTTGTCCTGTTGACTCCATTGTGGAAACTAGAATTCTAGATTATCACGGCGAGGAAAGAGGCGACCTTCTTTATAACAAAGAAATGCTACTTAAGGTTGGTGATAAATATGAAAAAATGATACAAGCTGATAGAGCAGAGGAGGCCAAGTACCGATAATGGAAGTCCTTTTTTATTTTTTTTCACTTATCCTAATCTTTTCTGCCTTAAAAGTAATCACTTCACGCAATCCAGTTTTATCTGCACTTTTTTTGGTTTTATCATTTTTTAGTGCTGGAGGAATTTGGCTATTATTAAAAGCAGAATTTTTAGCCATTGCACTGGTTCTTGTATATGTGGGGGCGGTAATGGTGCTCTTTCTTTTTGTCGTCATGATGCTTGATATAAATATTGATCGTTTAAAAGAAGGGTTTTGGGATTACATGCCGGTGGCATCGATTGTCGCTGTTATCATGCTGATTGAAATGATTCTAGTTCTAAATCACAGTTATTTTAAAGATATGACCCCAAAAGACTCTGTGGGTATTAGTAATACCGAGGCCCTTGGCCAAGTTCTTTATACCGATTACGTGTTCCCTTTTGAAATTGCCTCCATTATTCTTCTGGTAGCCATTGTTGCAGCCATTCTATTAACCCTGAGAGGAATGAAAACACACAAAGGCATAAATCCTGCTGATCAAATAAAAGTCCAAAGAAATCAAAGAATTAAGATGGTAAAAATGAAGTCTCAAGATCCCATTAGACGTAAAAAAAGATGATTACATTAACGCATTTTTTAATTTTAGCCGCACTTCTTTTTTTGATTGGTGTTGTGGGAATATTTTTGAATCGAAAAAATATCATCACCTTATTAATGGCCATAGAACTTATGCTTCTTGCTGTAAATATTAATTTTATTGCTTTTAGTCATTACTTGGGTGATTTAGCGGGGCAAGTTTTTGTATTCTTTATTTTAACTGTCGCTGCCGCAGAATCTGCGATTGGTTTGGCAATTATTATTGTTGTATTTCGAAATAATCAGTCAATTAATGTTGATGACTTAAATAGATTAAAGGGATAAAGTGCAATTAATTCATATTTTTTCTATAGCCCCCTTTGCTCCACTTCTAGCATCTATTTTAGTCGGTTTGTTTGGCAATAAATTTTCAAAAGTATTTAGTTATGGCTTAACTACTGCGAGTGTTGGATTAGCATTTTTCGTAGCTATATATACTCTATATATTACTAGTCATGGATTCTCTGGAGAGTTTACTCTCTACCAATGGTTATCAACAGGCAGTTATACCTTTGAGATTGGTTTTATGATTGACAATTTAACTGCATTAATGATGGTTGTGGTGACATTTGTTTCTCTGATGGTACATATCTATACCATCGGTTATATGAGGGATGACCCAGGATTCAGTCGTTTTTTTAGTTATATCTCTTTATTTACTTTTGCCATGTTAATGCTTGTAATGAGTAATAATTTCCTACAATTATTTTTTGGTTGGGAAGGAGTTGGACTTGTTTCATATCTTCTTATTGGGTTTTGGTACCAAAAACCAACAGCGATACATGCTAACTTAAAAGCATTTTTGGTAAATAGGGTGGGGGATATTGGTTTACTATTAGGGGTTGCACTAATCCTTTTTTGGTTTGGGTCTTTGGATTACCAAACAGTTTTTGGTCGCGCAGCCGCCCTAGAGAGTCAAGAAATTTTTCTTGTTGGAGATTTTTCTGTTTCACTTTTTTCGTTAATTTGCATCCTTCTTTTTATTGGCGCAATGGGTAAATCAGCTCAAATCCCTTTGCATGTATGGCTACCAGATTCGATGGAGGGCCCAACACCTATTTCAGCACTTATTCATGCCGCAACTATGGTTACTGCAGGAATTTTTATGGTTGCTAGACTTTCTCCTTTATTCGAACTTTCAGAAACAGCTCTTTCCTTCATTACAATTATTGGTGCAACAACTGCGATATTAATGGGGATAATGGGTGTGATTCAAAACGATATCAAAAGAGTGATTGCCTTTTCAACATTATCGCAATTAGGATACATGACTGTTGCGCTGGGCGTATCGGCATATTCAGTGGCTATTTTTCATTTAATGACCCATGCTTTTTTTAAAGCACTTTTATTCTTAGCAGCAGGTTCAGTAATAATTGGCATGCATCATGATCAAGATATAAGGCACATGGGAAATATAAAAAAATATATGCCTATTACATGGATCACTTTTCTATTGGGCTCTTTGGCATTAATTGGCACACCTTTCTTTTCTGGATTTTACTCAAAAGAAATAATTATAGAAACAACAAAGTATAGCCAAATCTTTGGTTCTGACTACGCTTACTGGATGTTAGTCTTCGGAGTATTTTTTACTGCACTATATTCAACACGACTCTATTTGATGGTTTTTCATGGAACAGAGAAATGGAAAACATTAAAATTAAAAAATACACACCATGGTTTATCTTCTAGTCAGATCCCATTTGAAAGTTCAAGAGTAGTCACCATACCATTAATTCTTTTGGCAATACCATCTGTGATAATTGGTTACGTTAGTATTCAAACTTTGTTAATCGGTGATTTTTTTTCTACATCAATAACTATTAATCAGGCAATACACACTAATTTTTCTGTCATCCAAGATCATTTTAATAACCCCTTTAAAATGGGATTACATGGTTTTTTAACATTACCCTTTTTCTTAATGTTGCTAGGAATTTTAGTTGCTTGGCTGATTAATGCTAAATATATCAACATAAATATTGAATCTAAAGTGACTCGTTATGCAAGAGAGATATTGCAACATGGTTATGGTTTCGATCATTTGAATGAAAAATACCTAGCAAAATGGTTGAGATATTTTGGAAGTTTCTTATGGTTAAAAATTGATATTAATTTGATCGATAGATACCTTGTTAATGGTCCTGCGTATTTTATCAATCGGATGGCTTATAAATTAAAAAATTTCCAAACTGGATATATTTATCATTACGCTTTTATTATGATTATTGGCTTATTTTTATTAATGACATTTTTTATTAAATTATAATGGTTGCGCCGCTTACTTTAGCTATATGGACGCCAATATTTTTTAGCATTTTATTAATTTGCTTTACAAATTATTTTTCCAAGAAAATATTATCTGCTATAGCAATTAGCGGTGGATTACTCTCTTTTTTGATCACCGTTCCAATTCTTATGGAGTTTAATTATGAGAGTGTTTTATTTCAGTTCCAAGAATTTCATCACTGGATCCTGCCTTATCGCATTAATTATCATTTGGGTGTAGATGGATTCTCCGTCCCATTAATTTTGCTTACAAGCTTTATGACTTTGATTGTAATATTTTTAACATTAAAGTCTGAAATAAAAAATCTAAATTATTTCCATGGCGCATTTTTGATGATGTCTGGATTGATGATTGGGGTTTTCTCAGCACTCGATGCAATACTATATTATATTTTTTGGGAAGCAATGCTGATTCCAATGTTTTTAATTATTGGTATTTGGGGTGGCACAAACCGCATTTATGCAACAATTAAATTCTTTCTTTACACAGTTCTTGGTTCACTCTTAATGCTTGTAGCATTTATTTACCTTTTCTTTGAAGCGGGAAGTTTTTCTCTGCTGGACTTTTATCATTTACCACTGACTTTGCCGGTTCAGATTTTAATTTTTATAGCCTTCTTCATGGCATTCGCAGTTAAAATACCTATGTGGCCAGTTCATACATGGTTACCTGATGCACATGTTGAGGCACCAACAGCAGGTTCAGTCATACTCGCTGCAATCATGCTTAAACTTGGTGGTTATAGTTTTTTACGTTTTGCTTTTCCTATTGCTCCGGATGCAGCTAATTTTCTTCAACCAGTTCTTATAATTTTATCGTTAATAGCTATTGTCTATATCGCTGTTATTGCATTGGTTCAACAAGATATGAAAAAATTAATTGCTTACTCTTCGATTTCACATATGGGTTTTGTCACACTTGGAATATTTCTATTAATTCCGATGGGCGTAGAAGGGGCTTATGTTCAAATGATTTCGCATGGGTTTATTTCTGCTGCATTATTTATTTGTGTTGGAATACTTTATGACCAAACGCACTCCAGACAAATTAAAGATTACGGTGGTGTAATTAATAAGATGCCTATATTCACTGCGTTAGTCGTTTTTTTTGCTATGGCAAATTCAGGCTTACCAGGAACTTCAGGTTTTGTCGGAGAGTTTATGGTTATTATGGCATCCGCCCAAGAAAGTTTCTGGATAGCTTTTATTGCCGCACTCACTTTACTTCTAGGGGCGGCATATTCATTGTGGATGGTGAAACGAGTTTTTTATGGCAAAGCTACAAATAAAGCAGTTTTGAATTTAAAAGAAATTAATAAACAACAAATAATCATCTTAGGTACATTAGCTTCTTTTGTTTTAATTATTGGCTTATTTCCTTTTTTAATTACTGACATTACTAACGTAACCGTAGATAATTTCGTGCAATTTATGAATCGATCAAAGTTACCTCTATCATGATGAGCATTACATCACAGCTTAATGTCATCTTGCCTGAAATTATCATTGCAGTCTCAGCTATGTTTATTTTACTGACCGACTTGTATATTAAGGATAGCAGTAAAAAAATAATTTATGCTTTGTCACAACTTAGTCTTTTATTGACTGCAATCGTTATTGCACGTCAAAGCTTTGAAGCGACCCAGTATGTCTTTAATGATATGTACGTTAGCGATACCTTGGCAAGTTTTTTAAAGCTCTTAAGCTTAATATCTACGTCTATTGTTTTTATCTACGCAAAATCTTATTTGCAGAAAAAGTCACTTTTATCAGGCGAATATTTTTCATTAACATTATTCGCGCTTTTGGGAATTATGCTCATGATTTCCGGAAACAATCTACTCATCATATATATGGGTTTGGAATTATTATCTTTGTGTCTATATGCGCTTGTTGCAATAAATAGGGATAACTTATTAGCTACAGAGGCTGCAATGAAGTATTTTGTCTTAGGTGCGCTAGCATCAGGTTTATTGCTTTATGGAATGTCAATGATTTATGGAATAACAGGTTCTTTAGATTTAAGGCTTATTGCAGACGGGCTTAATCAAATTGATATTTCACCCTCAATACTTGCTTTTGGTTTGGTCTTTATTGTTGTTGGTATTGCTTTTAAATTTGGTGCTGTACCTTTTCAAATGTGGGTACCAGATATTTATCAAGGCGCCACACTTCCGATGACCATGATGATTAGTTCAGTGCCAAAGTTCGCCTCTGCGGCATTGTTAATACGCCTGCTTTTCCAAGGAATGGAGTCTGTAATAGCGGATTGGCAACAGATGTTATTAATAATGGCTATTTTATCAATGGTTATTGGTAATATCGCAGCAATTGCGCAAACTAACATTAAAAGAATGTTAGCCTATTCAACAATTTCTCATGTTGGCTTTATCTTTTTTGGTTTTATGAGTGGGACGGTTAATGGCATTTCTGCTTCATTGTTTTACGTGACTTGTTATGCATTAATGACGTTGGCTGCTTTTGGATCGATAATTATTTTATCGAATAAAGATAAAGATTTTGAATTAATTGATGATTTTAAGGGATTAAGCCAACGCAACCCTTCCGTTGCTTTCCTTACTATGTTAACAATGTTAAGCATGGCAGGCATTCCACCCACGATTGGATTTTATGCAAAATTTTCTGTCCTGCAGGCAGCAATTGACGTAAATATTATTTGGCCTTCAATAATTGCTGTAATTATGGCTTTGGTTGGAATGTATTATTATTTAAGAATAATTAAACTTATGTATTTTGATAAACCTACAGTAGCGAAGAAAATTAAAGTATCAAAAGAGTTGCTTGGATTGTTAATTATTAACAGTGGCAGCTTACTGGTTCTTGGTTTATCTCCCAAACTTCTAATGAGTATTGCTGCTTTGGCTGCAAGCTTGAGTATTTAAGTATGACAGAATTTATAATAATTATCCTATCTCTGATACTTGCAAACACTCCTTGGCTCACTACAAATTTTTTGTTTTTTTTCCCCAAAGAAAATAAAACATTACCGTTAATGTTGTTTGAAGTACTAGTAATGTATTTTATTTGGGGTATTTTTTTAATCGGAGTCGAAAAGCAAGTTGTTGGAAATGTTCACGATCAAGATTGGGAGTTTTATACAATTACTTTTTTTCTTTTTATTGTTTTTTCTTTCCCAGGTTTTATTTATAAAGTCATTTGGAAATAGTACCTAAATTATTAATTGTTGGTTTTGGAAAAGTTGCACAAGGTATTGCAATGGCTCTAAATAAAAACGTTGAAGTTATAGGCATTAAAAGAAATATTCTTGATTTAAAAAATCATTTTAACGTAATTAATGCAGATATTTTTGAGGATGATCTTGATAATATCTTGAAAAATACGAATCCCGATTATGTCTTATATTCAATTGCGGCAGATGAACAAACACCTGAAAGTTACCAAAATGCTTATGTAAATGGGTTAAGAAATACTCTTAAGGCAGCAGAAAAGTGCCTATCAGTTAAACATATTTTTTTCTTATCCAGTACTCGAGTATACGGACAAAAAAATATAAATAAGCCTCTAACTGAATTTGATAAACCTATACCTGCTGATTTTGGGGGACAATCACTTTATGAAGGAGAGGAATTAGCTAATCTCTCTCGCATACCCACAACAATAATTCGTTTATCAGGTATCTATGGCCACAATAGAAATTATTTAATTAAAATGGCGAAAGATTCAGAGTCATGGCCATTAAAGAATCGTTGGACAAATCGCATCAATGAGGAGGATGTGGTACGTTTTTTTATTTTTCTCCTCAATCAATTGAAACATAATTATTCGATCGCTTCTTTATATTTACTTACAGATAATGAACCAGCAACTTTATATGATGTTCTCAATTGGATTCGGGTTGCATGCGGGCTCAGTAAAATTGACATACAAGATAACCTTGCCGTTGAAGGAAAAAAATTAAAATCAGCTTTAATTTCAGATTTGCCTTTTACACTAAAATATCCAAATTATATTTCAGGATATGGCATGATGTTAAAACGCTTAGAAACAAATAAGACATAATGTTTGATTGATAGGCGAGGCTGTTATAAAATGCCGCGTTGGTAAAAGTATAGGCGCGTAGCTCAGCTGGTTAGAGCACCACCTTGACATGGTGGGGGTCGTTGGTTCGAGTCCAATCGCGCCTACCAATCAATTTTAAATTTAATATGCCAAATATAACATTACCTGATGGTTCAGTAAGATCTTTTAAAGATGCAATCTCTGTTGCAGATATTGCTTTGGATATAGGTGAAGGCCTAGCTCGTGCTGCGATTGGCGGCAAAGTAGAGGGCTCATTAGTTGACCTAAGTTTTGTTATTGAACGTGACGTTAATTTATCTATTATTACGTCGAAAAATGCTGAAGGTTTGGATATTATTCGACATTCAACCGCCCATTTATTAGCTCATGCCGTGAAAGAACTTTTCCCAGATGCTCAAGTGACTATAGGCCCTGTTATTGATAATGGATTTTATTATGACTTTTCCTACAAGCGATCTTTTACACCAGAAGATTTAGTCGTTATTGAAAAAAAAATGCTAGATATTGTTAAGCAAGATCTTCCTGTCATAAAAGCAACTATGAGCAGATCTGATGCGATCAATTTTTTTAAAAAACAAGGCGAAAAATACAAAGCAGAAATAATTCAATCTATCCCCAATGATGAAGATTTAACTGTCTACACACAAGGTACTTTTTCAGATTTGTGTCGAGGCCCTCATGTTCCTTCAACTGGGAAATTAAAAGTTTTTAAATTAATGAAAGTTGCGGGAGCATATTGGCGAGGTGATTCCAATAATGAGATGTTACAGCGTATTTATGGAACTGCCTGGGCCTCTAAAGAAGAGTTAAACGAATATTTGCATAAGATTGAAGAAGCTGAAAAAAGAGATCATCGTAAGCTTGGTAAGCAACTTAATTTGTTTCATATGCAAGATAGCTCACCCGGTATGGTATTTTGGCATCCCAAAGGCTGGTCATTGTGGCTTGAAATAGAAAATTTCTTGAGGCAGATGTTTAAAGATTATGATTATCAAGAAATCAAAACGCCAGCAGTTCTTGATAAGAGTCTATGGGAGAGCTCTGGACATTGGGAAAACTATCATGAAAATATGTTTACTACTGCTTCTGAAAACAGAGACTACGCAGTGAAACCCATGAATTGTCCTGGCCACGTGCAAGTTTTCAATAATAATTTACATAGTTACAGAGATTTACCACTTAGATTAGCTGAGTTTGGTTCCTGTCACCGAAATGAACCCTCAGGCGCACTTCATGGATTGATGCGTGTTAGAGGTTTTACACAAGATGATGCACATATTTTTTGTACTGAGGAACAGATTAAACAGGAAGTAAAGGTATTTAACGAGATGCTTTTTAAGGTTTACCATGCTTTTGGTTTTACTGATATTAGCATTATGTTGTCAACGAGACCAGAAAAAAGAGTGGGTTCGGATGAGGTATGGGATAAGGCAGAGGAGTCACTTGAATTTGCTTTAAAAGAAACGGGTTTGGATTATGTCGTGCAAGAGGGTGAGGGAGCATTTTATGGGCCTAAAATTGAATATATCTTAAAAGATAGTTTGGATCGTATTTGGCAATGCGGAACTATTCAATTAGATTTTAATTTGCCGTCTCGATTAGGTGCAGAGTATGTTGCAGAAGATAACTCTCGTAAAGTGCCAGTTATGCTGCATCGTGCCATTGTTGGCTCAATGGAGCGATTTATAGGTATTTTAATTGAACATTACGGTGGATCGATGCCAGTCTGGTTGGCACCAATTCAAGTCGTTTTTATCAATATTGCTGATGCCCACAAAGAATACACCCTTGAACTTGTTGATTTATTTAGAAAAAAAGGCATTAGATGCGACTCAGACTTGAGAAATGAGAAGATTACCTATAAAATACGCGAACATAGCATTCAGCGCACACCTTATATTATTGTTTTAGGTGACCGTGAAGTGAATGCAAGACAAGTTGCCGTGCGAACTCAAAAAGGTGAAGACCTTGGAGCAATGTCAATTGATGAGTTTTTAACACACTTATCAAAAGATATTAAAAACAAGTCTTAACTTAAAAGTTGCACGGTTTAATTATTTTTAAAGAGGATAAATACTATAGCTCTAGATAAAGACGTCAGAATCAATAGTGATATTACAACACCTGAGATTCGATTAGTAGGCATAGAAGGCGAAGCGCTTGGAATTGTTTCCTTAAACGAAGCCTTTGCAAAAGCCGAAGAACTAGAGACTGATTTGGTTGAGATCGCACCAAAAGCGGTTCCACCAGTTTGCCGTTTGATGGACTATGGCAAGTTTAAATATGCGCAAAGTAAGAAAATGCACGAAGCGCGAATGAAGCAAAAAAATGTCAAAGTTAAAGAAGTAAAGTTTCGACCTGGTACAGACGATGGTGACTATAAAATTAAAGTAAGAAATTTGATCAGTTTTTTAAATGATGGTGACAAAACTAAAGTTACCCTAAGGTTTAGAGGTCGAGAAATTGCCCATCAACAACTTGGCATGGCCCTTTTAAAGAGGGTTGAGGCAGATTTAGAAGAATTTGGTGTGGTTGAACAATTTCCAAAGATGGAAGGTAGGCAAATGGTTATGGTTTTATCACCAAATAAAAACCCTAAAAAAGTCAAAGTTAAAGTTACAGAAGAAGTGGCTACAGATAGCATAGAAAATACTGATACTTAAGGTTCTACACTAGCGATAAGGCTTAAGGCATGCCGATGCGCTTTTTAATAATAAGGAGAAAAAAATGCCCAAAATGAAAACCAAAAGTGGAGCAAAAAAACGCTTCAAATTCCTCGGAAGTGGTGCTGTTAAGCGAACTCACTCCCATCTTCGTCATATCCTTACCAAAAAGACTACAAAACAAAAACGTAATCTTCGTGGTACAGAAATTATTTCATCAACTGACATTAAGCGAGTACGTCAGATGATGCCAACACAATAAAGGGGAAAGAAGATGTCTAGAGTAAAACGCGGAGTTACCGCAAGAGCAAAACACAAAAAAGTTCTGGCTGCTGCTAAGGGTTTTAGAGGCCGTAGAAAAAATGTTTATCGTGTAGCAAAACAGGCTGTAATGAAAGCGGCTGTTTATGCGTACCGAGATCGTAGACAAAGAAAACGTCAATTTAGAGTATTGTGGATCGCTCGTATTAATGCGGGTGCTAGGGAATGTGGACTGACGTACAGTCGATTTATGAGTGGTTTAAAAAAAGCTTCTGTTGAAGTGGATAGGAAAGTACTTGCGGATTTGGCTGTATTTGATAAACCAGCTTTTGAAAAGTTTGTTGAAATCGCTAAATCAAATCTGACAACGGCTTAAATATACGTAGATAAGTGGTCTTTTGACCACTTATTTAAAAATATGGATCAACTAAAAGACCTTATCAATCAGGCAAAAAGCGAATTTTCCCAGTGTCAATCGCTTCCTGATCTTGATCATGCCAAAGCAAAATTTATTGGAAAATCAGGAGCTATTACTGAGGCTATGCGATCACTTTCTTCAATTCCAAAAGAAGAAAAACCAAAAGTGGGCGCGGAAATCAATAGCATAAAACAAGAAATTGAAGCTCTTTTAGCTGCTCGTCGCAATGCAATTCAATCGCAAGCGATGCAATCTCAATTAGAAAGTGAATTAATTGACGTTACGTTACCTGGAAATAAACAATCTGCAGGATCCCTTCATCCTATTTCGTTAACGCTTCAGAGAGTTGAAATGTTGTTTCGATCGATTGGTTTTGATGTAGCCACCGGACCTGAGATTGAGGATGATTACCATAATTTCACCGCATTAAATATTCCTGAATCACATCCTGCGAGAGCAATGCATGATACCTTCTACATCGGCAAGCATGTTTTGAGAACTCACACTTCACCGGTGCAAGTTAGGTACATGAAAGCGCACCAACCCCCTCTAAAAATTATTTCACCTGGTCGTGTTTATCGAGTAGATTCTGATGCTACACATTCACCAATGTTCCATCAGGTAGAAGGTCTTTGGATAGATGAAAAAGCGAGTTTTGCCAACCTTAAAGGGTTATTACAAGATTTTTTACAATCCTTTTTTGAAGATGAGAGTTTAATTATTCGATTTCGACCATCCTTCTTTCCTTTTACCGAGCCTTCTGCTGAAATCGACATGAGCTGGAATGACGGTTGGTTAGAAATTGGGGGTTGTGGCATGGTTCACCCTGAAGTTTTAAAACAGGTTGAAATTGATCATGACAATTTCCAAGGGTTTGCGTTTGGCTTAGGTGTTGAAAGATTAGCTATGTTGAAATTTGGTATTAATGATTTACGACCATTTTTTAATAATGATTTACGTTTCTTAAAACAATTTAGCAGGTAATAAGGTATGCAATTTTCAAAAAAATGGCTGCAAACTTTTTTTTCTAAATCGCTTAACGATTTCGACCTAAGTAATCTATTAACGATGGCTGGTTTAGAGGTCGATGATATTAAAAACTTTAATGAATTATCTGACAATATTGTTGTTGCGGAAATAGTAAAAGTTGAAAAGCATCCTAATGCGGACAAGCTTAATGTTTGTGAAGTTAATGTGGGCCAAGAAAGTAATTTACAAATTGTTTGTGGCGCACCCAATGCACGACAAGGGATTAAAGTTCCCTGTGCTCTTGTTGGTGCGAAATTGCCTGATTTTGAGATTAAAAAAGCCAAATTAAGAGGTGTGGATTCTTTTGGCATGCTTTGTTCTGCCAAAGAAATTGGCTTAAACGATGAACTAGATGGACTTCATGAGCTTCATCAAAGTGCTAAAATTGGCCAATCAATTAAAGAAGCACTATCTTTAAATGACACTATTTATACCCTTTCAATAACACCAAATCGTGGTGATTGTTTAAGTATGATAGGCATCGCCAGAGAAATTTCAGCCCAAATTAAAGTGAAGATGAATGATGTTGAAATAATAGATCTTTCGCAAAAATTTAATAACTCACAAAAAGTTTTGGTAGAAGAAAATAAAGCTTGCCCTAGGTATTGTGGAATCCAAATCAATCAAATTAATAACAAAATAAAACTTCCCCAATGGTTAATAGGATACTTAGATAGCGCAGGTATTGCATCTATAAATCCAGTGGTTGATATTACTAATTTTGTATTACTTGAACAAGGACAGCCGTTACATGCTTTTGATCAAAAGAAGTTGCAGGGCGAAATTAAAGTAAGGCGTGCTCAAAAAAAAGAATCCTTATTACTGTTAAATGAACAAAAAATTGATTTTGATGGTTCGGAATTAGTTATAGCAGATAATTCAGGACCACTAGCACTAGCAGGTATCATGGGCGGACAATCATCTGCAATAACGACAGATACAAAAGAAGTTTTCTTAGAAAGCGCTTTCTTTGCACCCGAGGAAATAGCTGGCCGCGCAAGATCTTTTAGCTTAAGCACTGATTCTTCACATCGATTTGAACGAGGAGTGGATTATCAGAATACATTGAAAGCAATGCAACGTGCTGCTAATTTGATTATCAAGTTCTGTGGTGGTGAGTGTTCTAATGCGGTTGATATACAAAATACTCTTCCTCAGCGAAAAAAGATTCATTTAAGAACTAAAAAAATAAATAATATTTTGGGTATTGATATTAATACTAAAGAGGTAGAGGATATTTTAAGCCGGTTAAATCTTGATTTTTTAAAACAAGATGAGCATTATGAGGTGAATATACCGTCATACCGCTTTGATTTGACTATTGAGGCAGATCTAATTGAAGAGGTGATTAGGTTATACGGTTACAACAATATTCCTGCCATCACTCCGCAATCAAATGCCTCGATTATTAAAAATTGCATTACTAATAAAAGCCTTAACGACATCAAATTAAGTTTTTCAAATTTAGGATATAACGAAGTTGTAACCTATAGTTTTATTGCCAAAGATGTTGAAGAAGAGCTGCATGAAAATAAAAGTTTAATTGAGTTAAACAATCCAATCGCATCACAAATGAATGTTATGCGAACCAAGTTATGGGGAAGCCACCTAGAAACGCTAACTTATAATATTAACCGTGGCCAATCTCAGGTTAGAATTTTTGAAATTGCCGCCACATATCATAAGCATAAAACAGAAATAATAGAAGAGACTATGGTCTCTGGTTTACTTTATGGTAGCTACTTACCAGAACAATGGACTGCAGAAAAAAAATATATAAATTTCTTTAATATTAAAGGAGATATAGAGATTATCTCAAGTAATTTATTAGATTTTAATAGAACTGATTCTGGTATACCTGCTAGTTTACATCCGGGCCAAACTGCTGAGATTAAAAAAAGGGATCAGCATGTTGGCTGGTTAGGCCAACTTCATCCTGCATGGCAACAAAAATATAGCTTGGATGACAAAGTATATCTCTTTGAATTTAAACTGAATTCTATATTAGAAAATCCAATGAATCGCATAGAATTACCCAGTAAATTAACCCCTGTAAGAAGAGACATCTCTGTGCTAATAGATAAAAATATTGCTGTGGGTGATATTGTTGCAACCATTAAATCACTAAATATAAGAAACTTAATTGATTTTTATCCGTTTGATCTTTATGAGGGATCAGGAATAGATAATAATAAAAAAAGTATTGCATTTCTGATACTTATGCAAGATACTTACAAAACACTTGAGGAAAATGAAGTGACGAGAATTGTGGATCAAGTGCTAAGTATTCTTCAAAGTAATTTTAGTGCAACACTGCGTTAATATGGAAACTACGTATGACATTAACTAAAGCAGAACTTGCCGAAGTCTTGTTTGATGAGGTTGGTCTTAACAAGAGTGAAGCAAAGGAAATGGTCGAAGCCTTTTTTGAAGAAATTCGAATGGCGCTTGAAAGTGGTGAAAGTGTGAAGCTTTCTGGATTTGGTAATTTTGAACTCCGAACTAAATCTGAGCGTCCTGGTAGAAATCCAAAGACTGGTGAAGAGATACCAATCAAAGCCCGTCGTGTTGTCACTTTTCACTCAAGTCAAAAATTAAAAACTAGTGTAGAAGAGAAGACAACTGGAAAACAAGCATAAAAAAGTCTTACCACCCGTACCCACCAAACGCTACTTTGCAATAGGTGAGGTAAGTACCTTATGTGACCTTAAACCCCATGTTTTGAGATACTGGGAACAAGAGTTTCCTCAATTACAACCGTCAAAACGGCGGGGTAATCGACGATATTATCAGCAGGCAGAGATCTTGCTAATAAGGAAAATAAGAGAACTTCTTTACTTCGAAGGCTTTACAATACAGGGGGCTAAAGCAAAGCTGTCTGATAGAAAATTTGTTAAAGATGCAACTTCTGAAGAAGCCATTCAGAAAGCTCAAGCTGAATTACCATTAAATACTAATACCTCAGCAACCATTGTCACAGAGAACTTATCAAATTTTAAAAGTCAGTTGCATGATATTTTAAAAATTCTTAAATAATTTTCGGGGCGTAGCGCAGCCTGGTAGCGTACTTGCATGGGGTGCAAGGGGTCGTGAGTTCGAATCTCACCGCTCCGACCAATTATAATTTCTCTTGATAAAAAACCACATAAAATCATATAGTTAATAAAATAAAACTTGATTTATTTTCTTTCGCCCCCATTTATTTCATATCTTCTTTTGGAGTAAATAAATGCGATTTGATAAATTAACAACTAAATTTCAACAGGCTTTTGCTGGCGCACAAACGCTTGCTAATGAACATGATAACCCCTCTATTGAATCAGTTCATTTGTTGCTTGCTCTTGTTAATGACGATCAAAATGATACGGCAGCTATTTTAAGCGCAGCAGGGTCTAATGTTGATAGATTAAAACATAGTCTAACGTTAGCAATAGATAATTTACCAAAGGTTTCAAGTGCAAATGGTGAAATAAGTGTTTCTAGAGATTTAAATAATCTGTTGAATGTGACGGAAAAAAATGCACTTAAGCATAATGATTCTTTTATAGCTTCCGAAATGTTTTTATTAGCATTAATTGATGATAAAAATGCCGGTGGTAAAGCCTTACGGGATTCCGGTTGTAACAAGGAAGCACTTGAGCAGGCTATTTTATCTGTCAGAAATAATGAATCCGTTGATACACAAGGCGCTGATGGTCAGCGCCAAGCACTAAATAAATATACCCTGGATTTAACAGAAAGAGCGAGGCAAGGTAAGCTTGATCCTGTAATTGGTCGGGATGATGAAATTCGAAGAACCATTCAAGTACTTCAAAGAAGAAGTAAAAATAACCCTGTTTTGATTGGAGAGCCAGGAGTAGGAAAGACAGCAATTGTTGAGGGGCTGGCACAGCGTATTATAAACAATGAGGTCCCTGAAACTTTAAAAAATAAAAAAGTGTTATCGCTTGATATGGCATCATTACTAGCTGGGGCAAAGTATCGTGGCGAATTTGAGGAGAGATTAAAAGCCGTTTTGAAAGAGATTTCAGCTCATGATGGCCAAATTATTTTATTTATTGATGAAATTCACACAATGGTCGGCGCAGGAAAAGCTGAAGGGGCAATTGATGCTGGCAATATGCTTAAACCTGCGTTAGCAAGAGGGGAGCTTCACTGTGTTGGAGCAACTACGCTAAATGAATATCGACAGTATGTTGAAAAAGATGCAGCTTTAGAACGTCGTTTTCAAAAAGTTTTAGTTAACGAACCTTCTGTTGAGGACACTGTTGCTATCTTAAGAGGTTTGCAAGAGAAATACGAAATACATCACAATGTCGAAATAACTGACCCTGCAATTGTTGCAGCAGCAGAATTATCACATCGATATATTACGGATCGATTTTTACCAGATAAAGCCATTGACTTAATCGATGAGGCTGCATCAAAAGTAAAAATGGAGATTGATTCAAAACCTGAAGCTTTAGATAAACTTGAAAGGAGATTGATTCAATTAAAAATTGAGAGAGAGGCGGTTCGCAAAGAAAAAGATGAAGCTTCAAAAAAGAGAATGGCTGCTATTGAAGAGGAAATATTGAATAATGAGCGTGAATTTAATGATCTTGAATCAATATGGAAATCAGAAAAAATAATTTTAAGAGGCGCTCATGACCTAAAAGAAAAAATTGAGCAGATAAAATTCAGAATGGAAGAAGCTAAACGGGCAGGGGATTGGCAAAAAGTATCTGAATTGCAATACGGTGAACTACCAAAATTAGAGACGCAGCTTAAAGAAGCTGCAAAAAATGAAAAACAAAATACAGAAAAACCTCGTATGCTTATCACAGAAGTCGGTGCAGATGAGATTGCAGAGGTAGTCAGTCGTGCCACAGGTATTCCAGTAGCTAAAATGATGCAAGGTGAACGAGATAAACTATTGCATATAGAGGATAAGTTGCATGAGCGTCTGGTTGGTCAAGATGAGGCTGTAACAATCATTTCTGATGCAATTCGTCGATCTCGATCTGGGTTAAGTGAACCCAATAAACCCTATGGATCTTTTTTATTTTTAGGCCCAACTGGAGTTGGTAAAACTGAATTAAGTAAAGCTCTTGCGGAGTTTTTATTTGACTCGGAAGACCATTTAATTCGAATCGATATGAGTGAGTTTATGGAAAAACATTCAGTATCACGCCTAATTGGAGCTCCTCCTGGATACGTAGGTTATGATGAGGGAGGGTACTTAACAGAAGCTATTCGAAGAAAACCTTACAGCGTTATTTTGTTAGATGAAGTTGAGAAGGCCCATCCTGATGTATTTAATATTTTACTACAAGTTTTGGATGATGGACGGTTAACGGATGGACAAGGTCGCACTGTTGATTTTAAAAATACAGTAATTATTATGACATCTAATTTAGCTTCGCAAATGATTCAAGATAAAGCTAATGAAGACTACCAAATTCTTAAGCTTGCAGTCATGGGTGAGGTTAAAAATTACTTTAAACCAGAATTCATCAACCGTATTGATGAAGTGGTTGTTTTTCATCCATTGGGGGCAGAAAATATTCAATCGATTGCTACAATACAACTTAATCGTTTAAGAGCTCGGCTTTTATCAATGGAGATGAATTTAGAATTTAGTAAGGAGGCAGTGAAGCAAATTGCCCAAGCAGGTTTTGATTCAATTTATGGTGCTCGACCCTTGAAAAGGGCAATTCAATCTGAGATTGAGAACCCGCTAGCCAAAAAAATTCTAAATGGAGATTTTTCGAGCAATGATAATATTCAAATTGGTTTTGAAAAAAATAAATTTACCTTTGAGAAAATTTAATTTTTTATAAAATATCTTTCATTCTGTTATGCTTTCGTTAAAGAGGAGTCTTAGTGAAAGCAATAATTTTTGATACAGAAACTACAGGAAAAAACAACCCAGTTATTATTGAGGGGGCCTGGCTTGAGCTAAAAAGTATAGATCCATACGAAACTGGCGAAAGTTTTTGCCAACGATACAATCCTGAAAAACCAATTGAATTAGGAGCGCTTGCTACTCATCACATTTATGATGAGGAATTAAAAGATTGTCCCTCGCATAAAACTTTTTCACTTCCCTCTACTGTGGAATACATAATTGGCCATAATATTGACTATGACTGGAATGTGGCTGGCAATCCAAATATAAAACGTATTTGTACACTTGCGCTTGCGAGAAGAACATGGCCTCAGCTTGACGCCTATTCACAAAGCGCCCTTTTTTATTTTTTAGAGCGAACAAAAGCTAGAGATATTTTAAAAAATGCTCACTCAGCAGCAACAGATGTTGAAATTTGTTCCACTATACTTAAAGCTATTTGCAAAAAACACAATCCCAATTCGCTTGAAAGTTTATGGCAAATAAGTGAAAAAGCAAGAATCCCTCTCACCATGCCTTTCGGAAAACATAAAGGCCTTGTTTTTAGTGAAATTCCGCAAGATTATAAAAGATGGCTTGTTAGCCAAACCGACTTAGATCCATATTTGGTAAAAGCATTAAGTGAATAAATTTTTAAGCTGTTGGAATTTGTTGATTAGGCAAGACAAACTTTATATCTAATGTTCGCAAATAAATGTGCAGACCTGCATCTTGAATTGGGATGAAATTCACATCTTGGCCGGATTCATTAAAATGCGCGTGCCACAAACCTGGAGGCGTTATAAAAGCTGAGTTTGGCTTCCACTCCTCACGAATCGGATTAATAATATTGCCTTTGTTATCAATTTTATCGCCAACTAAGGTATAACAACCAGGCTTACAATCTAAAATTAAATCCAAGGCAACAGATTGATGTCTATGCGCTAATTGCGATGCCTCCTTGGGTAAAACCCCAAGCATAGCCCACATTGTGTGGGATGCTGACAATGTTTGATCCATAGCTTTATTTACTAAAATAACGCTTATTCTGCTTCGATTAACAGCATTCCCTTCTCTTTTTACTTGGTCTAATTCCTTTTTTGATTTTTCATTTGTAAACAGCGTGGGTTTGAATTTTTGTTTTGAGGGCGTAACACCCAAATAATCTAAAAGTGGTTGATCATGAATTAAATAAAGCGATGACTCTTCACTAACACCAAAGTGCTCAATATTTTTTCCTGCCGGGACCACAACAAAATCACCCTTTTGCCAAGGAATTTTTATACCCTCAAATAAGCTATAACCTGCACCATTAATTACATAAAATAATTCTGAGGAAGCATTATGCGTAGTTTTTAAACTGGTATTTTTTAACAACCGAATAAAATTTGCACATAAACATGGCGAAGTTGCAGGGCCAGGAATTCCTAGCGAAGAACTAATATCAAGAGGGTGAATTGCGCTTTCGCCAGACTCATGGAGTGAGCTTGAAAAATTATAAAATGGGACCTTATTGATTATGCCGCTTCTTTGAGGATCTACTGCTTTTGTATACTCGGCGTATAAAGCATTTTCTGTTAATGCAGATGCGTTAGTTTTTGTTAGATCATCCATAATAACCTTTTGTTTATAACTATAAATTTATCACATAGATTTAAAAAATATAAAAAAGATTATTAAGCTTTGGTGCAATAATAAAAGTTATATTTATATTCTTAATTTTATTGGAGATTTAATTATGTATGTTTCAATTAGAAAATATGACGATGTGTATGATTTTTCATCCATTTCTAAAAAATTAACTGAAAGTTTCGCACCGAAGTTATATGAAATTAATGGTTTTGTTCGTTATTGTATTGTAGATATTGGAAATGATTCATTGCTATCAATTTCAACATTTGAAAATAAAAGAGGGATGGAGGAGTCTGAGAGTCTTGCTAAAGACTGGCGAGATAATCACCCTGAAGGGCATATGGGTAATCCTACCCATATTTTTCATGGAGAAGAAAAAATGTGGGTTCTTAGGAAGTCGAGCTAAAAAAATGAATCTAATTAGAATCTCTAAATTATTATCAGAAAAAGGGCTTTGCTCTCGTAGAGAAGCGGATCGTTATATTGAAGCTGGCTGGGTAAAAGTTGATGGTGAGATTGTAAAAGAGCTAGGTTCTCGAGCTAGAAGAGATCAAAAAATCGAATTGAGCCACCAAGCAAAAAATTCACAATTATCAAAATTAACAATTATTTTAAATAAACCGGTTGGCTTTATTTCTCATTTAGATGATGAAAAAAAATTTAAACCTGCATCTAGCTTAATAACCCCTGAAAATTTTTTTGGTAAAAATGATCCAGGAAGAATAAATATTGAGGGATTAGCTCCGGCAGGAAGGCTTGATATAGATTCAACAGGACTTTTGGTGCTCACTCAAGACGGCGTAGTGGCAAAAAAAATAATTGGGGAAAATATAGTAATTGAAAAAGAATACTTGGTCAGGGTTGATGGAGAATTATCTGAGCATGCACTAGGTTTACTAAATCATGGATTATCGCTCGATGGATATAAACTTAAGCCTGCGAAAGTTTTCTGGCAGAATGATGATCAACTTAGCTTCACTTTGATTGAGGGGCGAAATCGACAGATTCGAAAAATGTGTGATTTGGTAGGCTTGAAAGTCACTAGTTTAAAGCGAGTAAGAATTGGTAACGTCAAATTAGGTAGTCTGCCTTTAGGAAAATGGCGTTTACTAGGGCAAAACGAAAATTTCTAAAGATTTATTAAATTTTTTACAGGATGGTATTAAATTCCCCAGCGTAAACTTGCTGTTAAAACCGGACTATCCCAATGTTTTTTTATCTCTTCATCTAGAACACAGATTGTGATTGATGCACCGGCCATATCAAGAGCTGTTGTGAAATTTCCTACCAAGGACCGAGAAATATGCAAACTTTGCTGTTGTAAAATTTTAGTTGCTGAATTAAAGATTAGGTAGAGCTCACTTAATGGGGTCGCTCCCATTCCATTCACCAATAACAATAATTCAGAAGATTTGTTTAATGCGATTGACTTAGTTTTTAAATCTTCAATAATTGCCTCTATCATATCAGCGACAATTGCATCGGCATTTTTTAAATTCTCTCTTTTTCTACCAGGTTCTCCATGAATACCTATGCCTATTTCAATTTCGTTATCATCAATATCAAATGTTGGCTTTCCTGCTGCAGGAACAGTACAGCTCGTCAGTGCAACACCCATACTTGAGCATTGATGATTAACTTTCTCACCAAGCTTTAAGCAAGATTTCAAGGAGCCCCCAGATTCAGCTTGGCTCCCAACTACCTTTTCAACAATTAAGGTACCTGCAACACCCCGACGCCCTGTGGTATAGCTTGAATTTATTACTGCCGCATCATCATTGATAAGGAGTGTGGCATTATCACAATGAATCATTTCTGAAGCCATTTCAAAATTCATTACATCACCAGAGTAATTTTTGACTATAAAAAGAACACCATTCTTAGGCTGACAATACTCTATAGCAGCAATCATTTGATCAGGAGTTGGGGAAGTAAAAACATGACCTGGGCATGCAATATCAAGCATTCCTTGACCAACATAGCCAGTATGCAATGGTTCATGCCCAGAACCACCACCGGAAATTAAAATTACTTTTTTTGAATCAATTTTTTTTCTGCTAACAAAAATGGGTGCATAATGTAGATTGACTAGATCTTGATGCGCAATGGCAAATCCACTCAAACTTTCAGTAATAAACTCATCAACCTGATTATAAAATTTTTTCATTTTTTTTCTTCCAATATTTTTTTACCAATTGTAGCAATAATTAACTGACAACTTTTTGCACCGGGATCAATATGACCGATGGCACGATCACCCAAGCCTACAGCCCTCCCTTTTGTTGGCAGCATAGTTTTTGTTGCTTCTACTCCATCATTAGCAGCCTCATTAATTGCGTGGATTATTTCGTCAAGATTGCTGTTTCCAATCTTTTTTTTAAAAATATTGAGCACAGGTATTAGTACATCAAGCATAGTTTTTTCTCCACTACCTGATTTACCTCTTTTTTTAATTGCCTCAACTCCGGCTTCAAACCCCAATAAAACGTTAGTTAATTCATTTTTACTACTGGCTATATTTTTAGAAAATTCTATAAAAAAACTGGCAAACAACGGCCCTGATGCACCACCTATTGTGGAAAGTAATTTCACACCAATACTATAAAATATTTGTGGAGTACTTAATTTTTCAAAAGTTGGGATGATTGCTTGAATAGCTTCGCATCCTCTTTTTAGATTAATGTAGTGATCTCCATCACCAATTGCACGATCTAACGATTCAATTTGATCTTCATGATATCGAATTTCTTCCACCACATTATTTATACATTGAATAATAAATTGTTTGTTCATCTTTTTTGTTTTTAAAAAATTTATAGGAATAATATAGCATGTGAAAAATAAGCTAAACTAATACGCAATGCCTTATTTATTATTTTTTTCTTTATTATTTAACTTTAATCTTTTTGCCAAAGATCATTCATTCAAAGATTTTACGGAAGCAAATTATTTTGCGCCAATCGATAATAATTTTCTGCAGTTAAAAGCGGTCTGTAGGCAAAACTTTGATGAAAAAGACAGAAAAAAATATTTTGAAATTTTATTTTATAGTAACAACAAACATGTTTTTGATTTAAACAAACATTTTCGAGCATATGAAGTAGGGCACCGCAATCTAAAGAAACCTTTCTACACATTCACTATTAGAAATTGGTTTCATACTTTTGCTATTGAAACTAAAAATGAAAAGTTTATATCCAACACATCACAGTTAACTAAACGACGTAATGAAGTAATTCCGGAAAAATTGTTTAACGATATTTTAGCCCATGGTAAATTCACCCTTTTTTTTCATTACCTAATGGATAATACAAAAAGCAAAGGGGAATTTACTGTTGTAAATCCTGCTGCTCTTTCTAGTTGTTTTAAATGATAGAAATTTTTTTATCTTTTTCACAAAAAGACTACCTCACTGCAATTTTAATTTTTTTTGGTGCAATAATTTATTCATCTGTTGGTCACGGTGGCGCCTCTTCATATATTGCTATCATGTCGTTGCTAGGCACGCCAACAAATTTTATTAAGCCGATTGGCCTGACGTTAAACGTTATTGTTTCATCTGTTGCTTCATTTCGCTTTATTCAAAACAAGTTTTTTAACTTAAATGTTTTTCTTCCAATTATTGCAGGCTCAGTTCCGGCAGCCTTTTTAGGTGGCTATATTAATTTAACGGATGTTTTTTATCGACCTTTATTGGGGTTTGTCCTCTTTATTGCCGGGCTGCAATTAATTTTCAATTTTGTTCAAAATGCACCAACGCAATTAAAAAAAGTAAATCTTTTATATGCTTTTATTGCAGGAGCCAGCATTGGTTTCATTTCTGGATTAACAGGAACGGGGGGTGGAATTTTTCTTTCGCCGCTCATAGTGTTATTCGGGTGGACATCGGTCAGAGCAGCATCAGGAACGGCGGCAGCCTTTATTTTATTAAATTCAATTGCTGGTTTGTTGGGTAATCTTTCATCCATACAATCATTGCCCCCAACAATTTTTTTATATTCTATTGCGGTCATTTTAGGTGTTACTATTGGCACTCAACTGGGCATAAAGCATTTTGATGCGAGTGGCATTAGAAAAGTTTTGGGTGTTGTTTTAATTATTGCGGCATGGAAATTTATCTTAACTTAACTTAGATTATGTATAACAAATATAAACATTTCTTTTGGCTATTTTTTATTATTGGCCTTTTTTTATCAATCTTTTTAGCAATTAATGAATATTTTTCTAATCAAATTTTTCTCCAGCGTTATGACATTGAGATGCGCCAATGCCTTACTGATGAGAAGATTTGCAATATTGAATTATTAAAGCAGGCTGAAAAAAATCTCGATGCTAACCAAAAGAAACTAGTCGAACTTCATGAACTTATAAGCCATCACGTATTTTTTTACTGGAATATACTGCGAATTTTTATGATTTTTATTTTGATTGGAGTCAGTCCATTTATTTTTGTTTGGACAAAACAAAAATTATTGAGATTTAAATCTTAATGTCTTTGGAAAATTGATTGCCTTTGGTGTCAATAGCGTTTAATACCACATCACCAATAACCCCTTTGGGTAACCGCACTTTTAAATAGGGATCTTGACTGATTGAAATTTTGTTATGAACCGCCAAGATTACTTCATTATCATTCATGTAAATCATATCTTTAACAATCCACTCCGGAATATAACCGCCAGAATCTAAATCACGTTGTAAGCCAGTAAAATTTGGATGTTTAATTCTTGTAACTAAAAAGTCATCTTTCGCTTTAATTAAAATCTTGCCAAGATCTGCCGTTAATTCTGGATCATGGACATCCATATAACCACTGCATCCACCGGATGCGCGAATTTCTTGGAAACTCATGTATAAATTTCCTTTATCGTCTTCAGCCACTGCCCTAACAAAGGAATCGGTCTCCATGCGTATTCGTGTGGAAATATCAACTTCTTGCATTTTTTCTGACAAAAAGTAGGTTGCTGCATGTTGTGTTGGGTTTGCGTCGATAATTAAGAAAACATGCTTTATCGTTACGCCATCAGGGGCAGATAATTCCAATTTGACCGGCACCTGTGCACCACTTGAGGCACGTTTAGGTCCCGATAATTTAACAAAACCTGCTTCAATTATTGGGCGATCTTGGAACATCTTCTCTTTAACAAAGGGCCACAGTTCAGGATTTGCCTCAGCCCACAAATTCAAAGAAAATGTGACAAGAATAAGAAAACTAATTTTTTTAATAATATTCATCATAATTACGTCAAAATCATATGTAATTTAATACAAATAGAGCAATATGTCCATTTTTCAACTATTTAAATTCTTGTTTCTGTTGCAATGCATTTTACCTTTTTCGGTAGTGGCAAATGAATTATTGCAGCAAGCGATGGATGGCGAGCCCGAAGCGCAATATCAGTATGCGTTTATAATTGGGGACAGCGACGCGACGAAATCCCGTCACTTGATTGAGATTGCCGCCTTTCAAAATCATCTGAAGAGCCAACAATATTATCTTGCCCATATTGCGGACAATGATTTTCATGCGCAGCTTTTTAAAAATAATATCAAAAAATATCAAACAATTTTTGAAAAAGAATTTACAAAAGGTGATTTAAATCAACTCAGAAAAATTGGTAATGATGGCGATATAGAAACACAATATTTTCTCTGGCTTCTTTACGTCAATAACCTTGGCGTAAGCAAAGCAGAAGCATATACATGGCTTAAACAAGCAGCAGGTAATCTGCACCCTGAAGCTACCTTCAGTTTGGGGCTGCTCTATTATTATGGCTACATTGTTCCGCAAGAGTTACCTAAGGCAAAGAAATTAATTTTAAACTCTCAAGCGCTTGGATCGAGCCTTGCAAGGCTCCTGGTAGAGAATAATAAATTTAATTTTGAAGCACAAATTAACGAACACGATTGACATCAACAGAGAAAATTGTCATATTTGAGGTATTAAGCTAAATAAACCTTAATAAACCGTTGTTCTTGCAACATAAAATAGAAATTTTTTTTACTAACAGGGGAGTATGTAAATGAAAAAAACTTTACTTGCAACATTAATCGGTGCATTTCTTGTAGGTTGCGTAGCACCTCAAGAAGAAGAAGCATTCCATCCAACAGACGCACTATTGATTGGTGGTAATGACAATATTGTTGCTGCAGAGGGTGAAGGTGCAGACCTAGGCCTTGATGACGAAGCAGCACCAGCAGGCGCATTCCATCCCACAGACGCACTATTGATTGGTGGTAACGGTGGTTTTAATCCCAGTGCCGATGATGGCGGTGCAGATTTAGGCGAGTACTAGAAGTTTAAATTTTTCTCGATTTATGATTTAATATTCATTCATTAGGCTGTTAAGTTTATACATGAATGGGAGAAAATTGATGAAAAAAATAATACTTGTTAGTTTGCTAACTGGATTGTTTGCATCATCGGCTCTGATTGCTGATGATGCTTTCCATCCAACAGACGCACTATTGATTGGTGGTAATGGTGGTTTTAATCCCAGTGCCGATGATGGCGGTGCCGATTTAGGTGATTATGCTAGTGAAAGTGCAGCACCTGCGACAGCATTCCATCCCACAGACGCATTATTGATTGGTGGTAATGGTGGTTTTAATCCAACAGGTGAGGGAAAGGGAGCTGACTTGGGTGGTTATTAATACTCTCCAATAAATTTAAACCGAGTTTGTTACAAGCTCGGTTTTTTTTCGTCTCTAGCCTTAATGATTTTCTTTAGTCAATCTTCATGCTCATCATCATAGCTATTTTTATGGATCAGCCTAGTATAACTAGTGTAAATCTCAAGTTGAACCTTTGCAGTTACTTGTAATTGCATCTTCAATGATCTGGTTTATGTTTAATGAACTTTATTTAACATAAACAAGGAGAAATACTATGTGGACACAACCTACTGCAACTGAAATGCGTTTTGGTTTTGAAGTAACTATGTACGTTTGCAATCGTTAATTTTTAATGAAATTAAAAGTTTGTAAAAATACAGAAATTACTGATTGGCTGTTTCACGGATGGCGATGTACTTGCCCTATGTGTTCTGCCAAGTCTATAAATTAACTATTTATTTAGGAGAAACATTATGTGGACTAAACCTGCAGCTACAGAAATGCGTTTTGGTTTTGAAGTAACCATGTACGTAATGAACAAGTAATTTTATTTGTTCTTAGAAAGCCCGACTTGTTCGGGCTTTTTTTATTTGTATATAATCATTTTATGAAGAAATTAATTTTTTTACTTATTTTTTCTATCCACGTTTTTGCCGATGAGAGCTGGACTTTACTCCATGAGGATAATGCCAATCAATCTGCATACTATGTAAAGCTTGATAATTTTCAAATGCTTGAAAATAAAGTACGTTTATGGGTGATGGAAAGCTTTAATGTGCCACAAAAAGCTAATTCAATTACTTACAATTCGTTAAAAAGTCTTGTTCAGGTGGATTGTATTGCAGAGCAGCTTCGCTATATGGCTTACTCAATCTATAAAGACAAAAAAGCACTTGGACAAGCAATTTATTCTAAAGGATCACCCTCGGAATGGATAAAAATAAATCCCAATACCGTTAATTCCGCTTACATGTCCATTGCATGCCAGGAAGCAAAATCTAATTAACAAAAATTGTAATCTTGTTTGAAATCACTGCAGGGTCGTGGGGGATGTGATGATGATCACCTAATATCAATTGCAATGTGTGTTTTCCGGATGTTAAGTTTAAGGATGATTCAGTTTGGCCTTTACCAAAGTGTATATGATTTTTATCATTTGGAATTGGGCGATCCAGTGCAGGTAATTTATCTAAATCAATAAGTAAATGATGGTGTCCGGTGTGACTATTTTTAACTCCTGCTGGGGCAATCCCCATGTTTTTCAGGCCAAATATAACTTGCACCGGATTATTAACACTCTCATTATCCATAGGTGAAATAATGTAAACCTCTGCATTGTCAGGCGCTGGAGTTCTTTCCATAGCACTGATGCCAGTGAAAAAAAAGCTAATAATAATAAATAATCTTGAATAAAGTTTCATCATACTAAAAAAGGTAATTTAGCCATATCTATGTACTGTGACAAACATATTTTAAATTCGTTTTGTATTTTTAATAAATTCTCATCAGAATCAGCTTCGAATCTTAAAACGATAACGGGCGTGGTATTGGAGGCGCGCATCAAACCAAATCCAAATTCGTATTCTACCCTTAATCCATCAATAGTATTGATACTCTGAGCTAATGGAAATACTGCTTCTTTTTGCAAAATAGTAATAAGTTCATGTGGCTCACCCTCATTCAACTTTATATTTAATTCTGGTGTGCTCGACCCTTTTGGTAATGCTTCCAACACCGCGGATGGATTATCATGATGACTTAAAATTTCAATCAATCTTGCTGCAGCATAAAGTCCGTCATCAAAACCATACCAGCGATCATTAAAAAAAGTATGGCCACTCATTTCTCCTGCAAGCGCCGCATTTATTTCCTTCATTTTCGATTTAATATGTGAGTGCCCTGTTTTCCATATTAATGGGTGACCACCGCGCGAACTAATCCAGTCAAAAAGATAGCGTGTGGATTTAACATCAAAGATAATAGTAGCCCCAGGATTTTCTTTTAAAACAGCATCAGCAAACAATAATAGTTGTCGATCAGGGTAGATAACCTCACCGTTTTTTGTGACAACACCTAAACGATCTGCATCACCATCAAACGCAAGCCCGAATTCACTGTCAGTGGTTTTAACATTATGAATTAAATCCATCAAATTTTTTGGATTTGAAGGGTCAGGGTGGTGATTGGGAAATGTGCCATCCACTTCACAAAATAAATTTTCTGTTTTTACTCCAAGTTTGCTGAATAAATCGGCTGCACAAACCCCAGCCGCACCATTGCCACAATCAATAGAAATTTTTATGGGACGGCTAATATTAATATTTTCTATAATTGCATTTATGTAAGCGGACCGTATATCTGCTTTCTCTAATTGTCCATGGCCAAATTTGAAATTTTTTTCCATAATTCTTTGATGCAGAGATTGAATATCATTTGAGGATAATGTTCCTTGATCAATAACAGTTTTAAATCCATTATATTCAGGAGGGTTATGACTGCCAGTAATCATAATTCCGCTATTAGTTTTTAAATGAAAGTTACTAAAATACAGCATTGGCGTTGCTACCAGCCCGATATCAATGACATTAATACCTGTGGATAAAAGACCATGTATCAGTGCATCAGATAACTTAGGACTTGATAAACGCCCGTCCCGACCTACACAGATAGTAGGTTGTTTTTTTTCGAGTGCCACGGACCCAATTGCCTGTCCAATTAATGAAACATTCTCCTCACTTAAGGATTCGTTGACCACTCCCCGTATGTCATAAGCACGAAAAATATTTTTATCAATACAATCATTCATACTCTTCAATCCATGCGAGCTGAATTGCCTCGAGAATTCGCTCTCCACATTTGTTGGGATCATCGTTAAAGCCCTCAAGCTCCATAACCCATTTCATCAAATCAGTGAATCGTATCGTTTTTGGATCAACGTCTGGTTTTAAGTCATAAAGTTTTTCCGCGATTTCTAACGTATCTGTCCATTGCATAATCTTAGTTAATCTCCATTTAGATAGTTTGTGTCAAGCAACTTAATTTTTTCTCATCATGATAAAATAGTGCCTAATCAATAACAGTTAATTAACTCATAAAACCAATGTTTAATAAAGATCTAAATTTAGAAAAAACCGATCCTGAATTATGGGGTCAAATAGTTAGCGAGACCAAGCGACAAGAACAACATATTGAATTAATTGCTTCAGAAAATTATACCAGCCCAGCAGTAATGCAGGCACAAGGGTCACAATTAACTAACAAGTATGCAGAGGGATACATTGCTAAGCGATTTTATGGCGGCTGTGAATTTGTTGATCAGGTTGAGCAACTCGCTATTGATCGATTAAAACAGCTCTATGGTGCAGAATATGTTAACGTTCAGCCCCACTCTGGGAGCCAAGCCAATCAAGCAGTTTATTTCGCAGTGCTCAAACCTGGAGATACCATTATGGGTATGAATTTGGGCCACGGGGGACATTTAACACATGGATCACCGGCGAACCTATCAGGAAAATTATTCAATATTGTTCCATATGGTTTAAATGAGCAGGAAGAGATAGATTACGATGAAATGGAGAAAATTGCACTTGAGACAAAACCCAGACTGATTATTGGAGGAGCGTCTGCCTACGCATTACGATTTGATTGGCAGCGTATGTCAGAAATTGCAAAAAAAGTAGGCGCATATTTTATGGTGGATATGGCGCATTATTCTGGTTTGATTGCAGGCGGCGTGTACCCTAATCCAACGCCTTATGCTGATTTTATTACCTCCACTACACATAAGTCGCTTAGAGGTCCCAGGGGTGGGTTTATCATCGCGAAGCCAGAATTTGAAAAAATAATTAATTCATTTGTATTTCCAGGAATTCAAGGTGGACCTTTAATGCATGTTATTGCTGCCAAGGCTACCGCTTTCCTTGAGGCACTTAAACCAGAATTTAAGGTTTATCAAGCGCAGGTTATCAAGAATGCCCAAACCATGGTTGATTCCTTAAAAAAGCGAGGCTATCGAATTATCTCTGGTAGAACGGAATCGCATGTTTTCTTAGTAGACTTACGACCCAAAAATTTAACTGGAAAGCGAGCAGATCAACTATTAGGAATGGCGCATATTACTGTAAATAAAAACTCAATTCCAAATGACCCTGAAAGTCCATTTGTTACCTCTGGTATACGTTTAGGCACCCCCGCGATAACAACAAGAGGCTTTAAGGAAAAAGAGAGCACTCAAGTTGCAAACTTAATTGCCGATGTTTTAGATCAGCCTGATGATGAGAAGAATATTGCTTTGGTTAAAAATAAAGTGAACGAGCTTACTCATCAATTTCCAGTTTATAGTGAATAAAATCGATGAAATGTCCATTTTGTAGAACCGAAGACACCCAAGTTATTGATTCACGCGTAAATGAACAAAGTAATTCAATTCGACGTCGAAGAAAATGTGGTAAGTGTGAAAAACGTTTTACTACCTACGAACACATTGAATTATCTTTGCCGCAAATTATCAAACAGGACGCTAAGCGCGAGGAATTTAATCGGGAAAAGCTGCTCCATTCCTTAGCAAGAGCCCTTCATAAAAGACCTGTACCTGCGGAATATATTGACCAAGCTGTAGAAACTATCATTACCAAGGTGCTCGCATTTGGTGAGAGAGAGATAAATTCAAGAGATTTAGGTGAATTGGTCATGCATGAGTTAAAAAAGCTGGATAAAGTAGCTTATATCCGCTTTGCTTCAGTTTATCGCAGCTTTTCTGATGTTGAGGACTTCAATAATGCAATTAAAGACCTTGATTGATTTTGAGTAATTCTGATCATTTTTTTATGCATAAAGCCATAGCATTGGCAAAAAAAGGATTAGGTAAGACACACCCCAATCCTTGTGTAGGTGCTATTGTAGTTAAAAATAAAAAAGTTATAGGCCAAGGCTTTCATCTTAAGGCTGGGCAAGAGCATGCCGAGATTATTGCATTAAAACAAGCTGGTAACAAAGCAAGAAACGCAGAACTTTATGTCACCCTTGAGCCCTGTACACACCAAGGAAAAACTCCACCATGTGTTGATTCAATCATAAATGCTGGCATTTCTCGGGTAATCATCGGCGCAAAAGATCCCAATCCCCTTGTTAATGGAAGAGGTATCAAAAAGTTAGTCGAGGCTGGAATCAACGTGAATTTCGATATAATGTCCTCGCAATGCGAAGATATAAATAAAGGATTTATGAAAAGAATGAAAAAAGGACAACCATTCATTCGTTCAAAGATCGCATGCTCCTTTGATGGTAGGACTAGCCTAAAAAATTCTGATAGCCAATGGATTAGCTCGAGTGCTTCACGTCAAGATGTTCAATACTGGCGCTCTATTAGTTCAGCAATTATAACGGGCGTTGGCACCATAAATAAAGATAATCCTCAGCTAAATTTACGGCCTCTACAAAATAATATTCAGCCGTTACGTATTATTTTAGACACTAATTTATCAATAAATCTTGCAGCAAAAATACTAAGCCAAGCAAATGTCCTAATTTTTTATCATGATGATCCGCTTGGTGTGAAGGATATTTTGGAAAAAAAAGGAATTCGACTTATTCAATCTAAAATTACAAATGACAGAATTGATCTTAACGCGGTAATGGATAGTTGTTGTGATTTGGAACTCAATGATATCTTAATTGAAGCGGGCCCGACCCTAAATGGTGAATTTCTGAAGGCACAATTAATTGATGAATTAGTAATTTATCAAGCCCCAATTCTAATGGCTGGTGAAGCTGCTGGGCTCTTTAATCAGCCGGTATTGGAAACAATGAAAAATAAAATCCATCTTGAACATAGCGATATTCGAAATTTTGCTAATGATATTCGCTATGTAACAAAAATTCATTACCACCATGTGGATTGATAGCCATTGCCATTTAGATTTTATATCTTCCCACACTGAGGTAAGTTTATTTGGTGAGCGTCTTGATGCATTAAATATTGAAAAGGTTATAGTCCCCACAGTTAGCCCAAGCAATATTCAAGATGTTTTGCAATTATCCAAAAATAATGACTGGTGCCATTATGCTATTGGTTTTCATCCGCTTTATGTGAATGATATAACGTACAAGGATTTAGAGTTACTGGATGGTTACTTAACCAATTATAAACCTGTTGCAGTTGGTGAAATTGGGCTTGATTTTTTTAAAAAAAATAACAACCATGATTGGCAAGAGGAAATCTTTATCAAACAACTAAAACTTGCAAAAAAACATGAGTTACCCGTCATTCTTCATGTGCGTGGTGCCATTGACGATGTTTTAAAAAATTTACGTCGTATAAATGTTTGTGGAGGTATTGCGCATGCTTTTAATGGAAGCCTGCAACAGGCCAATCAATTTATTACCATGGGTTTTAAGTTAGGTTTTGGAGGAGCCATGACTTATGCAAGAGCCACACACCTTCAAACATTAGCAAAAATACTCCCCTTAGAGTCGATTGTGTTAGAAACAGACACTCCTGATATCCCGCCAGCGTGGCTAAATAAAGGCGAACAGAATTCACCTGAGGAATTACCTAAAATTGGCCAATTCTTAGCAACTATTAGAGGCTTAAAAATAGCTGAAATGGCTGCTATTATTAGAGAAAATACATATCAGGCTCTACCCAAATTATCAAAGTTATACACATGACCTCAAGTTCTACTTTAACTAAATTGAAAAAACACAATGATGACAATGACATACAATAACCTATTGTTTTTTAAAGGTTTTTTTATCGATTAAATTTTAAGCGTTAAAAAAAAATCCTTTAAAAATCATAGGTTGCAATTTTATACAGGATTTATTCACAAAGTTATCCACAGATATTGTGGACTAATTTGATATAGGATTTTGTGAGACAAATATAATGAAAATTAATAATAAAAATACACGCACTCTACAGGCCTCTGATAGCAAGACTTTTATCAAAATTATTGATCAAACACGTCTGCCCCATGAGTTAATTTTTAAAGATTTATATTCTTTAGCGGAGGTTGTTGAGGCCATCAAAACTATGCAAGTCCGCGGCGCACCATTGATAGGGGTTACAGCTGCCTTTGGTTTGGCATTAGCCTTAAAAGATGAGGCATCGGATGCTTACATTGCTGATGTAGCCCAACAATTAATTGAAGCTAGGCCAACAGCAGTAAATTTAGCTTGGGCTGTAAATAAATTAACAACGTTTTTACTCAATAATGAGCCAAAAGTACGCTTTGAAGAAGCTTGGTCATTTGCGCAACAAATGGCTGAAGATGATGTAAGAAATAATAAAAAGATTGGCATGCATGGCTTGCAACTTCTTCGCACACATAAAAAACATAAATTAAATGTAATGACGCATTGTAATGCAGGTTGGCTTGCCACGATTGATTATGGAACGGCATTGAGCCCAATTTTTTTGGCTCATGATGCTGGCTTAGATGTTCATGTTTGGGTTAGTGAGACACGCCCCCGTAATCAAGGCATGAGTCTTACTGCCTGGGAATTATCACAAGCCAAAATTCCACACACAATTATTGCTGATAATGCTGCTGGACTTTTGATGCAGGAAGGTAATGTGGATTGTGTTCTTGTTGGCGCGGACCGCATAGCCTATGATGGTCAAGTGGTGAATAAAATTGGTACATATTTGAAAGCACTAGCTGCTTTTGAGCACAATATTCCTTTTTACGTTGCTGCGCCAATCAGTACTTTTGACAGCAATTTTATTGGTGAACATCAACCCTTTGAAATAGAGTACCGACACCCAAACGAATTACTAATGATATCCGGTAAAAATAATCAAGGTATGATGGAGTCTATAGAAATTGGTTCGTCACCAGCGTTAAATCCTGCTTTTGACTTAACGCCTGCAAAATTTATTACCAGAGTAATATGTGAAAAAGGTATTTTAGAACCACAAAGCATGGGAGACCTCATTAATGGATAATCAGGAGCAACTTAGAGCGAGTTTATGTGATGTTGCTATTCGATTAAACGACACTGGTTTGAATCACGGTGCAACAGGAAATTGTAGTGTAAGAACAGCGCAAGGTTTTTTGATAACACCATCTGGCGTTGCTAACCGAAATTTAACTCCAGAAACTATAGTCGAACTCAATATGGAGGGGGAAAAAATAACTCCCAGTGACTTTAATGCTTCAAGCGAATGGCTTTTTCATAAAGACTTATACTTGGCAAATGAGAATATAAATGCTGTGATTCACTCACATGCCCCTTATGCAACTTCTGTGAGCACTTTAAAAAAAGATTTAACACCCTTTCATTACATGATTGCAGTTGCAGGTGGAAAAGATATTCGTTGTGCTGATTATGCATTGTTTGGAACACAAGCGCTATCAGACCACATCTTAAAAGCGATGCAAGACCGCAAAGCATGCTTGTTAGCAAATCATGGACTGTTAACGGTAGGGGAAAATCTTGATATTGCTTTCGACATAACTGAGGAGATTGAACATTTATGTATGGTGTACCTCAATGCGAAAAAGTTAGGTGAACCTGAAATTTTAACTGATGTGCAAATGGAGGAAGTTGTAAATCGTTTTCAATCCTACAGTCGGTGGCGAAAAGATTAAAGTATTCATTGTGAGAAGGAAGCCTTTAAAGTAAAATTATATACCGTCAGCAATTTTTTAAAAGATGCCTAATCATGACCAAATATGTATTCGTAACTGGCGGTGTTGTATCATCTCTGGGTAAAGGCATCTCTGCCGCCTCGCTTGGCGCAATCCTAGAGACACGAGACCTGAATGTCACGATGTTAAAGTTGGACCCATACATCAACGTAGACCCTGGGACAATGAGCCCATTTCAACATGGTGAAGTTTTTGTGACTGCCGATGGAGCAGAAACAGATCTTGATCTTGGACATTACGAACGCTTTATTTCATCAAAGATGACAAAAAAAAATAATTTCACTACAGGTCAAATTTATGACAGTGTAATTAAAAAAGAGAGACGCGGTGAGTATCTCGGTAAAACGGTACAAGTTATCCCTCACATTACTGATGAAATTAAGTTAAATATTCGTGATGGTGCAAAGGGAAGTGATGTGGCAATTATTGAAGTTGGTGGTACCGTGGGTGACATTGAATCATTACCCTTTCTTGAGGCGATCCGACAAATGGGGGTGGAAGAGGGAAGAGAAAATACGTGCTATATTCACCTTACATTATTGCCATGGATTGCAACAGCCGGTGAATTAAAAACAAAACCTACGCAGCATTCTGTAAAAGAATTAAGAGAGATTGGTATACAGCCAGATATATTATTATGTCGATCTGAAAGACCTATTCCAAGAGAAGAAAAAGAGAAAATAGCCTTATTCACCAATGTTGCATCAAAAGCAGTAATTTCAGCAATTGATTTGGATTCTATCTATCGCATCCCAGTAATGCTGCACGAGCAAAAAATTGATGAGATTGTATGTGAAAAATTTCAAATTAAAGCTAAGCCTGCAGATTTATCGCAGTGGAATAAAATTACGAAAATGCTAGACAACGCTAAATCCTCTATTGATATAGCGTTTGTAGGTAAATATGTAGACTTGACCGAATCATACAAATCGCTCACGGAAGCACTCATACATGCAGGCTTACACAATAACGTTAAAGTAAAAATTAACTTCCTAGATTCTGAGGACATTGAAAAAAATGGCACGGAAAGATTGAGTCAAATGGATGCTATTTTAATTCCTGGCGGATTTGGCGTTCGTGGCACTGAAGGAAAAATTGGCGCAATCAAATATGCTAGGGAAAACAAAATTCCTTTTTTAGGCATATGTTTAGGTATGCAGCTTGCTGTGGTCGAGTTTGCAAGAAACAGAGCCAATCTTGAACATGCAAACAGTACAGAATTTGATACAGCTAGCAAACATCCAGTTGTTGGGTTAATAACAGAATGGCAAACAGAATCAGGTGAAATTGTGAAAAGAGATCAAAATTCTGACCTAGGCGGCACAATGCGGTTAGGTGCACAAAAAGCCCCCGTTGTAAAAGACTCTTTAGCCTATGAAATTTATGGATTAGAGGTGAACGAACGTCATAGGCATCGTTATGAGGTAAATAATTTATATGTGGATCGTTTGATTAAGGCAGGGTTAGTAGTATCATCACGCACTCCAAAGGATAATTTATGCGAAATTATCGAATTACCAAGAGCAGAACATCCTTGGTTTTTAGCTTGTCAGTTTCACCCAGAATTTACTTCAAATCCAAAGCAGAGCCACCCATTATTTTTATCTTTTATTAATGCTGCAAAGCAAAAACAAGGTACATAAGAAAAATGAAACTATGCCATTTTAATGCTGGATTAGATCAACCCCTTTTTTTAATCGCGGGACCATGCGTTATCGAATCAGAATCAATGACACTCGATGTCGCCGGGCAATTAAAAGAGATGACGGATAAATTGGGGATACCATTTATTTTTAAATCCTCATTTGATAAAGCAAATCGAAGTTCGAATAAAACTTTCCGAGGTTTTGGTATTGATGAGGGATTGCGAATTCTAGCAAAAGTAAAACAACAGATTAATGTCCCTGTTTTGACTGATATTCATACAGAGGATCAAGTAAAGGCTGTTGCTGACGTTGTTGATGTAATTCAAACCCCTGCATTTTTATGCCGTCAAACAGATTTTATTGCTGCTGTTGCTAGTTCGGGTAAGCCAGTAAATATCAAAAAGGGCCAATTTTTAGCACCTCAAGATATGAAACAAGTTGTTCAAAAAGCAAAAGACGCAAATGGGGGGCTTGATAACATAATGGTCTGCGAAAGAGGCGCTTCCTTTGGTTACAATACTCTAATTTCTGATATGAGAAGCTTATCAATTATGAGGGAAACAAACTGCCCCGTCGTTTTTGACGCAACTCACTCTGTTCAGCAACCTGGAGGGCAGGGGGATCGTAGTGGGGGACAAAGTGAATTTGTACCATTATTGGCCCGCGCAGCGGTATCCGTTGGAATAGCAGGAATTTTTATGGAAACGCATCCTAACCCAAAAGAAGCTCTCTCAGATGGACCAAATGCTGTTCCTTTAGATCAGATGTACGATCTTTTATCAGTTTTAAAAGAGCTGGACCATTTAGTTAAATCAAGAAAAAATTTATTTTAATTAGGATTTCAAATGATTGTTATTAAGGATATTCGTGGTCGAATGATCATCGATTCTCGAGGCAACCCTACAGTTGAAGCAGATGTAATTTTGTCAAATGGTGTAATAGGTAGGGCAGCTGTACCCTCCGGGGCATCGACCGGGAGTAAGGAGGCGATTGAGCTTAGAGATCAAGATAAAAATTTTTATTTAGGAAAAAGCGTTAATCAAGCGATAGCCAATATCAATACAAAAATTAAACAAGCGTTAATAAATAAAGAGCCAGAAAATCAAAAAAATATTGATCAAGTTATGATTGAGCTGGATGGCACAGAAAATAAAAGTAATTTAGGTGCCAATGCTATATTGGCAGTATCAATGGCTGTAGCGCATGCAGCAGCGAAGAGCCAGGATGCTTATTTATATGAATATTTCAATGCTAACCAGCAATTAAGTTTACCAACGCCTATGATGAATATTATTAATGGTGGCGCCCATGCAGACAATAATATTGATATACAAGAATTTATGATTATTCCAGCAGGGCGCCCCAGTTTTTCAGAGGCAGTCCGTTGTGGCGCAGAAATTTTTCATGCATTGCATAAAAATTTAACGCAAAAAAAATTGGCCACCACTGTCGGAGACGAAGGGGGCTTTGCACCAAACCTTGACTCCAATGAGGCTGCGTTAAAATTGATCATGGAATCGATTGAGAGTGCTGGCTATGAGGCAGGAAAGGATGTTTTTTTAGGCCTGGATTGCGCAAGCTCTGAATTTTACAAAGAAAATAAATATCACCTTCGATCAGAAAATACCGTTCTTGATTCAACGCAGATGGTTGATTATCTTGCTGCATGGTGTGACAAATACCCAATTATTAGTATTGAAGATGGTATGAGTGAATTTGATTGGGATGGATGGGACAAATTAACGAAAAGATTAGGCAAAACTATTCAGTTAGTAGGCGATGATCTTTTTGTAACTAATGCAAAGATCCTAAAGGAAGGTATTGATAAAAAGGTTGCTAATTCAGTATTAATTAAAGTCAATCAAATAGGGACATTAACTGAAACATTCGAAACTATTAATTTAGCTCAGTCAGCCAATTATACAGCCGTAATTTCTCATCGCTCAGGAGAAACGGAAGATACAACCATTTCAGATATCGCTGTCGGAATGAACGCGATGCAAATTAAAACTGGTTCAATGTCACGCTCTGAGCGTGTTGCAAAATATAACCAGTTGCTTAGGATTGAGGAATCTCTTGGCGAACAAGCAAAATATGCAGGATTGACAGCGTTCTATCAACTTAGCTTAGCTTAATGAAATTTTTAACGTTTCTATTTGTCGTACTGGTAATACTGATTCAATATCCCTTGTGGTTTGCGCGTGGCGGTTGGATAAATGTATTTGACTTACAAAGCCAATATCAACTCCAAAAGGAAATCAATCAAGAATTAGAAAAGCAAAATGATGCATTAAGAGCAGAAGTGAATGATTTAAAAAAAGGCACAGATGCAATTGAAGAAAGAGCAAGAGACGAGCTAGGTATGATCAAAGAGGGTGAAATTTTTTTTGAGATAATTAATACCGAGAAATAATTTTAATAATAAAAAAAGGTTTTTTTGATGTTTGAAGCAATCGATCTTGCTCGCTTTCAATTTGCGTTTGTAGTGAGTTTCCATATTATTTTTCCAGCATTTACGATTGGCTTAGCATCCTATCTTGCCGTTTTAGAAGGGTTATGGCTTTGGAAAAAAGAACAGCGATACTTAGACCTCTTTAAATATTGGCTAAAAATCTTTGCCATTGCATTCGGCATGGGTGTGGTTTCAGGTATTGTCATGAGCTATCAATTTGGAACAAATTGGTCAGTTTTTGCCGATAAAACAGGACCAGTTTTAGGGCCCTTGATGGGTTACGAAATATTGTCTGCCTTTTTCCTAGAAGCAGGTTTTTTAGGAATCATGTTGTTTGGTCTGAATAAAGTAGGTAAAAAACTACACTTTTTTGCTACATTAATGGTAGCTTTCGGTACTTTTTTTTCTGCCTTTTGGATTTTATCAGTTAATAGCTGGATGCATACACCAGCAGGATTTGATATCAATGCAGCGGGTCAATTTATTCCTATTGATTGGATTAAAATTATTTTTAATCCCTCCTTCCCATATCGCTTAATTCATATGCTTATGGCTGCCTATTTAACTACAGCCTTTGTGGTTGTGGCTGTAGGCTCATTTCATTTATTAAAGGCGCATGCTAATAATAAGAATGCAAAAACCATGATATCAATGGGGCTCTGGATGATTGCAATTGTAGCGCCATTACAGCTGATTGCTGGCGATTTTCACGGATTAAATACATTGGAGTATCAACCAGCAAAAGTGGCAGCAATGGAAGGTCATTATGAGTCAAAAAAAGGTGCGCCATTAATTTTATTCGGCATACCTGATGATAATAAAGGACAAATTGATTATGAAATCTCAATTCCAAAATTAGGTAGTCTTATCTTGACACACTCACTGGACGGAAAAGTTAAGGGTTTGAATGATTGGCCACGAGATGAACGCCCACCAGCAGAGATAATATTTTGGACATTTCGACTTATGGTTGGAATTGGTTTTTTAATGATATTTATTGGATTTACAAGCCTTTGGCTAAGAATCAAAGGTAAGTTATATAACTGTAATTGGTTTAGTCGAATTTTAACGGTATCTGGACCGATAGGTTTTGTTGCCGTGATTGCTGGATGGATTACAACAGAAGTTGGACGCCAACCATACACGGTGTACGGTTTATTAAAAACAGCTGAGTCAGTTGCTCCAATTGACGCACCTGCTGTAGGTTTATCACTAATTACTTTTATTATCACCTACTTTATTATTTTTGGTGCGGGTGTGTTTTATATATTTAAACAATTCCAACTTGATCCAGATAAAAATGAGGTTCTGAAAGAAACGTTAATAGAGCGCGGTTTGATGAGTTGCATCGTAAATTTCTTTGGAAAGATAGGAAAAAAACTTTGATAAGTATCGAATTATTGTGGGCAATGATTTTAGCTTTTGCTGTTTTTGCTTACATTGTGTTAGATGGTTTTGATTTGGGTATTGGTATCATTTATCCCTTTTTAACCAAAAAAATAGACCGTGATACAGCAATGAATTCTGTCGCGCCAATTTGGGATGGTAATGAGACCTGGCTAATTCTTGGTGGGGGAGGATTATTTGCTGCATTTCCTCTTGCTTACAGCATTATTTTGCCAGCACTTTATGCTCCTTTGACGGCTATGCTTATAGGTTTAATTTTGAGAGGCGTTGCATTTGAATTTCGCTGGAAGTCGACTGCAAAAAACAATGTGTGGGATAAAGCCTTTATTATTGGATCATTAATAGCCACGCTTATGCAGGGTATTGCTTTAGGTGCATTTATTCAAGGCATTAATGTTGAAGGCAGATCCTATGCTGGTGGATGGTGGGATTGGTTAACGCCATTTAGTATTTTTATTGGGCTTGCCTTAGTTGCTGGCTACGCTCTGCTTGGGTCAACTTGGTTAATTATGAAGGCGGAAGGGGATTTAAAAAAATTAGCAATAAAGCTTTCAAAACTATTTGCATTCTTAATGCTATTAGCAATTATTATTGTAAGTATTTGGACCCCTTTACTTAATTCAGCATATTTTGATAAATGGTTTTCATGGCCCTATATGATTTACGTGTTACCAGTACCCATCATGGTAATGATAGTTAGTGCAACACTATTTTATTCTTTAAAAAAAGAACTCGATACCAAGCCTTTTATAATGTCAGTTTTATTGTTTTTATTATCTTTTATTGGATTAATTATTAGTATTTATCCTGATATTGTGCCACCCTCTATTACTATTTGGGATGCAGCATCACCTCAGAAAAGTTTAAAATTCCTTCTTGTAGGGGTCGTTATTTTTTTACCTATTATTTTGCTATACACAAGCTATACTTACTGGGTATTTAGAGGTAAGGTTAAACAAGAAGATTTTTATCATTGATTAAGAAGATCCTATATTTTTTTTTAATTTGGTCCCTATCAGTTTTTTTACTATTTTTGATTTCAAAATTAATTCGGATTTTCTTGAGCTAAACCACTAATATTTACATTACTACCATTCAGAGTAAGTTGCTTATCTTTTTCCTCAACAATTAATTCAATTAAACATTTAAAGCTATTTTTTTCTTTCGCGAAATCAATCACCTTACCAACTATCAAATCATTTACATAGAGATCATCACCAATATTGATTAGCGAAGATATTTTTATGGCTGCACGATACATCCGGCGTTTTACTTTACCAAGATAATGGGTGCGTGCGATTATTTCTTGGCCAGTGTAGCAACCCTTTTTAAAATTAACAGCTTGCAAAAGATCTAAGTTAAGTGATTGAGGAATAAAAACCTCTTGTGTATTAGGGTAAATACTTGGAATACCTGCTTCAATATCATGCAACTTCCATTCGTCAATTTTGCCAGAATTTTCTTTAAATTTTATCATCATGTCTGATGAAGTTTGCCCTGAACAGATAACCATATATCGCTCAGGATAGCCCGGAAGTTTGATGAGAAGATTCATATTATCTTGTTGAGCAGCAAAGTTTGTATTTGGAAAATTTTTAAAAAAATCTGTTAACAGCTGTTGTGAGCTAATAATAAAACCATGCAACGCAATGGTCTCTGGATTAATATCTATTTTTACTTTCGATCTCAAGATATACATCGATAGTTTTTTGCAGACTGTTTCAGCAATCGTTTTTGGGCAAATAAGATAAAAAATATTGTTTATTTTTGCTATCTGAAATATTGCAAGCAATCGACCTTTGGGATTACAAAATCCACTCAGTATTAACTTATTTTCGCTAGCTAAATTAATATCATTCGTGAGCTGACCTTGCAGAAAGGAATTTGCATCATCTCCACTGACTTGTATGAGGCTATAGTGATCTTTTAGATTAAAAAAAATTAGTGAACTAAGCATGTTTTTTTACTCGAATCACTTGTAATAATTTTTCCATAGTAATAAATCGTAAAAGAAATAATACTAAAGCCGCAAAAGCAAAAATATACCGAAGCGGGTAAGCGGATTGATCACGCCATGCTGGTTTTTGTTTTTCCATCATCTTAAGAATATTGTCCGGGCTATCGCCTTTTACATAAATACCCTTTACTTCACTTGAGAGATTTTTTAAATACTCCTCATCAAGTTTGGATAAATAACGATCACTAACACTCGATGCAATTTTATTGTCACGGGTTCCAAGATTAGATTCTGAAATTTGTGCAATACCTGGTTGCAGAGCAAAACTTTCATTTGACCAATAACCAATAAGTTGATTTTTATTATCATACTTAGGTATAGGGGCGCCTTCATCTGAACCAATACCTACAAATAACCAATCTTGCCCTCCTTGAAATTGACTTAAATCCCTTGTGTTAAATACATGAAGTTTTGGTGCTTCTTCACCATCCGTCAGGAAAACAACTTGTGCCGACTCAGGAAAACTTCGAATTAATCGTGCCAAATTTACCATTGATTCTCTGATACGAGTATTTCCGGACCATGTTGAACGCCAATCAAGATTTTCAATGGTGCTATTAATTGAACTGAAGTTATCACATACCTCAATTGGTGTGTAGGCTGCTGCGATACTTACTCCAGCAAACATTCCAACACTTACTTTCGTTTTACAAGGTAATCTTTCGAGCATTCTATGGAGAAGATTTTTCGAGTATTCCATTCTTGAGACTTTTTTATTATTGATTGTCATATCTTCGGTATTCATGCTCTGAGATATATCAACAATAAAAATATAATTATAGATATTTTTAGTTATTGGAATGCTTGGATTAATAATTGCAATAACTAAGAAAATAACTGCAAGGAATAAAAAAAGAAAATTAATATCTTCTTTTAATTTTTCGTAGAAACTCATCACGGCAGACCAACAGGTATATTACCCATAATAAGTCCTGGTGAATCGGAATCACCAACTCCTGGAGTAGGGTCTGGTGGTAACATTGTTAATAAACGGTCTAAATTATGTTTTGCATCCCAATATTGATGATTAGCTTTTAGCGATTGAACGTATGCTTTCTTTGCTTGCCTGAATAGATATTCTGCTTCATCCCTAACACTCATATTTGAGCCATTAATTTCTAACCCTCTTTTAAAGAAAATATTTCCAATATTGTATTGTATTGCTGACTTTTGATTATCATCAGCCTCATCGAGAAGTTGATTAAATAATATGGTCGCTTCTTTAAACATGCCTTCATTTGCCAACCAATAGGCAATAGAAAACCTTGATTCAAAACTTTGTTTAAAGTAGCTTGAGGTATCACCAGCAGAAATGCTTTCGTTAAAACTATTAATCTTATAAAGATTATAACTAGAGGAAATTATAAAAAATCCACAAAAAATGATAACTAAATAAGAAAAATAAGTAATTTTTTTAACTGAAATTAAATTGATAGGTTTCATTTAAACGATTTTACCTCAAGTATTTTTAAACATAAAAGAAGAGACGCAAGTACAAGCGCAAAGATTAATAAGATTAAAGAATAATTTTTACCTGGTAAACGCTCCGTATAAGTAATCGGTTTTTTTTCTTTCAAACTAATATCTTGAATGGCAAGCTCTAAAGATTTTGGATCTTCAGCTTCATATGCTTTAAAAGGTGATTTAAACGTTTTAAAATATTCATAAAGTTCTATTTGAGGTGGAAGTTGATCATCATCTCTCGGAACAAAATTTTCATCAAATATACTGATACCACCTGGTTGTCGAAGAACAATCCAATACAAACCAATTTGAAAACGATTAAACCAGTCTTTTATTTTTTGTTGCGTAGGGGCATCAATTCTACCTGCGCCATCGGATAACAATATAATGGCACGAGAACCCGTATCAGCTATTCCAGAGAATAAGGCTGCGCTACTCGTTAGACCAGCACCAATATTTGTTTGAAAAAGAGCATTTCCTGCAGTAGCATTCACAGCAGCTTTAATGGCCTCTTTATTTTGTGTTAAAGGTAATACATACATTGCAGAATTACTAAAGGTAATAACACCAACCATATCATTAGTTCTTGCTTCAAAAAAATTTATAATTAATCGACTAGCAGCACCAGATTTCGTCTCTCCTGCCTTATCATTACTACCGGAAAAAGGGTCATCCATAGAGGCGCTGCGATCTAAAACTAACCCAATCTGTGCCCCTTCTCCAATTTTTTCAACAACACGTTGGTCTGAAGTTGGTTGACTAAGTACCAAGATAATTAATAGTATTATTAACGAACTTAGCACTTTTAGTAAAAAACCAATGACTCGTGACAGTGAATCAATGGGTAGCATTTCATTCCATGAGTAGTGATTTTTATTTGGATTTGCTAACAAGATAGGAACGAGCGCAAAAGGAATCAAAAAAAGGAATATCGGATAAGTAAAATTCATTAAATTTTAAGCTTAACTAGATCATTGGAATCCACAATCAGTTTTCGCTCACACATTCTACAATGTAGAGCAAATTGTTTTAACCAATCATAGATCGTCTCATTATCAATTTTTTTATTTTTTTCAAAAAATACACCACGTGAAATTTGAAAAAATATTTCTATTTCATTATGAATATATTTAAATGCTCGATTTTGTTGATAGAGCTGATGTAGATTTTCAAGAAACAAAGTTTGATTTAATGTTTTATCAAAACCATCATGCAAAGCTTTTAACAGGTCTTCTAGATTATCTTGTGATACTTTAGTTTTCTTAAATTTTCGATAGACATAACTAAAATATTTATTTTGTTTGGGTACCCACGTGAAGCGACTATAAATGTAAATAAGAATAAAAATAGAAAAAAGTAAAACAAATATCGCTACTTTTAAATTTTTTAAATAAGGTGCTGCATTAATAAGGATAGGGCCACGGTAACCACTCATATCGTTTTCAACTTTAATATCACCAAAAATAGCAATAGGTGAAATTGCAATTGTGAGCTCCGGAATACGTAACTTAAAGACATCATCAGGTTTGGCTGGATCCATAATACGATAATAATCAGCGGTGACAAAGGCTGGTTTTGCAACCACATTATTTGTGAATATTTGATATTGCAGCTGGATGGTGTGAACACTCTCTCTCTTATCATCTTGCTTGATAAAAGATATTTTATTTAGATCCATACCAAGTAATTGGCCTCGATAGCGTTTTTCATAACCAACAATCGGTAAGGACTCTTCAATTAATTGATAGGGTTTTTTTACTTTAACTACAATTGTTCGATCCAATAAATCCCCAACTGTATATCCAACCTTTTGTTCAGGATCAATCACTGAGACAGTTGCAAAACTGGGATCAATATCAGGATATTTTCTTGGATCTTCATAAGCTGATAGTGAATGAACAAAGAAAATTAAAATGCATAGTTGAATGAATCTATGCATGGAAATACTCATTAAAATATTGTGTCATCGCAGTTGTATCAAATTTATCCTCAACAAAAAAAGGAGGCGAATCATATTTTAGAAAAACTTTTTCTAATTCTTCTTTACGGTTAGCGAATCTCGTTTTAATTTTTGCTAACGTTTTTTTTCTTAAGAATAGTGTCGATTCTTCTCCTGATTCTGGGTCATTTACAGACACGATGCCGAATCTGGGTAAATTTTCATACTCATTTTTATCCCACAATATTATTGGTATGATGCGATGCTTTCTTAAATGTCCAAGGCATATCTCAATATCATAGATTGGCATATGAAAATCAGAAATGATAAAGATTAAGGTTTGATCTTTTGGAATAAATTGATACAGACCCTTAATACCTTCATGACTAGCATTTCTGGCATGGTAATGGTCAAGTCTTTCAATTAATGCTTCTGTTCTTTGTGGCCTATATGAGAGAGGCGCAATCCAGCTTGAATCAATACGATCATTAAATCCAATAAAACCAATAGCGTCACTTTTACCAATAACAGAATTTTTTATTATTTCAGATATGTCTGAGGCTTGTTTAAATTTTGTTTGAGTAAGACCGAAATTCATACTTGCTGATAAGTCATTGGCAATAAAGACAGGAGTTGCACTTCGTTGATTAAAGATGCGAACATGAATCTGCTCCATTGGATCACGCATGGTTTGTCTAATATCTATTCGACGTGGGTCTGGATAATCAATTAATGTTGCGTGCCCAGCAAATTCTATTCCCATTCCGCGTTGGTCACTTTTGTGTTGGCCAGGGTGGTGTCCTCTGGATTTCCAATTAATATGATAATCAAAAGTTTCCGCAATATATTTCATCAGGGTGCGCTGACTTTATTTAACATCTCATGTGTGAGTTCTCTTGCAATTTCTGTTCGCCTTAATTCATAAACTGGATTAAAAACAAGACGGTGAGCAATCGTTTCATGGAATATTGCATGGATGTCTTCCGGCAAAACGGATGAGCGATTATTAAACCAAGCATTCACTCGAGCACATTTCATCATCATACTTATGCCACGAGGACTTGCGCCAGAAATGATCAGGCGACCTGTATCGACACCACTGATTTTAATATTAAATAACTCAGGGTGGCTGGAAGCTTTCCATAGATTAAGCGCATAAGTTTCTAATTTTTTGGTTGCGTCAATGTTGTTTTGTATGTCATTGGATATTTGATTCAGTTTATTAAACTTCAAGAGGTTACTTTTTGCTTTTTCAATAAGCTTGTCTGCATCGTGAAATTTTGTATCGAAGACCAAATCGGTCATGATTTTATCATCTGTTGGAATACCAATTGGAATTTCCATGGTGAATCGATCTCTTGCAGCTGAGGGTATTTCAAACGTTTCTTCTTTTTCAACTTGATTTCGATCAGCAAAAACAATCAAGTGTGGGAATGAATATTCTTTGTTAAAAGCAGATAAAGTTTTTTCAGCCATAATTCTAAGTAACAGCGAATGTACTTGAGGCCGTGCTCGATTTATTTCATTAAAGAAAAAAATGGAGAGATCTTCACCGGATCGGAGAATAGGACCATTATCCACATGTGGCTTTCCATCATCACCCAAATAGGTATGGTAGATAAGATCATTGGGCATTAAATCGATTGTACCCTCAATTCGTTCATAGCCGCCACCTATGCATCGGGCAAAGGCCTTAAGTATGGTTGTTTTACCAACACCAACATCCCCCTCAAGTAATACATGCCCCCGTGCAAAAATTGAGGTAGTAATTAATCTAATTACTTCACTTTGCCCAACGATAACTTTATTTACTTCGCCCTCTAAAGAGAGCGCAAGTTTTCTCCATTCGGCCAGATTTTGGTCGCTCATTATGATATATTCCTAGAAAATTAATACAAAATGGTACATTCACTATAAATTAGATTTAAATTCCCGTAAACAGTATATTTTGATAAAGACTAAATAATAATGACAAAAAAAAATAGTTATAGTAAAGAAGAGTTAATTACCTGCGGTCGAGGTGAACTTTTTGGTGAAGGTAATGCGCAATTACCATTACCACCCATGTTAATGTTTGATCGCATTGTTTCTATTACGGATGATGGTGGTAAGTATAATAATGGCCAAATGATTGCAGAACTTGATATCAGGGAAGACCTTTGGTTTTTCGATTGTCACTTCGAGGGCGATCCTGTTATGCCAGGATGCCTCGGATTGGATGCCATGTGGCAATTATTAGGTTTTTATCTTGCGTGGAAAGGTGGTATTGGTCGAGGCAGGGCTTTAGGAAGTAATGAGGTAAAATTTACTGGGCAAGTACTTCCCACCGCAAAGAAAGTCACCTATATTATTGATTTGAAGCGTGTAATTATGCGCAAATTAGTTATGGGAATAGCAGATGCAACCATGCAGGTTGATGGACGCCCGATCTATCAAGCAGAAGATTTAAAAGTAGGTTTATTTACCCGCACAGACAATTTTTAAAAAAAGGAAAAGTTGTGAAAAGAGTCGTAGTAACCGGTTTAGGAATTGTTTCAAGCTTAGGCAACAATGCTAAAGAGGTAGCCACAAGTCTAAGAGAAACTAAATCAGGCATCACATTTCAACCTGAGTATCAAGAGCATGGCTTGCGATGTCAGGTTGCGGGTTCAGTAAATATTAATGTGGAAGAGTTAATTGATCGAAAACTATTACGTTTTATGGCAAAAGGACATGCTTATGCATGGATCGCTTTGCAAGAAGCAATAGATGATGCACGTCTTCCTGAAGAATTGGTTTCAAATATTCGAACAGGAATTATTGTAGGCGCTGGCGGCACTTCGACGGAGAGCATGTTAGCTGGTACAGATACTTTGCGTGAGAAAGGTATACGCCGCGTAGGGCCTTACATGGTAACGAAAACCATGTCCAGTGGGGTTGTTGCTTGCTTAGCTACCGGGGCAAAAATTAAAGGCATTAACTATGGCATTAGTTCCGCTTGCTCAACAAGTGCACATTGTATTGGTAATGCTTACGAATTAATTCAAATGGGTAAGCAAGATATTATATTTGCAGGTGGTGCTGAAGAAGAACATTGGACTATGAGTTACTTATTTGATGCTATGGGGGCTATGTCATCGAAATATAATGATCATCCAGAAAAGGCATCTAGAACATTTGATGTAAATCGTGACGGTTTTGTTATTTCAGGCGGGGGAAGTATTTTAGTTTTAGAAGAATACGAGCATGCGATTAATCGAAAAGCAAAAATATATGCCGAGGTTATTGGTTATGGCGCCACTTCAGATGGCTTTGATATGGTTGCACCCAGCGGCGAGGGTGCACAACGATGTATGACGTTAGCATTAGAAGAAGCAAAGGTAGAGCAAATAGATTACATTAATACGCACGGAACAAGTACACCAGTAGGTGACATAAAAGAGCTTGAAGCGATTAGAGCTGTCTTTACATCAAATAAGTATGGAAAAATACCTGCAATTGCCTCAACAAAGTCTCTTTCAGGACACGCGTTGGGTGCCGCAGGATCCAATGAAGCTGCATACAGCCTCATTATGATGGATCAAGAGTTTCTTGCAGCATCGGCGAATATTGAAGAGCTAGACCCTGCCGCAGAGGGCTTACCAATCCTGACGCATCGACATGATGAAAAAGTATTTACCGTGATGTCTAATAGCTTTGGTTTTGGTGGGACGAATGCATCTTTAATTTTTTCAACTAAGAAATTATAGGTTTAAAAAAGCAAAGAAAATCACTTTTCTTTGTTCTGATAAAAGAATATTAAACGTCCTACAAGCGGACATCAAATTCATACTTTCAACAGCGATATTATGGTCGTGAAATATCTTAATTTGATTGGCGGATAAAAAAAGATTTGGACTATTAAAACCAAAAAGGATAATTTCGGGATTAAAGTTAATCGCTTTTTGTATCGTCAATTCGTTAATATCATGGATGGTTTTGATATCTAAAATAAGACTTATAGTCTCTGGATATATTAAAACGTTTTCAGTAATTTTTTTATCATGAATAGAAAGGTAATCTTTATCATAAGCAGTTATAAGATTTCTCGTTGAAGACTGTATTTCATTAAATTCCATAATACAAATTTTTTCTAGCCTTTGGATTGGCTTAAAGTCAATACAAAGGTAAGATATCACATAATTTAACTCATTGATTAACGACCGTTTTGAAATCTGTCCTAAAGTCCAAAAAATTAGATAATGTTTGTTACGATATTCGTGGCCCAGTGCTTGCTCATGCTAAAAAGATGGAGGAAGAGGGCCATCGCATTATTAAGCTTAATATTGGCAATCCAGCTGCATTTGGTTTTGAAGCGCCTGATGAGATCACCCAAGATGTTATAAGAAACATGGCAAAAGCCTCTGGGTATACTGAGAGCCATGGGTTTTTTGAACCCCGAAAAGCGATTATGCACTACACACAACAAAAATCTATCAAGAATGTTGATGTGGACGATATCATTATTGGTAACGGAGTTTCCGAGCTCATCGTTATGGTTATGCAGGGACTGATCAATAATGATGATGAAGTTTTAATACCAAAACCTGATTACCCATTATGGACAGCATCGGTTACTTTAGCTGGAGGAAAACCAGTACATTATGTCTGTGACGAGGGCGCTAATTGGTTCCCTGACCCTAATGACATCAAAGCGAAAATCACCGACAAAACAAAAGCCATTGTTGTTATTAACCCTAACAATCCGACTGGTGCGCTTTACTCAGATGAGCTATTAAAAGAAATTATTGAAATTGCTCGACAAAATAACCTTATTATTTTTGCAGATGAAATTTATGACAAGGTGTTGTATGACAGGCATCAACATACGTCAATTGCCTCACTTGCAGAGGATGTGCTGTTTGTCACATTAAATGGCCTATCAAAAAATTATCGTGCGTGTGGTTATCGTTCTGGATGGTTAGTATTCTCGGGCGCAAAGGATAAGGCAAAAGATTACATGGAGGGGTTAAATATGCTCGCTTCCATGCGACTTTGTGCCAATGTACCAGGTCAGTTGGCAATTCAAACAGCGCTTGGAGGTTACCAAAGCATTAATGATTTGGTTGCGCCTTCTGGAAGATTATTTAAGCAAAGAGAAATAGCCTATGATGGCTTAACATCAATACCTGGTGTGAGTTGCGTGAAACCTCTTGCTGCTATGTATTTATTTTTAAAACTTGATCCAAAGCTCTATACCATTGATGATGATCAAAAATTTATCTTAGATTTGTTAATTGATCAAAAAGTATTAGTTGTTCAAGGCTCTGGCTTTAATTGGGATGATAATAATCATTTACGGATTGTTTTTCTACCAAATGAAGATGAATTAAAAGAAGCTATAAAAAGAGTAGATAAATATCTTGCCCAAAAAAGAAGGAATTAATTAAATATGAGAGTTGGACTAATTGGTATTGGAACAGTGGGTGGAGGTACCTACAAAATTCTTACTGAAAATTCAGAAGAGATTTTTAAAAAAACAGGAAAAAAAATTGAAATAACGATGGTGGCTGATACAAATCTATCACTCGCAAAAAATATTGTTAAAGCCCCGGTAACCATTACTGATGACGCGACAAAATTAATCCAAAGCAATGAAGTAGATATTGTTATAGAGCTTATTGGAGGCGTTGGTATTTCTAGAACATTTGTGCAGCAGGCATTAGAAAATAAGAAGCATGTTGTAACAGCAAACAAAGCTTTGATAGCGATGCACGGTGAAGAATTAGTAAAGCTTGCAAAAAAAAATAATGTTATTTTGGCTTATGAAGCCTCCGTTGCTGGAGGTATACCCATTATTAAAGCAGTTCGTGAAGGATTGGCAGCAAATAAAATTGAGTGGATTGCAGGGATAGTTAACGGCACTACAAATTACATTCTTTCGGAAATGAAAGAGAATAATTTATCATTCAACGTGGCATTAAAACAAGCACAAGAACTTGGGTTTGCTGAGGCTGACCCAACATTTGATATAGAAGGAATTGACGCAGCGCACAAAATTACAATATTAGCCTCATTGGCATTTGGAATACCGATTAATTTTGATGCAGCCTATATTGAAGGCATTACCCAGTTGACGCAAAAAGATATTACCTATGCCGAGGAATTGGGCTATCGAATTAAATTATTAGCGATTACAAAATTAGTTTCTGATGGAGTGGAATTAAGAGTTCATCCTACTTTAATTCCTGAGAAAAGATTAGTTGCCAATGTAAATGGTCCCATGAATGCTGTTTTGGTTAAAGGAAATATGGTTGGCCCTACCTTATATTATGGAGCCGGGGCAGGCGCTGAAGCAACTGCCAGTGCTGTTGTGGCAGACATCATCGACATCACAAGAGGATCTACCTTTAATATCCCTACACTCGGCTTTGTTGATGAATATATTAGTGCAAAGAAAATTTTACCTATTGAAGAAGTTAAATCAGAGTTCTATTTGCGTCTATCTATGAGCAATAAAGCAGGTTTATTAGCAAAAATAACTAATATATTTGCTAAGAACGATGTCTCTATTGATGCAATGGTTCACAAAGAAATTTCGGATGAAAGTAAAGACCCTGATATATTTTTAATTACCTCAAAAATAGAAGAAAGAAAAATTAATGAGATAATCCAGGAAATCGAATCTTTACCTGACAACAAAGAAAAAATAATTAAAATTCGTGTAGAAGAGTTAAATTAGGAATAATGAAATACATTTCAACGAGAGGTGGCTCGCCTAAATTGAGCTTTTCAGATGTTTTGTTAACCGGTTTAGCTCCAGATGGAGGGCTATACTTACCTGAAACATACCCAAAATTTTCTAATAGCAGCCTGGAACAACTCAGAGCTAAGTCTTATCAAGAATTAGCACTAATTATTTTTCAGACTTTTATTGACGACATACCAGTTAATGACCTTAAAGAGATTGTATATAAAACCTATACCAAAGAGGTATATGGTTACGCTCGATCAAATCAGGATGCGGAACAAATAACTCCAACACTCGAACTTGATGAAAATTTATATTTACTCTCTTTATCAAATGGCCCCACACTTGCATTTAAAGATATCGCTATGCAGTTCCTTGGCCATATGTTTGAGTATGTCTTAGGCAGAAAGAATCAAACACTCAATATCTTAGGAGCAACATCAGGTGACACTGGATCTGCTGCAGAGTATGCAATGCGAGGTAAAGAGGGTGTAAAGGTTTTTATGCTTTCCCCACATAAAAAAATGAGCACCTTTCAAACTGCGCAAATGTTTAGCTTGCAAGACGAAAATATTTTTAATATAGCTATTGAGGGCGTTTTTGATGATTGCCAAGATATTGTGAAGGCCGTTTCAAATGATCTAGCTTTTAAAAACAAAAATAAAATAGGTGCAGTGAACTCGATTAATTGGGGCAGAATTCTTGCACAGATTGTTTATTATTTTAAAGGCTATTTAGATATAACATCATCCAGTAAAGAAGTTATTGATGTCACCGTTCCTACAGGAAATTTTGGCAATATCTGTGCGGGACATATCGCCCGAATGATGGGATTACCGATTAGGAAGTTAGTTGTGGCGACAAACGAAAATGATGTTTTGGATGAATTTTTTAAAACTGGTAATTATGCTCCAAGGGGCTCATCACGGACTTTTCAAACCTCAAGCCCATCAATGGATATATCTAAAGCATCCAATTTTGAGCGCTTCATTTTTGATCTACTTGATCGTGATTCAGAAGCTTTAAAAAAATTATGGCTAGAGATAGATAAAGGCAGAAGTTTTCAATTAAATGCTAAGTCATTTAAAAGAATTCAAGATTTTGGTTTTGTATCGTCGTCCAGTAAACATGAAAATCGAATTCAATTGATTGCCAATTTTTATAAAAAATATAATGTTATTATGGATACCCATACTGCTGACGGAATTAAAGCAGCGTTAGATCATTTTGATAGCAGGGTGCCTATGATGGTTCTTGAAACAGCACTACCAATTAAATTTGAAGAATCAATTGAAGAAGCCATAGGAAAAAAACCAGAACGCCCTGAACAGCTTAAAAATATTGAAGCACTTACGCAACGATACGAAGTTTTTGGTAATGATGTTGATCAAATAAAATCATTCATTGAAGCTAATAATTAAAGATGAAGCAATATCTCGATCTTCTTTCACATGTAAAAAAAAATGGGATTAAAAAAGAAGATCGAACAGGTACCGGGACGCTATCTGTTTTTGGTTACCAAATGCGGTTTAATTTAGCGGATGGCTTCCCACTCTTAACAACAAAAAAAATTCACTTAAAGTCGGTTATTCATGAGCTACTTTGGTTTCTTTCTGGTGAGACCAATATCAAATATTTAAAAGATAATAGCGTCTCAATATGGGATGAATGGGCTGATACAAACGGAGACCTTGGTCCTGTTTATGGCCATCAATGGCGAAGTTGGGACACAGCTTCGGGTGAATCAGTTGATCAGATAGCACAACTTATTGATCAGCTAAAAAACAATCCTGATTCTCGAAGGCTAATTGTTTCTGCATGGAATGTTGGTGCCCTAGCAGAAATGAAGTTACCTCCATGCCATGCTTTTTTTCAATTTTACGTTGCGGAAAAAAAACTTTCATGTCAGTTATACCAAAGGAGTGCTGATATTTTTTTGGGCGTTCCTTTCAATATTGCTTCTTATGCTCTTTTAACCATGATGGTGGCTGAGGTTTGTAATTTAGAATACGGAGAATTTGTTCATACATTAGGCGATGCACATATTTATATAAATCATCTTGATCAAGTAAATGAACAGCTTGAAAGAGCACCTAAACCATTACCGCAAATGAAAATTAATAGAAAAATTAAAAATATTTTTGATTTTAAATACGATGATTTTGAATTAATTGGGTATGACCCTTACCCACTAATTAAGGCACCTGTTGCAGTTTAATGCAAGCGATTAAAATCATTGTTGCCATGTCAAAAAACCGTGTCATTGGTATAAACAATAAACTACCATGGCATATCGCAGAAGACCTGAAGCGGTTTAAAAAACTCACTTCTGGTTATTCAATAATTATGGGTCGAAAAACCTATGAGTCGATTGGAAAACCTTTACCTAACAGAAAAAATATCATCGTAACTAAGAATTTAAATTTTCAAGCAGAGGGCGTTAGTGTGACTCATTCACTAACTGAGGCTTTAAAGCTCTCTGCTAATAATAGTGTGTTTATTATCGGTGGCGGACAAATATATCAACAAGCATTGCCATTAGCCACACATTTATTAATTACTTTTGTGGATATTAAAATTGATGGCGATACCTTTTTTCCAGAAATTGATTTTGCACAATGGCAAGAGACAAGTCACACAAATGCAGAAAACGAAGAAGGCTTAAGATATTCTTTTGTGGATCTCAAGCGTATTATTTAGTCTTTACGCAATCAACGTAATAAGTTAATTTTCCATCGATATAATTCTTGATGAGGCCATGGTTGTCGGTTTCAAAACCAGGAAACTTTTCATTAAATGATCGTGCAAATTTTAAATAATTCACAATTATCTTATTAAACCGTTCACCTGGAATAAGAAGCGGGATACCGGGTGGGTATGGCGTTAAAAGAACGGATGTCACTCTGCCTTCTAAATCATCTATAGGTACTCTCTCTATTTCTTTATGGGCCATTTTTGCAAAAGCATCTGTTGGCTTCATGGCTGGCTCCATATTGGATAGATACATTTCAGTAGTTAGTTTTGCAATATCATTTTCTTTAAAGACTGTATGTATTTTGTCACATAAATCTTTTAATCCCATAGATTCATACATTGGATATTTTTGACAAAATTCTGGCAATACTTTCCATATAGGTTGATTTCTATCGTAATCATCTTTGAACTGCTGTAATGCAGCCACAAGAGTATTCCATCTACCTTTGGTAATGCCAATCGTAAACATGATAAAAAATGAGTAGAGGCCTGTTTTTTCCACAATAACACCATGCCCAGCAAGGTATTTGGTAACAATCATGGCAGGAATGCCAAACCTATCATCAAACTCCCCATCTACGTTTAATCCTGGAGTAATGATGGTTGATTTAATAGGGTCTAACATATTAAAATTTTTAGATAGTTTTCCAAAACCATGCCATTTTTCATTTTGTTTAAGAATCCAGGCATCTCTGTTTTCTAAACCTTCTTCCGATAGATTTTTTGGGCCCCAAACTTTAAACCACCAATCTTGCCCCCATTCATCATCAACTTTTCTCATGGCCCGTCTGAAATCAAGTGACTCTAGAATTGACTCCTCAACTAATGCGGTCCCACCCGGAGCTTCCATCATAGCGGCTGCAACGTCACAACTTGCAATAATTGAGTATTGCGGACTTGTTGAAGTGTGCATAAGGTAGGATTCATTAAACAGCTCTTTATCCAGTTTGTTCATTAACGCATCTTGAACAAGAATTTGAGAGGCTTGACTTAGTCCAGCAAGTAATTTGTGTGTTGACTGCGTTGAAAATATGAGACTTTCAGAACATCGTGGCCGGTCCGAATCAATTGCATGATAATCCCCATAAAATTCATGGAATGCTGCATGTGGCAACCAGGCTTCATCAAAATGTAACGTATCAATTTTTCCATCCAACATTTCTTTAATATCTTCTACATTATATAAAATACCATCATAAGTTGATTGGGTGATTGTTAAGACGCGTGGCTTTACATTTTTATCTTTGATAAATGGATTCTGATTAATTTTTTCTTTTATACGGTCCCAGGAAAATTCTTCCTTAGGAATAGGACCAATAATTCCAAAGTGATTTCTCGTTGGCATCAGAAATATAGGGATTGCACCAGTCATGATAATGGAATGCAACACTGATTTGTGACAGTTTCGATCAACCACTACAACGTCGCCAGGGGCAACATTATAGTTCCAAACCATTTTGTTTGATGTTGAAGTTCCGTTGGTGACAAAATAACAATGGTCCGATCGATAGATTCTGGCTGCATTTTTTTCTGACGCCTCAACAGGGCCAGTATGATCTAAAAGTTGACCAAGCTCTTCAACTGCATTACAAACATCTGCACGCAGCATATTTTCACCAAAAAATTGATGGAACATTTGACCCACGGGAGATTTGAGAAATGCAACACCTCCAGAGTGACCAGGGCAGTGCCATGAGTATGAGCCATCACTTGCATAATGCGTTAATGCTCTAAAAAATGGGGGAGCAAGACTGTCTAAATAAACTTTTGCCTCTCTAACAATATGTTTCGCAACAAACTCGGGTGTATCCTCCGACATATGAATAAAACCATTTAATTCTTTTAGAATATTGTTTGGGATATGCCGACTGGTTCGTGTTTCACCATGGAGGAAGATTGGTATTTCATCATTACGGTATCGGATTTCTTTAACAAAAAGACCTAATTTTTTTAGGGCTTCTGGATTTTCTTCGATAAATTCCTCATCATCAATGGCAAGAATAAATGCGGAAGCTCTGCTTTGTTGCTGCGCAAAAGATGTTAAATCAATATAATTAGTCACTCCAATAATATCGTAACCTTCTTTTTCAATACAATCAGCTAGCACACGAATTCCATAACCCGATGAATTATCGGATCGAAAGTCCTCATCTATAATAATTATGGGAAAATTAAATTTCATTTTTAGATCTTTGGAAGTGTGACACCACTTTGCCCTTGATATTTTCCCCCACGATCTTTATAGGAGGTTTCGCAGACTTCGTCTGATTCAAAAAATAAAACTTGGGCGCAGCCTTCTCCAGCATAAATTTTTGCTGGAAGCGGGGTCGTGTTGCTAAATTCAAGCGTGACATATCCCTCCCATTCGGGCTCAAAAGGTGTGACATTAACAATAATCCCACATCTTGCATAGGTTGATTTGCCAACACAAATAGTTAAAACATTACGAGGAATTTTGAAATATTCCACTGTTCTGGCTAGCGCAAAAGAGTTTGGTGGGATGATGCAATGATCACCATTAAACTCAACAAAAGAGTTAGGATCAAATGCTTTTGGATCCACAATAGTACTGTTGATATTTGTAAAAACACGAAACTCAGGAGCGCATCTAATATCATAGCCATAACTTGATGTGCCATAAGATACAATTTTTTTATTATTCTGTTCGCGCACCAAATTTGGTTCAAATGGACTAATCATTTCATGATCAAGCGCCATTTTTCTAATCCATTTATCAGATTTAATTGTCATTAATATCTTTTTCTTATTTTTTTTGAATTGTATATGAATTTAAAAAAATATAGCATCTTTATTCATGCAGACTTTTGCGCCAAAATTGCTCATTGTTTTCAAATATAATTTTTGACTCTATCGGATCACAGGAGCCTGCCGGATATTGAACAACCGGTGTTTTATTTTTCATCCAGTGAGCTATGATTGGGTCAATTAATTTCCACTGTGCTTTCACTTCATTAATATGCAGGAATCTAGATTGATTTCCGCTCATTAGATCAAGCATTAATGTTTCATATGCATCAATACTCTCATCACCATCAAGACGATTAAAGCACTCTAAGTTCGACGTTCTAAAATCGAAATCATTTAGCCCAGGAATTTTTGTTTGAATTTCAAAATGTGTCGTCTCTTTAGGCTGTATACTCATTATTAACCAATTCGCATTGCTATTTTTTATTATTGAGTTTTCATTTTTAAATTTAATTGAAATATATGTCCCTGCCTCATGTAAGCGCTTTGCTGTGCGCAAATAGATTGGAACACCTTTCCATTTTTCATTATCGATAAATAGCTTTATTGCGGCGTAAGTTTCAGTCACACTGGAAGGACTCAAGCCATCCCTCTCTAATTCCTCAAGATAACCAGGAACATTCTCCCCATCAATTTTTCCACTTTTGTATTGCGCTCTAAAAGTAAAATCATCAAAACTTGCAGAAGGGATTGCTTTTATTGACTCTAAAACTTTTATTTTCTCTTCACGGATGGCGTCAGGGCTAAAAGATTTTGGCCTATTCATTGTAGTCAACGCTAGCATTTGCAGTAAATGACTTTGGATCATATCTCGCAACGCTCCCGTAGCATCGTAAAAAGTTGTTCTGTCACCCGCACCAAGTTGTTCATGATTAGTAATTTGAATATGATCAATATATTGATTATTCCAAAGAGGCTCAAATATAGAATTTCCAAAACGTGTAATTAAAATATTTTGTAATGCTGTTTTGCCAAGGTAGTGATCAATTCGATATATTTGCGACTCTTTAAGATGTTTTTCAATTGAAGTTTGCAGCTCAATTGCAGTTTCAAGATCAGTCCCAAAAGGTTTTTCTATTAATACGCGGCGATAACCACCCTGACTTTCATCTAGTAAATTTTGTTCAGCTAATTGATCAACAATTAAAGCAAAATCGGACGGTCTTACAGATAGAAAGAAAGCAAAATTCTTGGTAAATTTTTTGTCGTCATTTAACTTTAAAGCAAACTTCTTGAAGGCGTCTGGATCATCGGGCAAATTGCAATGGTAAATGTTTCTTTTGATAAATCTGTCAAAGACTAGTTGATCGTAATTGCCTTTAAATTTTTTTTCAAGCATATCTTTTATTTCAGCAACCCATGCATCGTCTGAGACCTCTTGACGACCAACAGATAAAATTTTCATTGCCGGAGGTAATTTACCACAAGCATCGAGGTGAAAAAGTCCTGGAATTAATTTGACTCGAGCGAGGTTACCTTTGGCGCCAAATAAGACAAGTGTACCGCTATCGATCATACTTAAGATTTCCTTTTCATAACGTGCCCACCAAATGCATTTCTCATGACGGAAAGTAATTTATAGCCATAACCCTTTTGATTTTTCTCTTGACTACGGAAGCGAACTTGCAATGCTAGGGTTAAAACAGGGGCAGGGATACCTTGTTCAATCGACTCAACCACGGTCCAGCGGCCCTCTCCAGAATCAGCAACATATGGAGCGATATCATCCATACTTTCCTCTCCAGCGGCTAAAGCCTCGGCAGTTAAGTCTAGTAACCAGCTCCTAACGACTGAACCATGCCTCCACAACTCTGTTACCTTGGCAATATCTAAATTAAACTCTTCTTTACCTTTTAATAATTCGAGACCTTCAGCTAACGACTCCATCATCCCATATTCAATTCCGTTATGAATCATTTTGGTAAAATGTCCAGATCCAACAGGCCCTACATGCGCCCAACCATTTTGTTGTGTTACTGCTAATGCTCTTAAAACAGGCTCAACTGCTGAAGCAACTTCGTTTGAAGCACCAACCATTAAACAATAACCATTATCAAGACCCCAAACACCACCAGAGGTACCACAATCCATGAAGCCTAAATTGTGCTCCTCAAGCAACTTACCCATTTTGACAGTGCGTTTGTAATTCGAATTACCACCATCCACAATAATATCGCCTGGATTTAGCAATGGAATTAGATCGTGAATTTGTTTTTCTGTAACATCGCCCGCGGGGAGCATCATCCATACAATTTTTTGCCCATCTAATTTTGATAGCGCATCTGCTACCGATGATGCAGGTATTAAATTTTCTTTATTTACTAAATCTTGAACAACTGTTTGATCATAGTCGTAACCAACAACTGAGATCCCATTTCTTATAAGGCGAGCAGACATGTTGCCACCCATTTTTCCAAGCCCGAGCATTGCAATTTTCATTTTTTTCCTTTTGTTAAAGTCTAAAATTTGTTAATCTTTTGGATTAAATTTTTTACGCAAATTTGAGCACGAATTATAACAAATACTAACCAAATTACTTCACATTTATAATAATTAATGAACCCACAACAAATTAAACATTTAAAACATGAAACACTTGAAGCTTTTGAAAATAATGCCTGTAATGCAATTATGCAGTGTGCAAACAAAAGTATTGCTTTAAAACAAAATTTTTCAATAGTTTTGTGTGGTGGAAACACGCCCAAAGGGATTTTTAAGAAATTAGTAAATCAGCAAACTGATTGGAGTAAATGGCATATCTATTTTGGGGATGAGCGTTGTCTAGATGAAAAAAATCCTGCTCGTAATAGTTTAATGGCCGATGAAGCATGGTTAAATTTAGTGCCAATACCTGGCAATCAAAAACATATTATTCAGGCTGAGTTAGGTCCTGAGATAGCTGCAAAAAAATATGACGAACTGCTGTCTTCTGTTACTTCATTTGATCTGGTTTTACTTGGGTTTGGTGAAGATGGGCATATCGCCAGCTTATTTCCAGGGCATCATTGGAATAATGATAAATCAGTTGTTCCAGTCGATCATGCACCAAAGCCACCAACTAAAAGAGTTTCTTTGACCCCATCACGACTTAGTAAAACTAAAAAAATATTTTTTTTAGTTACAGGACAAAACAAGCAAATCGCTTTCAATCAATGGTTAGCAAAAAAAGATTTACCTGCAAGTAAAGTATGCGCCGAAGATGAAATAAAAATTTTTTCATTTGATCTAACTTAATTTTTTTCGATGACTATTTTTGGGAATTTACTTTGTAAGTCAACTCCAAGTTTCGATATATTAAATGCTGTTTTAAGAGCAATAGAATAAAAGTTTTTTGCAATTTGAGTTTGTTCTTCATGAAGCTCAAAAGCTTTTCCATTATCAAGTTTTTCTCGAATTACAATGTCTAGCGGTAGCGAGCCTAATAACTCAATGTTGTAATCCTTCGCCATCTTTGTGCCGCCGTTTTGTCCAAATATGTGTTCTTCATGACCGCACTTTGAACATATATGTGTGGACATATTTTCTACAATTCCTAGTATTGGCACCCTTACTTTTTCAAACATTTTTAGACCTCTTCTAGCATCAAGAAGGGCAATATCTTGAGGTGTTGTGATAATAATTGCACCAGTCAACGGTATTTTTTGAGCAAGTGTTAATTGAATGTCGCCTGTGCCTGGTGGTAAATCAATAATTAAATAATCCAAATTTTTCCAATTGGTTTCTTTTAACAGTTGCTCTAAAGTGCCGGTAACCATAGGGCCACGCCAAATCATAGGTGTTTCTTGATCTACTAAAAATCCTATCGACATAACTTGAATACCGTTGATATCAATTGGCTCCATCGATCGTCCATCTTTACTATCTGGTTTTTTGTTGACACCCAACATCATTGGCTGACTAGGCCCATATATATCAGCATCTAGGATGCCGACTGAGGCGCCTAATTTTGATAAGGCGATGGCCAAATTAACTGAAACTGAAGATTTACCCACACCCCCTTTACCTGAGGCCACAGCAATAATATTTTTAATACCCTGCATCGGAGATAAATTTGATTGCACTTTATGATTTTTAATTTCTGTTGCTATCTCAATTTTTGTTTTTTTTGAAAATGTATTTTTCACATATTCTGTGATGATATTTTTAATTTCATCCTTGTTCTTATCGTCATGAAAATCTAGTTTTAAATCTATTTCAATTAATTCCTCATGAACATTAATTTTTTTTACTGATTTTTCACTAATAAATTCTTCATTTAATGCTGGATGTTTTAATTTAATTAAAAATTCTTTGATTTGTGTTTCCATAAAATTTAAGCAATCATAAAAATAATAAAATAATGTCGAGCCATACGACAAAGGATTTGATAAAATGAGAGCCTTCGATAATCAATACAGACAAGTTGTTCATGCGTAAAATTCTCGTTACTTCGGCACTCCCTTATGCAAATGGAAGTATACACCTTGGTCACCTAGTCGAATATATTCAAACAGATATTTGGGTTCGTGCACAACGTTTTGCCAATAATGATGTGTATTATATTTGCGCCGATGACACGCATGGAACTCCTGTTATGCTTCGTGCTGAAAAAGAGAATATTTCTCCAGATGAGCTTGTAAATATGGTTCATAAAGAGCATTCAGCTGATTTCCTTGACTTCAATATTAGATTTAATAACTTCTACACAACAAATTCTCAAGAGAATAAAGAGTTATCAGAGCAAATTTATTTGACATTAAAAAACTATAACAAAATTGAGAAAAAACAAATTGAACAGTTCTTTGATGAAGAAAAAAATATGTTTTTACCTGATCGCTTTATTAAGGGCAGCTGCCCTAGATGTAAAGCAAAAGATCAATATGGTGATTCATGCGAGATTTGTGGATCAACCTACACCCCAACGGATTTAATTGATGCATATTCGGTTGTTTCTGGATCAAAGCCAATTAAGAAAAAAACTGATCATTATTTTTTTAAATTATCAGAATGCTCAGATTTTTTAGAACAATGGACACAATCTGGAACGCTTCAGCAAGAGGCGGCAAATAAATTAAAAGAATGGTTTAAAGCAGGACTGACAGATTGGGATATTTCGAGAGATGCACCTTATTTTGGTTTTGAGATACCTGATGCACCTGGTAAGTTTTTTTATGTGTGGCTTGATGCGCCAATTGGCTACATGGCAAGTTTTAAGAACTTCTGCCAAAAAAACTCTGTTAATTTTGATGAATACTGGAATATTAACTCCGATGCAGAACTCGTCCACTTTATTGGCAAAGATATCTTATATTTTCATGCTCTCTTTTGGCCAGCAACACTTAAGTATTCAGATTTTAGATTGCCAGACAAAATATATGCGCATGGCTTTTTAACAATTAATGGTGAAAAAATGTCAAAGTCACGTGGTACTTTTATTACTGCCCGTAGCTATCTCGATACCTTAAAAAACCCTGATTTGCTCAGGTATTATTTTTTTAGTAAATTAAATGATTCGATGGAAGATATTGATCTAAATCTCGATGATTTTCTTGTTAAAGTTAATAGCGATTTGGTAGGCAAGTTTATAAATATTGCGAGTCGTACTTCGGGTTTTATTGTGAAATATTTTGACAATATTTTAATTGAGGCAAATGATTTTACTGATGAAGACTCAATCAGCTATATCAATAATCTAGTTGCATTAAAAAAGGAAATTATTTCACTTTACGACGCACGTCAATATAGTAAGTTGACGAGGCTAGTTATGTCTCATGTAGAGGTAATAAATGAATTTGTGAACAAAAGGGAGCCATGGATTTTAGCAAAGCAAGACTCCCAACAACAAATGAATTCTGATCTCCACGAAGTATGCTCAACTGCCTTGCAAGCTTTTAGGCTTATTTCAATATATTTAGCCCCAGTTTTTCCCGGTCTTGTAATAAAAATTGAAAGTTTTTTTAATGATAATTTTAAAAGTTTTGATCAAGTAGAATTATCCGCAAAAACAATTACTAAATATGAACATTTATTATCGCGTATTGAGCAAAAAGATATTGATGCAATGATTAATCTTAATCTCAATTAATTTGCGTTTAAATTTGAATAAATTTGATTAATTATTTCATTTGGATCTTTAGCTTCCGTTATTGGCCTTCCAATGACCAATATGGTTGCCCCTGCGTTGATAGCTAGGGCAGGAGTCATTATTCTTTTTTGGTCATCATTTGTGGGATGAAGTCGAATTCCAGGTGTGATGAAGATAAAATTATTCGGCAAAATTGGTTTAACAAACTCTAAATCCATCGCGGAACATACGACACCATCAAGGCCGCAGTTTACTGCCTGCTGGGCTAATGATTTTACGCTATCTTTTAAACCACGACTTAAACCAATGGCCTGAAGTGAGTTTTCATCGTGGCTCGTTAGAATGGTTACGCCAATTAACAATGTATCACTATTAATTTCTTTGAGCCCTTCTTTAGCGCTTCTCATCATTTCTTCACCACCTAATGCATGAACATTGACGATGGCAACACCAAGTTTTGCAGCACTTATGCAAGCTTTTTTTACTGTGGTTGGAATATCATGAAATTTTAAATCCAAAAAGGTTTTAAAACCTTTTTCATGAAACCATTTAATTAAATCTGGTCCTGTCGATGTGAATAATTCTTTTCCTATTTTGAGGCCACAAAGCTTTGGGTCAATTTTTTTTGTAAATTCTTTTGCTAGATTAATGTCGTTAAAATCCATTGCAACAAAGATTTTAGGGAGATTAAGTAATTTATTCATCTAAAATAATATCAACAGGTTCAGATGGAAGTGACTCCCAGGCATTACATGCAGGACATTGCCAGTGAAATTGACGTGCTTTAAAACCACATTCATTGCATACATAAAATTTTCTATTACCAATAGCATTTTTTAAGGTTTGTTGAATCAGTTCAATATTTTCAAGCTCATTTGAATTCCGCATTGCTTTTGCTTGGAATAATTGCTCAAGAGCAACTAAACTTGGGCGTTGTATTAATTCATTGCGAGCAATTTTTTCTGCCTCTAACGCACCTTCATTGAGAATAATAGTTTCGTACAATATATTCAGGAGTGTTTTTAATTTGTAAATATCAAAATATCTTGATATTAGTGAAAGTCCTTCATTAATTTTGTTTTGTCTTTGAAGGGTATTAAGAATCTTAGAGGCAACTAATCCTAAATATTCTGGTTTTTGGTATTCAATTTTTTTCCAAAACGTAATTGCATCTTCAAAATTACCTTGGTTATTAGCAATATCCCCAAGGAGAATATTGGCGCGAACACAGTTTTTGTGTTCATTAAGAGCATTTTCTAGGGCATCTTTTGCTTCCATAAAACTATTATTTAAAAGATGCTCCGTAGCAATTTCACAATTAAAGTGGCTAATATTTTTCCTAAAAGATATCCCTGAATTTTTCTCTAATTCTAGAGCAGTAGAAATCGCCTTAGGCCAATCCCTTTGCCTTTCGTAGATTTGTAATAGTGTGCCTAAGCTGTATTGATAGTATTTATTCTTTTTGAGATTTAACAATAATTCTTCTGAGCGATCATAAAGTCCAGCTTTGAAATAATCTTGTGCCAATTCTGCTTTGACTGAGTCCCTTTGGCTCTCTGTCAATTCCCTAGATTCTAGAATATCATTATGAAGATTAATTGCTTTATCAATCTGCCCGGTCCTTCTTAAAAGATTGCCTAATGCAAAGTGTAATTCTATTGAATTATTATTTATTTTAACTGCATCACTAAATGCTTCGGTTGCTTTTTCGTACTGATTTGTTGTGAGGTAATGTAACCCCTTAAAATAGGCGACAGGAAAATCAGTATTCTCAGAAATTATTTGTTTTATATCTATTCGTGCTGCAAACCAGCCAAGCCCAAAGAAAAATGGAATTACAAGCAACCACCAAAACTCAAATTCAACCATATTTAAAGATTACTTTAGTTTAAAAAAAAAGCATATCTTTTTTAAGATATGCTTTGTTATTTATACTTTTATTACTTATCAACTCTTGACTTAAGCTCTTTGCCAGCTTTGAAATGTGGTACATATTTCTCTGGCACATTTACTGAATCACCCGACTTTGGATTTCTACCAACACGAGGGGGGCGATAATTTAAGCTAAAACTACCAAAACCTCGAATTTCAATTCTCTGCTTATTGACTAATGCATCACTCATTGCATCTAAAATTGCTTTGACCGACAATTCAGCGTCTTTATGAACAAGTTGCGCAAATCGACTGGCCAAAGAATTTATAAGTTTTGATTTAGTCATTTTTGTCATCAAGTTTTGCTTTTAAAAGTGCCCCTAGATTAGTGGTTCCACCCTCAACTTCCTCTTTCTTTTCAGTTTTCTTTTTAGCTGTTTTTTTCTCTTTGGTTTCTTCAGTTTTTGTCGAGACAGAACCTACATTCGGATCCTCTGTTAACTGCTTAATACCTAAAGATATTCTTTCTTTTTCAACATCAACTGAAATGATCAGCGCTTCAACTTCATCACTTTTTTTGTAATTTTTAACTGCATCTTCACCTGATTCTGTCCAGGAAATATCTGATAGATGAATTAGTCCATCAATTCCACCATCTAAACCAACAAAAATTCCAAAGTCAGTTATTGATTTAATTGATCCAGAAACTTTATCATCTTTCTTATGGGTATCTGCAAATTCTTGCCAAGGGTTAGGTTGACATTGTTTCATACCGAGAGATAATCTTCTTCGATCTTCATCAACTTCAAGAATCATTACCTCAACTTCATCACCTAAATTTACAGCTTTTGTTGGATGAATGTTTTTATTTGTCCAATCCATTTCAGATACATGAACCAATCCCTCAATGCCTGTTTCAATTTCAATGAAAGCACCATAGTCCGTAAGATTTGAAACTTTTCCAAATACTTTTGAATTAAGAGGGTAACGACGGCTTAAACCAACCCATGGGTCATCATCCAGTTGTTTTAAACCAAGTGATACGCGATTTTTTTCTTGATCAAATTTAAGAACACTGGCTTCAATTTCATCGCCAATATTGAGTATTTCTGATGGGTGTTTTACTCTTTTCCAAGCTAAATCCGTTATGTGCAATAATCCATCAATCCCACCAAGGTCAACAAAAGCACCATAATCAGTAATATTTTTAATAATACCTTTAACTTTTGCACCCTCAGTAAGTGATGCAATTATTGCTTCTGTGTCTGTGCCAGACTGTTCTTCTAAAACCGCTTTTCTTGATACAACAACGTTATTTCTTTTTTTATCTATTTTGATTACTTTGAAATCACACTCTTTATTTTCATAAGGTGATGTGTCTTTAATGGGTCTAACGTCAACCAAAGAACCTGGGAGGAATGCAGTAATTCCATTTACTGTTACTCGTAAGCCACCTTTAACGCGGCTACTAACAAAACCCTTAATAATTGTTCCATCTGTCATTGCCTGTTCAAGATCAATCCAAGCCTGCATTTTTTTTGCTTTATCTCTTGAAAGAACAGTGGATCCATAACCATCTTCTAATTTCTCGATAGCAACCTTTACATGATCACCAACAGCAACTTCTATTTCAGATTGATCATTTAAAAACTCTTCAGTTTTAATAATACTTTCTGACTTTAAACCTGCATTAACAATAATAAAATCACTATCTACAGAAATAACTTCTGCTGTAATAATTTCTCCTTGACGCATTTCTTTAAGTGCCATACTTTCTTCAAACATTGCTGCAAAATTCTCGGATGATACTTGTACTTTATCTGTGGTTACCATTAATAAAACCTTAAAAATCCCAACGTGCGATGGGGTAGTTATTTTTTTGCTGACGGTTTGGTGCCATCAGCCCCTGTAGTATTGATATAGTCTAAAATTTTATTTACAGTTTGCTCAATACTTAGATTATCTGTATTTAAAACTATTGAATCCTTATCAACAGCAAGTGGAGAGTGTTCTCTTTCCATATCCTGCTTATCTCTTGCTATAATTTCTGAAGCAAGGGTGCCGATATTAACATTAATTCCTTTTAGTATCAACTGTTTATATCTTCTTTTTGCGCGTTCAGCTACTGATGCATCAAGGTATATTTTTAAATGTGCTTGAGGAAATACTACTGTTGCCATATCTCTTCCTTCAGCAACCAAGCCAGGAAATTTTGCAAAATTTCTTTGGTAATTAAGAATCGAATTTCTTAAATTAATGTTTTGCGCAATTTGAGAAGCAACCTTTCCAACTTGCTCATCTCTAATTTCATTTGAAACATTTTGCTTGTCGAGAAAAGAATCACCTTGCTTGAAAGAAATATATGTTTTTTGTAATAACTTTATGAGTTCTTGATTATCTTTGAAATTAATATCTTGTTTTAAGCAAGCTAGAGCAATAATTCGATAAATTGCGCCAGAATCTAGGTAGTGATAATGTAATTTTTTACTAATTTCTTTTGCTACAGTCCCCTTGCCAGACCCAGCAGGCCCATCAATTGCAATGATATAAATTTTTTCATTATTCATTTAGTAGGCGGGTAAATTCTTGAAAGAAATTTGGAAAGGTTTTATTTACACAACTTGGGTCATTAATGTATATATTTTTGTTTGCTAAACAAACTAAGGAAAAACACATAGCCATTCTATGATCATCATATGTATCAATAGCAATATTATTTTTTATTTCTTGTGGAGGAAAAATTTTAATACTATCAAGATTATTAACCACCTCAGCACCTATTTTTTTTAATTCTGTTGTCATAGCATGTATTCTGTCAGTTTCCTTAACACGCCAACTGCCAATATTTAATAATTCAGTAGGCCCTTGAGCAAAAAGGGCTAAGGTAGCCAAAGTCATAGCAGCATCAGGAATCATTTTACAGTCAACTGTTAATCCTTTAAGAGTGACTGCTTGACTTACAACTATTGAATTTTTTTTGTATTTAACATTAGCCCCCATTTTTTTAAGCACTTTTAAAAAATCAATATCTCCTTGGATGCTATCTTTGCTTAGGCCTTTCACTTCAACATTACCGGCAATGGCAGCAGCTGCAAAAAAATAGGAAGCAGATGATGCATCACCTTCAATTTCAATTATGTTAGGATTTTTTAAATTTGCAGGCTGCACCAGCGAAAATACTTTCCAATCTTTATTAATGAAATTAACACCAAATTTTCTTAGTAACTTGAGCGTAATATCTATGTATGGTTTTGATATTAAATCACCATTAATATTTATGACAATTTCATCTTTTAAAAGTGAGCATGCCATCAGCAATGCGGATAAGAATTGACTTGATACATCACCACGAATATTGATAGGTGATCTGTAGGAAATATTTGCTGGATGAATCTCTAATGGAGGATAGCCTTCATTTTTGAGATATTTAATATTTGCTCCTATTTGAGACAATGCATCAACTAAATCTTTTATTGGTCGCTCGTGCATCCTATCAATTCCTGAAAGGATATATTGTCCCTGCATTATTGAAAGAATAGCAGTGAGTGGCCTAAAAGCAGTGCCAGCATTTCCTAAAAATAAATCAGCTTTTTTTGTGTGAAATTTTCCACATAAACCTTCAATCTCCATACCCTCTGTTTGATTTTTAATTTTTACACCAAGTTCTTCTAAAGCTTTGATCATATGATTAGTATCATCTGATTGTAATGAATTTTTGATGAGAACATTTCCTTGGCCAAGGCTGGCAAGTAAAAGAATTCGGTTGGTAATGCTTTTAGAACCAGGCAGCTCTATACTGCCATGGAAATTTGAACATGCAGTTAATTTTAGTTGATCCACTTACTTAGTCTTTACTCCAATTTTGTCTTGTTTTACTTGCTTTTAAGAAATAATTAAGAAGATCTTCATGATGATTATTTTTTATAAGATTACTGAGCGCCTCTATTTCTTTTTTATATAATTCAAGATCTGTAAGTATGGCATCTTTATTTGCCAAACAAATATCTCTCCACATTTCAGCTGAGCTTCCTGCAATTCTTGAAAAATCTCTAAATCCACTAGCGGCATATTCCAGCATAGTTTCTTTATTGTTTTTATCATTTATTAAGTTAACAAGACTAAATGCTAAAAGATGAGGTAAATGACTTACTGTTGAAAATATTTCATCATGCAAGTTTGCATCCATAATAGATGTGATGCCACCAAGTTTTTTCCAAAAATTCTCAATTTTATTTATATCTTCTTTTTTAGATTGTGTATGAGGTGTAATTATTATATTTTTATTTTCAAAAAGATCTGCCATGGCTGATTGGGGCCCATGTTTCTCCGAGCCAGCAATTGGATGTGACCCAATAAACTGACTATATTTTTCTTTTAAAAATACTTTTGCTGCTTGATTAATATTGGTTTTTGTACTGCCAACATCTGTGATTAAGGTATTCGCCGTTAAAAGAGGGTATATTTTTTCTAGTGTGATTTCAATTTGTGCAACGGGTGTTGCTAGCACAATCAGGTCTGCTGATTGAATTTCAGATTGGTAATTCGACGATGCTCGATCTAACATTCCTGATTTAACAAAAGGTGACAGATCAGTACCATTCGATCTTGATATACCAACAATCTCTTTACATAAACGAAGATCTTTTGCTTTTAGGGCAATTGATCCTCCAATTAAACCAACACCGAAAATAAGAATTTTATTCATTTGTAAGAACTTAAAGAAAAGCAAATTGTATCATGCGTTATCAGCTCGAAGAGGCTTGCCAAACGCCATTAATCATAAGTTCGTAATCTTTAAAATTAATTTTGTAAGCCATTTTTTTACAATCATTTATCCAGTAACCCAAATATAAATGCGTCATCTTTTCTTCAATACATAATTGAACGAGAGATATAATCGAAAAGGTACCATAACTAGCAGCCCTATTTTTAGTATCAAAAAATGTGTAAACGGCAGATAGCCCATCGTCCAGGAAATCAACTATGGATACTGCCTTTAATGCTTCATCTTCTCTAAATTCAATAATTTTTGTTGCTACATTACTTTTAATTAAGAAGTCATTGTAGTCGGCGATATCATCATTATTTTTTCCATTTGAGAGGTGCCTTGCTTTTTGATAATTTACATATAACTCAAAATGATCTTCATTAAAATTTAGAGGAAGTATTTTGATTGATAAATGTGAATTTTTTTTCTGTACTCTCTTTTGTGAACGACTTAATTTAAAATCATTGACATTAATTCTTATAGGAATGCATGCGTTGCAAGAGCTGCAATGAGGTTTATATATGTATTGACCACTCCGTCGAAACCCCCTTTTTATCAAATCATTGTAAACTTTTGCATCAATCTCTTTGTAAGGTGTGGCAACTATTGATTGAGCACTTTGGTTGGTAATGTAACCGCAAGCATATTTTGTTGTTACATAAAATTGAATATTATTTAATTCATTTTTTTCAACAATGCTCATATATAAATATCTTGAATTAACTATTAATAACTATACTGTTATTATGCACTAACAATTAAATAAATTTAAAATGCTGAATAAAATCATACTTTTAATTCTGATATCAATTTGTTTATCAGTTAATGCCGAGCAAAAAAACTCTATCTTTTGGCACATGAAAGATTTAAATGGCCAAGCACATTATATATTTGGAACAATTCATGTTGACGATAGCCGTGTTACAAATTTTCACCATAATGTTTATGAGGCCTTATCAACTTCAACATTATTTTTAAATGAAACAGATGCAATTGATGACTTTTCGATCTTATTTCATCCAGAGGCGATTATTGAAAAAAATTTTACAAGTGAAGAATTAGAAAAAATAAAAGAACTCTCATATTTTCATACGATGCCTTATGAAAATACTATTAAAATGAAACCATGGCTGCTGGCGTTTATATTTAATTCCCCAAGACCAATAACACCGTTTAATCAGGATAACCTTCTAAAAAGTAAAGCAATTGATAAAGGGCTTAAAACTTTGGGCATTGAAACAGTGAATGAGCATTTTGAAACTTTAGATTTTTTTTCAGATAATGAACAATTAAGCATCTTAAGGGCTGTATTGGCAAAGACAGAGAATAATAAAATAGAAGATTATGAAAATTTAATTAAAAATTATGTGGAAATGAATGTTGATAAAATATTGCTGATAGATCAGCAAAATACGAAAAATTTAGTTTCAGCTCAATTGTGGTTAAAAATGAAAAAAAAATTGCTCGTCGATAGAAATAAATTATTTGCTGATCGAATAAAGTCAAAGCTTAAAAATAACCAATTGTTTATCGCGGTGGGTGCCTCACATTTGGGTGGAGAAAATGGCTTGATCAGTCAATTTAAATTGATGGGATTTGAATTGACGCCTTTGAGCGCTTTTAATTAGGCCTATAGATCATGTTAGAAATCTCCTCAAAAGAAAATAAAATTTTTAAAAGACTAAAAAAGCTTTCTGAAAATCCTACTTTTAGAAAAAATGAGAATCAAACAATTTTAGAGGGCGAACACTTAATTGAGTGCTGCTTGCAAAGCAAAGTGAAAATCCATGCTTTATTTATTGATAAATCTACCCAATTAAAGACTTATCAGAATTTGTTAGCAAGTGTTGAAAAAATACCACATTATCTTTTATCCAGCAGCCTCATGAGGGAAATTTCATTTCTTAATAGCCCCCCAAGATTATTGGCAATCATAGATATTCCGGTTACAGATTTTGATGAGCAAAAAAATTTAAACCTTTTTATAGATGACGTACAAGATCCTGGAAATTTAGGTTCAATAATTAGATCTGCGCAGGCGTTTAATGTTAATGCTATTTACCTATCAGTTAATTGTGCAGATGTTTGGGCACCTAAAACCCTAAGGGGCAGTCAAGGGGCACAGTTTTCAATCCATTGCCATGAAAAACAAGATCTAGTTTCTTTGGTTAACAATACATCTTTACCAGTATTTGCACTTGATTTGCAAGGAACGGCCTTAACTTCAACACAATTTAAAAAAGACATGATCATCATTATTGGTAATGAAGGCAATGGCATAAATGAGGATCTTCGGCAATTAGTCAAATCTAAAATTTCTATCCCAATGCATATTTCTGTTGAGTCACTTAATGTTGCCAGTGCTGCAAGCATTATGATGTATGAATATAATCGTCAATATCAATAAAACGTTTCGATTTTATGTTTTTTACACACCAGTTTTTTATTGCAAATTCAATGATTTCATTCAATGTTAAATTTTTAGGGGGAATTTTTTGATCAAGAAATTTAAGAACAGTTAACCATATTTTCTTTGGATCGTTTTTATACATTAAATCATCCCCATTACTTTTACTTAATTTTCTTCCCGCAATATTAAGGGTTGGTAAATGAATATAATTTATCTGAGGTAGGCTTAATATTTTTTGAAGATAAATTTGTCTGGGTGTAGATTCGAGCAAATCAGCACCTCTTAAGATATGTGTTGTTTTATCTAAATAATCATCAACAATGACGGCAAGTTGATAAGAAACTATATTGTCGCTTCGTTTAATAATAAAGTCGCCAATTTGTTCTTCAATATCTTGTTCATAATGACCCTGGAGCCCATCGTTTAAAGCAACTATTTCCTTATTTGTGAGCACGCGGATTGCATGATTTTTTTTGCGAGTATTATTTTTATGTCTGCAAGTACCAGGGTATATTCCTCCATCAATACCAGGCTCACTATTCGTTAAAATTTTTTTTCTGGAACAAGTGCAAATGTATGTTCTTCGTAAACTTTCAATTTTATGTAGGAAGAAATTGTAATTAGCTATTCTTTTGCTTTGAAAAATAATTTCACCGTCCCATGATAAATTTAATTCTAAAAGTTGTTCTTTGATTTGGTTTATGTATTCTTGTTTTACTCTAAAATGATCTAAATCATCAATCTTAAGATGCCATAATCCATTATTAACTTTTGCTTCTAGGAAGCTCGCAATTGCAATCATAATGGATCCAAGATGAAGCGGACCCGTGGGCGAAGGAGCGAATCGACCAATATACATTAATTAATTTGTGGGTAAGGTGGGATATACCAGCTTACCATTGTTGCACCGATTAATATTAAGTGGCATTGCATTCGATCATCGTTATTTGATGAGACAGTAAAACGATAAACCCTTTTGATCTTGGGTAAATTAACAGTTTTGACTAAAGCGAGTTTTGTACAATGAATACTATCATCGAGTAACTGCAGATTAAATTGTTTCGCAAGTTTGAATGAATGTTTATATGCAAGCTCTCTCTTTGAAGTGGTATCGAGCCAAAATAAAATAATTCCAGCAAAAACAAAAAAAAGAAAAAATTCATTCATCGTTAACATCATATAAAGTTTTACAATAAAAAAAAATATTATTTTTGCACCAAAGTAATGCATTTTTACTTTTTTTATAATTTTTAAAAAATTTTTGTGTGCAAAAGATGCGAATATCAATCTGTTGAATTATGATACTTTTAATAAAAGTTTAGGAGGAAGTAATGGAATCAATGGCTGATCAAAGTAACGTCTTATTTATTTTATTGGGTGCCATAATGGTACTCGCCATGCATGCTGGATTTGCTTTTCTTGAGGTAGGAACAGTGCGCGAAAAAAATCAAGTAAATGCACTTGCCAAAATTATGGCTGATTTTTCTATTTCTACAATTGCTTATTTTTTCATTGGTTACAGCTTGGCTTATGGCTTAGATTTTTTTGCAGTAGCTTCATCCTTAACTGATAAAAGTGCCTACGAGCTGGTAAAGTTTTTCTTTTTATTGACTTTTGCAGCCGCTATCCCCGCAATTATTTCTGGCGGCATTGCAGAAAGAGCGAGTTTTAATCCGCAATTAATTGCCTCTTTTTTATTAGTTGGTTTTTTGTATCCTTTTTTTGAGGGCATTGCGTGGAATGGTAACTTTGGGTTTCAAGAATTTCTAGAAACTCAATTTGGAGCGCCATTTAATGATTTCGCAGGCTCTGTTGTTGTCCATGGTATGGGAGGCTGGATTGCTCTTTCTGCAGTCCTTGTGTTGGGAGCCCGAACTGGTCGCTATACAAAGGATGGTAAGTTGGTTGCTTTCCCCCCCTCCAGCATTCCTTTTTTAGCGTTGGGCTCATGGATTCTTACTGTAGGTTGGTTTGGCTTTAATGTGATGTCAGCTCAAACGCTTGATGGTATTTCAGGCCTTGTTGCAGTAAATTCATTAATGGCCATGGTTGGGGGCACTTTAGCTGCTTTGGTTGTGGGTAAGAATGACCCAGGTTTTTTATACAACGGACCTTTAGCTGGCCTTGTGGCAGTATGTGCAGGTTCCAATTTATTCCATCCTCTTGGCGCACTCGTTGTTGGATTAATCGCTGGCGCTTTATTTGTTTGGACTTTTGCTTTAGCACAAAATAAGTGGAAGATTGATGATGTATTAGGGGTTTGGCCATTGCATGGGCTCTGTGGAGCATGGGGTGGCATTGCTGCAGGTATATTTGGCCTGGAAATTTTTGGTGGTCTTGGAGGAGTAACCTTCATGTCACAATTTATTGGCACACTTTCTGGTATTTTGATAGCTCTCGTTGGAGGATTTATTATTTACGGTATTGTGCATAAGCTCTTTAATGTTCGCTTGACTCTGGAACAAGAATACGACGGCGCTGATTTATCTATACATAAAATTAATGCAACGCCTAGAGATTAATAAAAGTTGCCATGCTAAAATTTATGCATGGCAAAAATTCATGTAATTATTCCTGCTGCTGGATCTGGATCAAGGATGCAGCAGCAAATACCAAAACAATTTATCTCGATTGGTGATAAAACCTTATTAGAGTACGTTGAGTCTATTTTTTCCCATAGCCTTGCGATTAATTCCATATCAATAGCGGTAAGTAATTCTGAAAAGTCGATCGATAACATCAGCCATAAATTTTCAAAAAAAACTAAAATATTTTTTTCAGGAGGGGAGAGCAGATGTGAAACTGTTCTTAATACATTAAACCATATTCAGTGTTCTTCGAGTGACTGGATATTAGTGCATGATGCTGCAAGAATTGGATTAACTGAACTAAATTTAAGAGAATTTATTGACTATTTGGCAACTGAAAAAGTTGGTGGTGTTATGGCGATTCCTGCCTCAGATACAGTAAAACGTGTTAATAAAAATAATGAAATAATAAACACGGAGGATCGAGAGGAATTATGGCTTGCGCAAACTCCACAAATGTTTAGATATGCTATTTTAAAAAAAGCTTTGATGGAGTTTAAAGGTAATTCCACAGATGAATCTCAGGCTGTTGAAGCACTTGGCCTCAAGCCAAAAGTATTTAAAGGCAACCCATTAAACTTTAAAGTTACTTTTGCTGAAGACTTAATTCGCGCTGAAAAATCACTTGAAATTTTAGGAAAAAAATAATGACATATAAAGTAGGCCATGGTTTTGACGTGCATCCTCTGGTAAAAGATCGGCGATGTATTATTGGTGGTGTTGAAATCAAATATACTCGCGGTCTGCTGGGGCATTCAGATGCTGATGTTCTAATTCATGCAATTGCTGATGCGATTCTTGGAGCACTTGGTGAAGGGGATATCGGCCATTTTTTTTCAGATAAAGACCCAGTTCATAAGGGTATTGATTCAAAGATCATTTTGAAAAAAATTCAATCTCTGATGTTGGATGCTTGCTTTAAAGTCGGCAATATAGACGCTACAATCATATGTGAGGAACCTAAAATAGCACCCTATATTAAAGAAATGAAAAAGAATATTGCACAGACGTTAGATTGCGATATTTCACAAATAAATATTAAAGCTACAACAACGGAAAAATTAGGATATCTAGGAAGGGGTGAGGGTATTGCGGCGCATGTGATTTGCTTAATAGAAAAAAATTAATTATCTTGAATTAAAACAACAATTGCACCACTTCCACCATCATGTCTTGGCGCCTCAACATAGGCGATTATTTCTTGCTTTTGAATTAACCAACTCCTAACCCTCTTTTTTAAGACGGGCTCTTTATTTGCTGAACCAATACCTTTGCCATGAATAATTCTTATGCAACGAGTATTTCTTTTTTGGCATGCATTTAAGAAAGTAACTAATTGAACTTTTGCTTCGTCTGACGTGTATCCGTGAAGGTCCAAAGAGTCTTGAATTACCCAAAAACCTCGACGTAATTTATTAATTATCTCTGGGGAGTGCCCATTTTTTAAATAAAATGTATTTTCATCAGATTCAAGTTCAGCATATAAATAATGATCACTCAGTGAATCTTGTAAGACACTCTCTTCATCCTCAATTAATTTCTTTGGAATAGGTTTTGGCTTTTTTATTTCAAGCTGTAAGGTTTCAGATTTAATTTTTAATGGCCTTACATCTTTAACGGCATTTAAAAATGTGTCATCTTTTTTAACCATGATTCGATAAAAATCTCTCAGCGTCTAGGGCTGCCATGCAACCCGTACCTGCACTTGTGACTGCTTGACGATAGATGTGATCTTGAACATCGCCCGCAGCAAAAATACCTTTAACGCTTGTTGCAGTGAAATTTCCTTGACGACCACATTGCGTAATTATGTAACCATTTTCCATGTCAAGATGGCCTTCGAATATATCCGTATTTGGTTTATGGCCAATTGCTATAAACACACCACTCAGTTGCAATTCTTTTGTGGCGTTATCTTTGCTAGACTTGATCCGAATACCTGTTACACCTTGATCATTTCCCAAAACTTCATCTAGCTCATGAAATAATTCAAGCTCAATCCTTCCTTGTTTAATGAACTCCTGAACTTTGTCCATCATAATTGCTTCTGCACGAAATTTGTCACGGCGGTGCACTATCGTAACTTTGGAAGCTATATTTGCAAGATATAATGCTTCCTCGATAGCAGTATTACCACCCCCAATTACAGCAACCTCTTGATTTTTATAGAAAAAACCATCACATGTTGCACATGCAGATACACCTTTGCCAAGAAATTTTGTCTCACTCTCTAGGCCCAAATACTTAGCAGAAGCACCGGTAGAGATTATTAATGCATCACAGGTATATTCATTTGAATCACCAGTAAGCTTGAAGGGTTTATTGGAAAAATCACATTTATTAATATGATCAAAAACAATATCAGTATTAAAGCGTAGTGCGTGTTTTTCAAAGCGTGCCATCAATTCTGGACCCAATACCCCATCTGCATCAGCAGGCCAATTATCAACATCAGTTGTTGTCATCAATTGACCGCCTTGGGAAATTCCCGTAATCAGCATTGGGTTAAGATTTGCTCGAGCCGCATAAACTGCTGCAGAATATCCAGCAGGACCAGAACCTAAAATTATAAGTGGTGCATGTTTTGTCATTTTATTCAATCTAGATTTAAAGTAGACACAATTCTATTAGAGTGTGGCATTTGAATCAAATATAAAATTATTTTTTAAAAAATTAATTGCAGATTTATTTCATTCACATACTGATATAATTTACTTGTCTTATCTATGAAGTAAATTAACGTGTTTGCAAAAAAAAGATCCAAAAAAATTGGGAAAAAAATAATTAATAACCAAGTCCCTAAAATTTTAGCTAATAGAATTTTTCGAGAGGCAACTTGGTTTGTTCTTTTATTTTTGGGACTTTATATTACATTAGCCCTTGGCAGCTATTCACCAATTGACCCATCATGGTCAAACGCAGTAAACAATATAAATATTCATAATATGGGAGGCATTCTAGGAGCCTATTTATCTGATTTAACTCTTTATGCTTTTGGCATTTCAGCGTGGTGGCTAGTATTCCTCAGTATTTACAGCATTTTTCTTATTTACCCAAGAATAGAAAATGCGGATTATCATACCAAACATATTTTAGCCGTTCATTATTTTGGCTTTTTTGTTTTAATTCTTTCATCAGCAGCGCTAGAGGCTGGCCATGTAATTAATATTTCTGCACAATTTCCTGCCGGCCAAGGTGGTTTTTTAGGCCATCTTATTCATGTGGGTCTGTATTCTACAATTGGATATATAGGTTCTTTAATTTTTCTTGTCATTGCCTTTGCAATTGGTTTTAGTTTGTTTACTGGATGGTCATGGATCACTATTTCAGAGGGCATTGGAAATTTTTTATTTAATTTAATTAATTACACGCACAATAGATATCTTGATTGGCAAGACAGGCGTGAAGGAAAAAAATTTGAACAGCAACGAACAGAGTTTGTTCAATTAGAAAGAAAAAAATTAGAAGACAGATCGCCAGTTACTATCATTGAAGCAAAAAATAAAATCAAAGAAAGTATTCGGGTTATCAAAGAAAAACAAACAAATTTGTTTGGCGATAATGATGCTGAATTACCTCCACTACATTTACTAGATCAGCCTCCTAACCAAATTAAATCTCAATCACCAGAAACCATTGAATTTGTCTCTCGATTAATTGAAAAAAAATTGCTTGACTTTGGAATCGAGGCAAAAGTTATTTCTGCGCAGCCTGGTCCAGTTATTACAAGATATGAGTTTGAGCCAGCGCCAGGGGTAAAAGGAAGTCAAGTTACAAATTTATCAAAAGATTTAGCGCGGGCACTTTCTGTAATAAGTGTGCGCGTTGTTGAAACTATTCCTGGTAAAACATGCATGGGCCTTGAAATACCAAATTCTTCAAGACAAGTTGTTTATCTTTCGGAAATAATGAGCTCAAAAGTTTTTGCAGATACATCGGCATTATTAACTCTTGCTCTCGGTAAAGATATTGCAGGCAAACCTGAAGTGGCAGATATTACTAAAATGCCTCACCTATTAATTGCTGGAACGACAGGTTCTGGAAAATCTGTAGCCATTAATGCGCTTGTACTCAGTATTTTGTACAAAGCGAAACCGAATCAAGTAAAGATGATATTAGTAGACCCGAAGATGCTAGAACTTTCTGTGTACGAAGGAATTCCTCATCTTTTAGCTCCTGTAGTTACTGACATGAAACAAGCAGGGCATGCACTTAATTGGGCAGTTGCTGAAATGGAAAGACGTTATAAATTAATGTCTACTTTTGGTGTAAGGAATATCACTGGATTTAATCAAAAGCTACATGAATCCATAGAAAAAAATAATCCACTAACAAACCCTTTTTCTCTTGATCTTGAAAACCCTGATATTCTCGAAGAAATGCCTCAAATTTTAATAGTGATTGATGAATTGGCTGATTTAATGATGGTAGTTGGCAAGAAGGTTGAAGAATTGATTGCGCGCTTAGCACAAAAAGCACGCGCATCTGGAATTCATTTAGTGTTAGCAACACAACGTCCATCAGTCGATGTTATAACTGGCTTAATTAAAGCCAACATACCCTCGAGAATTGCATTTCAAGTTTCCAGCAGAGTAGATTCAAGAACTATTCTTGATCAGATGGGCGCAGAAACTTTGTTAGGCAAAGGTGATATGTTGTACATGGGCTCAGGAAGCAGTTACCCAAATAGAATTCATGGTGCTTTTGTATCAGATGAAGAAGTTCATAAAGTGGTTAATTTTTTAAAAGCAAAAGGTGAGCCTCACTATCTTGAGGAAGTGCTAAACCCAAATGAGTTTAATGCTGCTGAAGGGTCTGACAGCGTGAACGATGGTGAGAAGGATCCCTTGTATGATGAAGCAGTAGCTATCGTGCTAAAAACTAAAAAAACGTCTATTTCATACATTCAAAGAAATTTAAGAATTGGATACAATCGTGCAGCACGAATTATTGAGGATATGGAAAAATCAGGATTGGTTTCACCGATGCAAAGCAATGGTAATCGAGAGATTATTTCCCCATCAGGATCAGATGAGTAGATTTTTAATTTCTTTTTTTTTGTTAATATATTTTACCCTTCCATTAGCAAAAGATTCACGTAGTTTTTCTGACATTGTAGATTCAATGAAAACTGTCCAGGGAAATTTTCAACAAACGGTAGTAGATAATCAAGGCGAAATTATTCAAGAAGTGGAGGGCAGCTTCTATTTTAAAAAGCCAAATATGTTTAAGTGGAACTACCAGGCGCCTTTTACGAACCAAATTATTAGTGATGGCGAACTTCTTTACCTCTTTGACCCTGAGTTAAAACAAGTCATTATGAGTTCGCTTAGTAAATTGGGTGGAGTGAGCCCAGCTATGCTTTTAGTAAGTGAAAAAGCAAGGAAATTTTTTGTTATAGAAAAACTTGATAAAAATAAAAATACTTGGTTTAGAGCGATTCCTAAAAATACCGAGCTTACAAGCTTTAAAAGTATAGAAATATTATTTACAGTAGACACACTCTCAGAAATGCTTGTTTTAGATAATTTTGAAAATACCACAAGGATTAAATTTAATAAAATTCAAAATAATGCACCTATCAACGACGCTTTTTTTCTTTTTAATACACCAGATGACGTAGATGTCATAAGCAATTAAGTGGATCCCAAACAAAATTCACCACTAGCAGAAAAATTAAGACCAAAACTTCTTGATGAGGTCGTTGGGCAACAACATATTCTTGGAGCTGGCCAACCATTAAGGGTAGCAATTGAAACAGGTAATTTACCATCCATGATTTTATGGGGACCTCCAGGTGTTGGAAAAACCACTCTTGCGCATGTAATTTCCCTGTCATCCAATTATGAATTCATGGCAATATCGGCAGTTTTGGCAGGAGTAAAAGAAATTCGAGAGGCAGTTGAAAGAGCACAAATATTGTTAGAGCACCAAGAAAAGAAAACTATTTTATTCGTGGATGAGGTTCATAGATTTAATAAAAGTCAACAAGATGCTTTTTTACCTCATATTGAGTCAGGACTGGTGACATTTATTGGTGCAACGACTGAAAATCCATCTTTTGAGGTAAATAAAGCACTCCTAAGTAGGTGCCAAATTTTTACACTCAAGGCATTATCTGAGGAGGAGCTTGATTTATTAGTCTCACGTATTTTAGAAAATTTTGCTAATTTTCAGATTGATAATGTGGCAAAAAAAATATTATTAGAATATGCATCCGGTGATGCACGCAGATTGATCAATATTATTGAAATTATTTTCCAGAGATTAGATGCAGATAATTTAACAAAAATAACTGATGAAATCGTTAAGAAAGTTATTACAAATAAATCACGAAATTTTGATAAAGGTGGCGAGCAGTTTTATGATCAAATTTCTGCACTGCACAAATCAGTAAGAGGTTCTGATCCTAACGCTGCCATATATTGGCTTTTTAAAATGCTTGATGGGGGAGCTGACCCATTATATTTAGCAAGAAGAATAGTGCGTATTGCAATTGAAGATATTGGATTAGCTGACCCTAGAGCACAAACTATTGCGCTTGAGGCCTATCAAATTTATGAAAGGTTAGGATTTCCGGAGGGAGAGCTAGCACTCAATAACGCAATAATCTATCTAGCGATGGCACCTAAAAGCAATAGTGCTTATGTCGCCTACAATGAAGTTAAGGCTTACATAAAAGATCAACGACATTATGATGTTCCAATGCATTTGCGAAATGCACCAACGCAATTAATGAATGATCTCAATTATGGTAAAAATTATCGATATGCGCATAATGAACCATATGCTTATGCTGCAGGTGAAAAATATTTCCCTGATGAGCTTGAACCTGTAGAATTCTACAAACCAACAGACAGAGGTTTGGAAAAGAAAATAAATGAAAAGAAAGATTTTCTTAAAAAATTAGATTTGGAAAGAAAAAAAGAAAGTAAAGATCATGATTGATATAAATTTATTAAGAGAAACCTTAGATGAAGTTGTTAAAAAACTTAAATCAAGAGGTTATGAATTTGATACTAAATTTTTTATTAATCTTGAGAAAGATAGAAAAAGTTTTCAAATTAAAACCCAGGAATTACAAGAGATGCGCAATCAACTATCTAAGAATATTGGAGTTGAAAAGTCGCAAGGAAAAAATATTGATGAGTTAATGGCTAAAGTATCAGACATATCAGCAGATTTAAAAAAATTTGAAATAAGCCTTAATGAGACTCAACTAAAATTAAATAATTACCTTTTGGAGATTCCTAATATACCGCATGATTCAGTTCCTTTCGGGAGAAATGAAAAAGATAATGTAGTGGTGAGGGAGATAGGTAAGAAAAAAACCTTTAATTTTGAGGTAAAAGATCATGTTGATGTAGCATCGCAATATGGACTAGATTTTGATTTGGGGACAAAATTATCAGGTTCAAGATTTACTTTAATGCGCAGTCAAATAGCCAGGTTACACCGAGCAATAGGCCAATTTATGTTGGATGTTCAGGTTAATGAGCACGGTTATGAAGAATGCTATACCCCTTTTTTAGTAAACCCAGAATCATTAATTGGCACAGGGCAACTGCCTAAGTTTGAAGAAGATTTATTTGTCACAAAGCGAGGGGAAAATGATTTACTCTATTTAATACCGACTGGGGAAGTGCCATTAACAAATATTGTAAGAGATTCAATTCAAAATATTGATGATTTGCCAATTAAATTAACAGCTTTAACTCCATGTTTTCGTTCCGAGGCTGGGTCATATGGAAAAGATACCCGTGGAATGATTCGTCAACATCAATTTGAAAAAGTTGAAATGGTTCAAATTACACATCCTGATCAGTCCTATGAGGCCCTTGAAGAGATGGTAAGGCATGCAGAAAATATTCTTACAAAACTTGATTTGCCATATCGTGTGGTAACTCTTTGCACTGGTGACATGGGATTTGGTGCAGCAAAGACCTATGATCTTGAGGTTTGGTTGCCATCGCAAAATACTTATCGTGAAATCTCATCCGTCTCCAACTGCGAATCGTTTCAAGCAAGGCGCATGATGGCAAGGTTTAAAGATGAAAACAAAAAAAATACATTACTTCATACTTTAAACGGCTCTGGGTTGGCTGTTGGTAGAGCGCTTGTAGCTATCATTGAAAATAATCAAACAAAGGAAGGGACTATCAATATACCAACTGCTTTGGTGCCTTATATGAATGGTCAACAAGTAATACAATCTAATCCGTAATTAATTATATTTAATGATGACGCCATCATTTGCAATTAACGCAACTTTTGCTAAATTAAGAAAAATCCCATGTTCAAATACGCCAGGAATACTTGAAATTTCGTTTGCTAACTTTGATAAATCTTCATATTTAAATTCACAATCTAAGACATAATTACCATAAGAAGTAATAGCAAATGCATCGCCCGCGGCATTTGGTCGTAAAACACAATTTTCAGCAATATTTTCAATAATATTTTTTGTTATTTTCCACGCAATAGGTGTAATTTCGACGGGGATAGGGTAATTTTCACCGATTTTAGACACAATTTTAGATTTATCACCAATCACAATAAAGGATTTACTTGACTGTGCTAAAAGCTTTTCACGAACAAGGTCATAGCCACGGCCTTTAAGTATCTCTAATTCTTTTGTTATTTCATCTGCACCGTCGACATAAAGGTCAATCTCAGAAATTTGGTCAAGAGAAATATAATTTAATCCTGCTTCTTGAGCTTTTAATTGACTAACTGTTGAGCTTGCTACAACGGCAATATTTAGGGACTCTGCTTTAATTTTTTTTGCAAGTGCCTCAATAAATAAATTTGCTGTTGACCCAGTACCTAATCCAACGGTCATATTATTTTTAACTAATCCAAGAACCTCGTGAGCAACTAATTCTTTATCATTCATGAATAACCTCTTGATCGCGTTTAATTTGTTTATAATGTCACGTTTTTAATAATAGTGCAGCATGGATGGAGCAGTAAATGATTATAAGCAACTTTCTTTTATGATAAAACAGGATGGATACCTTCCAGTTGAACTGGGTAAATTGTTTAATGATAATTTGTTGCCAAAAAAACGATCATTAAATATTTTTACCTCTACTGTTTTTGAAGCAATACAGCTTCAAGAAGAAATAAAGTGGTTTTTTCCCACAATTAATATCAATATTTTGCCAGATTGGGAAACATTACCGTATGACGAAATATCACCCCATCCTGATTTAATTTCACAAAGACTTTTAACTTTGTACCAAATGTCTCTTAAGATGTTTGATATCAATATTTTGCCAATTGCAACTTGCTTGCACCTCTTGCCCCCGAGAAATTATATTGAAAAATTCAGTTTTCTTTTTACTCAGGGGCAGAGCGTAAATTTAGATGCTTTTAAAAGCCAATTAATTTCAGCGGGATATCGATATGTAGATAAGGTGATCAATCATGGAGAATATGCTGTCAGGGGTGGAATTATTGATCTATACCCCATGGGCTCTTCAATTCCTTACAGGCTCGATTTTTTTGATGATGAAATTGAAAGCATAAGAACATTTGACGTTGATACGCAAAGAAGTCTATATCCAGTAAAAGAGATATCGCTATTACCTGCTAGAGAATGCCGCTTGGATGAGGAGGGAATAAGAACTTTCAGAGAAAATTATCGTGAAAATTTTGAAGGTGATCCGTCAAAATCAAGAATATATAAGACTATAAGTGATGGCATTCCTTTTTCCGGGATGGAATGGTACCTCCCTCTCTTCTATGATGATTGCGATCTTATATTTACCTATCTTGATTCAGATGATCCAATAATTTGTTTAAATAATATTCAAAAGTCTGCAGATGATTATTGGATTGAGTCTCAAAACCGCTTCAAGCTCTTTGCTTATGATAGTGAGCGTCCAATATTAAAACCTGAAAAAATATTAATTACTCAAGATATTTTCTTTAAAAAATTGCAGCACTTTAAACATGTTCAACATATAAACAAAAAGGATTATTTTTTTGAGAACATATCTATTGATCGTGAAAATCAAAAACCTTTAGAAAAATTACATGAATTTATATTACAAAGAAATAAAAAAACATTAATCTGTGCAGAGGGGTTAGGGCGCAGAGAGACATTAAGTCAGTTACTTGAGCAAAATAAATTTCATTTCAAAAAATTAGATAGCTGGGATCAATTTAATACCTCAACGGAGCTTATAAACTTAATTGTAAGTCCTTTGCATAATGGTTTTGAAACAAGCGATTACTTAGTAATAACGGAAAATGAGATTTTTCCCAATTTTGTAAAGCAAAAAAAACGTTCAACGCGGGATAAAAACTTTAATAGTGATGCAATTGTAAAAGATTTGACAGAGCTTGATATTGGAGACCCTATCGTGCATGAGCAACATGGAGTGGGTAGGTACCAAGGATTGGTTGATTTAGATTTTGGAGATGGAAAAAGTGAGTTTTTATTGCTTCATTATGACCGCGAAGATAAATTATACGTACCTGTTTCACAGCTTCATTATATTTCTCGATACTCAGGTGGGCCTATTGAGACAGCACCTTTACATAAATTGGGATCCGGAAGCTGGGAAAAAGCAAAAAAAAGAGCTTTAACGCAAATTCATGATACTGCCGCAGAACTTTTAAACTTATATTCTAAAAGGGCATTAAAGCAAGGCAACCAATTTTCCATAAACCTGAATGATTATGAGCGCTTTGCTGAAGGATTCCCTTTTGAAGAAACACCTGATCAAAAAGAAGCGATTGAGAATGTCATTAAAGATATGGAATCAAAAAAGCCTATGGATCGCCTAATTTGTGGTGATGTCGGTTTTGGTAAAACAGAAGTTGCACTCAGGGCCGCTTTCATTTCCGCCATGAATGGAAAGCAAGTTATTATCCTTGTCCCAACAACGTTACTAGCCGAACAACATTACAATAATTTCAGTGACCGTTTTGCTAATTGGCCAATTCGCGTTGAAGAAATTTCAAGATTTAAGTCAAAAAAACAACAAAAAGAGATTCTTGAGCAATTAGAAACAGGGCATGTCGATATCGTCATAGGGACACATCGTTTAATTCAAGACGATGTTAAATTTAAAAATGTTGGATTAATTATTATTGATGAAGAACATCGATTTGGAGTCAGGCAAAAAGAAAAATTAAAAAAATTTAGAACCAATGTTGATGTCCTTACGCTAACGGCTACCCCAATTCCAAGAACATTATCTATGGCAATGGAAGGGCTAAGAGAGTTTTCAATAATTGCCACTCCACCACAGAAAAGACTGTCAATCAAAACGTTTGTTGTGAATCATAGCCAAGGTATTATTCGTGAGGCTGTATTAAGGGAGTTTAACCGTGGCGGCCAAGTTTATTATCTTCATAACGAAGTTAATACCATCCAATCGCAATATGAAAAATTATCAAAATTACTACCAGAAGCAAGAATTGGTATAGCGCATGGGCAACTAAGAGAAAAAGATTTAGAACATGTCATGCAAGATTTTCACCAACAACGCATTAATTTTTTACTTTGTTCTACTATAATTGAAACTGGAATTGATATACCTACAGCAAATACGATTGTTATAAATCGTGCAGATAAGTTTGGTCTTGCACAACTACACCAACTTAGAGGAAGAGTAGGGCGGTCGCACCACCAAGCTTATGCATACATGCTCTTAGATGAGGACAGAAAACTCTCATCTCAATCCAAAAAAAGACTTGAGGCAATCCAGTTGCTAGAGGATTTGGGCTCTGGTTATTATCTTGCAATTCATGATCTTGAAATTAGAGGAGCGGGAGAATTATTAGGTGATAATCAAAGTGGGCAAATCCATGAAATTGGATTTAATTTATATATCGATATGCTTAATCATGCGGTAAGGCAATTAAAAATGGGTAAAGTATTAGACCTGGAGGATCCAATAAAAGCAAATACTGATATCAATTTACATGCCCCAACGATAATTACAGATGATTATGTGCCTAATACAAATGAAAGATTAATTCTTTATAAGAGACTCTCAAGCTGCAGTAACGTTGATGAGTTAAAAGAATTAGAAGAGGAATTCATAGATCGGTTTGGTTTAATACCCGAACAAACTCAAAATTTAATTAGATTACATAAATTAAGGGTACTAATAAAAAACTATGACATTGAAAAAATTGATGCAGGAAATTCTTCTATAGAGATAACATTTAATACACATGCAACAGTTGACCCAACGAAAATTATTGATCTAATTCAGTCTGATCGCTCATATAAAATGAACGGACCCAATAGAATAAAAGTAATAAAGTCGATAAGTGAATTCAACAAGAGGGTAGAGTTTGTAGAAGAAACTATAAAGAACCTGCATTAAAGTTAGTCAAGCGTGATTAATTCTCCATCCTTACAAAAATAAATTGCCTTTTTAATTGAATAATTTTTATTAAAAATCTTTTCATATCCATCCAGTTGAGCTTTATACATTTTAGCGTGACTAACTAAATTTTTCTCATTAAAAACTGTCTTGTAGTCAATTACCCATCGTATATTTTTGTCAATAAAAGAGCGATCTGGAATTAATTGTTTTCTCATTCCTTGCTCATGGAATAAAGTATATTTTGATTCCATATAATCCTCTTCATGTATTGTACAAAGCCATTTTCCAATATCTTTTTCTAACAAATGATTTAAGGATTGAGTAAAAGTCTCAATACCAAGGTTTGTTTCGGGCTTTGTAAAATTTTTATTGATAAAAAGACGCTCAATATATCTTAATTTATTACTTAAAATAAAATTTATATCTAATTGTTTTTTAACAATTAATTCTAAATATTTATGTATAATTTCGCCAGTAAAAGTATAGATAGTAGAGGTATTATTATTTTCATTTTTTGTATGATCTTCTCTATTGATTTCGCTATAAGCGTCTTCATTATCAGTGTAAAAAACATCTTTTAACCGCCTTAATTTAGGTATAAATTGGCCATAACTTCTTATTTTTTCATGTGGATATATAGGTATTATTTCTGGCTGAATAGCGGGCCAAATAATTTTTTGAAATGACCCCGATTCTAGAGCTTCTTCAATATTTTTTGTGGTTTTTTTGATAGAGCCAATCATATAACAATCTTGCTTTGCCCGTGAAATAGCTACATAAAGCAATCTTATTTGCTCATTTGTTAATCGCTCTAACTCATTTTCTCTGTGGTAATCATATAAATTTTTTTCTTCGTTTGGATTAATGATTGATATCAATCCTTTTTCTATATGAAATAATGATTTATTTTCATTTCTAACTTGTTTATTCATATTTGGAATTACGACTACATCAAACTCTAAACCCTTAGCTTTTTGGATAGTTAAAAATTTTATCGGATTGGAAAGATGGGTGGTTGTATTGAGATACTCCTGCTCTATTTGGCGCTCAAGGCTAACAAAATCAATAGAAATCAATGATTTACTGTACTTGTCGACTAATTCAAGAAAAAGATCAATGACTGGATTATCAGATTCATTGATCAAGGTGTATGGCCCACTTAATTGTCTCCAAATTGCCTCAATAAAAAATCTATTTGATAGTCGTGAGCGAAAATTTAAATTTCTGCGAATAACTTTAACAAAATGGGTTAGTCTTACCTGACTATTTTTTGACAACGAAGTAACAAGTTTTTTATCATTGAGGATATCCCATGCAGTTTTTTTATGAGTAGTTTGAAATAGTTTTGCAAAATCAATGTTTGTTAATCCAACCCAAGGTGCTTTTAATGTTGCCATCCAGGCGACTTTGTCATCAAAATTAAATAAAGCTTTTGTGAGCGACAGGATATCAATAAAGGCTTGATTTTCCTTTACAGGAAATATTTCAATAGCTTCAATTGGCAATGAACTGTATTTTTTATTAATTAACGAAAGCAAATCATTCAAATGTGCTCTTGATCTTGTTAATACAGCAATACTATCCAATGGCCGTTCTTTTTTGAGCTCCTTGAGAAAATTAGCCACATATGTTGCTTCAGCTTGACTTTGCTCACGATTATCGGCTGTGTCAATCTGCAAAAGATTGCAATGAATACCATTACCTTGAATCTGGTTATTACCATGCATGACATTTTGGTAAGTAATTTTCCCCAGATGAAAATCATTACTTTTTGGAAAAAGAATAGAGAAAGAGTCATTTAGCCAATTAATAATATTAGAGTTTGATCTGAAATTGGTATTAAGACGCAGAGATTGTAATTTTAAATCTTCACCCAAAGTCTCATTGAGTTGCAATTGATGAAAAATTTCAACTTCTGCTTTACGAAAACGATATATTGATTGCATCGGATCGCCAACAGCAAAAAACGTTTTTTTGTTATTGGAGGCAAAGTTTTGTGTGAGTAATTCCAGAAAGTAAAGTTGGTTATAGTTAATATCTTGAAATTCATCGACCAGGATATGATCAATATTTTCATCAAGTATTTCAGCAAGATTGGTTTGACCTAAAACCTGATTAGCATTAATCATGACTTGTTCAAAATCAAGTTTTTTTTGAACGGTAAATTTTTCATTCAACCGTTGATAAATTAATGCAAGAATAAGTATAAGGTCTGGAATAATAGGTAAAAAATCATCATATTTTTTTAGATAATTCACTGTAGATAACTTTTTTAAAATATTGATTTTATTGTAATTATTTTTAATAAAATTTATTATTTTTAATTTAATATCCTCCCCTTTTTGGTCGTTACTCACCCCTTGTCTTTTATCAAACTGCTTTCTTATTTCATAATTATTCGTGAAAATTAATTTGGCAAAATCATGCCAGTATTGATATTCATTTTGGCTTAAATTAATCCCCTGGGTAGCTTCAATGATAGATCTAATCTCTTTTTTTTCATCGCGAGTAAAACTAGCATTTATTTGTTCAAAAATATTTTTAATTTCTTTTTCAGCATAATTCTCATATTCTTTCTTAAGTTGATTCATTTCTTTGTTCTTATACTCTATTATTTTTGGTAACCACTGACCTCTTTTCTTCAATGCATTGACGAGTTGTTGAATGATTTTTGCATAATCATTGTTTAGGTAAGTAAATATCGTTTTTATGTATTTACACTCATTAATTATTTCTTTAACGGAGTCAGCATATAAATCTTCTGGATTTTCCTCCGTAGTAAGGTTTCTTCCATGATTTTCAAAGATGGAGGTTTGATTGATGATTTGATGAGCTAATTTATCAATTGTTAGAATCCTTAATTCCTCATAGAATCGTGGATGCCAACCTAATTCTTGCGCTTTATGTTTAATTTTTTTTATAAGCACATCATTATCTGAGCCTTTAATTTCGCTACTAAGTGCTGTTTCAATGCGCTGCTTCATCTCCATTGCAGCCTTATTTGTGAATGTGATAGCAATGATTGCTGTTGGTTTATCTACTTTTAATAATAGGTTTAAAAATCGTTGAATAAGTATGCTTGTTTTGCCAGACCCCGCGGGAGCATTCACAATAAATGAACCTGGACCTATTGCTTTTTTTCTTACCAAATAATCAATTGGATTCTTTTTAATCATAGTTTTTCAAATTGATATTTTTTTTCCGGAAGCCTTAATAGTGGGAGAATTTGACAATAAGTAAAATCAGTTTTTTCGTTAAATTGAACAGCACATTCGCCTTTTAAATAGGAGTCAGCGGTAGTTTTAATTATTTCTTCCCATTGCAACTTTAAGTCATGCCAATTTTTAATTGAATCGGAATCAATTTTGCCGTTAAATGTTTTTGTTATAGTGATTTTTTCATCCGATGTGACGCCTAATAATTTATTGCCATTACGATTGATACTTGCAATACCAATGCCAGAAATATTTTTTATCGGCGCGTAAATAGCATAAATTGGTAATTGCAGATCCACTATATCAACAGCAAAAAAACTTTTACGTGTTGGAATATTTGCACCAGTTTTATAATCTAAAATGATATTTTGATTTTTTGATAATTGGTCAATGCGGTCAATGCGAATTTTAAATTTTAATGACTCAATCTCTATGTCATACCTTTCCTCAACACCCAGAACGTCAAAGGGGCTCCTTTCTTTTTCATAATTCAACCAATGAAAGAGTACTTTTAGGAGATAATCTTTTTCACAATCAAAAAGATCATTACTTAAATTCGTTTTTGTATCTCTAAGCTTATTCAGTTCATCATCAACATATCTCGCTAAAATATGCATGAGCTCATGATCATTTAGCTTAAGCAGGCTAGAATGACTTTTATACCTTAACCAAAAGCGCTCCAAGCAATGATGAATGAAGTTGCCTTCCTCCATTTTTGTCATCTCATCAGGGTCATCAATGGAAAAACTAAGTGCACCACATCGGTTTTCATAAAATGCCCACGCAGGACATTTTTTTTGATTTTCAAGTGTCCGAATACCATTTTTTAGCATGAGTTGATCACGGCTTAAGGGTAATGATATTTCATCACTTATTAGCTCTTGGTGTGACAACATTGAGGAGTACTTTACTTTTTCTGGCATGAAAGTAGCCACATTCAGAAATTCTATTAATGATGGCGTCATGGGAACATCATTATTCATGTTAGAAAATGATATATTGAAGTCGTGAACACCCGTACCTAATTGATTAATTTTATGATAAGTAAATTCCTCATAATATTCATCATCATAGATACAATACTTTTGTAAGAGATTTTTGGAAAAAAAAGGATTGTAGTTATTTTTTTTTGGCCAAAAACAATTATTCATATTAAGAAGCCATACGCCATCGTAATCAATAATATGGTCTTCAAGAAATCCTGATAGAGTGATTTCGGTCCCATGATAATGCGTTTGGGGCACAATATTATCTAAATGATAATTGAGTATTGCAAAATAGTCTTTTGCTTCGATTTTATCAGTAATTATGCTAGAAGTAATTGAATTAATTACCTTATCAAAAGACTCTAAAATATTGATTTCAAACGGTAAATATTTTTTATTTTTAAACCATCCAGATTTACTTTTTAGCTCAATAAGTACAGAATTAAATTCTTCAATAGGCTGTTTTTTTGCAAGAATATTCTTTTTTTGTTCCATCAAACATAGAAATTCTAATAAATTTATTAGTGCATTTTCTTCTTTTTCATTATGCAGATTAAGTAAAAATATTATATTTTTAATACTAAATTTTTTTTGTTTTGTACTCTTTAAAACATCAGCAAATTTTTGTCTGGCTATAAGATCGGTACCTTCAAGCCAATTAGGATAATAAAGGATCGACTGCCATGTTAATGAAAGAGGTTTTTCGTCAATTATTAGCCAAAGAAGGTTTTGCATAAATTTAATTGACGGCTCATTGGATAGGGGGCGATTTAACTTTGTTTTAATTTTACTAAACTGAGATAAGTCTTTGTAAATTTCAGGCTGGACGATTTTATTAATCTTACTTTCTAAAATTTGTTGATATTGGCTTAACTCTGGGCTAACAATAAGAAGATTTTTTTTACCTTTAATTCGGCAATTTCTTACCCAGTCGCACACAGCATTTATTTCTAAATCAATATTTTGGTATCTTTTTATTTTTGGCGAAGATTTTTTTTCTTCTGCGTTAATCCAATATATTTGATTTTTCTTTGCTAAAACATTTATGAGGCGTTGGTAATTTTTTTTATCTGGATCAATATTGGCAACCAAAAACTTTTGCTCACGAATGAAGTTATCTGCATCAATAATTTTTGTAAATAGTTTTATTAAGTCATAACGAGTTAGAAAATGATTGTCTTCGATATGTTGATAGAATTCTTGGCGCCAAGCAGCAAAAATTCGTGCTTCACGATAGGACTGATCCATCTTCAAATCTTTATCTGAGATTTCATATTCAGAAATCAGCTTATTGGAGCGCATACAAAATTCACATAATTCATCTATGTTGGTAATTGATTTGTTGTGAATATTTTTCTTAATAGAATCTATTATTATTTTTTCCCATATGAATTTTTCGTCAATGCTATTAATAATTTGTTTAGGGATTTGTTCATGATTAATGAATTCTAGATTTTTGTATTCCTTTGCCACCCACTGATCTATAGTTAAGACTTCGAGTCGATGATATGTATCTTTTGTGCTTTTATTTTCAAGTTGTTGAAAAATATCATCAACTTGATTTGAGGTAGAGCATAGAATTGCGTTGTAGAATTGGTTAATCATTAATTACCTAGAGTCACTATGAGTATCAATAAAAATTATATAACACCCGAGGGCTTCAAATTGCTTCAGGAGGAATTAAATAATTTAATCAAACAAGAGCGACCTGATCTTGTTAAGGTTATCAGCTGGGCTGCAGGTAATGGTGATCGTAGTGAAAATGGCGATTATATTTATGGTAAGAAGCGGTTGCGTCAAATTGATGCCAGAATCAAATTTTTATTAATCAATATTGAAGATGCAAATATTATTCATTTTGATGAAAAAATGGACCAATCTAAAATATTTTTCGGAGCCAAAGTAAAATTATTTGATGAAAATGAAGAAAAGGAAATAAATATTCGAATTGTAGGTGCTCAAGAAATAAATCATCATCCAAGCTACATCAGTTGGCATAGCCCATTAGCGCGTGCTCTTATAGGAAAAATGATTGGTGATAATGTTGATGTTGATACCCCTAATGGCACCAAGTTATATAGTGTGCTGGAGATTTGTTATTGAGTAATTTTGATATATTCGTAAAAGCAATTGATAATTTTGGTGATATATCAATTGCCTATCGATTAGCAGAAGGTTTATCAACAAAAAGTAACCCGGCGAGATTATTTATCAAAAAAGATGCTGTTTTTGATGAGTTTCATAACTTACAGCCTGATCATTTGTTTATTTGGGTCGATATTAATCAGATTGAACGTGACGTTGTGCCAGCGAAAAATATTATAAGTATTTTTGATACTTTAATTCCTGATCACTACCTTGCAAATATTAAAGAAAAAACAAATCTTTATATTTACGAGTATTTATCAGCAGAATCCTGGATTGATGATTTTCATTACAAACCATCATTTTCAACTAATCCAAATTGTAATAAAAAATATTTTTACCCTGGATTTAGTGAAGCCAGCGGGGGACTGTTGCTCGATAAAAATTTTAATGATTCAAAGCCATTTTCATTAGTGCAGCGTATTACAAGTGAAAAAAAACAAAATAAAAAACTCATGTGCTCTTTTTTTTACTATCCACATACTAATTTGCAAAAACTTATGATGAATTTTATGGTAGTAAAAAAATCTTATAGCGCCTTTGTTTTAGAGGGCATAACGCAATTAAGCAGAAAAGAATGCGAGTCAATGAATATTAACCCATTCAAGATGGTCTCAATGAATCAATATGACCAATTATTACTTGCTTGTGATATTAATTTTGTTCGTGGAGAGGATAGTTTGTGTCGTGCAATTTTTGCAAAAAAACCATTTATTTGGCAACCCTATAGCCAAAAAAATAATTTGCATCTAGATAAACTTAATGCTTTTATTAATTTTTTTTATGCAGAGGCTGATAAGAGTGTAGTTGATGTTGTCAGGTCAGCAAATATTGAGTGGTCTGCAGGTTGTATTTCCTCAACTCAATTAAGAAATTATTTAAATCTTCTTGATTATTTAACTGAATATCACTTTAAAAAATCGTCGTCGATTATGCTTAAAAAAACAGTGTTTGAGAACCTCAAAGAATCTTGTCGAAAATAACATTTCTTGTATAATCGCTTCTAAAATTTTATTGGAATATATCTTATGAAAACTGCTCAAGAACTTCGCGTTGGAAATGTATTTATGGTTGGTCAAGACCCAATGGTTGTCTTGAAAGCGGAATATAACAAGTCAGGAAGAAATTCAGCTGTTGTAAAAATGAAGATGAAAAATCTTTTAACAGAGGCAACATCGGAGTCAGTATTTAATGCATCAGATAAATTTGACCAAGTTATTCTTGAAAAAAAAGAAGTGACGTATTCTTATTTTGCAGATCCGATGTATGTATTTATGGATGATGAATACAATCAATTTGAAGTTGACGCAGAAAATATGGAAGATGCATTAAATTTCCTTGAGGATGGCATGCAATGTGAGGTGGTTTTTTATGAGGGAAAACCTATATCCGTGGAATTACCAAACTTTGTCATAAGGGAAATTTCTTACACTGAACCAGCGGTGAAAGGGGATACAACCTCTGGCAAAGTGATGAAGCCAGCAAAAACTAACACCGGATTTGAACTTATGGTTCCTTTATTTTGTGATACTGGCGACAAAATTGAGATTGATACAAGAACACTTGAATATAAAAATAGAGTGAAATAGCTTTATCCTGTTCCTCCGACAATTATATTATCTATTTTTAAAGTAGGCTGGCCTACGCCCACTGGAACACTTTGGCCCTCTTTACCGCAAGTCCCTACTCCAGTATCAAGCTTTAGGTCATTACCAACCATACTTACTTCATTCAGAATATCTGGCCCATTACCTACAATTGAAGCACCTTTGACCGGATGAATTAATTTTCCATTTTTAATAACCCATGCTTGCGAGGCGGAGAATACAAATTTTCCGCTGGTAATATCAACCTGTCCCCCACCAAAATTATTTGCATACAAACCATTCTCTACTGAGGCAATAATTTCGTCGGGATGGTGGTTGCCATTTAACATGTAAGTATTCGTCATTCTGGGCATCGTTAAGTGCGCATAAGATTCACGTCTTCCGTTACCAGTCAGCTTCATATTCATTAAATGCGAGTTATGCTTGTCTTGCATGTAACCAACGAGGATGCCATCATCAATGAGTACGGTTGAACTTGTCGGCGTCCCTTCGTCATCAACATTTAATGAACCTCGTCTATTTTGTAGCGTTCCATCATCAACCACAGTGATCCCTTTTGCAGCCACTTTCATACCTATTTTATTGCTAAAAGCAGAAGTTCCTTTACGATTAAAATCTCCTTCTAATCCATGTCCAATCGCCTCATGCAATAATATTCCAGGCCAGCCTGGACCTAAAACTACTGTCATTGAACCTGCTGGTGCAGGTTTCGCCTCTAAATTAATCAATGCTTGATCCACAGCATCACGTGCATAGGATTGTATTATCTCATCTGTAAAATAGTCCAGGGTGTAGCGGCCACCTCCACCAGCAGAGCCTTGCTCTCGTCTCATGTTATTTTCAATAATGACACTTAAAGACAGCCTAACAAGGGGCCTTTCATCTTCTATCAATTCACCAAAAAAATTTTTAATCAAAATTACATCGTATTCTGCAGCAAGTGATGCTGAGACTTTGATAATTCTTGAATCAAGTGTTTTGGTGAAAGATTCTATTTTTTGCAATAGGTTAATTTTTTTTTCTACATTGAGGCTATCGATAGGATTGCTAGATGTGTAAAGTGATTTTTTTAATGAAGATGCCTGCATTGGAAAGGTGGCTGATTCACCTTGGCTATGCATGGATTTTATTGTTTTAATTCCATTCTCAAGTGCAGCTAGAGAGATTTCATCAGAATAGGTAAAGGCGGTTTTTTCGCCAACAATAGACCTTAAACCCACCCCTTGTTCAATTGAAAAACTCCCGTTGTTAACTTTGCCGTCTTCGATTGACCAAAATTCATTTTTTGAGTACTGAAAATACAAATCGGCATAATCAATTTTTGTTGTAGGTAGCTTTGCAAATAGCTGATCGATTGACTTTTCATCAAGATTTGCAGGCAAAAGGATTAACTGCTTTGCAAGTGAGTTAGCAGTCATTGAGTTTTTTTTGTATCCCGTGGTTCAAATAAAAAATCGATTACATCCTCTGTGGGCTGAATTAGATAATTATCAATCACCTCGCCCGTACCCTTTAAAACTTCGCCTGTAGGCTCCAGGATTTCCTCTTCAAGAAAATTATCCACTTTTGTATCTATAATTTTCTCTTTTGGGTCTTGCCATGTTCCTGTTACATGGTACTCAGCAGTTGTAATTTTATTAAATGGATCATCTAGTATCTTTTGTGCTACAAATGCAACAGCAGCTGCAAGTGGCCCCCCCACAAGAGCTCCAGCGGTAATCGTATCACTTATTTTTGGTTGTATGGTGACGCGCATATCTTGTGTCTCTTTAGTAAAATCAACTGATCCGTTCATCTTAATATCTGCTGATGGTCCTTGTATCTCAAACAAACTAGAAGATAAAATTCCTTTGTTAATAATGGTTTCTTTACTCTGGATCCTGTCAAAGGGTAACCCTTCTTCGAATAAATCACTAAAATCTAGGGTAAGACGGCGTGGCAGGTTTTGTAAAGAGATTAATCCAACCAACCGACCTGCAACCCCTGGCTCTATTTTTTGTACCGAGCCTTTTTTGGCAATCAATGCAAAATTTCCGTAAAAATCTTCAGCATCAAAATTTGATGGTCGATCATCCCAGGTAACTAAACCATCAATAGTTGCTTCACCCTTATTAATGAGATTTGGGTAACCAAGACTGGTAAGTGCCAGCCCAATATCTTTAATAGTCCATTTGAAATTAATACTTGTCTTTTGCGGCTCAACTTCAGATTTCCAATACCCGCTTCCATCTATCGAATAATCTTTTGTAGTTATGTTTAATTTATTAAAGACGAAACCTTCGATATCTTCATGCCCCTGCAGAACAACTTTACCATAATCGGTTTCGTTAATTTTAAATGAGGCAATATTCAATTCAATTTTACTTAATTGTCGATGTTCATCTAAGGTATTTGTTATTTCATTAGTATTTTCTTTACTAACCTCAGTTTCTTGTTCATTTGAATCTTCATCTTTTTTTAGATGTATTTTTGAAAAATTCGCTTTGTAGTAATTTTGCGTATCTTCAAAAGTAATCTCTCCTATAGCCTCATTGGACAAAACATCCAGCTCATATCCAGTGGGGGTAGGGTAGAAATTAAAAGAACTTTGAGTCAGCGAGTTTCCCTCAAAAATCAAATGTTCAATATTAATGACGGCTGAGTCGATGAGGGGGTCAAATTCTTCTTTTAGAGCTTGCCTCGAGGCTGTTGTTGGTTTATCACCTGGGTCCTCCTCAAAAATAAATTCAAAATCCTCGCTGTTGATTTCTTTGAAGTTTGCAAATAGGGCTACACCTTGCTTTGGCAATTCTGGTTTTGCATTAATTCCAATATAACCATGGTGAATGGTATTACTGGTATCTCTTTCAAGTTTTGCAGTCACGATGTTTCCATATGAAATGTCTATGAAATCTTTGCCTGTTTTTGGTGATTTTTTAATAAGCTGAAAGGGTATGGCTTGCTCTGCTGTTTTATTAAACCCCTCTAACGACTTGATAGACACTCCCTTTAAATCACTCTTTAACGTGAAAATTGATTGTTTATCATCAATGACTAATTGAGCATTCCACTTGGTTTCACCCTGAATCTTGTCTAACCACTTTTCTCCAAGTTTGGTTTTGATTAGATTGTTATGAATTAAACCATCAACGTCTAAAACTGTTTTTTCGTTAATATTGGATAAAGAAATATTTAGAGATTCATCGTAAACAGAAGCTTTAGCATTGACAATAGATACTTTCACTGGATTAAAAAATAGATCTCCTCGAATTTCACTTAATAAAGGTAAGTCGAGTGTTTCATTTTCTAGCGATGAATTTTGAAAAGAATAAATTCCATCATAAGTGAGTTTATCAACATCAGTTAAGGGGATCTTGAGTGAAAGCTTAAGGGAACCTGGCCCAAAACCTTTCATTCCCTCAGAAGTTCCTTGCATTTCATTTTTAATAGGGCTGTTATTAATAAATTTTATGATGATATCAAGCGGGCTATTAAGCTCTGCATCAATATTGAGCATGGGTATATCATCGGTAAAATTAGGAATAATCCCTTTAAAAGATTTAAATTGATTACCAAGAATCTCGCCTTCAGCACTGGTTAGTTCAATTCTTGAGGCATTTAAATTTACATCAACATTAAAGTTTGTTGCATTTGGCCAATTATCTCCGTATTCAATTTCACTTCCTACAATTGTTGTAGTGATTGTAAAGACCCCCTCACTTGCATCGGGTTGATTTTTTTCATCAATAAAAGGAAAGTCCCTCAGTTTGCCGCGCATGTTAATTTTTGTATCTTTAGCTACCCCTTTAAGAAGTGAGGTATCTAGCCAACTCAGTGCATCTTTACCCATTTGCTTGGGGTAATATTCCTTAAGATCTGATATATCTGCTCGGGGGATATCAATTCGGATGTCTATGGCGTCTTCGTCTGATGTTGAGGCAATGTATCGTCCATTAATAATGGCTTCAAAGTCAGAATTGTTAGCTGAAATATTTTTAATGAAAAAATTATCATTATTCCAAGTTAATATGCCTTTCAATTCATTAAATTTAATATTCTCTCTAAAGGTATCAAGCTTACTTAAGACAAAATTATTTGCATTTACCTTAATTTGTCCTGTGTTGTCTTGTATATTAAGGTGCCCAGAAAAGTTTTCAATTCCCGGATAATTTTTATAGGCTTTTACAGTGAGATTGGTTGCTAACATTTCAAGATTTAGGCCAGCAAAAAAACTATCACCTTGATTCCACTCTAATTTAAGGTTTTCAATACCGCCAGAAGGGGCAAGTCCAGTTAGATCTTGTTTGGTGGTATTAAAATCTTCAGGTAAATATTGAGCAAGGTCGGAAAGCGATGCAAGATTAATGGAATCAAGATTAAGTATGATACCAATTAATTCCTCATGACGGGTCTTTGTCTGGAAATTAAAATTATCCAGATTCAGCCCATTATCGAGCCCTAACGTTGCATCATTCGCTGTCACGGTTAAAATATTATTTTCATTTAAAACATTTAAAAAAGATTCTAATTTATTGATTTTTATGGTTTTATTATTTTCAGATAAGATATTTAAATTTTCAATTTCGACACGTCCAGCAAGCGAATAAAATATTCCATTTTTTACTGTTGTCGTGATATTAAGGTCGCCGAAACCTGAATTTATATCTATTGGGTAATCGATCCAAGGCTTTAAAGCGGGTAAATTAAAATTAGAAAACACTATATCAATTTCACTGTCAATCTCATCTTCTCGATCAATCTCTTGAAGATCAAAATAACCACTTATAGATATTTTTTCTGAGGTACCTGGTGCGATAAATGAGGATAAGCTAAATTCTCTTCGACCCACAAATGCGTAAATTTTTGATGATCCATAATTGATATCTACGTCATGAAATTCTAGCTTATTATCACCTCGGGTTAAATCAACCCAAGTAAAACTAGCATCAACGATGATTACATCATCTTGATTTAAGAGCCAATTAGAAAAACCTCCCCCATCTTCGTCATAGTCAAAGCTAATGCCATTTATTGTTAACGTACCATCTTTTTCTTTCACTATTGACATGTTAGGTCTGTAGAGTGTTATTTTATCTAAAGTAGGTTCCAGCCTTACCAAAGAGAGCCATGAGAAATCAATGTCAATTTGTTCAGCCCCTAAAGATTTCTCTAGGTTGGCATTTAAGATTTGATAGTTATGAACGGTAATGCTGGGATTGGTTAAATTCCAATTAGCCTCGATTGAACCAATTTCAACGTCATAGCCAATAATCGTCTCCATTTCTTTTACAATAAAGTTTTTTACTGTTTCAGTATGAGTTTTAATGTAAAAGTAGACGCCAACACTGCCGATGAGAGCAAAAGAAATACCTAAAATGAAAAAAGGTAAAACAATTTTTTTAAAAAAAAATGTTATTTTTTTAGGCATGGGTAGTTATTCAAACTTTAAAAAAAGATTTTATAGGTTTTATCTAAACTTGTACAAGAAACCTATAGTTTTTCGCTAAGCTGCTCGAGGATTGCAGGATTCTCTAGTGTTGAAATATCCGATGTGATTGCCTCACCTTTTGCCAGTGAGCGGAGGAGTCTTCGCATAATTTTCCCTGACCTTGTTTTGGGTAGGTTATCTCCAAAACGTATTTCATCAGGTTTTGCTATAGGCCCAATTTCTTTTCCAACCCAGTCACGTAAAGTTAATATTATATTTTTAGCTTTATCTGCTGACGGTCGACTGCCCTTGAGAACCACAAAAGCGACAATTGATTCACCTTTAACGTCATGCGGCTTGCCAACTACGGCAGCTTCTGCCACTAGGTCGTTTGCAACCAATGCAGATTCAACTTCCATTGTTCCGAGCCGATGTCCTGATACATTTAAAACATCATCTATCCTGCCCATGATTGTAAAATAGCCATTTTTTTCATCTCTTATTGCTCCATCTCCCGCCAAATAGAGTTTTCCTCCTAACTCTTCTGGGAAGTAGCTTTTTTTGAATCTATCTGGGTCTCCCCAGATTGTCCTAATCATTGATGGCCAGGGTTTTTTAATCACTAGCAGCCCGCCTTGACCCCAGTTCAATTCTTTGCCAACTTCATCAACAACGTCAATATCGATGCCAGGAAAAGGTAGCGTACAAGAACCGGGAACTAACGCTATTGCGCCAGGCAAGGGAGTAATAACGTGTCCTCCAGTTTCGGTTTGCCAAAAGGTATCCATTATCGGACAACGCTCACGCCCAACGGAATTGTAGTACCACATCCATGCTTCAGGATTTATAGGCTCCCCTACCGTACCCAAGAGACGCAAAGACGTTAAATCGTATTTTTTTGGATCGGTCTCAGGATTGACCTCAGAAGCTTTAATAAGAGCACGGATTGCCGTAGGAGCAGTATAAAAAATTGATATTTTATGTTTTTCTATTATTTGCCAAAAACGGCTGGCATCTGGGTAGGTAGGCACGCCCTCAAAAATAACTTGCGTTACACCTAATGCCAATGGACCATAGGCTACATAAGTGTGACCAGTAATCCAGCCAACATCGGCGGTACACCAATAGATATCATTCGCATGAATGTCAAAAGTCCATCGACTTGTATTCATTGCATGCAATAAATAGCCTGCTGTCGAGTGCTGAACACCTTTAGGTTTGCCAGTGGAACCTGAGGTATACAGGAGAAATAGGGGATGTTCAGCGCCAACAAATACCGGTTCACAATCTTTCGGTTGGTCTTTTATCAAATCCTGCCAAAGCAAATCATTTGGTGATAGGTCTATATCATCATCTGAGCGTTTTAAAACAATCACTTTTTCTATACAGCCACATCCCCCCATAGCAAGCGCTTCATCGACGGCTGTTTTGAGAGGTATTTTTTTCCCACCCCTGAATTGAAAATCTGCTGTTATAACTAATTTTGCTTGAGCATCAGCAATTCTCTCTTGAATACTTTTAGCCGAAAAACCACCAAAAACTACTGAGTGTGTAAGTCCAATTCGAGCACACGCTTGCATCGCAACAACCGCTTCGATTGTCATAGGTAAGTAGATAATAACTCGCTCACCAGTACCCAAGTTGAGCTTTTTAAGACCATTTGCTAATTGACAGACTTGTTCATAAAGTTCTCTAAATGTAACCACTTTGTTGCTGCCATCATCAGCTTCAAATATTAAAGCAGGTTTATCAGGTTGCGTTTTTAGATGACGATCAAGACAATTATGTGAAGCATTAAGCTTTCCGTCTTCAAACCATTTGTAAAAGGGGGCATTATCTTCATTTAAAATTTTTGTAAAAGGTTTATTCCAAATTAACAGCTCGTTTGCTAAATCAGCCCAAAATTCTTCATAGTTTTCATTTGCTTTTTTACATAAAGCCTTGTAATGATCAAAACTGGATATGTGTGCATTTTTTGATATTTCTTCGGACGGTTTAAAAAGACGATCTTCATGATGCATTGATTCTATGGCCATTATTCACCTCTTTACATATTTTTTTCTTCTATAAGTCTTATATATCATATATAAGACTTATAATCTAGATATTTTTAAAAATGAATTTTAATTAAATTGCGCTTGTCGAAAAAAAGTACACATGTTAAAACCCAAGTATACAACTTTAGTGGTTTGTTTTGATGAGATTACGTTTAAGACTAAATTTATTAATAACGATTATTATGCTTTTTTTTATAATCGTCTTAAGCGTTGTTATTATGTATGCATCAAAGCAATCAATTCAAGAGGGCGTTGAATCAGCGCACGACGTTACTTTACAACTTCTCGATTCGGTCATAATCAGCTCATCCCAAAACCCAGAGTGGGGAGATACTCATATCGTCATGAGAGCATATTTAGAGGACCTAGGTCGTGTAAGAAGTAATAAGATTTATCTTTATGATTTACAAAGCAATTTGCTTTATAAGTCTCCTGATAGTACCTATCGACAAAATGAAACTCCTCCGAGCTGGTTTATAAAGTTTCTTGCCCCTGCAGTGACCGAGGATATGCGTTTAATAAGGTTTGGTAGGCTTATCGTACGTTCTGATCCTATTGGTGCAATCAAGGAAGCATGGGCTGTGATGAGCAATCTTTTCTATATCACCATGTTTTTTATTTTGGCTTTAAATCTAATTATTTACGTCTTGCTTGGAAAATGGTTACAACCTATCAATCCTATGCTTTCAGCGATCACGGCCATGGGGAAAGGCAATTTAAATGTGCGCCTTCCACGCTTTCAAGTTCCTGATTTTGATTTAATTTCAAAAAACTTCAATATCATGGGGCAGTCACTGGAAAAATCGACTCAAGAAAATAAAAGATTGGGGCTCATTGCGCAACAGACAGCAGATGCAGTCATGATTCATGATCATAATCTGAAAATTAACTTTTGGAACAAATCTGCTGAAAAAATTTTTGGTTACAAATCTTCCGATATTATTGGAAAAAAAATAAGTATTTTAGAACCCAGAAATCTTAATAAAAAGTTAGAAATAAATTACTCTAAATTGAGCAATATTATTATCAATCTTGAAACTCAAAGAAAAACTAAGTCAGGAAAATTAGTTAATGTCTCTATTTCTCGATCCCCGTTAATTGATCCAAGCTCTAAAAAAGTTGTTGGCGATATCGTAAGTATGCGGGACATATCTGAAAAAATTCAAGCATTGAAGTCTGCTGAGGCCTTACAGCAAAATAGGGAATTAACAGCCATAATCCAAGAGCATGTTGAGGACGAAAGAAAAAGTTTGGCACGTGAACTGCATGATGAATTAGGGCAGTATGTTTCAGCGATTAAAATTTTTACGCAGAATATTGTTAATCGATCAAAAGGAAAGGATAAAGTTATTGAAGAAAGTGCATCAACAGTGATGTCAGCTGCTAATCAAATCTATGATGGTATGCACAATATCATAAAAAAACTTAGGCCTGGAGCGCTTGATAACCTTGGTTTGAATGAGACCATTGTTGATTTTGTCAATAATTGGAAAAAGCAATATAGCAAGTTAAAGATTAACTTGAATATCAATGGTGATATTGATAATTTGGGTGAAATGATAAATATAAATATTTACCGTGTCATCCAAGAAGCTATGAATAATTGCGTTAAACACGCGAAGGCATCAAAAGTGAATATCAATATCGCTCGGAGAAAAAATAATATTGAGATACAGTTTCAGGATAATGGTGTAGGCTTTGATATAGGTATTTTAAAAAATTCCAAACAATTTGGTTTAGTGGGGATCGAAGAGAGAGTAAAATCACTGAACGGCGATTTTTTGATCCATTCTGTGATAGATAAAGGCACCACCTTAAAGATTAAAATTCCCTTTATATAAATAGGAAAAGTATGGCAAATATTCGTGTTATTTTGGTAGATGATCACTCCGTTGTGCGTATGGGTTTTAAAATGCTTATCGAGTCTGAATCCGATATGGAGGTTATTTGTGAGGCAGAATCTGGTGAAGAGGGGATTAAAGTCTTTAAAGAGCTAAAGCCTGATGTAGTTGTTATGGACATTACTATGCCAGGTATTGGTGGTTTAGAATCTATTGAGAGAATTCTGGCGTTTGATAAAAATGCAAAAATTTTGGTTTTATCTGCCCATGAAGATTCAGTTCACCCGAAACGTGTTTTGAATGCTGGTGCATTAGGCTACCTTACCAAGCGCAGTGCGGCCGAAGAGCTAATAAAGGCTATAAGATCAATCAGTAGCGGTAAAAAATACCTGGAGGCGACTATTGCCCAACAAATGGCTATCACGCAGCTCTCTGGAGAAAATAATCCTGTCGAAGTATTGTCAGATCGCGAATTTGAGGTGTTTATGGCTCTTGCCAAAGGCAAAAGTACTAATGAAATTGCTGAAACAATGCATCTAAGTCCACGCACTGTTGGAACTCATCTTTACAATATTAAACAAAAACTTAATGCAAACAACTCTGCCGAAATTGCCTTAATTGCCATACGATGCGGATTGCTTGAACCTTAATTTATTTTTTTGAGGCAATTATTCCGCTGACAATAATCAAACAAATGCCAAAATAAGTTTGCCAATCTAAATATTCCTTAAAAATAATCACTCCAATAATTGTGGAGAAAATGACAGTTAGATATGACAATCCCGCGTTACTAAGCGTGTTACCAATTTTGTAAGCCTTGGTGAGTGCAAGTTGCGCAATTGTGGCTGAGATGCCCAAAAGTAATAAAGTCCAAATATTTTCGTGATTTGGTAGTCGGATTTGCTCTGACATCGCAAACAATGCTGAACCAATTGTTGAGATTAGTGCAAAATAAAAGACTGTTCTCAATGACGGCTCCTTCAATTGCCCAAGTTGAGTTATGTAGAGGTAGGCAAAACCTGCCCCAATGCCTGAGAGCAAGCCGATAATTCCTGCAACGAAGCTTTGATCAGCAAAAGTAGGCTTTAGAATAAGGACGATTCCAACAAAACCGATAAAAATAGCGCAAAGAAGTAAAAACTTTATTTTTCTCTTTAAAACAAAAGGCATCAACAAGCCAACAAACAAAGGCGAAGTATAATTTAGCGACATCGCTGTCCCAAGTGGTAGGTGACTGATCGCATAAAAAAATAAAATTAAAGATAAAAAACCAATAATTGATCGTTTAAGGTGCAAAACTGTGTAGTTAGTTTTTAATGGCACTTTAAACAGCATCATAATAAAAAAAACAATTAGTAAATTGATGCCTGACCGATAAAAAACTAATTCATTGGTATTAAAATCGTAAGAACCTAACTTCACACATGCCCCCATAATCGCAAAACAAAATGTAGCAAGTACCATCCAGAATGTTCCTTTATGAAGTTTGCGCATCTATAAATCTTTCTTTGAGATTGAGTATCTAAAATACTGAAGTTTCAGTATAATTAACTTTTTTCAAATTAACATAACGAGGTAAGATTAGATGAAGAATCCACTTGATTCAATTACAGGTACGATTGTTTCTGGAATTATTTTAACAATCATTATTCTTGCTTTACTAGAAAATTTTTTTAACACATAAGGAAATCGACATGGATTTTATATTTGCAGGTGGGACAGATGTTTATGCTGGCTTAATGAGATTTTTTCATGTGATTGCTGGTGTGGCATGGATTGGGCTCCTTTATTATTTTAATTTTGTGCAAGTTCCGGCATTAAAGAATGCTGCCGCAGATGGCACTGGTGCGGGTATTACCAAGCATGTTGCTCCATTGGCATTGCTTTGGTTTCGATGGGCAGCGCTTGCAACATGGCTCGCAGGTGCAGCACTTCTCGGCGGTAATTTCTCCGCTGCTTTCTTATTGGAAACAGGTTATGAGGCGATTGGTATTGGTTCATGGTTGGGTACTATTATGCTCTTTAATGTGTGGGCTCTAATTTGGCCAAATCAACAAAAAATATTAGGCATGAAAAAGGCCACTGATGATGAAAAAACTAAAGCCAGAAGAGTTGCTTTATTAGCATCTCGTACGAACGTGGTGCTTTCGATTCCCATGCTATTGTTAATGACAAATGGGCTTTCTCACAAAGCATTACTTCATATTTAATTGAACCTAAAGATTAGTAACGGCGGCTTTAGGTCGCCGTTTTTTATTCTAGATGAAATTTTTTGAAAATCACATATTAAATACTTACAATAGGCTACCGCTTTCTTTTGAAAGAGGGGATGGGGTTTGGCTGTTTGATAAATCCGGAAAAAAATATTTAGATGCACTATCGGGTGTGGCAGTTAATACTCTTGGCCACAACCATCCTGACTTAATAAATACGATAACGCAACAAGCTAGTAAATTAATTCATGTATCAAATTATTATCATATTGAAGAGCAATGTTTGCTTGCTTCAAAATTAGCTTCAATTTCTGAGTTATCTTCAGTTTTTTTCTGTAATTCAGGGTGTGAAGCAAATGAGGCAGCTATTAAGATTGCTAAATTACATGGGCATGCTGAAGGCATCGATTCCCCGAATATTATTGTTATGGAAAAAGCTTTTCATGGCAGAACGATGGCAACTTTAACCGCAACGGGAAATAGGAAAGTTCAGGCTGGTTTTGAACCTTTGGTACCAGGATTTATAAGGGTCCCATTTGATGATATAGATGCAATCAAAAATATTGCTGATAAGAAAAATAAAGTCGCTGCCATTATGGTGGAACCTATACAAGGTGAGGGGGGCATTAACATACCCAAAGACTTGAATGCATACTTATGCACCTTGAGAAAAATTTGTGATGAAAATAACTGGCTGCTCATGCTTGACGAAGTGCAGTGCGGTATTGGCAGAACGGGCAAATGGTTTGCCTATCAACACACAGAAATTAAACCAGACGTATTGATGTTGGCTAAGGGATTGGCTTCAGGTATTCCTATTGGTGCATGCGTTGTTAACGAAAGAGCTGCTGCGGTAATTTCACCAGGCAAACATGGTTCTACTTTCGGTGGAAATCCTCTAGCTTGCTCAGCAGGTTTGACGACATTGAGTGTCATTGAGCAGCAAAATTTGCTGGATAATGCTACTCAACAAGGTGAGTTTATTGTCAACTCTTTTAAAAATAATTTAAGTACAGTAAAAGAAATTATTGCAATTAGAAGCATGGGTTTGATGATTGGCATAGAATTGAATCAGTCGTGTGGTGAATTAGTTAAAGCTGGATTGGATCAAGGTATTTTAATTAATGTTACAGCTGACAAAATTATTAGACTGCTTCCCCCACTGATTCTTAATAAAGATGAAGCTGCAATATTAATTGCTACCTTAACAAAGTTAATTCAAGATTTTTTAAAGAGTAAATAATTATGCAAGTAAAACATTTTTTACAATTTAATGATTTTTCAAAAGAAGAGATTCAATCCCTTTTTGAAAAGACGAAAATTATTAAAGAAAAATTTAAAACCTATCAGAAATATTGGCCACTCGAAGATAGAACTTTGGTCATGATTTTTGAAAAAGCAAGCACAAGAACAAGATTATCTTTTGAGTCAGGCATGCATCAAATGGGCGGAACAGCGATATATCTAAATACTAGAGATTCGCAGCTTGGACGGGGCGAACCGGTGGAAGATGCAGCACAGGTAATTTCAAGAATGTGTGACATTGTAATGATTAGAACGTTTGAACAGGACATTATTGAACGATTTGCACAAAATTCCAGAGTACCTGTCATCAATGGGTTGACTAATGAATATCATCCATGTCAGATTTTGGCTGATATTTATACCTACATTGAAAAAAAAGGTAGCATACAAGGCAAAACAGTGGCGTGGATTGGTGATTCTAATAACGTTTGCAATACTTGGTTACAAGCAGCTGAGTTATTGGATTTTAATGTTCATGTTTCAACGCCGAAGGGGTATGAAGTTGAAATAGAAAGAGCAGGTCTTTATGGAGATGATCATTTTGAAGAATTTGAGGATCCAATGGAGGCGGTAAAAGGAGCAGATATAGTAACCACAGATGTATGGACAAGTATGGGTTTTGAAGCAGAAAAAAAAGAAAGATTAAAAGATTTTGCGGATTGGCAGGTTGACCAAGAAATGATGCAATCAGCCAATAATGGAGCCATTTTTATGCATTGCCTTCCAGCACATCGCGGCGAAGAAGTTACAGCTGAGGTTATTGATGGCCCACAAAGTGTAGTTTGGGATGAGGCTGAAAATAGATTGCATGTGCAAAAGGCCTTACTTGAACACTTATTGCTTGGAGATCAAAAATGATTAAAGGAGTAAATAAAATTGTCTTAGCCTACTCTGGTGGTCTTGATACATCCGTTATCCTTAAATGGCTTCAAGAAAAATATCAGTGCGAGGTTGTTACATTTACTGCAGATCTAGGCCAAAGAGAAGAAATTGAACCGGCGAGAGAAAAAGCTAAAGCAGCTGGGGTAAAAGAAATTTTTATTGAGGATTTAAGGCAAGATTTTGTCGAGAATTATGTTTTTCCTATGTTTAGAGCCAATACAGTATATGAAGGTGAATACCTGCTGGGAACATCAATTGCGAGACCACTTATTGCGAAGAGATTAGTCGAAATTGCGCATAAAACAAAGAGCGACACTATTGCGCATGGTGCGACTGGCAAAGGAAACGACCAGGTTCGTTTTGAACTGGGTGCTTATGCGATAGATCCAAATATCAAAATCGTTGCTCCATGGAGAGAATGGGATTTGCTTAGTAGAGAAAAGCTTCTGCATTATGCAGAAAGTCATGGCATTCCCGTTGAGATGAAGCATAAATCAGGTGGCAGTCCTTATAGTATGGACGCCAACCTTCTTCATATTTCTTACGAAGGTAGGCATCTGGAAGACCCAAAAAATACTCCTGAGGAATCAATGTGGCGATGGACCGTAAGTCCACAGAAAGCGCCAAATGAGGCAGAGGACATTACCGTTGAATTTAGCAAAGGGGACCCAGTAAAAATCAATGGAAAGGTTTTGCCTGGACATGAGTTACTCGACCAATTAAATTTGATTGGAGGTAGGCATGGTATTGGCAGACTGGATTTGGTGGAAAATCGATTTGTTGGGATGAAATCTCGAGGCTGCTATGAAACACCAGGCGGTACCATCTTACTTAAAGCGCACAGAGCCATTGAAGCTTTAACTTTAGACAGAGAGCTTGCGCATCTCAAAGATGAATTAATGCCTCGATATGCCAAACTTATTTATAACGGTTTCTGGTGGAGTCCAGAGCGGGAAGCCTTACAACAGCTCATTAACTTTTCTCAGGAAAATGTCGGTGGCTGGGTCAAGCTTAGACTCTACAAAGGCAATATTGAGATACTTGGCAGAGATAGCGACTCCTCATTATTTGATGAAGACATCGCCACATTTGAAGACGATGCTGGCGCTTATGACCAATTCGATGCTACCGGCTTTATTAAACTCAATGCTCTTAGATTAAGAATTGCAAAAAAATACAAAAAAAATTAGGAGTTAATTATGCCTTCATTTGATGTAAGTTCGGATGCCAATATGGTTAATATAAAAAATGCAATTGATGTTGCGATGAGAACAATTAAGAATCGCTACGACTTTCAAGGGACGAGTGCGGCTGTTGAGTTAAATGAAAAAGAAATGAACATTACACTCTTTGGCGATGCGGAGTTTCAATTAAATCAGGTAAAAGATATTTTATTTCCATCCTTGGAAAAGAAAGAGCCAAATAGTTCTAAACGACTTATTTCATCAAGCATTGAGACTGTTTCGGGTAATAAAGTTAAACAAAACTTAAGTATCAAGAGTGGAATTGATATTGATTTTGCCAAACAGATTATTAAAACTTTAAAAGATGCAAAATTAAAAGTCCAAGCAAGCATCCAAGGTGAAGAGGTTAGAGTAAATGGAAATAAGAGGGATGATCTTCAGGAGGCTATTTCTTTAATAAAACAGAAACACAATCAGTACCCTCTAAATTTTGGAAATTTTAGAGACTAAAAATGGCATTAACTTTATACGAAAAGATTTTTAATCGTCATGTCGTAAAAGGGCTAGAAGATAGCTACTTAATCTATATTGACCGACATTTAATTCATGAGGTAACCAGTCCGCAAGCCTTTGATGGTATTAGATTAAACAAAAGGAAAATATGGCGGACAGACTCAATAGTGGCTGTGCCGGATCATAATGTGCCGACCCTTGATCGAGAGCAGGGAATTCAAGATCCTATATCCAAAATTCAAGTTGATACGCTGGACAGTAACTGTGTCGAGTTTGGCCTTAATCAGTTTAAGATGAATGATACGCGTCAAGGTATCGTTCATGTTATTGGTCCTGAGCAAGGATTAACGTTGCCGGGAATGACAATAGTTTGTGGTGACTCTCATACTAGCACCCATGGTGCCTTTGGTGCATTGGCGATGGGAATTGGAACCTCAGAAGTCGAACATGTGTTAGCAACGCAGTGTTTGATTGTAAGAAAATTAAAGACGATGCAAATAAATGTTAATGGCCAAGCACCTAAGTTCATTTCAGCAAAAGATATTGCTTTAGCAATCATTGGACATATTGGAACTGCTGGAGGAACAGGATATGCGATTGAGTTTGCTGGTGATGCAATTAAAGATTTATCTATGGAAGGCAGAATGACCCTATGTAATATGGCTATTGAGGCTGGTGCCAGAGCGGGAATGGTTGCCGTAGATGATAAAACAATTAATTATCTAAAAGACCGTCCATATGTACCTCAAGGTGAATTATGGGAAATGGCAATAAAAGATTGGAAACAATTAGTGAGTGATAAAGATGCAGCATTTGATCAAGTCATCAACCTTGACGCTGGCCTTATTGAGCCACAAGTAACTTGGGGGACGTCACCTGAAATGGTAACGAGTATTTCAGGTTTCATTCCTGACCCCAATCTTCAGTCGGGATCAAAAAAAAAGAGCTACCTTCAAGCGCTTAAGTACATGAATCTTGAGCCAAATTTACCAATTTCAGATATTCCTGTTGATCGAGTTTTTATTGGGTCTTGCACTAACTCGAGAATAGAGGATTTAAGAAGTGCAGCAGAAATTGTAAAGTCAAAAAAAGTAGCTAAATCTATTAAGCAGGCAATGGTTGTTCCAGGTTCTGGTTTGGTAAAAATGCAAGCAGAAAAAGAAGGCTTAGATCAAATTTTTATCAACGCTGGTTTCGAGTGGAGGCAGCCGGGTTGTTCTATGTGTTTAGCAATGAATGCTGATCGACTTGAGTCAGGAGAGCATTGCGCCTCCACTTCCAACCGAAACTTTGAGGGAAGACAAGGGCAGGGTGGGCGAACGCACCTGGTCAGTCCAGAAATGGCAGCTGCAGCGGCCATCTATGGAAAATTTGTTGATATTAGAAAATTATAAGTATGGAAAAATACAAAAGACATAGTGGGGTTGTTATTCCTCTTGACCGAGCGAACGTTGATACTGATGCAATTATTCCAAAACAGTTTTTAAAATCAATAAAAAAAACTGGTTTTGGTAAGAATTTGTTTGATGAATGGCGTTATAGGGATCATGGCGAACCTGACCAAGATGAGTCGACAAGGCAAATTAATCATGAATTTGTTCTTAATCAACCTCAATACAAGGGCGGAACAATTTTGTTAGCACGAGAAAATTTTGGCTGTGGATCCAGTCGTGAACATGCTCCATGGGCTATTTTAGATTATGGAATACGTACCATCATTGCCCCTAGTTTTGCAGATATTTTCTACAGCAATTGTTTTAAAAATGGCATCCTACCAATTACGCTAAGTGAGGAATTAACCCAGAATTTTTTTGAAAAATCATTAAATATTGCCAAATTTAGTTTAGAGATTGATCTTCAACATCAAAAAGTTATTGATGGAGAAACCAGCTACCATTTTGATATTGATGACTTCAAAAAGTATTGTTTGTTAGAGGGTTTAGATGATATTGGTTTAACTTTGAAAAATGAAAATGATATTCAGTTGTTTGAGTCACAATATAAAAAAAATTATCCATGGTTAATAAGAGAATAATGCTATGAAAATTGCGATTCTGCCAGGTGATGGAATTGGTCCTGAAATTACTAAACAAGCAGTAAAGATTCTTGATGCTTTTGATTTAACGAAAGATATTGAGTATGCACCTATTGGTGGTTCTGCTTTTGAATTACATAATGATCCATTACCTGCAAGCACATTAGATTTAGCAAAAAAAGCTGACGCGATTTTGCTCGGGGCTGTGGGCGATTGGAAATATGATCAATTGCCCAGAGAGAAAAGACCAGAGCAAGGGCTATTAAGAATTCGTCAAGGGCTTAATCTTTTTGCCAATTTAAGACCTGCAATTATGTTTCCTGAATTGACTCATGCCTCCAGTTTAAAAGCTTCAGTAGTTTCTGGTTTAGATATCATGATTATTAGAGAATTGACGGGCGATATTTATTTTGGCCAACCTCGCGGCATATCAGTAAATGAAAATAATGAGCGTGAGGGTGTAAATACGATGCGTTATGCTGAATCAGAAATTGAACGGATAGCTCATGTTGCCTTTCAAACAGCACAGCGTAGAAAACAAAAATTATGCTCTGTTGATAAAGCAAACGTGTTGGAAACTACCGAATTATGGCGTGAAATTTTTACTAATATCGGCAAAAGCTACCCTGATGTCAAGTTAAGTCATATGTATGTGGATAATGCAGCAATGCAATTGATTCGAGACCCAAAACAATTTGACGTTATTGCGACAGGAAATATTTTTGGTGACATATTGTCTGATCAAGCATCTATGTTAACGGGTTCTATCGGCATGCTTCCCTCTGCATCACTGGATGCGAATAATAAAGGTATGTATGAACCTAGTCACGGGTCTGCACCAGACATTGCTGGAAAAGATACAGCCAACCCATTAGCAACAATATTATCATTGGCGATGATGTTTAAATATACATTTAAAGATGAAGCAAAATATTTGTTAATAGAAAATGCTGTAAGACAAGTGCTACAAGACGGCTATCGGACGCAAGATATTTTCTCGACTGATACAAAGTTAATTGGGTGTGAACAGATGGGTGATTTGGTTGTTGATAGATTAGAAGGATCATTATGATAAAAGTTGGTTTTGTTGGTTGGCGAGGTATGGTTGGATCGGTATTGATGCAACGAATGGTTGAAGAGTCCGACTTTGCTTTATTCGAGCCGGTATTTTTTTCAACATCACAAGTTGGGAAAAATGGTCCAGAAATACTTCAACAAAAAACGTTACTGCATGACGCTTATTCAACGCATGATTTATTTGAGATGGATATGATTTTATCTTGTCAAGGCGGCACATTTACGGAAGACATTTATCCTAAACTCAAAAAAATGGGCTGGCACGGCCATTGGATAGATGCAGCATCTACATTAAGAATGACTGATGATGCGGTAATCGTTTTAGATCCAATTAATCAAAAAACTATCGATGAAGCTTATAACAGGGGCAATAAAACTTGGGTAGGAGGTAATTGCACGGTTTCATTAATGTTGCTTGCAATTCATGGATTAATTAAAGAAAATTTAATTCAATGGGTTTCCTCTATGACATACCAAGCTGCGAGCGGGGCTGGCGCACAAAATATGAGAGAACTTATTATACAAATGGGTGAGCTTAATTCTTCTGTGAAAACAGAACTTGCAGACCCGCAATCAGATATTTTAAAAGTTGATCAAAAAATTCTTTCAACGATGCACTCAAGTTCATTTAGTACTAAAAATTTTTCGGTACCATTGGCAGGTAATCTTATTCCTTGGATTGATCAAGATTTAAATGATGGAAGAAGTAAAGAGGAATGGAAGGGGCAAGTGGAATCCAATAAAATCTTAAATGGCTCTTATGATCCGATTAACGTGGATGGCTTATGTGTTCGAATCGGAGCTATGCGGTCTCACAGTCAAGCTCTTACGATCAAATTGAATAAAAGATTAAATATAGAAGAGATTAATGAATTAATTGATTCAGGGAATCAATGGGTCAATCTAATTCCAAACTCAAGGGAATATAGTATTAAAAAATTATCGCCAGCCGCGGTGTCAGGTAAACTGGATATTGCTGTTGGTAGAGTTAGGATGCTAAATTTAGAGGATAATATTATTTCAGCTTTTACCGTTGGGGATCAATTGCTTTGGGGGGCAGCTGAACCGCTTAGAAGGATTTTGAGAATTCTTATTAATAAGGCACAATCCTCTTAAAATATGAAACACATAAAAATATTATTTATTGTTTTTTTTCTGAGTTTAAGCCAAGCACTCTTTGCGCTTCAAATTGGTACATTTAAACTCCTGTCTTACCAAGATACACCGTTGCTAATGCAGGTAGATCTATCTTTAGCTAAAGACGATAAGATAGAAGCATTAAAGCCATCTATTGCCCCTAAAATAGATTATGATGCCGCAGGAATCCCGCGCTTACCCGTGCATGATCAAATTAATGTTAAGCTCAAAAAAGTTGGTGATAAATTTGTTATTGAACTCGTAACTGATTTACCAATTAAAGAGTCCTACATAGATTTGCTCCTGCAAATTGAATCAGAAAAAGGAAGAAGTTTAAGAGAATTTACAGTTCTTTTAGACCCGGTACCAACCACGGCAACAAAGCAATCCGATATTTCAAAAAAAGATGAAATAAAACCTATTACCAAAAAAGAAGCACAACTTCAGGAAATTAAGAAATCTGAGTCGAAAAAAAATGACACTTCTACACCATTAAAAACAAAAACTACAATTGCAAAAGCTGGTAAAACATTATTTCAAATTGCAAGAGAAAATAGTATAGCTGGTATAACCACAGAACAAATAGCAGTTGCAATTTTTCAAATGAATCCTCAAGCCTTCGCAAAAGAGAATATGAATGGCTTAATAAAAGGAAAGAAATTAATACTTCCAACTAAGCAATATTTTGAAAAATTAAGCCATCTGGATGCTCGAAAAATATTACGTGAACAAAATATGCAATGGAGTGAAATTAATTCCAAAAAAACTGTGAAACAAAATAAGCCCAATAAAACATCCACGAAAAAAATTGAAACAACAGAACCTGACCAAGGTATTCAACAAAACTCAAATGATGCAGCAAAAAATTTAGAAAACACCGAAAGTGAGTCAAAGCCTGCTCAGGATATTACATCAGACAAAACAAATTCGATAAGCAAAGAGAAAGATAATATTATCAAAGAAATTCAGCTTGATAGCGAAAAAAGTAATATTGCATCTGAGGAATTTGAGTCATCAATTATCAATGAGGATAAACCAATCATCGAAGAGGTAATTATTGATGACCCAACCGAAACCGAGTCGAACCCAATTCTAATGAACCTCCTTTTAGTGGTGTTTGCGACCCTAGGAATTTTCTTAGTTTATTTATCCAAGAAAAAAGCAAAATTAAAACAAGTTAAAAACCCAATTTCTAATACAGAATACACAACTAATGAAAATGACTCAGTTGCAGAAAGCACTCGCTTTGAACCTGAGAACTATTCGTTTCAGCCAAATGAAGCTAAGTCAGATGATTTAAAAGTTAGCCCACTGGAAGAGCCAGTCCAAATTGACCCTACATCTATCGTCAATGATTCGAACGAAGAAAATGTGAATAACATGACAAGCGTTGATGCCTATATTTACAAAAAAAATAAAGATAATTCTAATTAAGTGATTTTTTGATTTAATCTGATGTTAAATAACCTAGTTCTATTTTTAGGATTACTTTTATTAATCTTTATTTCCTCATTCAGCTTATCGCATCAAATGATTTTGTTTCTATTTTTATTTTTAGTTAGCTTAAAAACTAAGGTATCAATAACCCATATTTTTTACAGGATTAAATTTTTTCTTCTTTCGCTTATTCTTATTTACGCTTTATCTATTCCAGGTGAAATATTATTTTATTATTATTTCATTTCAGTCAGTTACGAAGGAATAGCGCAGGCATTTTTTAATTCGCTAAGACTATTAAATATTTTTTCACTGGTGGCAATTATGATGTCTGTTTTACCGAAAAAGTATTTGATCGTAAAAATAATTAAATTTGCTGATTTTTTTAGTTTCTTTGGATTAAACAAGGATCGTCTTTCCGCACGTTTATTTTTAACATTTGAATATTTTGAATTATTTAAAAATTATCAGTTTAAATTTTCTACTTTCACGTCGGAACTTAAAAAAATATTAGCAAAAGATTATCAGGCAGAGGTAAAAATAATGCCAGAGAGTGTTGCACTAAATCATATAGATTTTATCTGGATAGTAATTTTTGTATCTGTGGCTTCACTTATTGGTGTTTTTTTATGAGACGCGTTGTTGCCGAAGTAGAGTATCTTGGCCAATATTTTCATGGTTGGCAAAAACAACCTAATGTTATAACTATTCAAAGTGAGATTGAAAAAGCTATTTTTTCAATTTCAGATGAAAAGATTGATACTCATGCAGCTGGAAGAACAGATACAGGTGTGCATGCCTTAGGTCAAGTATTCCATTTTGATATAAATGCTGTTCGACCAATTACAGCATGGGTAAAAGGTTTAAATTCGTTTTTACCAGAGAGTATTCGAATTAAATGGGCAAAAGAGATCAGCCAAGAGTTCCATGCTAGACATTCTGTTGTAGAGCGTGAATATCAATATTTATTGCATTACCGATCATCACATTCAGCCTTACTTAGTGGTCTCGCAGGGTGGACTTATTATCAGCTAGATAATAATTTAATAAATGCTGCATGTAAAAAATTTGTGGGAGAACATGATTTTAGTTCCTTTCGTTCTTCGGAATGCCAGGCGCTTTCCCCAGTTCGTAACATCTCCCTTTTTCAATGTGAATTCTTTTCTAATTTTTACCTATTTACTATAAAAGCGAACGGTTTTTTGCACCATCAAATCAGAAATATGATAGCAACACTAATAGTCATTGCTCGCAAAGAAAAAGAATTAAGTTACATTGACGAGTTATTTACAAAAAAAGATCGACGTTTGGCTCCCCCAACATTCATGCCAAATGGTTTATATCTCACAAATATCAAGTATGATGATGCTTGGAAGATACCCCAATCAAATAACTCAGTTAATATATTTCACTCATGATTAAAGTAAAAATATGTGGAATTACAAATTTAAATGATGCATTAGACGCATGTAGCTTAGGTGCAGATGCACTTGGTTTTGTTTTTGTAAAAGACAGCCCAAGGTATATTAATCCTGCGGATGCAGGTGAAATTATTAAAAAATTACCCGCATTTGTTACCTCAGTAGGATTATTTGTTAATGCCTCAATAGATGAGGTGAAAAAAAGTATTACGCGTTCGGGCGTCGATATTTTACAGTTTCATGGGGATGAATCCGAAGAATTTTGCTTGCAATTTAATAGAAGGTATATTAAAGCTTTTCAAGTAAAGAGCCACTTTAATTTGGTAGAATGCTGTAATAATTATAATAGTGCCGCAGCTTTACTTTTGGATGCTTTTTCTGATAGCGCAAGGGGTGGAACAGGAATAATATTTGATTGGAATTTAATTCCTCAAGACTCTTTAAAACCTTTAATTATTGCTGGTGGTCTTAATAACGAAAATATTAGTTTGCTTATCAATCAACATCAACCCTATGCTGTTGATGTGAGTGGGGGCGTAGAAATTACTAAAGGAAAAAAAGATTTTAAAAAAATGAAAGAATTTATCCTGGGAGTTAAACATGCAAGCATATGATTTACCTGATCAATTTGGTCATTTTGGTCAGTTTGGCGGCACTTTTGTTGCAGAAACATTAATCGAAGCACTTGATGAGCTTCGTGACATGTATGCAAAATACAAAAATGATCCTGATTTCCTTGCTGAATTTCATCATGATTTAAAACATTTTGTTGGACGACCCAGCCCTATATATTTTGCCGAAAGATTAACTAAAAAAATTGGTGGTGCAAAAATATATCTAAAGCGAGAGGACTTAAACCACACTGGTGCACACAAAGTAAATAACACAGTTGGACAAGCCTTATTGGCAAAAAAAATGGGTAAACCAAGAGTTATTGCAGAGACTGGTGCAGGGCAGCATGGCGTAGCAACTGCTACAATTGCCGCACGATTAGGACTTGAATGTGTAGTTTATATGGGGCTTGAGGATGTCAAGCGACAATCGCCAAATGTTTACCGTATGAAGCTATTAGGCGCACAAGTTGTCCCGGTTGAGAGCGGTTCAAAAACACTAAAAGATGCTTTAAATGAAGCTTTACGTGATTGGGTGACGAATGTTTCAAATACTTTTTATATTATTGGAACCGTAGCAGGACCTCACCCTTATCCTATGATGGTCAGGGATTTTAATTCTGTTGTCGGCAAAGAATGTAAGAGCCAAATGCTTGAACTTTGTGATCGACAACCGGATGCAATTTTAGCTTGTGTTGGTGGAGGATCGAATGCGATGGGAATTTTTTATCCATACATTGAACAAGAAAATGTCCGTTTGATTGGAGTTGAAGCAGCTGGACATGGACTTGAGACCGGCAAGCATGCAGCTCCATTATCCTCAAATAGCGCGATTGGGGTACTGCATGGTAACCGTACTTATTTGATGCAAAATGAAGAAGGTCAAATTATTGAGACACATTCCGTATCTGCGGGACTTGATTATCCTGGCGTAGGGCCAGAACATGCCTGGTTAAAAGATTCGGGCCGTGCTGAATATGTTGCTGTTACAGATGACGAAGCGATGGCTGCTTTTCATAATTTGTGTCGTGTTGAAGGAATTATTCCTGCGCTTGAAACAAGTCACGCCCTTGCGCATGCGGAAAAACTTGCAAAAGAAATGGATCCAGATCAAATTATTTTAGTCAATTTGTCCGGTAGGGGAGATAAAGATATCAATACAGTTGCTAATTTGGCTGGAATTACTTTATAAATGTCTAAAATTAAATCAGTTTTTGATAGTCTTGATAAAAAACAAAGTAAGGCCCTAATTCCTTTCATAACTGCTGGGGACCCTGACCCCGAGATGACAATTGAAATATTGCACACCTTGGTTGATGCAGGTGCTGATATGATTGAATTAGGAATCCCCTTTACCGACCCCATGGCTGATGGACCGGTTATTCAAAGAGCGAGTGAGAGGGCAATTGCAAACAATGTGGGTATTAAAAAAACAATTGAAATAGTAAAAGAATTTAGACAAAAAAATAAGCATACCCCTATAATTTTGATGGGCTATGCCAACCCAATGGAGGCTATTGGCATTGATTTATTTATCCAATTAATTCATGAAGCGCATGTTGATGGGGTAATAACTGTAGATTACCCCCCGGAAGAAGCAAAATCATTTGTTGAGAAATTAAAAGAAAAAAATATTGATACTATCTTTTTGCTCTCACCAACCACTGAAGATAAACGTATTAAGCTAATAATTGAACAAGCCACTGGATTTATTTATTATGTTTCATTGAAAGGGGTTACAGGATCTGCAAATATTGACATAGATCAAGTTACAGAGCGAGTTCGAAACATTAAAAGATATACAAAACTTCCTATAGGAGTTGGATTTGGGGTAAGGGATGCCAAAACGGCAAAAGAAGTTGCCTTGATATCTGATGCAGTTGTTATAGGCAGTCGTATTGTCCAGGAAATTGAAAATTCAAGCCGTGCAGATTTAATATCAAACATAAAAAAACTAATGACTGAAATGAAGCAAGCTATTGCGTAAAAGGGGATATTAAGTTGAGTTGGTTAAAAAATGTAATGCCACCAAAAATTAAAAAAATGGTGGGCAGTTTAAGAAAGAGTATGCCTGAGGGTTTATGGCATAAATGCGCCTCATGCCAATCAGTTTTATACAATGATGATTTAGAAAAAAATTTTGATGTATGCCCAAATTGTGGACATCATAACCGATTAAAAGCAAGGGACCGAATTGACCTTATCCTTGATCGTCCTGGAAGGAATGAGATTGGGTTAAATATTAAACCCACGGACCCTTTAAAATTCAAGGATACTAAACCCTACAAAGATCGTTTGTCGGCAGCAAAGAGTGCAACCAAGGAAAATGATGCACTAGTTGTTTTTGAGGGTTTTATAGAATCTCAGCCAGTAGTTATTTCAGCATTCGAGTTTAATTTTTTAGGCGGGTCGATGGGCTCTGTTGTCGGTGAGAAATTTGTTCAAGGTGTCAGCCAGGCCATAAAGAATAATTGTGCTTTTATATGTGTTGCCTCAAGTGGGGGCGCGAGAATGCAAGAAGGATTAATTTCCCTTATGCAAATGGCGAAAACAAGTGCTGTATTAACAAAATTGAGTGAAAAAAAATTACCTTTTATTTCAATCCTTGCAGATCCTACTATGGGTGGAGTTTCAGCAAGCTTTGCTATGTTGGGGGATATAATTATCGCTGAACCTAAGGCATTAATTGGCTTTGCTGGGCCGCGAGTTATAGAGCAAACTGTCCGAGAAAAGCTGCCTGAGGGATTCCAAAGAGCGGAGTTCTTATTAGAGCACGGCGCGATTGATATGATTGTTGATAGAAGAGAAATGAAAAAAACTCTCTCAGATCTATTGATGCATTTAAAAGTAAGTCAGTGAAAATAAAACCTGATTTATCTGACAATTTAGGTTGTTGGTTAAATTATCTAGAAAAGATACATCCCTCTCAAATTGAACTTGGTTTAGAGCGCGTTGAATCTGTTAAAAATAAAGCAAAAATTAATCCTTCATTTCCTATTATTACTGTCGCAGGCACAAATGGAAAAGGCTCAATTTGTAGATACCTTGAATCAATTTTATGCCAAGCAAATTTAAAGGTAGCTTGTTATACCTCTCCGCATATCCATAGATTTAATGAACGAATTTGTATTAATAAAGAAGAAGTTACAGATAAAGATATTGTTAAATCAATTCACTTTATTGAATCTGTTAGAGGTGACACAAGCATTACATTTTTTGAGATTACTACATTAGCAGCCATGCATCTTTTTGTGAAAAATAAAGTGGATGTATGTATTATGGAAGTTGGCTTGGGCGGGCGATTAGATGCTGTCAATATTTTTGATCCTGCAGTAAGTATCATTTCCTCTATAAGTTTTGACCATCAAGATTATCTTGGCAATTCACTTGAAGAAATAGGATTTGAAAAAGCTGGTATTTTACGACCCAATACACCCGGCATAATTAACTTTAAAAATATCCCTAAAAGCATCCTTAATCATGCAAAAAAAATTGGCACCATGGTCTCTTGCTTAGGAGAAGATTATGGGCTTGATATTGACAATAAAGTTTCTACCTATAAAAGTAATATGGTAGAAATTGATTTGAATGAGCTTCTGGCAAACACCAGCCAGGTTCAGGTTCAAAATATGGCAGGGACAATTCGTTGCGTAGAGATGTTAAGAAATTTTTTTCCTATTTCTGATGCTGATATTACAAAAGGCATACAACGAACGATCCTCTCAGCAAGAGCTGAAATTCTCTCGAGGAATCCATGTTTAATTATTGATGTAGCACATAATTTCGCGGCAGCTGAAAATTTATTGAAAATTCTAAAAGAAAATCGAAATGAGGGAATACTAAAAGCTGTATTTTCCATTTTGCGAGATAAAGAATATGAAAAAATTATTGAATTATTTGATGGGGTTGATCAGTGGCACATTGCTGAGTTAAAAAATACACGGGCACTTAAGATAGATCAACTTGAGAGTTCTATCAAAAGAATTCACCCAAATTCAATAATAAAAACCTATCAAAACATTGAACAAGCTTATCAATCAGCATTAGAAAATTGCAAGGAAAATGATAATATAATAGTGTTTGGATCTTTTTATACAATAGACGAGTCGAGGGCAATTCATTAATGGTGGCAAATAATGATTCATTACACGAAAGTATATTAATAAAAAGAGCGAAGCGTCGTTTAGTTGGTGCTGTAACTATCCTTATTATTTTATTCTCGCTCTCAATATTTTTTTTGCAAGATCGTTCTCAAGTTAAAGAGTTGAATAAAAATGTAAAAGTTTCTTTTATGCAAATGGGTGATGATGAAATCAACCAATCACCCGATACATTTTTTAAAACTGTAAAGAAAATAGAAGAGGATAACGAAAACATAATTGTTTCAGAAAAAATAGAAACTACAAAGAAGGTTTATTTGATTCAGATAGGCATCTTTAACAATCAAGCAAATGCGGAAAAATTACTACAATCTATTAAAGGTTTGGGACTTGAAGCGCAAGTCGAGGTAATTGAATTTGACGGTAAAGAAAAAGTAAAGCTCGTTACAAAATCTTTTGAGAGTCAAAATGAGGCAAAACAAGCGCTGTCAAAAATTAAAAGCGCAAACCTACCAGGCATGATAAAGGTTAAGAATATTAATGCTATTTATTGACTATGTAATAATTTTTATCATTGTCATATCCTCGTTACTTGGTATTTTCAGAGGCTTCATTAAAGAATTACTAGCTATAATTAGCTGGGTTCTAGCTTTTTATTTCTCCAGCATCTTGAGTGACTCTGTTTCTAAATTTATCCCATTTGATTTCGATGATTCACTAAAATATTTTATTGCTTATTTGTTAATTTTTGTTTTTGTTTTGATCATCGCATCAATACTTATTAAATTGCTTAATAAATTTGTCAAAACAGTCGGATTAACATTAACCAATGTTTTAATGGGCAGTATTTTTGGTTTAATTCGGGGTGTCCTTATTGCCTTTCTATTAATATTGGTTGCAGAAAATTTTCGTTTTATTGATAAGGAAACACTTTCAAAATCATTACTTGTTCCAATGATCAAAGAGTACGTTGAAAAAACTTTACCCTATTTGCCCGAAGAGTGGTTAACCCATGTAGAATATGACAATATTCTGACTTAGTTGAGATCAATTTATGTGTGGAATAATCGGCATTGTAGCTAATGAACCAGTCAACCAGATGCTTTATGATGGTTTGCTTGTTCTTCAACATCGTGGGCAGGATGCCGCAGGAATCGTCACAAGTGATGGCGGTAGATTTTACATGCATAAGAGCAATGGGTTAGTAAAAGATGTTTTTCATACAAGACACATGAGACATTTGACTGGAAATGCTGGGATTGGTCATGTGCGTTATCCTACTGCAGGGTCATCTTCAGCCGCCGAAGCGCAGCCTTTTTATGTAAATTCACCTTACGGTATCGTCTTGGGCCACAATGGCAACCTAACAAATTCTGAACGTCTTAAAGAAGATATGTTTAAGCAAGACCTAAGGCATATTAATACCAATTCTGATTCAGAAGTATTGCTCAATGTTTTTGCACATGCGGTAGAAAAGTCTACGCAAAAAAATGTCTTAACTTCCGACATTATATTTGACGCTGTCACTTCGGTATTTAATCGATGTAATGGCGCGTATGCAGTGGTTTCAATGATTGCAAACTTTGGCTTACTTGCTTTTAGGGACCCTCATGGTATTCGCCCATTGGTTATTGGCATTAAGGAGACAGAAGCTGGCCCTGAGTATGTGGTTGCCTCTGAAAGTGTTGCTGTTGATGTCTTAGGATTTAGGCTGTTACGAGATGTTGAGCCAGGAGAGGCCATTTTCATTGATTTGGATGGCAATTTTTATTCTAAACAATGCGTAAAATCTAAAAAAAGAGCGCCTTGCATCTTTGAATATGTATATTTAGCCAGACCTGATTCCCTCATTGATAACGTATCGGTTTACCAAACGCGCTTGAATATGGGAAGGACATTAGCAAAAAAAATTATTAGTGAATGGGGTGAGACAGACATTGATGTAGTAATTCCAATACCTGATACGAGTCGTCCTTGTGCGCAAGAGGTTGCCTTAAAACTTAATGCCGACTTAAGAGAGGGCTTTGTCAAGAATAGATACATTGGCCGTACATTCATTATGCCAGGTCAAGCATTAAGAAAAAAATCTGTAAGGCAGAAGTTAAATCCAATCAAAATTGAATTTAGAAATAAAAATGTATTATTGATTGATGATTCAATTGTACGCGGCACTACTTCTAGAGAAATTGTTCAAATGGCAAGAGACGCAGGTGCCAATAAAGTTTATTTCGCCTCGGCGGCACCACCGGTAAGATACCCCAATGTTTATGGAATCGATATGCCATCAAGACAAGAATTACTTGCTCACAACCGATCAGATGAAGAAATTTTAAAAGAAATTGGTGCTGATAAACTAATTTATCAGGATCTTGAAGACTTAAAATCAACCGTCACTGAAGAAAACCAGCATTTAAAAAGTTTTGATTGCTCATGTTTTGATGGAAATTATGTAACAGGCGACATTACAGAAACTTATTTAAGTAAAATTGAAATGCTTCGCGCGGATGATAATTTAAATGAAAAGCCAACGAATTCTACTACGCAAATGGACCTTAATTTAGTGAGTTATGGAGTTGAGCAAGAAGAGCACGTCTAGAGCCTTGACCTTTTATATGAGAAGGGGATAATATTTACATGCGCCGATTTGAATTATCAGCTTGCGGGCGCAATAAAAATAACAGCTAAAGCGAGGTTAACCCGTCAAGCTGTGCGGGTTTTTTTTTGGATATTTGTCATGAAAAAAAATAAAACAAAATTTTCGACTGACGCAGTTCGGTCAGGAGTTATTAGGACTCAGGAGCAAGAGCACTCTGAGGCGATGTTTTTGACTTCAAGTTTTGTTTTTAAAAATGCAAAAGAAGCAGCAAATAGATTTGCAAATCCTGATAGCGGCAATGTTTATTCACGATTTACTAATCCCTCAATAAAAATGTTTGAGGATCGCCTTGCTGCACTAGAAGGTGCAGAGAGATGTGTTGCAACTGCAAGTGGTATGTCGGCTATTCTGGCATGCTTTATGTCACTCTGCTCGCAGGGTGATCATGTGGTTGTATCGAAAAGCATCTTTGGAACTTCCATCCAGCTTTTTAACAATATTTTATCACGCTGGGGATTAGATATTACTTATGTGGATTTAACTGACTTTGCACAATGGAAGAAGGCTGTAAAGAAAACAACAAAATTAATGTTTGTTGAAACCCCTTCAAACCCTTTGACTGAACTTTGTGACATTAAGAAACTTGCCAATTTAGCAGATGCTAATGGTTGTAAGTTAATTGTTGATAATTGTTTTTGCACACCCGCTTTGCAAACACCAATTGAGCTTGGGGCACATATCATTATTCATTCAGCGACAAAATACCTGGACGGTCAGGGACGTTGTTTGGGTGGTGCTGTTCTAGGCCGAGAAAAAGATATGAAGGAAGTATTTTCATTTTTAAGATCAGCTGGACCAACTTTAAGTCCATTTAATGCCTGGGTGTTTTATAAGGGGCTTGAAACGCTTAAGATAAGAATGGAGGCTCATTCCAAAAATGCGCTTGAATTAGCATTATGGCTAGAGAAGCAAAAAAAAGTTGAGCGTGTTTATTATCCAGGCTTAAAATCGCACCCACAGTACCTTTTAGCAAGGAAACAACAGTTACTTGGTGGAGGTGTTTTATCGTTCGCTATAAAAGGTTCAAAGAAAGAGGCTTGGAAATTGATAGATTCAACAAAAATGTTATCTATCACTGCCAATCTTGGAGATGTAAAATCTACCATCACGCACCCGGCAACCACTACACATGCAAGACTTTCTCAAGCTGAGAGAGACGCGGCAAATATTCAGGACAATTTGATTCGAATTGCGGTTGGAATCGAAGATATTGAAGACATCAAATCGGACTTAATTTTTCTAACGAAGTAACCCGCTTTTATCTCATAAACAATCACAATACGTGATAAAATCAGACTAGATATAACTTCATTTCAAAATTAAATCGAATAAAAAAATATGGACGTATTTGCCAAAGAAACTATCCCTGTAAGCTTAGAAGATGAAATGAAAAAATCCTATCTGGATTACGCGATGAGCGTTATTGTTGGTCGCGCATTACCCGATGTGAGAGATGGTTTAAAACCAGTGCATAGAAGAGTGCTTTTTGCTATGCATGAGCTAAGCAATAATTACAATCGACCTTATAAAAAATCAGCCAGAATTGTTGGTGATGTCATCGGTAAATATCATCCGCATGGCGATACTGCCGTCTATGACACCATCGTTCGAATGGCACAAGATTTTAGTTTACGTTACATGTTAGTGGATGGCCAAGGAAACTTTGGCTCTGTAGATGGCGATAATGCTGCAGCCATGCGATATACAGAAATACGAATGTCAAAAATAGCGCATGAACTGCTTACCGATATTGACAAAGAAACAGTGAATTTTGGCCCTAATTATGACGGATCTGAAAACGAACCGTTAATCATGCCAACTAAAATACCAAACTTACTAATTAATGGCAGTTCAGGAATTGCCGTAGGTATGGCCACTAATATCCCGCCACATAATCTAACCGAGGTAATCAATGGCCTTCAAGCATTACTGAAAGATCCTGAATTAACTATAGATGACCTAATTGAACATATTCCTGGACCTGATTTCCCGACTGCTGGAATTATTCATGGGATTGCCGGAGTTAGAGATGGTTACAAGACAGGTCGCGGCAGGGTGGTAATGCGAGGAAAAACACATGTTGAGCCGATGGAGAAAGGAAATAGGGAGGCGATTATCGTTGATGAGTTACCCTACCAGGTCAATAAAAAGACATTTATAGAAAAAATTGCTGAGCTAGTTGGGGATAAAAAAATTGATGGCATCTCGGATTTAAGAGATGAGTCAGATAAATCTGGCATGCGCGTTGTGATTGAGCTTAAAAAAGGCGAGATTCCTGATGTTATTCTAAATAATCTCTACAAACAAACGCAACTGCAAGATAGCTTCGGTATGAACATGGTTGCCCTCAATGATGGTCAACCAAAGCTTCATAACCTTAAGCAAATTCTAGAGGCCTTTTTAAAACATCGAAGAGAGGTTATTACCCGTAAAACTGTTTATGAACTTAAAAAAGCTAGAGAGCGCGGGCATGTTCTTGAAGGCTTAGCAGTTGCATTGGCTAACGTTGATGAAATGATCAAAATTATCAAGGCAGCTGCCACTCCACCGGAAGCAAAAGATGAGTTAATGCGGCGCGATTGGAAATCGCCTGTGGTAGAAGAAATGTTGAAGCAGGCTTCTGAAAATTTATCAAAGCCTGATGGCCTGCCAAGTACGTTTGGATTAAAAGCAACGGGCTATAAATTATCTGACACACAAGCGCAAGAGATACTTCAGCTAAGACTCCAACGATTAACGGGATTAGAGCAAGAAAAAATTGTAAACGAGTATCATGAAATCATGGATTTAATTCTTGACTTGCTTGATATTTTATCGAAATCAGAAAGAGTAACAAAAATCATTGATGACGAATTGGAAGAAGTCAAATCCCAGTATGGCGATAAAAGAAGAAGCGAAATTATTGTTAATGCGCAGGACCTTTCGATTGAGGATTTAATAGCGCCTCAGGACATGGTGGTGACATTATCAAATACTGGTTATATCAAAGCTCAAGTTTTAGATGACTATCGCGCGCAAAGAAGAGGCGGACGCGGTAAACAAGCCATGACAACAAAAGAAGATGACTTTATAGAAAAGATGTTTGTTGCCAACTCACATGACAATATCCTTTGTTTTTCCAGTCGTGGCCAAGTTTATTGGTTAAAAGTATATGAAGTACCACAAGGAAGTCGCGTAAGCCGTGGTAAACCGATTGTTAACCTGTTTCCGCTAATGCCAGGTGAAAAGATTAATGCCATCCTTGCGGTAAAGGATTTTGTTGACGATCAATTTATTTTCATGGCTACCTCAAAAGGAACAGTGAAAAAAACCCCGCTTTCAGATTTTTCCAACCCTAGGAAGTCGGGCATTATTGCAATTAAACTTGATAATGGAGATTATTTGATTGGCGCTGATGTGACCAATGGTAGTCAAGATGTTGTATTAGTGTCTAATGGTGGTAAAGCTGTTTGGTTTGATGAAAACGATGTCAGAAGTATGGGCAGAAATGCTCGTGGAGTAAGGGGTATGAAGCTGCCAACAGAAAACCAGGTTTTATCTTTACTAATTGCATCCTCAGATGAAGAATCTGTTTTGGTGGCAACTGAAAATGGTTATGGTAAACGAACTGTTTTGTCCGAATTTAGACGATCAGGACGAGGAACGCAGGGCGTTAAAGCAATCCAAGTAAGTGATCGAAATGGCGTTGTGGTTGCCGCTAAACTTGTTCATGACAATGATGAAATTATGCTTATTACCACTGGTGGGGTATTAATTCGTACAAGGGTAAGTGAAATACGAGAACTTGGAAGAGCCACACAAGGAGTCACGCTTATCAACTTATCTAAAGATGAAAAACTTTCTGGTTTAGAAAAAATAGTTGAATCAGAACATTTAGAAGCTGATCAAGATGAGTTGCCAATTTAATTTTTCTGCCGGACCTTCTGTTCTTCCTAAGGAAGTTTTGCTCCAGGCTCAATCTGAACTTATAAACTGGAACGCTACAGGCATGTCTGTTATGGAGATGTCACATCGTGGAAAACACTACCTATCGATCTATGATGAAACTGAAGAAAATTTAAGAAAATTATTTTGTATTCCTAAGAATTATAAAGTTTTATTTCTTCAAGGTGGCGCTATTACACAAAACTTTATGGTGCCAATGAATCTCTTAAACCAAAAATCAGCTAGTTATATTGTATCGGGATATTGGTCAAAGCGAACTTTTAATGACGCACAAGTTTTTGGTAACATTAAATTAGGTGCCACCTCAGAGGCGGAACATTTTTTAAAAGCGCCTGACCCGAAAGGTTGGGTTACTTCAGAAACAGATGCATACGTTCACTTTTGCATGAATGAAACTATTCATGGTGTGGAATACTTTGAAATACCAAAAAACATTGCACCCACCTTAGTTTGCGATATGTCATCAAACATTTTGTCGCGACCCCTAGATATTGATAAATTTGGCGTAATTTATGCGGGGGCGCAAAAAAATATTGGTCCAGCAGGAGTAACATTGGTAATAGTAAGAGATGACTTGCTTGATTTTTCTGATAAAAAAACTCCTACAACATTCAATTGGAAAATTCAATCTGACAATAAATCGATGATTAATACGCCCACAACTTACAGTATCTACATGGCCGGACTTGTTTTTAAATGGCTATTAGACCAAGGCGGCCTTCAAGAGATCGAAAAGAAAAATAAGAAAAAAGCTTCCATTTTGTATGAGTATATTGATTCAACAACCTTTTACTACAATAATGTTGATATAAATAATCGTTCTCGAATGAATATTCCGTTTAGAATTCTAAATGATGAGCTCACTATGAAATTTGTTGCAGAAGCAGAAGCAGAGGGTCTATACCAGCTAAAAGGGCATCGTTTGGTTGGTGGTTTACGTGCGTCAATTTATAACGCCATGCCAATCGAAGGCGTAGAAGCTTTAATTACTTTTATGGAAAAATTTAAAAATAATAATTCATGAAAAAGAATTTAAACAAATTAAGAAGCGATATTGACAAGATTGATCGTGATATTTTAGATTTGCTCTCAAAGCGCGCCGCTATTGCAAAAGATATTGGCACGCTTAAAAATGATGGAGTTATTTATAAGCCAGAACGTGAAGCCAGCCTTATAGCAAAATTAAAAAAATTAAATCAAGGACCTTTATCACAGGCCAGTGTTATTAATATTTTTAAATCAATCATTTCAAATTGTCGAGCACTAGAGAAAAAATTAAGCGTTTCTTTTTTAGGCCCGCTCGGAACTTTTAGTGAAGAGGCAACAATTAAGCATTTTGGCGAAAATATTGAATCTATGCCGACTTTCAGTATTGATGAGGTATTTAGTCAAGTCCAATCTGATATTGCGCATTACGGCGTAGTTCCAGTGGAGAATTCAACCGAAGGAGCAATCAGTCGCACGCTCGACCTACTTTTAATAAAAGACTTAAGAATTTGTGGCGAAATAATTTTACCTGTTCATCATTGCTTAATATCAAAAAACCGGTCTTTAAATTCGATAAAAAAAGTATATGCACACGGGCAGTCTTTAGCCCAATGTCATGATTGGTTGATGAGTAACATGCCGAATGTCGATAAAATTGCCGTTACGAGCAACGCCGAAGGCGCACGCTTAGCCGCAAATCAAAAAAATGCTGCTGCCATTGCGAGCAGTAAAGCAGCTGATCTTTACCAGCTCAATAATTTGTTTGAAAATATTGAAGATGATCGAAAGAATTCAACGCGATTTCTTGTTATCTCAAAACAAGATGTTGATCCTAGTGGAAATGATAAAACATCGATTGTAGTTGCGACAAAGAATAAGCCTGGCGCTATTGCTGATTTAGTTGCACCGTTTGCAAAAAATAAGGTGAGTATGACAAAGTTAGAGTCACGTCCAGCAAAAATTGGTTTGTGGGAATATGTTTTTTTTATTGACCTTGAAGGGCATTACAAAGAGAAGAAAGTTCGATTGTCGATAGATCAAGTAGAGTCAAAAGCTTCTTTTATAAAATTACTTGGCTCCTACCCAGCAAGTCATGATAGTTAATATCAATGTTCCAAACCACATTGGAGAGATAGAGCCTTATCAAGGTGGTCGTCCAATAAAAGAGGTAGCGCGAGAGCTAAATCTTGATGAAAGTAAAATTGTTAAGCTAGCATCCAACGAAAATCCTTTAGGAGTTAGCCCGCGTGTAAAAAAAATAATTTTAAAGGGCTTGAAAGATATTGAGCGTTATCCAGACGGAAATGGCTATTATCTTAAACAAGCCATCGCAACAAAATTTAAACTTAACGATAAGCAAATTATTTTAGGCAATGGATCAAATGACATCCTTGAGCTGGTCGCTCGAACATTTTTAATACCTAATGACGAGGCCATTTTCTCAGAACATGCTTTTGCCGTTTATGAGCTCGTTGTGAAAGCGATGGGAGCAAGAGGAGTAGAAGTTAAAGCAAATAATTTTGAGCATGATTTGGATGCATTTGAAAAAGCAATAACTAGCAAAACGAAAGTTATTTTTATCGCTAATCCAAATAATCCAACAGGCACATTAATTAATAAAAAAAAATTAAGAGATTTTTTATCTGCTGTTCCAAAAAGCATTATTGTTGTGTTGGATGAAGCTTACGATGAATATTTGGATGATAACTTAAAATCAGAGGCTTTTTCTTGGCTTGAGCAGTATCCAAATCTACTGGTCTCAAGAAGCTTTTCAAAAGCACATGGATTGGCAGGATTAAGAGTTGGTTATGGTGTTACACATAAATCACTTGCAGAATACATGAATCGAATTCGGCAGCCATTTAATGTGAATCAAATTGCACAATTGGCTGCAATCGAATCACTTGCCGATGATGATTTTATTAAGCGTAGTAAAAAAATTAATGATGCCGGTATGAAACAGTTAATTACCGGGTTTGAGAAACTAAATATAATCTATATCCCTTCTTACGGCAATTTCATTAGCTTTAAACTTAGAGACGAACAAGCATCAATGATGTATTATCACCATTTATTGAAAAATGGTGTGATTGTAAGGCCTATAGCAAATTATAAAATGCCAAGTTATCTTAGGGTAAGCATTGGTTTAAAAGATGAAAATAAAATATTTCTTGAAAAATTAGCATGTGTTTAAGGTTTAGAAAAATATGATTATTGTGATGAACAAAACGGCGACTGATGAGCAAATTGATAACGTTCTCAACCGCATCAAAGACAAAGGCCTTGAAGCAAGCGTCTCTAAGGGTATTGAAAAAACTGTTATTGGTGCTATCGGTGATGAGAGACTTTTAGATGAAGAACTTCTTGCATCACTTCCTGGGGTTGAACAAGCCCTTCATATTGTAAAGCCATACAAAATTGTTGCTCGCGAATGGCATAACGAAGACACGGTAATCGATATTGCAGGTCATCGAATTGGTGGAAAAGATATTCAAATTATTTCAGGCCCATGCTCCGTCGAAACTCCAGAACAAATGGAACAATCTGCAAAAGCAGTTCGTGCCGCAGGAGTTAATCTCATGCGTGGAGGTGCTTTCAAACCACGTACAAGTCCTTACACATTCCAAGGAGTTGGTTTTGAGGGGCTAGATATGTTCAGGGCGGCCGCTGATAAAGAAGGACTGCCTATTGTTACTGAATTGTTAGATATTCGTCACCTTGATAAATTTCTTGAGAAAAAAGTTGATATTATTCAGATTGGAACAAGGAGCATGCAAAATTTTGAGTTACTAAGAGAGGTTGGAAAAATCAATGTCCCAGTAATTCTAAAACGTGGCATGTCAGCAACCATTTCTGAGTGGCTCATGGCTGCTGAATACATTGCCTCGGGCGGAAATCACAATATTATCTTTTGTGAACGTGGCATAAGAACCTTCGAAACTTATTACAGAAATGTCTTGGACGTTACAGCCATTCCTGTTTTAAAAAAGGAAACGCACCTGCCTGTAATTATTGACCCATCCCATGCGGGTGGAAAAGCATGGATGGTGGCAGCATTATCTCGCGCTGCGATTGCTGCTGGGGCGGATGGTTTATTAGTGGAAATGCATCCAAATCCCTGTGAGGCTTGGTGTGACGCAGACCAGGCAATTAATCCTGAGGAATTAAAACACCTTATGAATGAATTAACTCAAATAGCAAAAATATTAGGTCGCAATATTAATCAGTAACTCATGGATATCATGAGTTTTTTTTAGATGTTTTCCCCTGTTACAAACACCTGTTCTGCTTCAATATTCGCTATTAAATTTATCGTTAGAGGATTTTATGCATATTCGCGTTTTAGGTTCAGGTGCCGGTGGAGGCTTTCCACAGTGGAATTGTAATTGTCAAAACTGCAAGGGGCTTCGCACTCACTCCATTAAATCTTCAGCAAGAACGCAATCCTCCATCACTGTAAGCGCAAATGGCGAAGACTGGATCTTGTTTAATGCATCACCTGATATACGCGCACAAATTGAATCTTTTCCGCCACTCCAGCCAGCAAGAAAAATTCGTGACACAGGTATTGCATCAATCATATTGTGTGACGGTCAAATTGACCACACAACGGGCCTTTTAATTCTAAGAGAACACGATAAACCCTGGGATATTTATTGCACAAAGTCAGTCTATGAGGATATGACAACAGGCTACCCAATATTTAATATTTTAGGTCATTTTAGAGGAGTGAATTGGCATGAAGTGAAAACTGAACAACAGCCTTTTACCATCCCTAAAGCGGATGAATTAATATTTACTGCCGTTCCATTAAAAAGCGAGGCGCCCCCTTATTCGCCGCATCGTCATAATACAGTGCCCGGCGATAATGTTGGTTACCGTGTTGAAGATAAAAAATCAGGTAAAAACTTATTTTACGCCCCAGGCTTAGGTGTCATTGAAGACCATGTTTTGGAATACATGAGTAATGCAGATGTGATTCTGGTCGATGGAACTGTATGGACAAACGACGAAATGTCTCGGCATGGAATTAATGATAAATTAGCCAGTGAAATGGGCCATTTAGATCAGTCAAGCAAGGGCGGCATTATGGAAACTTTAAGTGCCCTTTCAAAGCCAAGAAAAATACTTATTCACATTAATAACACCAATCCAATCCTCAGAGAAGATTCACCTGAACGTCAAATTTTAGATGATCATGGAATTGAAGTTGCTCATGATGGTATGGATATCATATTGTAAAGGAATGCATCCATGACAAAACCTTGGAGTCGCGAAGAGTTTGAAAATCAATTAAGAGAAAAAGGTAAGGGTTACCATATATATCATCCTTTTCACGTTTTAATGTATGAAGGGAAGTTAACTAAAGAACAATTACAGCGTTGGGTTGCCAATCGATTTTATTATCAAATAGGAATTCCCCAGAAAGATGCTGCGATTTTGTCAAATTGTCCTGATAAAGAAATTCGTAAAGAATGGATAGTAAGAATAATTGACCATGACGGAGATGGTCAAGCTGAGGGGGGTATCGAAGCTTGGATTCAATTAGGCAAAGCTGTTGGTTTATCCAGAGAAGATGTTACTTCTCTAAGAATGGTTTCTCCAGGTGTCCGCTTTGCGGTGGATGCTTACATTAATTTTGCTAAGCAACGGTCTTGGCAGGAATCAATTTGCTCCTCACTTACTGAGCTTTTTGCCCCACATATTCACCAACAGCGAATTAGCTCATGGCCAGAAATGTACCCTTGGATTGATGAATCAGGACTTTCATATTTCAAGAAAAGATTAACAGAAGCAAGACGTGATGTTGAACATGGTTTATCTGTAACATTAGACCATTTTAGTCAGACAAGAGAGATGCAGGAAAAAGCATTAAATATCCTTCAGTTTAAACTTGATGTATTATGGGTTATAGCAGATTCAATTATGTTAGCCTCGTCTGATATCAAAGTTGAGGGACGTGATTATTTGAGGCAACCACGATAAATGGCTATTGAACATTCAGATATATACAAAATTGCTGCGCATCATCGATTTCAGTGGGAAAAAGCGCAAGATTGCTATGTTATTTTGTTCCCTGAGGGTATGGTGAAATTGAATGGTAGTGCAGGCGAGGTCTTGAAATTAGTCGATGGTAGTACCTCCGCAGGTGAAATTGTTACAAAACTTCAAGAGCAATTTCCAGATGTTGGTGAAATTGAAAAAGATATTTTAGCGATGCTGGATTTTGCTATTGGCAAAGCTTGGATTGAAAAAGTGAATTAGGGGTAAAAAATGGCACAACAAAATAATGGAGTTGATTCAAATGTTACTAATAAACAGCCTTTGTGGTTGTTAGCGGAGATTACCTATCGCTGCCCATTACATTGTGCTTTTTGTTATAACCCAACTGATTATACGAATCACACTAATAACGAGTTAGACACAAAAGGTTGGATCAAGGTATTAAATCAAGCTCGTGAGTTAGGGGCGCTGCAATTAGGTATTTCCGGTGGCGAACCTTTATTAAGAGATGATATTGAGACGATTGTAGAAGAAGCTCATAGTTTAGGTTATTACAGCAATCTAATTACTTCAGGTGTAGGGTTAACAGAAAAGAGAATCGATGCTTTTAAAAAAGGTGGGTTGGACCATATTCAGCTCTCCATGCATGATATTACTGAGGAAATTAGCAACTTTGTTACCGATACTCGTACTTTCAAATTAAAGCAAAAAGTTGCGGCCATGATTAAAGATCGTGGCTATCCTATGGTTTTGAACGTCGTCATACATCGCTATAATATTGAGCACATTCAAGAAATTTTAGAAATGGCAGAAAAGTTAGGTGCGGATTATGTCGAGTTGGCCAATACCCAATATTACGGCTGGTCACTTCTTAATCGAAATCAATTAATGCCGACCAAAGAACAAGTGGATAAAGCTGAAGAAGTTACAAATCGCTTTCGAGATAAGGTTGGTAATAAAATGAAAGTTTTTTTTGTGGTACCTGACTATTTTGGTAATCGCCCGAAGAAGTGTATGAACGGTTGGGGTGAAGTCTTTATGATTGTAACTGCCGATGGTGATGTGTTACCTTGTCATTCAGCCCGTGTGTTACCTAACATGAAATTCCCTAATGTAAAAAATAATGATTTGGGTTACGCGTGGCATGAATCTCCAGCGTTTAATAAATACCGTGGTGATGCGTGGATGAAAGAACCTTGTAGAACCTGTCCTGAAAAAGAGAATGATTTAGGTGGGTGCCGATGCCAAGCTTTTTTAATTACAGGGGATGCTGAAGGTGCTGATCCAGTCTGTGATAAATCACCTGGTCGTCCTCTGATTGTTAAAGCAGTTGAGGATGCACAAAACGGTGTTCTAAAAGAACAACCGATTGTCTTTAGAACTGATAAAAATTCTCAACGCGTTATCGATGGGGAAGAAAAAGATCGCCTAGCAGACTTTCACGCTTTACCATAAATCCCCTATAATCTTTGGTGAATATGAGTCTTTTCCTAAATCCTAAGGTGATCACTTTGGCTATGCTGGCAAGTCTTGCGCCATTCGCCATTGACACCTATCTGCCTGCATTCCATTTAATTGCATTTGACCTCAATTCGACACCCAATGCTATCCAGCAAAGTTTAACGTTTTATCTAGCACCTTATACGCTTATGACTCTGTTTCATGGGGCTATATCAGACTCTATTGGCCGTATTAAAACCATGAAATTTGGTTTGGGGCTTTTTTTCTTTGCCTCTATCGGATGTGCTTTATCAACCTCGGTGGAAATGCTTTGGTTTTTTAGGATTTTACAAGGTATTGGAGGCGGGGCAGGTAATGTTGTTGCACGCGCGATGGTGAGGGATCTTTATCAAGGCCCGGAGGCACAAAGGGTGATGGCAACGATTCAGATTATTTTTGGAATTGCTCCTGCCATAGCACCGATGATTGGTGGATTATTGCTTGCATTTCATTGGCAAATTATTTTTGTTTTTTTAGCAATTTATGCCGCATTATCTGTATTTATGGCAAATAAAATTCTGCCAGAAACTTTAGCAAAAAAAGATTTATTACCCTTTTCATGCAGCGCTATCTCAGTAAGATACCGTGAATTATTTTCTAATAAAGAATTTGTACTGCTTATTTTAGCCGTGTCTGCAAATTTTTCTGCTTTTTTTATTTATGTTTTAGCAAGTCCTGTTTTTTTGATTGACCATTTAGGCTTTACTGCACAACAATTCGGCTACCTTTTTATTCCAACCGTGACTGGCATGATGATTGGTTCTTTTATTTCGAAACGATCTGCAGGAGTTTTCTCGCCATCAAGATTATTAAGATATGGGTACTTTTGGATGTTTTTTATTTCACTTATAAATTTATTGTTTTGTGCTTTTTTTGATAATTACGCAATGATCAATATTGGGTTGATTGCCCTCTACAATATTGGAATGGCAGCAGTGATGCCGGTTATTTCACTAGCAGCCCTTGATTGTTTTCCAAGGATGCGTGGAACAGCTGCCTCAGGCCAAGCTTTCATGCAAATGCTCTTTTCAACATTAGTTGCAGGGCTCGTGATTCCTGTATTATGGTTTTCAACCTTTGGGTTAGCTTCAGGATTGTTTTTAATCTTGTGTTGCGGATTATTTGCTGCATCAAAAACATTATTTTGGAAAAGCGATTAATTACACAGGTAAGCTTCAAATGTTGCCGATTGAGTTCCTCGACCTTTTTCAAACTGTTCTGACATTTTGATGGTATTGGCACCCATATCAAAAGCAGCATTTTTACTCAGCTGTAACAAATCACGCTGTATGTATTCAGGCAGGCGTTCAGCATAACCCGTAATTCTTACTGTGTTCGTCCCTTTAAGTTCACATTTTTCTTCATTAATATTCTCGACCACTGCAACACCATCAGCCCCAGGCTTAACTTCAACATATTGAGGGCCACAGCCAACTAAAAATGTATAGATAATTAAAATAATTAAGGCGCGCATAAAATTATTCTTTTAGTAACAGTTCGCGTTTATTAGGCTCATTAGCAAATTTATCTGCATCCGGTAACGGATCCTTCCTGGATGAAATAATAGGCCAGACTTTTGCCAATTTAGCGTTAATTTCAATAAATTCTTGTTGATCTTCAGGCACATCATCCTCAGCGAAGATAGCCTCAACTGGGCATTCAGCAACGCATAAGGTGCAATCGATACACTCTTCAGGGTCGATAGCAAGAAAATTTGGTCCTTCAACAAAACAATCAACCGGGCAAACATCAACACAATCTGTATATTTGCATTGAATACAACTTTCAGTAACTACGTATGTCATGGTAATTCCTCATGAAAATTTAACTTATTTTAATTTATTTTTAATTATGAATCTATGTTATTTATCATTCCCGCAGCAACCGTATGAAAGGTTGACTCATCGACCAGAATAAATGCACCGGTAACGCGGTTATCTTCATATGTATCAAGGATAAGTGGCTGGGCAAGTTTAAAAGATAAATCAGCAATATCATTTACATTAAGCTGACTTGTTTTTTCTTTAGCAAGTGTATTGACATCTATTTTGTGTTCAATATGGGTAATTTTTGCTTTAGATGCACGGGCGGCATGCATAATTAAATAAGTTCTATTCATGGTTAAAGGGCTTTCATTTAACCAGCAAACAGTTGCGTTAAACGATTTGGTACTTTTAATCGAATCTTCTTCATGGACGATCATATCACCACGTGAAATATCAATTTCGTCCTTTAATGTAATAGTTACTGATTGCTCAGGTATCGCCTCTTCAATAAAATCATTACCCACTCGAATATCTTTTACCTCAGATTGATGTCCGGAAGGAAGAATTTTTACCTTATCATTTACGCACAATAATCCTGATTCGATACGGCCCATAAAACCTCGGAAGTCATGTAATTCTTTATTGGCAGAATCCTGTGGACGACACACATACTGGACAGGAAAACGTAATTCCTTCATCGCATTTTTTTCGCTGGCATCTAAATTTTCAAGATAATCTAGCAGGGTAGGTCCGTTATACCAATTTAATTTTTCCCCACGATCAACAATCATGTCACCGGCTAGGGCAGAAATAGGAATAAATTTTATTTCTGTATCCTTAAGGTTTATTGCATTAGTGAAAGCCAAATAGTCATGCTGAATTTCTTTAAATTGGTCCTCAGCATAGTCAATTAAATCCATTTTATTTATTGCGACCAAAATATGTTTGATGCCAACCAATTTTGATAAATAGGTATGGCGTTTGGTTTGGGTAAGGATACCTTTTCTGGCATCAATAAGAATAATGGCACATTCTGCCGTTGATGCGGCAGTAACCATATTCCTTGTATACTGCTCATGACCTGGGGCATCAGCAATAATATACTTTCGCGTTCCTGTACTAAAGTAGCGGTAGGCCACATCAATGGTAATACCTTGTTCTCTTTCTGCCTGTAAGCCATCCGTGATTAAGGATAAATCAAGCGCAGACATCCCTCGTTTTTTGGAAGTTTTTTCAATCTGGCTTAAGGTATCAGTAAGAATTGTTTTGGTATCAAAAAGTAGTCGTCCAATTAAGGTACTTTTACCATCATCGACGCTGCCGCATGTCATGAATCTTAATACCGTATCATTTGTTTTTTTTGTCATATTAAAAATAGCCTTCTTTCTTACGCTGCTCCATCGCTGACTCTGACATTTGGTCATCAAGCCGCGTTTCACCTCGCTCTGAAATAATTGTTGACGCAGTTTCTAAAATAATTTTTTCAACAGTATCTGCATGACTTAGGACAGGTGCGGTGCAAGTAATATCTCCCACTGTGCGAAATCTTACCATTAGATTTTCAATTAACTCTCCGGGTTTTGGAGGGGTAAATTCAGTCACTGGAACTATAGCGCCATTGCGTTTAACTACATCTCTTTGGTGTGCATAATATATGTTAGGCAGCTCAAGTTGCTCTCTTTCAATATATTGCCAGACGTCCATTTCGGTCCAATTAGAGATAGGGAACGCACGGATATTTTCCCCTTTATGAACTCGAGCATTGTAGAGATCCCATAACTCTGGACGTTGATTTTTTGGATCCCACTGACCAAATTCATCACGAAAGCTCATTATGCGTTCTTTCGCACGCGCCTTTTCTTCATCTCTTCTGGCACCACCAATACAACAATCAAATCCATGTTCTTCAATAGCTTCAAGCAAGGTAATGGATTGGTATTTATTTCTTGGCTCATTGGGCGAATTGAGCATCACTGTACCTTTTTTCATCGATTCCTCAACTGACGCGACAACAAGACGCTCCCCGAGCTCATTAACTTTTCTATCTCGAAATGCAATTACTTCAGGATAATTGTGGCCAGTATCAACATGCATCAAGGGAAATGGAAAACGTCCAGGCCGAAAAGCTTTTTCAGCAATTCGTAACAGGCATAAAGAATCTTTTCCTCCTGAAAAAAGTAAAACAGGATTGCTGCATTGCCCTGCAACTTCACGCATAATATGAATTGCTTCAGACTCTAACCAATCTAAATGTGATAATACTTTTGCCATTTATTTTTTATCCTTTAAATGCAGCCCACATTCTTTATGTTCAGGATTTTCCCACCACCAACGTCCTGCACGAATATCTTCGCCTAGGGAGACTGCACGCGTGCATGGCGCACATCCAATACTAGGATAAAATTCATCATGTAAGCTGTTGTAGGGTAAACCATGAAGTTTGATGTATGCCCATATTTCCATGTCAGTCCAATCTGTTAATGGGTTGATTTTCGCGATGCCATGAACACTGTCATGCTCTTGTATTTTGAGTGCTAGCCTAGTTTGTGATTGACTAGCACGCATGCCTGTGATCCACGCATCACGATTTTTGAGTGCACGTTTCAACGGCTCAACTTTTCTGATGTAACAACATTCTTTGCGAAGCTCAAGTGACTCATAAAAAGCATTGACGCCCTTATCATTCATATACCTCTCAATGTTTTCTTGATTAGGAAAAAAAAATTCTATTGCTTGATCGTATTGTTTTTTGATTGTACTGATGAGCTCAAAGGTTTGGTTTGGAAGTCGACCTGTATCTAGCGAAAATATTGCAATTTTGCTTTGTGACTCATGAATGGCATGATGCAACACAACATCTTCAGCACCAAAACTGCTTGCAAAAGCAATTGCAGGATACTTGTTAGCCATCTCATTGAGTAAAACATAAAGTACATCAGTTTTCTCTTTTACTTGGTTTATTAAAGTTTCAGATAGGTTAATTTGATCAGTTTTTTTCATTTTCTTTTTTTTCTACGCCATACCGGTTCTTTGAGGTCAAAAGCCCCCTGGTAAGGGTCACTAAAATCATAAAGTGCTTCAAGGGCCTCATCTGCATTTCTATCTTCTCGAATAACATAACTGCTAAATCCGACTCTTTTTAAAAAATAGAGCTGATCTTTTAATACATCACCAATTGCTCGAAGATCGTGAGTAAAACGAAACTTATTTCTTATTCGCGCTGCAATAGAAAAGATACGTCCGTCAGCAAATTTTTCTGTTTTTATTGCGATAATTGAAAATTGGTTTATTTCTTCTTCACTTGCGATGTATTTTTCTATTTCCTCGTGAGTTAAAAGCCAAATACCAATTTCACCCTTATTTAATCGCTCTGCTAAACGAGCTTTATTTTTTGCATACACCTGAAGCGGTAAAATGATATTGCCCGAAGCAGGGATCACTGTTTTTTCAATTTGCTCTGATGTAGGGTAGGCTTCACCGGTCAATTTAAATTGAACAACTTTACCTGCTTGTTTTTTGATTTCGACCTCTATTACTGGGAGATCAATGATGACCCAATCATCATCTTGAATTTTATCAATTTGAATTAGTTGTGTAGCCATAATTAATGCGCCGTTTCTTGATAGATAGTATTTTTAAAGGGTTCAATTCCGACCCGATGTACACAATCAATAAATGCCTCGTCATCCTGCCGAACACTTATATAAACGTCAATTATCTTACGAATCACTGCTGGCATTTGCTCAGCTGAAAATGAGGGCCCAATAACTTTTCCAATACTAGCAAAGTTGCCTTGGTTCCCACCCAAAGTCACTTGGTACCACTCGGTATCATTTTTATCAACACCTAAAATTCCTATATGACCGACATGATGGTGCCCACAAGCATTCATGCAGCCAGAGATATTGAGGTTTATGTCACCAATGTCGTGTAAGTAATCCATATCATCAAAGACTGCTTGGATTGATTCCGCGATCGGTATGCTCTTGGCATTCGCTAGGGAGCAAAAATCACCCCCAGGGCAACAAATAATATCCGTTAACAAGCCCACATTGGGTGTTGCAAGACTCAGCGTTTTAGCTTTTTGCCATAACTCATACAACTTATCCTCCTGCACATCTGCCAATATGAGATTTTGTTCATGCGACACGCGTAATTCACCAAAACTATAATCATCTGCCATGTCCGCAACAGCTCGCATCTGATCGGAGCTTGCATCACCTGGCGCGGTATACGTTGGTTTTAATGATAGCGTAACGGCTCGATAGCCTTGTTTTTTATGCGCATGGGTGCAGCGTGTGAGCCATTGCGTGAAAGCCTTTTCATTTTGATGCGACTCTAAATTTGAATCCAGATTTGTTTTATAGGCTGGCTCTGTAAAAAAAGCTTTTATACGGCTCAATTCAGCTTCAGTAATGGTATTAGGTCCATCTTTGATGTATTGCCATTCCTCTTCAACCAAGGCCTTGAATTTATCGATACCCAGCGCCTTAACCAGGATTTTAATTCTTGCTTTAAAACTATTGTCTCGGCGACCATAGAGGTTGTATACGCGCAAGATTGCCTCACAGTAGGTGAGAATGTGTTGCCACTCAAGTTTTTCGTTGATGACAGAACCTAAAATTGGTGTGCGACCCAGGCCACCCCCTACCCATACCTTAACGACAATTTTATTTGTTTCATCAAGAAAAAACTCTAACCCGATATCGTGTGCTTGCACTAGTGCACGATCTTTTCTAGAACCCGTCACCGCAATTTTAAATTTTCGTGGAAGCAAGGCAAATTCCGGATGAAATGTGCTCCATTGGCGTAAAATTTCTGCAATGTGTCGGGGGTCTATAATCTCATCAGGCGTAATGCCAGAAAAGTGATCTGTTGTAATGTTTCTGACGCAATTACCTGACGTTTGAATAGCGTGCATTTGTACACTGGCTAATTCTCTTAGTATATTCGGTGTGTCTTCAAGTTTTGGCCAATTAAGTTGTAAATTTTGTCGCGTACTGAAATGCCCATAACCCCGGTCATATTTATCCGCAATTTCAGCTAATTTACGTAATTGTGTTGACGATAATAATCCATAGGGAATCGCAATGCGAAGCATGGGTGCATGACGCTGAATGTATAGACCATTTTGCAACCTTAGCGGCCGAAATTCTTCATCGGTTAATTGTTTTTTAAGATAACGATTAAGTTGGTCCTCATACTGAGCTACCCGTTCATCCACAATCGTTTGATCTATATCATCATATTTGTACATATAAAACCTTAAGTATTAATTATTAATTTCAAACCAATGGCAAATAAAATAAATACAAGAATTAACCTTAATTTATTTTCATTAATCTTCGCACTTAAAAAGCTTCCTGTCCAAATACCAGGAATTGATCCAATTAATAAAGAGCTTAGTAAAACAAAATCAACATGGCCAAGATTATAATGCCCCAATCCAGCAAAAAAGGTAATGGGCACTGCATGAGCAATGTCTGTTCCAATAATACTTTTTACTGTCATTTTAGGGTAAAGCAATAACAGCGCTGTGACCCCAAGTGCACCCGCACCGACTGAGGTTAATGTCACCATGGCGCCTAAAATTAAGCCTAAAGCAAAAGTGAGTATGGCCGTATGCCGTGGCGTTCTAATTTTATTATGTTTTGATTTTTCTACAATAATAGGTTGGTATAGCACAGCCACCGCAGTCAAAATAAGTGCTATACCTAAACTCAATTCTATAATACCAATAACCTCTGGAGATTTTAAATTAATTTGCTTCAAGAAGAGTGTGGTGATTAATGATGCAGGAATACTACCGAGCATTAGTTTGCCTACGATACCCCACTTGATATGACCTAATTTATTATGCGAAATAACGCCAGCAGATTTGGTTATGGATGCGTAAATCAAATCGGTGCCAATCGCAACCGCTGGGTTCACTTTAAAAAGGAGCACCAACAGTGGTGTCATTAATGATCCACCACCAACACCTGTTAATCCAACCAACAAACCGACAACAAACCCCGATATGGTAAGCTCAATACCCATAGATAACCTGATAGAAAAATTGAGGTGAAATATATCAGGTTTTAATATATTATTCTAGTAATATTAAATGATAAAGATATAACTTTTAGCTATATGAAATTACAACAATTACGCTGCATTTATGAGGTGGTACAAAACCAATTTAATATCTCTAAAGCCGCCCATTCTCTCCATACCTCACAGCCCGGAATAAGCAAACAAATCCAATTACTTGAGGATGAAATTGGTATTCAGATATTTCAAAGAAATGGCAAGCGTTTAGTCGGGTTGACTGAACCTGGTCACAAAGTCATATTTTCCATTACCGAAATTATGCGTGAGACAAAAAATATTAAACGTGTCTCTGAGGAGTACGAAAAGACAGATGCAGGAAACTTTACTATCGCTACCACGCATACACAGGCACGTTATAAATTACCAAAAATTGTAGAGTCCTTTGTGAAACAATACCCAAAGATAAATTTAAATATTCATCAGGGTAACCCTACCCAGGTAACCGAACAAATCGTCTCCGGTGAAGCAGACATAGGCATTGCCACTGAGTCCATTAGTTTAAATGAAAAAATTTTTTGCATTCCATGCTATTCATGGAATCGATGCGTTGTCATGCCGAAGGGGCATCCATTAGGTGAAAAAGATGAAATTACGTTAAAAGACTTATCCACGTATCCTTTAATTACCTATGATTATGCATTTACAGGCAGCACCATTGTTTCTAACGTTTTTAAGGACGCCAATATAAATCCAAATATCATGCTCACAGCGATTGATGCGGATGTTATTAAAACCTATGTTAGTCTTAATTTGGGTGTCGGTTTAATTGCTCAAATGGCTTTTGATAAAGAAAAAGATAAAGGTTTAGTCAGTCGTGATGTGAGTCATCTTTTTCCAACCAGCACCACATATCTGGGTATCAGAAAAGACACATTTATAAGACAATTTACCCATGATTTTATAAAAATGTTTACCCCTCACATGAGCGATAATGAGCTAAAAAACTTTTTACAAAAACGCCATATTTAGGTATAAAGTTAATATGAAATCAGATATAGAAATAGCCCAAAACGCGAAACTACTGCCAATTGAGGACATTGCTGCGAAAGTTGGAGTAGCAAAAGATTGCCTAATTAATTTTGGTCCATCCATTGCAAAAATTGATACAAGTAAGCTCCCCAAAAAAAATAAATCCAACGCAAAATTAATTCTCGTCACAGCCATGAGTCCCACGCCAGCTGGTGAGGGGAAAACCACCACCACAATTGGGCTTGCTGACGCATTGTCGTATGTGGGGAAAAAATCCATGGTGTGTGTGAGGGAGCCTTCATTAGGCCCCGTTTTTGGAATGAAAGGTGGTGCTACCGGTGGCGGAATGTCACAAGCGTTACCTATGGAAAATATTAATTTACATTTCACTGGCGACTTTCATGCAATTACCTCAGCCAATAACCTTTTATCTGCTTTAATTGATAATCATATTTGGCACGGTAATGAGCTCGGCATTGATGTCAATAGAATAAGCTTTGATCGCTGTTTGGATATGAATGATCGATCGCTGCGTCAAGTCAAGGTAGAGATGAGTCGCTATCAATACACATCCAAATTCAACATCACCGTGGCAAGTGAGGTAATGGCAATTTTTTGTCTTGCAACTTCCTACAAAGATCTTGAAAAGCGACTTGGAGAAATGGAGGTTGCTAAGCATATTGATCCCTCGAAGCCACCTATATTGGCAAAAGATCTGAAAGCTCAAGGGCCAATGGTAGCGCTTTTGAAAGATGCCTTTATGCCCAACCTTGTACAAACCATTCATCACACCCCGACACTGGTGCACGGAGGCCCTTTTGCTAATATTGCGCATGGTTGCAATTCTTACGCCGCCACCAATTTAGCTCTTTCATTATCTGATTATGTCGTTACAGAAGCAGGGTTTGGGGCGGACCTTGGTGCTGAGAAATTTATCGATATTAAGTGCCGTCAAACTGGCCTTGAGCCGCATATGATTGTTTTAGTCGCCACCATCAGGGCGCTAAAATACCACGGCGGCATTGAAGTTGCCGATTTAAACCAAGAAAATTTACAAGCACTGGCCTTGGGTTTTGAAAATTTAAAACGGCATATTGAAAATTGCAGCGAACATTACGGGCTTGATTTAATTGTTGCGATTAACCAATTTAGTGCTGACACGCAAGACGAGATTGCCTTTGTCAAAACTGCGGTCGAAAAACTTGGATTTCAAGCAATTTTATGCAACCACTGGTCTGAGGGTGCCAAAGGCGCAGTTGAGTTGGCGAATGCTGCAATTACATTGTTAGAAAATAACAAATCAAACTTTCGTTATGTCTACGAGCCAGATTTATCATTAAAGCAGAAGATAGAAGTGCTGGCAAAAAAAATCTATCGAGCGAAAAGTGTTATTTATGAACCTGAGGCAGATGAACAAATAAATGAGCTCGCCAAGTTATATGATAATTTGCCGGTGTGTATTGCCAAAACCCCGTATTCTTTTTCAAGTGACCCTAAGCAACGGGGAGCCGCTACTGATCACGATCTAAATATAAGAGAGATAAGGTTGTCAAGGGGTGCGGGTTTTATTGTCGCTGTATGCGGGGATTTAATGACATTACCAGGACTTCCAAAGATACCTGCGAGTGAACATATTTTTGTTGATAAAAAAGGAAATATTGTTGGTTTGAGTTAAATTTGAAGATTATTTCACTAGAAAGCACTTCGGAAGACCTAATAATCAACAAATCTAAATTTATTGGACTATCTTTCATTATCACAACAAGAGACAGCGCGTTAGAAAAGATTAAGTGCCTGCAATCAGCTCACCCATCTTGCAGCCACATCGCTTATGCTTACCAAACCTACTTAGGCAATAGCATTGAACCCTATTTTAACGACGCTGGTGAACCATCTGGAACGGCAGGCAAGCCCTTGTTAAATATATTAGAAAACCAGAACATTGTTAATACATGCTTGGCTGTGGTGCGTTATTATGGGGGCATTAATTTAGGTACTGGTGGTTTGGCAAGAGCCTACAGCAAGGCTGGCATGTTGGCGTTAAAAAGAAGCAAGGTTGCCGATTTTACTTTAAATAATTATTATTTATTATCATTTAAATACAGTATGTTAGATAGTATAACTCATGTAATTTATAGTAATAATGGGAGCATTATAGACAAGCAATTTACAGAAGAAATCCAGCTTAAAGTTAAAATAACACCCAAGGGTGTGCAAGAAATTGTAGCGCGGTTTCCCTTAATTAATATTGAGGAGATATCGCAATAAATTAAAATATCTTGTTACTATTAAGTATCAGAAAAAATTAGAGGATAAAAATTATGAAACTCGAATCGATTGCCCTTCACCATGGTTACGAGTCGGAGAAAACAACTAAGGCTGCCACCACGCCTATTTATCAAACCACTTCATTTACATTTGATAATACCCAACATGGCGCAGATTTATTTGACCTCAAAGTAGAGGGCAATATTTACAGCAGGATTATGAACCCCACCAACGCAGTGCTTGAGCAAAGAATAGCCGAGATGGAGGGGGGTATTGCTGCATTAGCTTTAGCATCAGGCATGGCAGCCATAACCTATGCAATTTCGTGTATTACCAGAGTTGGTGACAATATTGTTAGCACCAGTCAGCTCTACGGTGGTACATACAATCTTTTTGCGCACACATTACCCAATCAAGGTGTGGAAGTGAAAATGGTTGATGCGGGTAACTATGATGAAATTAAAGCGGCGATTGATAGTAAAACCAAAGCGCTATATTGTGAGACGATTGGCAACCCATTAGGCAATGTGGTTGATCTGAAAATATTGGCAGATATTGCGCATGAAAAAGGCATTCCATTAATCGTTGATAACACAGTGGCTACCCCTTATTTGTGTCGCCCAATAGACTTTGGTGCGGACATTGTTATTCATTCATTAACAAAATATATAGGCGGACATGGAACGACAGTGGGCGGGGTCATTGTAGATAGTGGTAAGTTTGATTGGGCAAAAGAAGCGAAAAAATTTCCTATGCTGAATGAACCAGACCCTTCTTATCATGGCGTTGTTTATACCGAAGCGCTTGGTCCAGCCGCCTATATTGGGCGTTGTCGTGTTGTGCCACTTCGAAATACGGGTGCTGCCTTGGCTGCTAGTAGCGCGTTTCAAATTATGCAAGGATTGGAAACCTTAGGTTTAAGAATTGAGCGTCATTGTTTCAATGCATTCAAGGTAGCTGAATTCTTGCAGAAAAATGAACAAGTGAGTTGGGTTAACTATGCAGGGTTACCAAGTGACCCTTACCATACAATTTGTAAAAAAATTACTAAAGGGCAGGCCGCGGGTATCATCAGTTTTGGCATTAAGGGGGGGAAGGTTGCTGGAGCAAAATTTATTGATGCGCTAAAAATGATTTTACGATTGGTGAATATCGGTGATGCTAAATCCCTTGCTTGCCATCCCGCCTCAACGACGCATCGTCAATTGGATGATAAGGAATTAAAATTAGCTGGTGTCTCTGAAGATATGGTCAGAATCTCTGTGGGCATTGAACACATTGATGACATCCTTGCTGATATTACTCAGGCACTGAAGGCTGCCAAATAATTACTCCTATGTTAGTTGAATTTTCACTGTTATTCATTTTTCTAGCGTTAGCTGTATTGATTTGGAAACTATTCTTTAATAAATCTGAGTTAAATGTGACGCAAACACTTGAAGAAAAGCATAGGCAAATCATTGTGGATATCAATGACGCGATGAATAAGTTATCAGACCGTCTGCATAACACGTTATCTGATCAAGAAAAATCCCAAAATGAAACCTTTGTGAATGTTGCTAAAACGCTGGCGACTATTGATGAGGCGCAAAAAAAAATCGATGGCATGATGACAAACATGGTGAGCCTGCAAGAAATATTAGGGGACAAGCGCTCCAGAGGTACCTATGGGGAAATTCAACTTAAAGAGCTTATTTCAAATATTATGCCGCCGGATTCTTATGCCTTTCAACATACTTTTTTATCCGGCGCACGAGTGGATTGCGCATTATTTTTACCAGAGCCGACGGGCACTATTGGAGTTGACTCTAAATTTCCAATGGAAAATTACCATAAAATGTTTGACCAAAATATTGCTGAGGGGGATAAAGAGCGAGCAAAACGCCAGTTTAAGCTAGATGTGAGAAAGCATATTACCGACATATCTTCAAAATATATTATTCCCAATGAAACATCGGATGGCGCGGTAATGTTTATACCTGCAGAAGCGGTCTTTGCAGAAATTCATGGGCACCACCCTGATATTATTAAAGAGGCAATGTTGCATCGTGTCTGGTTAGTATCACCCACCACATTAATGGCTGTTCTAAATACGGCCAGAGCAGTGCTGAAAGATATTGAAACAAAGAAACAGGTGCATATTATCAAATCTGAATTAGGCAAACTTGGTCAAGAATTTGAACGGTTTGATTCGCGTATGAAAAAATTAACAGATAACATCAGCCAAGCTAATGACAATGCGCAAAAAATTAATATCACAAGTAAAAAAATTACCTCACGTTTCAAACAAATTGAACGTGTGCAGCTTGATGACATTGATGAAGACTTACTAGATTTGGATGACACATTATCGGAAAAGAGGTCAGATGATTAAAATTTTATTTTTTGCGAGTTTAAGAGAGCTTTTCGGTAAAGAATCGATAGAAATGAGCATTAACGAATCAAAGGTTAAAAATGTTGAACAATTATTGATTTTTTTAACGGAAAATAACGAAGACCCATGGCTAAAATTAGTGGAAATGAGAAAGAATCTCCGCGTCGCTGTTAATCATGAAATTGTAGATTGGGACACACCCGTCAGGCAAGGTGACGAAGTCGCCTTTCTACCACCTATCACTGGAGGTTAAATGGCAATCGTTCAACAAGAAACCTTTTCCATTGAGGATTTGATAAAGTCTCTCAGAGCTAATACCACATCAATCGGAGCTGTGGTGTCATTCACTGGGTATGTCAGAGAATTTGACCCAAATAAAACAAATAAAAAGTTATCCAAACTACATATTGAGCATTACCCAGAAATGACCATAAAAGCGTTAATAAAAATTGAGCAATATGCAAAAAAGAATTGGAATATAACGGCTGTGCAAATTATTCACCGTTATGGGTTATTGGAGCCCAATGAACCTATTGTGGGCGTGATTGTTTTAAGTGAGCATCGCGATGAAGCGTTTGATGCATGCCGATTTGTCATCGATTACCTAAAAACGGAGGCACCTTTTTGGAAAAAAGAGTTGACATCAAAGGGTGAGTATTGGGTGGAAAGAAAAGTGGGGGATGAATCAAACACTAAAAAATGGCAATCAAAACTGCAAGATTGCAAAACTAAAGTTTCATAATGTTATCTTGAATCAAAATAATAAATCATTCATCTGTTAATATGACGCTATGAAATATCAGGGTTTAATATGAGGTTAAAGAAAGTTGTTTTTCCAGTGGCTGGACACGGCTCTCGTTTCTTGCCTGCTACCAAAGCTACTCCAAAGGAAATGCTTCCTGTGGTTGATAAACCTTTAATTCAATACGCAGTGGAAGAGGCTCTTGAGGCTGGTTTTACTGAGCTTATTTTTATCACAGGGAAAACCAAGCGTGCTATCACCGATCATTTTGATCAAACGCTTGAAATTGGTGTATCGAATATGACTGATAAGAAAAAGCAATTATTTGATGAAATGAATAATATAATCCCTAAAAGTGCGTCATGTATATACATTAGACAGGGGGAGCCATTGGGCTTAGGGCATGCAATTCTGCAGGCAAAACCTGTCTTGGGTGACGAGCCCTTTGCTGTCGTTCTCGCTGATGACTTGATTGATGCTAAGCCTGGTGTATTAAAGCAAATGGTTGATAGGTATGATGATTCAAATACGTCATTGATTGCCGTGGAAAAAATAAAAAAGGCAGACTCCATTCACTACGGCATGATTGAGATTGATTCGTTCAACAAAGCTTTAGCAAACATTATTGATATTATTGAGAAACCCGATCCTGTTGATGCCCCGTCAGATTTTGGTGTTGTTGGTCGGTACATCTTTACCAATCAAATACTTGATTATCTCGCTAAGACGAATGTAGGTACGGGTAATGAAATTCAATTAACAGATGCTATCAAAAGTATGCTGGCGACCAATAATGTTTCAGCTTATGAATTCTTAGGTACGCGCTATGATTGTGGCGATAAATTGGGCTTTGTAAAAGCGAATATCGAATACGCGCTTAAAAATAACGATTTTGGTGTTGAGTTGGAGAGTTACCTTAGAAATAGGCTGACTTGATGTTAGATCAAGCAATCTTAGCCAATTCGCATATTATCTATACGCATGAAGAAATTCTGCATTCTATAAATCATATTGCCACTAGATTAAATAAAGAGTTTAGTGGTAAAAAAGTTCTTTTGTTGCCCGTTTTGACAGGGGCAATTCCTTTTGTTGGGATTTTAATCCCTAAGTTAACGTTTACGATGGAGGTTAACTACATCCATGTGTCTCGTTATCAAGATAATGTTGGCCAAGCTAAAATTACGTTAACGCATGAACCTTCTGCAAAAGAAATTAAAAATCAGCATATTTTGGTTGTTGATGATATTTTAGACGAGGGTAATACAATGCATTACATCTACCAACGTCTAGCTCAGCATGATCCCAAATCAATAACAAATGTTGCTCTTTTTGAAAAAAAAATAAATAAAAAGAAAATGATTGAAGCAGACTTTTATGGGCTCGAAGTTGATGACGCCTACGTTTATGGTTTTGGACTCGATTACAATGGATTAGGGAGAAATATTGCAGATTTGTATGCATTAAACAACACCACAGTAAATGAAAAAAATTAAAAAAAATAGAATTCGAGATAACGACCCTAAAATTTCACGAGAAAAAGAAATTTATCCAAACCCCATTCCAAGTCGAGAATTAATTCTGGATGTGATGAATAAGCATGGGGTACCCCTTAAAAAAAATGAATTGAGTAAGCTGCTTGATATTGCAAAAGATGAAGAGATTTTTTTTGAAAAGCGTTTAAATGCCATGGCGAGGCAAGGACAAATCATGATTAATCGTAAAGATGTCCTTTGCGTTGCAAAAAAGATAAACCTTATTCCTGGAAGGGTGCTTGGCCATCATGATGGGTTTGGTTTCTTAATAGCTGAGGATTCATCCAACCCCGATATTTTTTTATCACCGAAGGAAATGTCAAAGGTATTTAATAATGATCGCGTTATGGTTCAGGTTACCGGTATTGATAAACGTGGCAGGCAAGAGGGAATAATTGTTGAGGTGCTCGAGCGAGCAAATGCTATTTTAGTTGGTCGAGTAATTCAAAATCATGGTGTTACCATCGTTTCTGCAGAAGATAAGCGTATCACACAGGACATTATCGTTCCATACAATGAGGATATGAATGCAAAACCCGGCCAAGTAGTTGAGGTAGTCATTACAGTGCAGCCCAACTTTCGTGTCAAGCCAATGGGAAAAATTATTAAGATTTTAGGCAGTTATGCGGATAGTGGTATTGAGATTGAAATAGCACTGCGAAAATATCATTTGCCCTATGAATTTCCAAAAGAAGTATTGCATGAAGCAGAAAAATTTAATGATGCTGTTTTAAGGAAAGATCATAAGCAGCACCGCGATCTCACAAAAATGAATTTTGTTACCATTGATGGAGAAACGGCAAAAGATTTTGACGATGCTGTTTTTGCAGAACCGCTAGAAGATAATATTAGGTTACTTGTTGCTATCGCTGACGTTAGTAGTTACGTTAGAATGAATTCTGCATTGGATCAAGAAGCACTCAACCGAGGAAATTCAATCTACTTCCCAAGACGTGTTATTCCGATGTTGCCTGAGAAGTTATCAAATGGTTTGTGCTCGCTTAACCCCAAGGTAAATCGCTTAACCATGGTCTGTGACATGCTTATTGATAACGAGGGTCAGGTAATAAATTATCAATTTTATCCAGCCATTATAAATTCCAAAGCAAG
>JAFMCB010000027.1 GCA_017858095.1 Methylophilaceae bacterium | reverse complement strand
TTGGTGGAGGTAAGCGGGATCGAACCGCTGACCCCTTGCATGCCATGCAAGTGCTCTCCCAGCTGAGCTATACCCCCATATTATTTTTCAATCACGAAAATTAGTCTCGGATGGAAATTTTAATAAATCTATAGTTGGTTCTGCTTTCCAACCTGGCTTACAATGTTCAACTACTACGTTTGTGAATATACCACCCCTAACAAAAAATTTAGCAGTCAGGCGCATAAATTTTGGTTGTGTCGCGCTTACCAAATCATCTAAAATTTGATTTGTAACAGCCTCATGAAAACAGCCTTCATCACGAAAAGACCATATGTAAAGTTTTAAACTTTTTAGTTCCACACAGCGTTCATCGGGGATATAATCAAGGTATAAAGTAGCAAAATCTGGTTGACCAGTTTTAGGGCATAAACATGTAAATTCAGGAATTTGCATGTGTATATGAAAGTCCTTTTTTTTATTTGGATTTTCGAATGTCTCCAACGCCTTAGTTGGCTTTGCCGTTGGTTTACCGCCTAGAGATTCACTGCTCATAATATTTGTTAACAAAAAAAAGAAAACATTATACTGTGTTGAAGACATACTTCCTAAAAAAAATTCATTGAGTAAGCGTTGAAATTAAGACAAATAAAACTGGCTGGCTTTAAAACATTTGTAGATCCAACAAATATTAAATTGGATGGCCAGCTTGCAGGTATTGTTGGGCCAAATGGTTGTGGCAAATCAAATATCATGGAATCCGTTAAATGGGTTTTAGGTTCCTCATCGGCGAAGGAAATGCGTGGCGAGTCGATGGACTCGGTTATTTTTAGCGGTACTGACACAAGGCAAGCCATAGGCCGGGCAAGTGTCGAACTTTTTTTTGATAATTCGCTAGGAAGCGCACCCGATGAATGGGCGCAGTATGCAGAGATTTCAGTTAAAAGAGTTATTGAGAAAGAGAAGGGTTCTACTTATTACATCAATAACACTGCAGTCAGAAGAAAAGATGTTGCTGATTTGTTTCTGGGTACTGGATTAGGGTCGCATGGTTATGCAATTATTGGTCAGAATACAATTTCGCAAATTGTTGAAGCAAAACCCGAAGAGTTAAAAAATTATCTCGAAGAAGCGGCGGGTGTCAGCAAATATAAAGAGCGAAGAAAGGAAACTGAGTATCGACTACGAGACACTCGGGATAACCTTGCCCGTGTTGAAGATTTACAAAAAGAGATTAATCAGCAAATAAGCAAACTTGAATCTCAAGCACAGGCCGCAAAAAGACATAATGAATTACAGATAAAACTAAAATTTGTTGCTGCACAAATTGCTGTGCTGAAGAAAATAACTGCCAATGAAACATGGCAAAATACTAAAACAAAAGTAGTGCAAAACGAAATAGAGCTGGAAAAGCAGACTGCTCAATTAAGAACCATTGAAGCGGAAGTTGAATTATTACGACAGACACATATTAAAACAAATGATGCGGTAAGCAATTCCCAAGCAAAATTTTATGAGGCCAATGCCGCTGTAACTAATACAGAAAATAAACTTAATAATTTAAAAGAAAAAATTCAAAATTTAGTAAAGTTAAAAGAGGGTAGCGCATTAAAGCTCCAAGAATTTGATTTATTAACAACCGAATATGATTTGCAACTTGCCGAAACAAAAAAAATATTCGAAAGTGAAAAACAAAAACTTACTGAAGAAACTGCTAACCTAGCAGAAATTAAGGATCTGTTTTCCGCAATAGAAAATAAATACAGCACAGATAATAAAAAATATAACGAGACGAATAGTCAATGGTTGCAACTCAAAGAGCGATTAAATGTTGAGTCAGCAACAATTGAATTAACGGAAAAAATTATTGCAGATCTTTCAAATAGAACAAATTTATTAAAAGAAGAGCTTAGCCAAATTAACGTAAATATATCCGGTCTAGAAAAACCTGAAATTCTAAAAAAGCTTGAAATTGAATTAGCCTCTATCAAAGACTCTTCACAGCAAAAAAAATCAGAATATGAAGCGCTTGAAAAAGAAACCTTAGAAAAAAGAGATCTGGCTTTTGAAGCAAAGCAAAAAATAACCGAAACACAGCTGAGAATCAATTCACTCAAGCAAACGATTAACAAGCAATTTAATCCAGAGACAATAAACAATTGGTTAAATGAAATTGGTGCCCCTAATAATGATAACGTTTTTAAACAGGTCAAAATAAAAAAAGGGTGGGAAAAAGCACTCTCAATTTTATTAGGTAGCAGAATACAAGCTTTTTATCACCAAGATAAAGTTTTTAAAGGGCCAAGGCCACCGCATGGCTTAACGTTAATAAACAACGTAGATTTCAATCAGGTTGAACAAAATAATTCAGAAAATCAAGCTATTAATTTGATAGAGGAGGCTGGCAATTCAATCATGCCAGCCCTAAAAGAATGGTTATCTGATGTTTATTTCTGCAACGAAAATGATGAGCAACAAGAAAGAGAAAAACTTAAAAATGGGCAATTACTGCTCAACAAAACTGGTGATATCTATGGACTAACTTATCAAATATTTGCTGATGATGATGAAGACAATTCAAATCAATTAACAAGAATTGCAGATTTAGAAAATTTAGAGAAGAAACTTCCTTCGTTTATTAAAGCCAGTGAAGATTTAGATGAAGCATATAGCCTCTCGAAAACTAAGCTTGAAGATACAAAACATATGTTAATAAATTTAGACAAACAGCAGGTAGATGTCGAAAGGCAGTTTAACGAAGCTAATATAGAATTTAATAAGAAATTAAGTGTAGTAGAGCTTAACAATAAGAGACGGATAACGATTGAGAACGATATCACTTCTTTGGACAGCGAGGTTCAATTAAATAGAAATTCTTTAGGAAATAAAAATAAACTGATTGAAGAATTAAAGGGGCAACTAATTAATGCCGAAACAGAAAAAAATAAGAGTGAGGATGAAAAGCATAAATCAGAGCAAACCTATAGAAATGAAAACGAAAAGCTTGTTGGCAAGGAAAAATTAATCCAGCAAATAGAATTTAATATAGAAATTAATAAAAATAAAATTAACGATCTCGAGGATAAGTCTGATCGATTGGTGGCTGATAAAAATAATCTTATTAATCAATTAGCTGACACAGAAGAAGACTCAAGCTCAACAGAGCTTTTGCAATTACAAAATGATCTTAAAAATTCTATTGAACAAAAAGAAAGTGCAGAAAAAACATTAATTGAAATTAAAGAAGAGGTTGCTAAAGTCGAGAATAGTTTGCGAGAAATTGAATCCAAGCGACTGGAACTTCAGCACTCATTAAATCCACTACAAGAAAACTTGCAACAATCTAAACTTGACGAACGAGAAGCAAAAGTTATTTTTGAGCAGCGATGTTCTGATATAAATAAATTAAATCAAAATGAAGATGAAATCCTGAGTTCGCTTTCAGAAAATTTACCATTACAAGACTATGAAAAAAATTATGAGGGTATTAATGCTCGAATAGAAAGAATGGGGCCAGTTAATTTGGCAGCTATTAGTGAGTTAGAGGTTATTCGAGAAAGACAAACCTACATTCAGAATCAAGTGGATGATCTAACTCAAGCCTCAAAAACATTAGAAGATGCTATCCATAAAATTGATGTTGAGACGCGTGAAAAGTTAAAACAAACCTTTGATGAAGTGAATGAAAATTTTACTGATTTCTTTAAGATTTTATTTGATGGAGGAAAGGCACGACTTGAATTATTGGGGCATGAGATACTTGATACTGGTATTCAGGTAGTTGCGCAACCGCCAGGTAAGAAGAATACGACGATCCACCTTTTATCTGGTGGAGAAAAAGCACTAACTGCCATTGCGCTTGTGTTTGCATTATTCAAGTTAAATCCAGCTCCGTTTTGCTTAATGGACGAAGTTGATGCCCCATTAGATGATTCGAATACTGAACGGTTTTCAGCATTAGTTAAAAAAATGGCAATAAATACACAATTTCTTTTTGTCTCACACAATAAAATTACTATGGAAATTGCCGAGCAGCTTATCGGGGTAACAATGCAAGAAGCTGGTGTATCGCGAATAGTCGAGGTAGATCTCCAACAAATAGAAAAAATAGAAGTGGCGAATTAATTTTTATGAATGACGTTCAGTTAGCACTACTAATTATGGGTTTAGTAATCATTATTATGATGATTATTCATAATTGGGTGCAAATAAAGAAAAATCAAAAAAGAAGAGAAAAATTCAGTCAAAACTCTACTGCGCCTAAAATAAATGAGGCTAATGATCCGTTATTTAATTCATCAGAATTTACAGTTGATGATCAAATTCAGCCAAAAAAAAATCTGGATGGTTTGGAGGGTTCGAAAAAAATTATTGCTGCAAATTTACCTGAAGGTATTTATCAGGATATAGAAGCTGTTGCCTCCATTACATCGCCGCAAATTTTCGAAGGACAAGACTTATTGAACCTAAAAGTTTTACGTTCTTTAAGAGGGGTTAGATTGTATGTAAGAAAAGATGATGATATTTGGTCCACTGATAATGCAATTGACAGCTCGATTCGTTATAACCAAATTTTAGTTGTTCAATTACTTGCTTCTAGAAAAGGGGAATTATCTGATCAAGAAATTATTAACTTAAACAGTTACGTGAATGATCTAAAGGCAAAGATAAATGGGGTTTTATTTTGGATCGCGAATGAACAAATAAAAGAAGAGTCAAAAAAAATCAATGAATTGAGGCTTGAGGTTGATCGTGCTTTGATATTAAAGGTTATTCCAAAATCTGATTCATCATTTCACTCAGGTGCATTAATTGATTTTTTTAACAATAATAAAATTCGAAAAAATCAAAAAGATATGCATGAACTTTATTATGGTGATGATTCCACTACGTCTTGTTCTTTATTGAGCTTATCTGGTAAAAGTCTAGAAATTAATCATGAAAGTTTTGTGCAAGGGATTGTATTTAGAATGGACATTCCTAACACAAAAAATATCACACAATCTTTTAATGAAATGATGACAACTATTCGAGAATGCTGTAACAAATTAAACGGTGTATTAGTGGATACTAGCTCAAAAACAATGAATGATGATTATATAAGCCGAGTCTATGTTTCTTTAAAAAAAATCGAACAAAAAATGCTGCAAAAAAAAATTATTCCAGGAAGCGAGTTAGCAAGGAAAATATTTTCTTAAATGGCTAATAGCTTTAACAACGCCAAAGAGAGAGTCATAGAGCTGACCAAAATTATTAATGAGCATAATTACCAATATTATGTTCTAGATGATCCAAAGATCACTGATGCTGAGTACGATATTCTTTTTAAAGAACTCCTTAACCTAGAAGTCGAATTCCCCGAATTAAAAGATAAAGACTCGCCTTCACAAAGGGTTGGTGGGGTACCTAATGCAAGTTTTCAACAAGTAACACATAAGACCCCAATGCTTTCATTAGGCAACGCATTTTATAGAGAAGATTTAGAAGCATTTAATAAAAGAATATGTGATGAATTGGATATCAAACAAGTCGAATATCTCGCTGAACCGAAATTTGATGGTTTAGCCGTTACGATTCATTATGTTGATGGTTCTTTATCCTTAGCAGCTACCCGTGGGGATGGCAATGTTGGTGAAGATGTCACCCATAACATTAAAACAATAAATTCGATCCCATTAAAAATTAGTGAATTAAATTCAAAAGGTGCAATTGAAATTAGAGGCGAAGTTTTTATGCAAAAAGATGATTTTCTTGCATTAAACGAAAAACAAGCAGAAATGAATGAAAAAATTTTTGCAAATCCTAGAAATGCTGCAGCAGGAACTCTTCGTCAACTGGACCCAGCGGTTGCTGCAGCAAGGCCCCTAAGATTTTATGCGTATAGCATCGCATTTGAAGATAATCTTCGTATCAAAACACAAGACCAGATGTATGATCTATTAAATCAATTTAAGCTGCCGACCACTTCTTATGCCAAAACAGTCTTTGGTGTTGATGGAATGATTGACTTTTACAATGAAATTAACGCGTTGCGAGTCAATTTACCTTTTGATATTGATGGGGTTGTATATAAAGTAAATCAAATTAAATACCAAAACGACCTTGGTTTTGTTTCTCGAGCACCACGTTGGGCTATTGCACATAAATTTCCTGCTGAAGAAGCAGAATCAGAAATTATTGATATCAATGTTCAAGTGGGGAGAACAGGCTCTATAACGCCTGTTGCTCGATTAAAACCAGTTGTTGTTGGTGGTGTCACTGTGATGAATGCAACACTGCATAATGAAGATGAGTTAAAAAGGAAAGATATTCATATTGGTGATCATGTTTTCGTAAGGAGAGCAGGGGATGTAGTTCCTGAAGTTGTTAGGGTTATCAAAGAAAAAAGACCGGATGAAGCTAAACCATATGTAATGCCAGACAAATGCCCCTCATGCCAACAAAAACTTGTAAAAGAAGAGGGTGAGGCGGTGCTGAGATGCTTAAATGGAATTTTATGTCCAGCGCAAAGAAAGCAGGGTTTAATGCACTTTGTCTCAAGAAAAGCTATGGACATTGATGGCCTAGGTGAAAAAATTATTGATCAGCTCCTTGATGAAGGTCTAATTCGCAGCTTTTCAGATCTCTATAAGTTAAAAAAAGAGCAACTAGTAAACCTGGATCGTTTCGCAGAAAAGTCGGCTGATAATTTAATTTTAGCAATTGAGAGTTCAAAGAAAACCACGTTAGCAAGGTTCATTTACGCCCTTGGTATAAGAAACGTTGGAGAAGCTACTGCACTAGATCTAGCTAATCATTTTGGGTCAGTAGAGTCACTTATCAGTGCGTCAACTAACCTCTTAGAAGAAGTACATGATATCGGCCCTACGGTTGCTGTGTCTATTAATAACTATTTTATGCGTCCTAGCAACATTGACGAAATAAACAAACTGCTAGGCTGCAATATCAGTTGGCCGGCAATTGAAGTCAATGCTAAAAATAAAGAACTAGATGGTGTTATTTTTGTCTTGACAGGTAGTTTACCCACACTTAAAAGAGACGTGGCAAAGCAACTAATCATGGAATCTGGTGGTAAGGTTTCTGGTAGCGTATCAAAAAGAACAAATTATGTGGTTGCCGGCGAGGATGCGGGTAGCAAATTAGATACAGCAAAGTCACTTGGCGTTAAGGTTATTGACGAAGCTGAACTACTGAGAATATTGAATAAGGAATCTTAATGAAATTAGAAAATACTTTAATAATTATATCTAGCATACTGTTTATAAATACATTATATGCATACAACACAAATAATGAGTGCGAAAAAAAACTTAATAGTGGCAATGCAGTGGAGGCTATCGAGCTCGCTAAAACATTAACCAACGAGTACGACAAGAACTTTTGTCAAGCCAAGGCATATTATCGGCTGAATAAACCTCAAGAAGCCGCAAAATACTTTGAAACAAGCGAGAAATATGCAGATTTACCAGTAGATCAGATGTTTTCAATGCTCTATAAAGGTATTAGTCAACGCGACTCTAATGAAATTGATATCTCTATTGCAAGTTTTACGAAGGGTTTAGAGACCGCTAAGCTTGGTAATAGTAAATACATGCAGATGGAGCAGAAATTTCTTAATCAGCTTGGAATGAGCTATTTAAAACTTAATAAGGCTGAATTATCCTTAGAGAGCTATTCAAAAGCGCTAGTAATATCGTCAAATGACGATGAACGTGCTGCGAACTTTAAAGGTGTTGCCCAAGCACATGCTTCACTGAATAATTATGATGATGCTGTTGAATATGCCGTTAAAGCAGCTAATACCTACCAACGTATTGGAGATTTGGGTTCTTATGCAGATATTGAACTTGATATTGCGCAATATTACGTAAGCTTGGGTAATACTGACATGGCAATTAAAAATCTACTTTCATTAAGTAACTTTGCTAAGAAGAATGGTGGTAAGTATTATGAAGCGAAGAGTGCTATTGAATTAGCAAGTATTTACAAACTAACAGGTAATATATCGGAAGCTGATACCCAGTTAGCTAAGGGTAGGAGTATTGCCAAAGAGATAGGTGCTACAGATTTAATGTAGTTTCTTGATGGTTATATATTTAATTTAACATAATATACATTATACGAAGTATTTGAATGATTTAGTGGGCGTTCAAGCCTATCCCTACTTTAATATATGCTATGAAACACCTATATAATTGGTCCATGAAACAGTTTATATTCGCCATTTTTTTAAGCCTAATGTTCAATACAACTGCATATTCAGCGTCAAAAAAGATTGCCATACTCTACGATGAAGTGTTTCTGACACATTTCACGGGTGAGAATCACCCAGAAAATGCAGAGAGATTAAAAACAGTCATCTCAGATTTAAGGAAGAACAATGAACTACTCCCCTATTTGCTATGGCCCCCTATCAAAGATATAAATAAGCCAATTTTAGAATTAGTTCATGATACAAATTATATTGCGCTTGTTGAAAAAGAAGTGGCAGCTATTCGGGGTGGGGAAATTAGTTACCTGAGTACAGGTGATACCGTTATATCAAAAAATTCATTAACTGTGGCAAAAAAGGCAGTAGCAGCAGCAATCACTGGCGTTGATGGCATTATGAATGACCAATATGGGTCTGCTTTTGTCCTATCAAGACCGCCAGGGCACCATGCAACAGCCTCTAAGGGCATGGGCTTTTGTATCTTCAATCAAGCTGCAATCGCTGCCAGATACGTGCAAGATAAATATAACTTAAAGAACATACTCATAGTTGACTTTGATGTCCATCATGGGAATGGCACACAAGATATATTTTATGACGATGCAACTGTTTTTTATTTTAGTGCTCATCAGCATCCACTTTATCCGCAAACTGGCCGACCAGAAGA
>JAFMCB010000002.1 GCA_017858095.1 Methylophilaceae bacterium | reverse complement strand
GGTGCATTGCTAGCATTAGTGGGTGGCTTTGATTTTTACCGCAATAAATACAATCATGTCTCACAAGCAGAACGTCAACCTGGGTCCATTTTTAAGCCGTTTATTTACTCTGCAGCACTCGAAAAAGGTATTAATGCTGCAACACTAGTCAATGATGGTTACCTTTATGTCACAGCGGATGAATTAAATTCTAATGAAAATTGGGAACCACAAAATTATAATGAAAAATTTGCAGGCCCGATTCGCTTACGAGATGGCCTCGCTCAATCAAAAAACTTAGTCGCAATCAGGGTACTCAAACATATTGGTGCAAAATATGCGCAGGATTATATTTCCCGTTTTGGTTTCGACTCAAAAAAACATCCGCCCTATTTATCCATGGCACTGGGTGTCGGCGAGGTAACCCCAATGGAAATGGTTGCCGCCTATGGTGTTTTTGCCAATGGAGGATTTTTGAAGAAGCCTTTTTTTATAGAAAAAATTATCGATAGTAAGGGCAGAAAAGTCAAACACAGTGCCGAACTCATGAACGCGGAAACCCCTAGATCAATCGATCCAAGAAATGCTTTTATCATGACAGAAATGTTAAAAGAGGTGATTAATTCGGGTACGGCAAAAAAGGCAAAGCGCCTAAAAAGATCGGATATTGCAGGTAAAACGGGTACCACAAATGATCTTTATGATGCCTGGTTTGCGGGCTACAACCCTGATATTGTGACGGTAACTTGGGTTGGCTATGATCAACCTAAACCGCTAGGTAAGCATGAAACAGGCTCACGTGCTGCCCTGCCAATCTGGATGGATTACATGGAGCCCATCCTTGATCAATACCCTGTTAGATTTCTAATTGAACCCGAGGGTATTATGCCGGTTAAAGTTAGAAAACAGGATGGGGTTGTTGCCACACCGGAGGAAGACGGTATCTATGAATATTTTTATGAAGAATTTTTGCCACAAAGTAATGCTTATTTTTTAATCAACTAATGGCTCAAGATAATTTAAAAAAAATCCGCTTAACGGTTGCTAACAAAGCTGCCGAATTAATTGCCGAGGAGGGAATCACTGATTACCATTTTGCTAAAACAAAAGCCGCAAAATGCTTAGGTTTTAGTGCAAAAGAAAAATTACCCTCAAATAATGAGATTGATGAAGCGCTAATTGCCTATAAAAATATTTACTATAGGGCTGATTTTGCCATCCTTCAGGAGCTCAAAGAAATAACCCTTAAATACATGAAGTTATTTAAGGAATTTAATCCGCATGCGCCAAGTCAGATATTGGAAGGCTATATTTCAAAATATCCAACCATTGAAATTAATCTTTATCATGATGATATCAAGGCTGTTGAATACATATTATTGAATAATCAAATTCAATTTGAAATTACTGATATGAGTTTGTATGGAAAGGGTAGTAAAAAGAAATCGAATCGAAACCTTCCTATCTATAAAATTGAAAATGACTTAATTCCAATACAAATAAAAGTCTTCGAAACTAATGATTTTAAAATTGGAAGTAAAAATTTACTGAAGGCCCGAGGAATGGATATTAAAGCACTGGAAAGTTTTGAGCCTAATCTTTTTCCTGAAGATACTCAGCAACCTGTTTAGCGAAATAAGTTAAAATTGCGTCAGCCCCAGCCCTTTTAAAAGATAGCAACGATTCTAACACCACACTTCTCTCATCCAACCAATTATTCTGACAGGCAGCTTTAATCATCGCGTATTCACCACTGACTTGATAAGCAAATGTTGGTTTTGAGAAAGTCTGTTTGACTCGATAAATAATATCTAAGTATGGAAGCCCAGGTTTGACCATAACAATATCAGCCCCTTCATCAATATCAATACCAACCTCATGAAGCGCCTCATCACTGTTGGCTGGGTCCATTTGGTAAGTTTCTTTTGATGAAGCACCTAATGACTTGGTTGAACCAATTGCATCTCTAAAGGGGCCATAAAATGCAGATGCATATTTTGCCGAATAAGCAAGAATTTTTGTGTTGGTAAAATTATGATCTTCTAAAACTGATCTAATTTTACCAATTCGTCCATCCATCATATCGGATGGAGCTACAACATCAGCGCCTGCCTTTGCATGGGAAAGTGCTTGTTTTACTAAAACATCGACTGTTTCATCATTTAAAATTTTATTATTTTCATCAAGCAATCCATCCTGACCGTGGCTTGTGTAAGGATCAAGCGCCACATCAGTAATGATGCCCAAATCAGGCAATACCTTTTTTAAAGCGATAACAGCTCTTGGAATTAAACCAACATCATTGAACGATTCCTCAGCATGGGGTGTTTTTAAGTTTTTAGCTATCACAGGAAATAGGGCGATAGCTGAAATTCCTATTTCATAACATTGCCTCGCCTCAATGATTAAATTATCAATACTTAACCGAGAGATACCTGGCATCGAATCAATAGGCTCTTTAACATTTTTACCCTCAATCACAAACATAGGAAAAATTAAATCATCGACTGAAACTCGATGCTCTCTGATCAATTTTCGTGAAAATAAATCATTGCGTAATCGTCTGGGTCGTTTTATCATTTTCTCTTAATCAAATTCTCTAAAGATTTTCCAGGGTCAGCGTCACGCATAAAAGCCTCGCCAATTAAAAAGGTTGAGATACCATATTCATTCATAAAATCAATATCCTCACGAGTAAATATTCCTGATTCGGTAATAGCAATTCTACCACTGGGTATTTTTTCCTTTAAATCAATGGAGGTTTGCAATGAAACATCGAATGTCTTCAGGTTTCGATTGTTAATTCCTATTAACAAAGTATTCAACTCAATTGCTTCCTCTAACTCTGCTAGGTTATGAGACTCAACTAAAACTGCCATATTCAAACTTTCAGCAATTGCCTCAAATTCTTTCATTTCAGATAAATCTAATGCGGCCGCAATTAAAAGAATGCAGTCCGCACCAAATGCTTTGGACTCATAAATTTGGTAGGGGTCAATAATGAAATCTTTTCTTAAAATGGGTAATTGGCAGGTTTGCTTAATTTGTTGTATGTAATTAATATCCCCTTGAAAATATTCTTTGTCAGTCAACACGGATAAGCAAGCAGCCCCACCCTTTTCATAGGATAATGCAATTGAAATAGGGTCAAATACTTCTCGTATGATGCCCTTAGATGGACTGGCTTTTTTAATTTCGGCAATCACAGCCTGAGATCCTATTTTGTGCTTACCTTGCAATGCAGCAACAAAATCTCTCTCATCATTATTGATCTCTATTTTTTCAGTCAAATCACTTAAAGAAAATAATTGCTTAGCGTTTTTAATTTCATTTTTCTTTGTGGCTAAGATTTTATCTAAAATATTATCCATTCGATTTTGTTACCAATTCAGCTAATTTTTCTTGTGCCTTGCCACTGTCAATTGCGCGTTTTGCTAGATCAATGCCCGAAGTGATATCTTCAGTAATTCCTGAAACATAAATGGCAGCCCCCGCATTCAGAACAACAATATCACGTGCCGTTGACTGCGTCCCTGCTAAAATATCCATAATAATTTTTTTGGATTCTTCGACATTTTCCACTTTTATATCATCCAACTTGCCTACTTTTAATCCAAAGTCTGTAGGATGAATTTCATACTCAAAAATCTCATTTTCTTTTAATTCGGCAATAGATGTTTTTCCTGTGATCGAGATTTCATCCATACCATCGTGACCATAGACAATTAATACATGCTTGCTGCCTAATTTTTTAAGCACATGTGCAAAGGTATGGCAAAGCTTGTCATTGAAAACACCAATTATCTGTCGATTTGAATTGGCTGGATTTGTTAATGGGCCCAACATATTAAACATGGTTCTAACACCCAATTCCTTTCTTACCGGAGCGACATATTTCATGGCTGGATGAAAATTGGGGGCAAACATAAATCCAATACCAATCTCATTGACAAGCTGTGCCATCTTCTTTTCATCAACATTGACATTAACCCCCAGCGATTCCAAAACATCAGCACTACCACATTTTGATGAAACCGAACGACCGCCATGTTTAGCAACTTTCGCACCAACCGTTGCAGCAATCACGGCAGATAAAGTTGAAATATTAAATGTCTGCAAACTGTCTCCACCGGTTCCGCAGGTATCAATCAAAAAATCTGTGTTGTCTAAAAGCACATGTTTTGAATGGCGTCGCATAACTTTTGCCGCAGCCGCGATTTCATCAATGGTTTCGCCTTTCATACGCATGGCAATCATGAAGCTTGCAATCTGCGAGGAAACGAGTTGCCCAGTCATTAATTGCTCCATCAGAGAAATCATTTTCTCTTCCGTAAGGTCAATTTTATTTAAAATTTGATTAAGACTGTCTTGATATGAGTTATCCATAAATGTCTAAAAAGTTTTTTAATAAATCATGCCCATGTTGTGTCAATATTGATTCTGGGTGGAATTGAACTCCCTCAATTGGTAAAGTTTTGTGTCTTACTCCCATTATTTCTTCATCATCTGTCCACGCCGTAATTTCCAAACAGTCAGGGCAAGTAGCCTTCTCAATTACTAGCGAATGATAACGCGTTGCAATAAAAGGGTTAGTTAAATTTTTAAATACGCCTTGATTTATATGGTGTATTTCTGAGGTCTTTCCATGCATAATCGTTTTGGCGTGTACTATGTTTCCCCCAAAAGCTTGCCCAATGGTTTGATGTCCCAAGCAAACTCCTAAGATTGGCACTTTACCCTGAAAATTCTCAACAATGGAAAGAGATATACCGGCTTCATTTGGAGTGCAGGGCCCAGGCGAAATAACAATAAATTCTGGATTTAATATTGTAATATCGTTAATTTTTATTTCATCATTTCTAACAACTTTTACTTCTTGACCAAGCTCAGCGAAGTATTGCACGAGGTTGTATGTAAACGAGTCGTAATTATCAATCATCAACAGCATAGTTAATTATCCAATCCAGACGATACAAGCTCAACAGCCCGTAGAATGGCTTTTGCTTTATTTTGTGTTTCTTCCCATTCTTTTTGTGGAATTGAATCTGACACAATTCCAGCTCCCGCTTGAACATACAAAATATTGTCTTTGATGACAGCTGTTCTAATTGCTATGGCGACATCCATATCACCATTAAAACCCAAATACCCAACAGCACCTGCATAAACACCTCTTTTCGTAGTTTCAAGCTCATTGATAATTTCCATAGCCCTAACTTTAGGGGCGCCACTGACGGTGCCTGCCGGAAATGTTGCTTTTAACACATCAATTGCTGATAAATTCTCTTTAATATCTCCGACCACATTAGACACAATATGCATGACATGTGAGTAACGCTCAATAGTCATGTTATCTGTTACTTTGACCGTTGAAGTTTTCGCAACACGGCCAATGTCATTGCGACCCAAATCCATAAGCTGCACATGTTCTGCTATTTCTTTTGGATCTGCCAGCAATTCTCTTTCATATGCCAGGTCCTCATCTTTTGTAACCCCCCTAGGACGAGTTCCTGCAATTGGCCTTACCGTGACTTTCTTATTCTCTAAGCGAACTAAGATTTCGGGCGATGCTCCAACGACAAAATGATCATGCATGTGATAAAAAAACATATAAGGTGAGGGATTTAAGCTCCTTAAGGCCCGATAAAGGCTTAATGGATTGAATTCATATGCTTGACTCATGCGTTGCGATAAAACAACTTGCATGACATCTCCCTCAACAATGTAATCTTTAACTTTTTCTACCGCTTCTTTAAATCGCTTCTCGCCAAATTCAGACATCGGTTCTGTTTCGTTAAGGGCCTTAGTATCTTTTAAAGTCACACCATCTGATAATCTTTTTAAATAACCACTTAATTTTTTTGTTGCATCTTCAAAAGCATACTTTTCTGCAGGGTCAACATAATTAATTAAAAAAAGTTTACCCAAGACATTATCAACCACGACAATTTCATCAGATAACATTAACAAGATGTCAGGTAATTGCAGTTTATCTTCTAAAAAATTCTTGCATAACTTTGGCTCGATATATTGAATCGTCTCATAACCAAAATAACCCGCTAATCCTCCGGAGTATCTTGGTAAATTCATATCATCGGGAACTCGAAATGATTGCATATAGTCATCAATAAAGTTCAATGGATTCTCATGCGTAAACTGCTCTTTAAGTTTATTGTTTTCAAAAATTGAAATGGATTGCTGCGAAATTTTAAAAACTAATTTGGACGGGAGTCCAATAATAGAGTAGCGTCCAAAAGTTTCTCCTCCCTCAACCGATTCAAGAAGATAACTAAAAGGTTTATTGGCAAGTTTCGAATAAATTGATAATGGCGTATCCAGGTCAGCAAGGGCTTCTATCACAATTGGGACTCGATTAAAGCCCTTGTTCTTATAATGAATAAATTGCTCTTTGGTGAGTGATGTAAACATGATTAATTGATCACTGTCAGCAAGTCAGTTAAATTATTGACTGCCAAGTCGACCTTATTTGATTTGATAGATTGACCTGATTGGTAACCATAAGGCACGGTCACAACAAAAGTCCCCGCATTATATCCCGCATCAATATCATGGCATGAATCACCCACCATAATCGACTCAATGGGTTTTATTTGCAGTGTGTGACATGTCAAATGAATTGGCATGGGATCTGGTTTTTTTTTCTCAACCTCATCTCCTGAAACAACAAAATCTAACAATTGGTCCATCTTATGTTCTTTTAAAATCTTATGCGTAAAATGTTTAGGCTTATTTGTCACACAAGCGAGCTTTAATCCTTTATGGTTCAATTGCATTACTGCATCTAATGCCCCATCATAAGCTTTGCTTTGATCAGCAATTTCATCATAAAATTTATAAAATAAATCCATGCCTAACTTTAGATATCGATCACTTGCACCTGAGGCTGATAGCTCAATAGATTTCCGAACTAAATTTTCAGCTCCCTTGCCGATAAAAGACTCAATCACATTGGGTGAGACTGTCTGCAAACCTAATTTTTGTAACGTTTTTTGAGCAGCAGCAACCAGCTCAGGGGCAGTTTCAAAAAGTGTGCCATCAAGGTCAAAAAAAACCCCTTTTATATTATAAAAATGTTTCAATCTTTAGATGGCTGCTAGCGAATCTCGTAATGATTTTACAATACTGTCATAACGGTTTGGATCGGTATCTTTAGCATTTTTAAAAATCGCTGAACCCGCAACAAAAGTATCTGCTCCCGCCTTTGCTATGTCAGCAATATTTTCTGGGTTGACCCCTCCATCAATTTCTAACCAAATTTCACGCCCTGTTTTTTCAGTATACGCATCAATTTTTTTTCTAGCTTCAGCTAATTTTTTCAACATCTCTGGAATAAATTTCTGCCCACCAAATCCAGGGTTAACCGACATTAATAAAACCATATCAATTTTATCCATCACATAATCAAGATAGTCTAACGGTGTAGCAGGATTAAAAACAAGGCCTGATTTACAACCCAATTCTCTGACCAAAGATAAACTTCGATCAATATGTTCAGATCCTTCAGGATGAAAAGTAATAATATCTGCACCTGCTTTTGCAAAGTCAGGAATAATTCTATCAACCGGTTTTACCATCAAATGGACATCAATGATGGCATCGGTGAGAGGTCGAATCGCCTCGCACACAAGCGGCCCAATAGTAAGGTTAGGCACATAATGATTATCCATCACATCAAAATGGACAATATCAGTACCCGATGCAATAACGTCCCTAATTTCTTGACCTAATGTTGCAAAATTTGCCGACAGAATACTCGGTGCAATGCGATAAGTTTTATTCATAAGTTACTCGTTCCCAAATATTTATAGTTGAATATATTGTAAAATAGCTATTTTAACCCTTTTTAACAGATAAGATAAAGCAAACGATCCCTCGACTATGCAAATTCAACTGATTGGACTAAATCATAAAACTGCACCTATTAAGTTAAGAGAAAAACTTGTATTTGCTAATGATATGTTGACGCAGGCCCTTTTAGAATTAAAAGAAAAAATGTCATCAGACATTCTTATCTTATCAACTTGTAACCGAACGGAGATTTATCAGAGCGCTTCTGATAGCAAAACATTAATTACATGGTTAGCAAAATTCCATAACATTAAAGAAATGAATCTTAAACCTCATCTGTATACTTTTAAAAATGAAGCAGCTTTTTCTCATGCCTGTCGAGTGGCTGCAGGGCTTGATAGTATGATCCTGGGTGAAACACAAATTCTAGGACAAATGAAACAAGCACTAAAGCAATCAGAATTTGTTGGCGGGCAAGGTAAAAATATTGCCATCTTTTTTCAAAAGGTTTTTGAAACTGCCAAATTGGTTAGAACAAAAACTGGCATTGGTGCAAGCAGCACAACAGTCGCGTCGACGATTCTTAAGGTCGCGGACAAAATTTATGGTAAATCTAATAACGTTAATATTTTATTTGTGGGCGCCGGAGAGATGACAGAATTGTGTTGTAAATATTTTTCTGCAAATAATAAGAAAAAATTAACCATTGCAAATCGGTCCATTAAGAATGGAATGGCTTTAGCTAAAAAAGTAGGTGGTCATCCTATATTAATTGGTGACATTCATCACACAATGCATTCGTTTGATATTGTCATTAGCTCGACAAGCAGCCAACTTCCGATCATAGGATTAGGCATGATTGAAAAAGCAATAAGATTACGAAAGCACAAGCCTATGCTTTTAATTGATCTTGCCATACCACGCGATATCGAACCAGAAGTAGCGGAATTGGATGATATCTTCCTATACACATTTGACGATTTAGCCAAAATCACTGAAAAAAACATAAAAAACAGAGAAAAAGAAACTGCAAAAGCAGAATTGTTGATTCAACAACAATGTGAAGAATTTATGTCTCATCTTCAACAAAAAACCGTCGCGCCATATATAAAAAATCTGAACAATAAATTCGAACAAACACGAATTAGTGAAGTTAAAAAAATGGAAAAAGATTTAAAAAAAGGGGTTCCTGTTGAGCAGGTATTAGATAAATTATCAAAAAACTTAACGAAAAAATTTCTTCACTCTCCAACCAAAGCACTTAACGACAATGCTAAACATAAAAATTTGGATGGTATTGAATTTCTAAAAAAACTTTTCAATTTGAAAGATTAAAAAATAATGAAATCCTCCATGCAAAATAAACTTGAATTACTGCAAAAACGTTTAATTGAATTGAATGCAGAATTAAGCTCGGAAAACGCCACCAAAGATATGGAGCGCTACAAAAAAATTTCAAAAGAACATTCAGAAATTAATCCTGTCGTTGATATTTATAAAGATTTTTTAACAAAAATGAAAAATATCGAGGATGCTAAAGAAATGCTTGCTGAACCAGAAATGAAAATCTTTGCTCAAGAAGAAATAGATTTAGCCAAAGAAGAAATTATAAAACTTGAAAAAAAATTACAAGCACTCTTGCTCCCAAAGGATCCAAATGATGAAAAAAATATTTTTCTTGAAATTCGAGCCGGTGCAGGCGGTGATGAATCTGCACTTTTTGCAGCAGATATTTTTAGAATGTATTCACGTTATGCGGAACGTATGCACTGGAAAATTGAAATTATTTCTTCGAATGAATCTGAAGTAGGTGGTTATAAAGAAATTATTGCTAAAGTCATTGGCCAGGGGGCCTATTCAAAACTTAAATTCGAATCAGGCGGACATCGTGTCCAACGTGTTCCGGACACTGAAACACAAGGACGCATTCATACCTCAGCTATCACTGTTGCTATTTTGCCCGAAGCAGATGAAATTATTGACGTGCAAATTAATCCCGCGGATTTACGAATTGATACCTACCGAGCATCGGGTGCTGGTGGACAACATATTAATAAGACTGATTCTGCAGTTAGAATTACGCATCTTCCAACGGGTATCGTTGTTGAATGTCAAGATGATCGATCACAACACCGAAATAAAGCACAGGCAATGAGTATTTTGGCTGCCCGCATCAAAGATAATCAAATAAAAGAACAAGAATCACAACGAGCCAGTGAAAGAAAAAGTTTAATAGGTAGCGGTGATAGAAGTGAGAGAATTAGAACTTATAATTTTCCACAAGGAAGAATTACTGATCATCGAATTAATTTAACTCTCTACAAAATTGATTTTATAATGGATGGTGATCTTATTGACTTAATTGACGCTCTCACCGCAGAGCATCAGGCTGATCTCCTTGCCCAACTCGATAGTGATTGACTTGAATATATCTGCTATTGAAAATTTTATTTTTTACCAACTTGAAGAATCATTAATGCTCTCAAAAAGAGAGCTCATGCTTGAAACCAAGTTTATTCTTCAAAAAGCTCTAGGTATCTCTTCTCTAGGTTTGGTCATGAATAAAACAACTTTGATTTCTGCCACGCAATTTAAAAAAATAAAGACCCTCGTTAAAAAAAGAAAGGGGGGGCAGCCCTTGGCATATATTTTTGGGGAGTGGGACTTTTATGGTGAAACTTTTTTTGTCAACCGCCATACGTTAACCCCCAGACCAGATACGGAGTTATTAATTGATATTATCATTGAGCGTTTTCATAAAGAATTACCACTTAAAATTTTAGACTTAGGAACAGGATCCGGAATCATAGGCATCACACTTGCCAATCATTATAAAAATAGCAAAGTTTTTTTGAGTGATATTTCGAAGGATGCTCTCAAAGTGGCAAAAAAGAATGCATTGAAATTTAACCAAAAACTCAACTTCATTGAAAGCAATTGGTTTGAAAGAATAGAAGATTTTAATTTTGATATTGTTATCAGCAACCCACCTTATGTCAGCAAAAATGACGCTCGTTTATTTAGTCCTGAAATTAAGCATGAACCCGACCTCGCTCTTTTTTCAGAAGACTATGGCCTTAAAGATATAAAATTAATTTGTACACAAGTTGAAAAATTTCTTGTTACCAATGGTCTTTTAATCGTTGAACATGGATTCAATCAAGCAAGTAAAGTAAAAAAAATTTTTGAAAAAAATAAACTAAAAAACATAACCCAATATAAAGATATTAATCAAAAATATAGAGTTACTCTGGGGTCCAAATAATATGCCTCAATTAATATGAGCTGATAGTATAATCAAGCAATGCAAGATAAAAATTCAGTTGGGATTGTCCAATCAAAAATATTTAAAAGTGAAGCTGCTCTTCTGTTAGATTGTGGTCGTAAGCTTGAAAACTATGAATTAGTTTATGAAACTTATGGCACACTCAATCAAAAAAAAGATAATGCTATCTTAGTGTGTCATGCCCTCTCTGGAAATCACCATTTAGCTGGTTACTATACAAAAAAAGACAAGCACCCTGGCTGGTGGGATAACCTGATTGGCCCTGGAAAATCATTGGATACCAATAAATTTTTTGTCATTGGAGTAAATAATCTTGGTGGCAGTCATGGCAGTACTGGGCCAAAATCAATTAACCCAAAAACAAATAAAAATTGGGGCTCAAAATTTCCTATTCTTTCTGTTGCCGATTGGGTTAATTCGCAAAAAGAACTTATTACCCACTTAGGCATTAAAAAACTCAAAGCTGTCTTAGGTGGAAGCCTGGGTGGTATGCAAGCTTTACAGTGGTCAATCCAATTCCCTGATGCCTTAGACCACACTATCGTTATTGCAGCTGCAGCTAATTTAACAGCACAAAATATTGCATTCAATGAAGTCGCACGCCAATCTATTCTGACCGATCCTGATTTTAATCAGGGTGACTTTTATGAAAAGAAACTTGTTCCTAAGCGGGGCCTTCGGCTGGCAAGAATGTTAGGGCATATTACATACTTGTCAAATGACGTGATGAAAACAAAATTTGGCAGAAAAACAAAAACTAAAGGCTATCGATACAATTTTGAACCAGAATTTGAGGTGGAATCTTACCTCAATTACCAGGCTGATAAATTTGTAAATGAATTCGATGCAAATACTTACATTCGGATGACAAAAGCGTTGGATTATTTTGATCCAGCAAAAAATAATATAAAAAATTTAAGTCGAATTTTCAAAAAAGTTAGATCCCAATTTTTAGTGATTTCATTCACCAGTGATTGGCGATTTTCTCCCGATAGATCAAAGGAGATTGTAAAAGCCTTATTAGATAACAATATCAAAGTTAGTTATGCTGAAATTGATGCGGCAAGTGGTCATGATGCATTTTTAATGTCAAATGATCATTACCATGCCATATTAAAAAACTATTTCTTAAAGATGCTAAATAAAAAATGAAACGAAATAATAAACGATCAGATTTTGAAATTATCTCAAATTGGGTCGGTGATCGATCCAAAGTACTTGACCTCGGTTGCGGTGATGGCGCGCTACTCAATTACCTTGCTGAGCGAAAAAATATAACAGGATTTGGTATTGAAAAAGATAAAGATAATTGGTTGCTCTCTTTAAAAAATAATATTGATGTTATTCAAATGGATCTGGAGGCAGGTCTCTCAGGTTTTGAGGATGGTTCTTTTGATGTGGTCATACTCTCCAAAACAATTCAGTCGATGCATAATATCGAAGCGTTAATGAAAGAAATGTTACGTGTTGGGCGAGAAGTTATTGTAACTTTTCCAAATTTTGGTTATTGGCGAGACCGGCTGCAAATTTTAATGGGGCAAATGCCTATTTCCGATGAGCTACCGTATCAATGGTTTGATACACCCAATGTCCATCTATGCACTGTAAAAGACTTTGATCAATTTTGCTTTGAGCACAAAATAAAAGTTTTGGATCGTCTTGTTGTAACAAAAAATAGGTCAGTTCATTTCTGTCCCAACTTTTTTGGTGCACTTGCGTTGTATCAATTAGTTAAAAAATAATGGCAAGCAAAAAAATAGTTGCCAAAGATATCTTCAATAAAAAAAGTTTAATATGCATCTTTACTGGATTCACATCTGGGCTGCCACTTTTTATCCTTATCAGTTTATTGCCAGCATGGTTACGATCAAGTGGTTTAGATCTTAAGGCGATAGGGCTGTTTGCCCTTATTCAATTTCCCTTTACTTGGAAATTTTTATGGGCGCCTTTATTTGACCGTTTTTCTTTTGCGATGGGAAGACGACGTGGCTGGTTAATTATTTTTCAATTACTTCTGCTTTTAACTATAGCTCTTGCTGGTTTCATTAACCCGGTATCACAATTAACTTCCGTTGCTATTATTTCTATAGTTATTGCTTTTTTTAGTGCCAGTCAAGATGTAGTAATTGACGCCTATCGTCGTGAACTTTTATTGGATCATGAGTTAGGCTTGGGCAATGCTGTGCACGTCAATGCCTACAAAATTGCAAGTTTAATACCCGGTTCACTATCTTTAGTTTTAGCTGATTTTTTTGCTTGGAATTTTGTCTTTATTGTGACTGCGCTTTTTATGTTACCCGGTATCATCATGACCCTCTTGGTAAGTGAGCCAAAATTAAAAATTGCCTCGCCTAAAACGCTGAAAGAAGCAGTGATTGAACCATTAAAAGAATTTAAAAATAGAAAAGGCTTAAATAGTGCACTAATGATCCTGTTATTTATTTTTCTTTATAAAATTGGTGACAGTATGGCAACTGCCTTAGCAACTCCTTTTTATCTTGACCTAGGTTTTTCAATGACTGAGATAGGCTTAATCGCAAAAAATGCCGGCTTATGGCCGGGAATTATAGGGGGTCTGTTGGGCGGTATTTGGATGATTAAACTCGGGATCAACAAAGCGCTATGGGTTTTTGGCTTTATGCAAATGTTTGCAACACTAAGTTTTGCTTGGTTAGCATCCGTGGGTGATAACAACATCGTTCTCGCTATTACAGTAGGGTTAGAATTCTTTGCAGCGGGACTTGGAACAACCGCATTTGTTGCCTATATTGCAAAAACTACCAACCCCAGTTACACCGCAACACAATTTGCTTTATTTACAAGTTTAGCTTCTGTACCAAGAACGCTTACCAATGCATCGACAGGCTATTTAGTTGAATTTTTTGGCTGGCAAACTTTTTTTATTTTTTGTTTTATTATCGCCATTCCTGGAATGCTGCTGCTATATAAAATTGCTCCCTGGCATCAATCGGAATAATTTACGATCAACGGTGCATGATCACTAAAACGTTGCTCTTTATAGACATATGCCGAAACTACGCGGGCAGCTAAATTTGAACTACCAATCTGATAATCAATACGCCAACCAACATTTTTTGCCCAAGCTTGTCCACGATTACTCCACCAAGTGTAAGCTGCCTCCTCCTCTAATGGATGCAAAGAACGGTAAATATCAACCCAACCTAACTCTTTAAAAACTCGTGTCATCCATGCGCGCTCTTCTGGTAAAAAGCCAGAATTATTTTTATTTCCTTTGTCGTTTTTCAGGTCAATAGCCTGGTGAGCAATATTGAAATCGCCACAAATAATAATATCCTTATTTTTTTTTTGTTTCGATGCTAAGAATTCATAAAATTGATCTAGTACTTGAAATTTAAATGCTTGCCGTTCATGACCGCTGGAGCCTGAAGGCAAATAGAGAGAAACTAAATTAAACTTATCATAGGCAAGCTCAATATATCTGCCCTCAGAGTCCATACTTTGTAAATGAATCTTGTTTGAAACTTCTCGAGGTTTATTTTTCGAATAGATTCCAACACCGCTATAACCTTTTTTTTCTGCAAAAGAAAAATATCCATGGTATCCCTTCGGTTGTAACATTTCATTCGTTAAATCCTGCTCTTGTGCTTTTAATTCTTGTAAGCAAATATAATCGGGCGATTCATCTTCCAACCATTGAAAAAAACCTTTTCTTGCCGCAGCTCGAATCCCGTTTAAATTTAAGGTTATAATCTTCATTACTAGAGAGTGTATATCATGACAGAGACGACAGCATTTATTAAATTCGCGCTTGAAAAAAAAGTTCTTCAATTTGGAGAATTTAAAACAAAAGCAGGCAGATTAAGTCCATATTTTTTTAATCTTGGTAATTTTAATGACGGCGACAGCCTAAAAAAATTAGGTGAGTTTTATGCACAAACCATAATAAATAGCCAAATCCGATTTGATATGATCTTTGGTCCAGCTTATAAAGGTATTCCATTAGCCAGCAGCATTGCAATTGCGTTAAGTCAAAAAAACAAAAATATTCCTTTTAGTTTTAACCGAAAAGAAAAGAAGAATCATGGGGAAGGTGGGGAAATTATTGGCTCACCAATTCAAGGTAATGTCCTAATTATTGATGATGTAATTTCAGCAGGTACCTCAATCAATCAATCAGTTGCGCTTATAAAAGAATTAGGTGGGGTACCTTGCGGGGTTGTGGTTGCAATTGATAGGCAAGAAAAAGGGGAGTCAACGCTATCAGCAATTCAGGAGGTCGAAAAAAATCATGGCATCCCTGTTATCTCACTCATGAATCTCAATGAAATTAAAAATTTTCTGATGAGTCATGAAATTCTTAGTGAAAATCTTAGCGCACTTGAAGACTATCAAAAGCGCTATGGCGTTAATTAATCAATTTTTTCTTTAGTATTTCACTTACTTGAGTAGGGTTTGCTTTGCCTTTTGAAGCTTTCATAACTTGTCCTACCAATGCATTAAAGGCCTTGTCTTTGCCAGATTTAAATTCGTCGACCATGCTTATATTCGCTTGCATTACTTCATCGACTAATTGATCAATTGCACCACTATCACTTATTTGTTTTAAACCCAACTCGTCAATAAGTCCATCAATTTCAGAAGCAGGTTTTTGCCATAATGCATCAAAAACTTTTTTTGCTGCATTGTTTGAAATCGTTTGGTCTTCAATACGCTTAATTAGAGCTGCCAACTTTGTTGGCAATATTGGACATGAAGAAATTGATAGATCATTTTCTTTAAGTTGAGAAAATAAGCTGCCCAATATCCAATTTGCCGATAGTTTTGCGCTAGACCCAAACTTAATAGTGTCTGTGAAAAAATTTGTCACCTCTCGACTGGATGTTAACTCCAATGCATCGTAACTAGACAAACCTAACTCCTTTTCAAAACGTTCAGCAATGGTGGCAGGTAACTCAGGCATGGTTGATTTAATTTTATCAATCATAGCGTCTGTCACTTCAAGTGGCAAAAGGTCTGGATCCGGGAAGTAGCGATAGTCATTTGCTTCTTCCTTTGAACGCATGGCTCGAGTTTCGCCTGTTTCAGGATTAAACAAGATCGTGGCTTGATCAATTTTTCCACCATCTTCAAGGGTTTCAATTTGCCAATTAACTTCATAATCAATGGCCTGTTTGATAAAGCGAAATGAATTAAGATTTTTTATCTCACGCCGTGTCCCCAGTTTTGTCTCCCCTTTTTTCTTAACTGATACGTTAACATCGCACCGAAAACTTCCTTCCTGCATGTTGCCATCACAAATACCTATCCATTGCACCAGTTCATGAAGTTTTTTTGCATACACCACCGCTTCCTCCGCTGAGCTCATGTCAGGTTCTGTAACTATCTCCAGTAAAGGCGTGCCCGCTCGATTTAAATCAATACCCGTTTTACCTTGGACAATGCCATGCAGAGATTTTCCAGCATCTTCCTCTAAATGTGCACGTAATATACGGACTTCTTTCTCTTGATCTTTAGTTATTATGGTGAGCTTTCCATGGTTCACAATGGGTAACTCAAATTGACTTATTTGATAACCCTTTGGAAGGTCAGGATAAAAATAATTCTTTCTGGCAAAAATAGATCGACGGGCAATACTGGCATCGGTTGCCAACCCAAAACGAATGGCGCAATCAACAGCTGCCTTATTTAACACTGGCAGCACTCCCGGATAAGCTAAACTGACTAGGCAGGCCTGTGAATTTGGTTCCGAGCCATAGGCAACAGATGCGCCGGAAAATTGTTTAGAGTGAGTTCTTAACTGCACATGCGTTTCGATACCGATAACAATATCCCACTCCATTAGATCACTCCCTTAGGCACTTTTTGATGCCAATCAGTTTCTTGTTGAAACGCATGTGCAACGTTTAACATTTGTGATTCTTTAAAATAGTTGCCAATTAGTTGCAAACCGACAGGTAAATTATTTACCATTCCCGCTGGAATGCTCATACCAGGAAGGCCTGCAAGGTTAGTCGAAATTGTATAAATATCTTGCAGATACATGGCTAATGGATCAGATTTCTTTTCATTTGCCTTAAACGCAACTGAGGGCGCTGATGGCCCCATGATAACGTCACATTGCTGAAATGCTTTTTTAAAATCATTCGAAATTAATTGACGAATCTTTTGTGCTTTTAAATAATAAGCATCGTAATAGCCCGCACTTAGAACATACGTGCCAATTAAAATACGACGTTTTACCTCTTCACCAAAACCTTGTTGTCTTGTTTTAAAGTACATATCCATCAAATCATCGTATTCTTTAGCGCGATATCCATAACGTACCCCATCATAGCGTGACAGATTACTGGAAGCTTCAGCAGGCGCGATAACATAATAGACTGGTATAGCAAGGTGTGTGTTAGGAAGAGAAATATCAATCAATTCGGCCCCCATCTTTTTATAGGTATTTAATGCATCCTCAATTACTTGCTGAACTTGGCCATCCAAGCCCTCTTCAAAAAACTCTTTTGGAACCCCAATACGAAGCCCCTTCACAGATTGGTCAAGATTTACCAAATAATCTTCTTTGTCATGATTAATGCTGGTGGAATCTTTTTCATCGTGGCCTGCCATGACATTTAAAAGAACGGCGCAGTCTTCCGCACTGGGCGCCATAGGCCCTGCCTGATCTAAACTGGATGCAAATGCAATCATGCCAAACCGTGAGACCAAACCATAGGTTGGCTTTAAACCACTAAATCCGCAAAGTGATGCAGGTTGTCTAATTGAACCACCCGTGTCAGTTCCTGTGGCTGCCGGGGCTAAACGTGCTGCAATTGCCGCAGCACTGCCTCCCGAACTACCTCCAGGCACAAGGTCATGATTCCAAGGATTTTTTACCGGGCCATAGTAAGAGGTTTCATTTGACGACCCCATAGCAAATTCATCCATGTTAGTTTTGCCTAAATTTACTGCACCAACTTGATTAAACTTATCTATAACGGTGGCATTGTAAGGTGCAATAAAATTGTCAAGCATCAATGATCCACAAGTAGTTCGCCAGCCTGCTGCACAAAAAATATCTTTTTGTGCTACCGGGATACCTGTTAATAAACTTTGTTTACCGGATTGAATCAAGGTGTCAGCATGTTTTGCCTGTGCCAGTGATTTTTCTTCATCAATTGTAATAAAGGCATTTATATCAGTATTGTATTTTTGCACGCGTTCAAGAAAAAATTGCGTGAGCTCGACACTGGAAAATTTTTTCTCAAGTAGGCCTTGATTAAGCGATTTCAGCGATAAATTAATCATATTATTCGATAACTTGGGGAACAATAAATGTTGACTGTTCAACTTCTGGCGCTAATTCGAGCGCATTGCTACGAATATCTTTCTCGGTAACAACATCCTCTCTTAATGGTTGCGTTACCTCGAGGGCATGTGACATGGGTTCAACATTGTCTGTATTGACCTCCTGCATTTTGTCAATCATGGTCATGATGCTGCCCAATTTAGTTTCAAGAATACGGCTCTCCTCTTCAGAAACATTTATTCGGGCAAGGTGCGCAATTTTTTGAATATCTTTTTGATTAATAGACATAATTTCTTATACTTTTTTATTTAGCAAAATTTGAATAATCGGTTATTATACATAGGTTTACAAGACACCATGCGACAACATTAAAAAGAAAACAACCGCTCATATGATAAATTTTTTCAACAAAGCCTTAAATAAATTCATTGATAATGATATTGCTATTGATTTAGGTACTGCCAACACGCTTATTTACGTTAAGGGCCAAGGTATTGTGCTAAATGAACCCTCTGTGGTCGCCATTCGGCATGAGGGGGGTCCAAACGGTCCTTTTTCGAAAAAATCACTGTTGGCAGTTGGTGCAGAGGCAAAAACCATGCTCGGACGATCGCCACAAAATATTACTGCCATTCGACCCATGAAGGATGGAGTGATCGCTGATTTTAATATCACCGAAGAGATGATCAAATACTTTATTAATCGCGTCCACAACATGAGTTGGTTTACGCCCAATCCCCGAATTGTTATCTGCGTTCCCTACGGTGCAACCCAAGTTGAGCGTCGTGCAATCAGAGAATCTGCTGAGCGTGCTGGTGCCAAACAAGTTTTTCTTATTGAAGAGCCGATGGCGGCAGCTATTGGAGCTGGTTTACCTGTTAATGAGGCGACAGGTTCAATGGTAATTGATATTGGTGGAGGCACGACGGAGGTCGGTGTTATTTCTCTTGGTGGAATTGTCTATGCAAGTTCAGCTCGCGTTGGCGGCGACAAAATTGATCAAGCTATTATTGATTACATGAGAAGAAATTACGGCACCTTGATTTCAGAGCCTACCGCTGAAAAAATAAAGAAACAAATTGGTAGTGCATTTCCAATGACTGAAATCGAAGAGATGGAGGTAACGGGTAGAAATTTGGCTGAAGGGTTACCCCGAAAAATTACTATCTCCAGTAATGAAATATTAGAATCTATTAGTGAGCCTTTGCAATCCATTGTTGGGGCAGTGAAAGCGGCGCTAGAAGAAACCCCGCCTGAACTTGGTGCTGATATTGCAGAAACAGGTATGGTACTAACTGGTGGTGGTGCAATGTTAAAAAATCTGGATCGTTTGCTTATGGAAGAAACTGGCATTCCTGTCATCATGGCCGAACATCCTCTACTTTGTGTTGTAGAAGGTTGTGGGCGCACTCTTGATTCAATTGATACATTTAAAAATGCCTTTGCGCACGAATAACATGCATGGCTCAAGAAAAAACAAAACGACTTAGGCTCTTTACTAACGCTAATTTTTCATTCCTGCATTTTTGTTTATTAATCGTTGTTTCCGTGTTGCTGATCGGCGTCGATAACCGATACAATTTAAATACCAAAATCCAAGAAAAAATATTTTTTCTAAAACAGCCCCTCTACACGCTAATCAATTTTCCAAACACTCTCTTTGAGGAGATGAAATTTTTTTATCTCGGCAAAACAACTTTATTAAATGAAAATCAAATATTAAAAGAAAAGCTTAGTAAGCTGCAACTTTATGCTGATCAGTTAGAGACATCAAAAATAGAAAACATGCAGCTTAAAAAAACACTCAAAATTCAGGATCTAAAAAAATATGAAACCGTGACTGCACAAATAAAATTACCGTCACGTATTGATAATAAAAATAAATTATTCATTAACAAAGGTTCGACTGCTGGCATCAATCTTGGGAATGCTGTGATTAATAACGATGGTTTAATTGGTCAAGTTATTTTCTTGACTGAAAATATAGCTGAAGTCCAAACTATTAATTCACCGAATTTTGTTGTGGGTGGTAATTTAATAAATGGCAAAGAAAATTTCTTTATTTTTGGTAATGGTAGTCCATTTCTTGAGATTCCTCTCTATCCAATTCATCGCGCCATTAATATAGGGGATATTTTTATTACAGCAGGTGCTGACAAAGTTTATCCAAAAGGCATTAAAATCGGTGAGGTTATTGATATTATTGAAGAGCGTCGTGGGCAATTTTTTAAGGTAATCATTCAGCCATTTGCGCATCCAAACACCTATTCCTTTGTCAGCGTCATTAAAGAAAGGTCTTAATGAAAAAAACGCCCGCCATAGTAAAAAAAGAATTGCAGCTCACTATCGCGTTAGTCATAGCAGCAACTATTTTGTCGCATATCAGTCTGCCTTTTTTTGATCATGCTAACTTTCATATTGATTTTTTTATTGCGCTGTTTGCCAGTGTCGTCATTTTGGAGAGACATAACTTAAGCCTACTCAAAATCTTTTTACTTGGCATTGGAGCTGACATTATTCTTGGGGCGCAACTGGGCGCGTTTGCATTAATTTTTTTACTCATGTTTGCAGTCCATTATTTCTTTACGCAATTGTTGATATTTAAAACATCCGCACAAAAACTAATCTTACTGGCAGGTATTATTTTTTTAGGCATCATCATCAAATTCATACTTAACGCAGATGCATTGATACCCCTCTTAGCTGCACCCCTGATAATAAATTTTTTCTTTACAGCTATTGCTGCAGGCGGCTTTTTCCTGATCATGAATTTTAGAAAGAATTAAAAAATATAAATGCAAAAAGGTGAATTTAAATATACTTTTCAAAAGCGACTTGGAGTAATTACCGTAATTATTTCACTACTAGTAATTATCATCAGTCTAAGATTTTTTTATCTGCAAATATTTCAATACGATTTTTACAAATTAAAAGCATCCAATAACAGTATTAGAACAATTCCTATTGAGCCCGCTAGAGGGCTTATATTTGATAGAAATGATAAAGTTATTGCTGCCAATCAACTTACCTACAATCTTGAACTAAACAAAAAAAGCCAATATGACTTAGATGAGTTAGCAAGAAAACTCACCCCCATCGTCAAAATAACCAGAGATGATATTAACAAGTACCAAAAAATTCTTGCCAATGACCCTTTCCTTGACACGGTAGCAATTAAAACAGACTTGACTGACGAAGAAGTAGCAGCATTTACTGCCAACCGTTATTTGTATGATGGCATTCAACTTATTATCAGGCAAAAAAGATTTTATAGCTATGCGCAGATAACTTCACATCTTGTTGGGCATATTCACCGAATCAACAAAGCTGACATAAAAACATTGCAAGCTAACAATAAATATCAACGTTATTTTGCCTCACGACACATGGGAAAAACTGGCATTGAATCATCCTATGAAGATGTGATTCATGGCTATCCTGGCTACAAACAAATTGAGGTCAATGCAAAAAATGAGATCATTCAAACCTTAGTTACCGTTCCCCCGATTGATGGAAGTAATATTAATTTAACTATCGATATTGAATTACAAAAAATTGCTTTCAATGCCTTCAAAAACAAAAAAGGTGCGCTGGTTGCGATTGATGTTAATAATGGGGAAATTTTAGCTTATGTCAGTCAACCTGGTTTTGATCCCAATTTTTTTATTGATGGTATTAATAAAGATGCTTGGTCAAAATTAAATAATGCAAAATCTAAACCTTTACTAGATCGTGTAATTCGAGGATTGTACCCACCCGGTTCAACATTAAAACCCTTTGTAGCTCTAGCAGCATTAGAGAATGATATTCGTAAACCTCCATTCAAAATTAATGATCCTGGTTATTTCACAATGCCTAATGGATCTAAGACTTTTAATGACTGGAAAAAAGGAGGTCATGGTATCGTCGATATGGCCGAAGCTATTAAAGTTTCGTGTGATACTTTTTTTTATGGGCTTGGGTTAGAACTTGGAATCAAGCGTATAAATCAATCTTTAGAACAATATTTCTTTGGCAGAAAAACTGGCATTGATATGCACAATGAAAGAAGCGGGTTGCTAGCAGATGAGGCATGGAAAAAAAATAAATTTAATAAACCATGGTATGGTGGCGAGACCGCAATCACTGCCATTGGCCAAGGTTTTACCCAAGTCACCCCCTTGCAATTAGCCTATGCAACAGCATTAATTGCCAACCCCAAGCTTGATCAAAAACCACACCTTTTACTTTACTCAGAAAAAAAAGCACTTTATAAAAATAATCAACCTCCACCTCCGGTCAACGAGAAAAACATTAAACTAATTCAAGACGCGATGACTGACGTAACACAGGATGGTGGAACCGCGGCGTTTTTAGGAAAAGATATTGCGTATAAAATTGCTGCAAAAACAGGAACTGCACAAGTATTTAGCTTAAAAGGGCAGGAGTATGATGAAGAAAATTTACCTGAGCGCCTAAAGGATCATGCACTTTTCATTGCCTATGCGCCAGCAGAGCAGCCCAAAATAGCCCTAGCTGTCATTGTTGAGAATGGTGGCCATGGTGGCTCAACGGCTGGGCCTATTGCCAAGCAAGTTTTTGATTACTACATAAAGCTAAATAATTTTTAAGTATGAATATAGTTAAGCTATTTCAGGAAATTGACCATTACTTATTTGGGTTAATCTTAATAATAATTACCCTTGGGCTTTTCACGCTTGCTTCATCAGATCAAAGCGGTGCAGCTCTTGTCGTCTCGCAAATAATTAATATTATTATTGGTATCACTTTAATGTTTGCGGTGATTTTAATGGATCCCAAAAAATTGTTTTTCTTTGCGCCTTTTTTGTATATTGCTAGTCTTTTTTTACTTTTATTTGTTGTGTTTTTTGGTTATGAAAGTCATGGTGCGCAACGTTGGATAAATTTAGGTTTCTTAAAATTTCAACCGTCTGAAGTAATTAAATTAACAACGCCGTTAATGTTGGCCTGGCATTATGCTAAAAATGATGGGGATATAACTTTAAAACAACATCTTTTAGCATTACTTATCATCACAATTCCCTTTTGCCTCATATTTATTCAGCCTGATTTAGGCACAGCACTCATGATCAGTTTTGTTGGCTTAGTAATTATTTTTGTTGCAGGACTCCCAATTAAATTCATATCAATAAGCTTCATTCTTTTTTTGTTGAGCTCTCCCTTTTTGTGGGGAATACTGGAGCCCTATCAACAAAAAAGAATAATGACACTTTTTGATCCATTCAGTGATGCCCTTGGCTCTGGCTACCAAACTATCCAGTCCATGATTGCATTAGGCTCCGGCGGTTTAATTGGTAAAGGTTGGGGAAATGCTACACAAACCTACCTTGATTTTTTACCCGAATCTTCAACTGATTTTATTTTTGCCGTATTCAGTGAAGAATTTGGTTTTTTAGGCGTTATTAGTGCCCTCATTTTATACTTGCTTATTTTTTACCGCTGTATGTTTATGGTAACGCGTATGCAAGATACGTTTAGCCGAATACTTAGTTTAGGTATTTTAATGTCACTTTTCTTTGGCTTAATTATCAACCTTGGCATGATCTCCGGAATACTTCCTATAGTCGGTGTTCCCTTGCCTTTATTTAGTTATGGTGGCACTTCAATGGTTGTATCATTGATCAGCATCGGTATCATAATGACTTTATATAATAACAAAACGTTAATTGCGAATTAATGACTTCTCGATACTTTATCTTAATTTTTCTTTTTCTACAGGTGGGTTGCCAAACCATCATGATTGAAGATGGCCCAGAACCTGAAACGAAAAAGGGAGGTTACTATTTAGATGATGGGCCCAGACAGGACGTCCCTGATAACCTTGATAAGATTCCAAATGCAACACCACAAGATGAGCCTTTGGTGGACTATGCAAACCGACCTTACAAGGTATTTGATGTTAAATATTCCCCCATGAAAGAATTAAAACCTTATAAAGAAAAAGGCTATGCTTCATGGTATGGAAAAAAATATCATGGCAATAAAACCTCTATTGGTGAAATCTATGACATGTATGAAATGACAGGTGCACACAAAACCTTACCTTTACCTTGTTATGTTGAAGTAACTAATCTAAAAAATAATAAACAGGTCATCATTCGCATCAATGACCGTGGACCTTTTATTAAAGATCGTATTATTGATTTGTCTTATGCTGCGGCACATCGACTTGATATTATTGAAAAAGGCAGTGAGTTGGTTGAAATTAAAGTCATTAATCCTAGATTTGAAAATCAAGAAAAAAGAATAGTCATTCAAGCAGGTGTCTTCACAGAAAAAGAAAACGCGCAGCAATTAAAAAATAAACTGGAGCGCTTACAATTACCAGAAAACATTAAAGTATCTATTGATAATGAAACTAACTTATTTTACTTAAGGTTAGGGCCTGTATTTTCGAATCAAGAAGCACAAGAAATTAAAGATTTAATAAACACTCAACTCGACTTAAACAGTTTTATCATACAATAGCATTTCAATAAAATATGGCAAATGACAATGCATATGACTTAATTGATTTTCCTTGTCACTTTCCCATTAAAGTGATTGGAGAGGTAAGTGAGAATTTTACAACCATTATTATTTCTATAATTCAAACGCATAGTAAAGCATTTGATGCATCAGCCGTTGAGATGAAAGGCAGCAGTCAAGGTAAATATATCAGTTTGACATGCAATGTTTTCGTAAAATCAAAAGATCAATTAGATAAAATATACATAGATCTTTCAAAACATCCTTTAACAAAATTTGTTCTCTAAGTTATGCAGCCAAAAATTAAATACCTTGGGGTAACCAATTTTGAGACCACTTGGCAAGCCATGAAAGATTTTGTTTCAGGCAATCCTGATCACGATGAAATCTGGATCACTGAACATTTCCCAATTTACACAACCGGATTAAATAAAAAAAATCATGTGCCTCCTTCAAATCATATTCCGCATGTTTTTGTTGATCGAGGAGGTAAAATCACTTACCACGGTCCAGGACAATTAATAATTTATATCCTCTTCAATTTATCCAAAAAAAAAATTTCTATTAGAAACTTGGTTTCTGCGTTAGAAAATAGCATCATTCAATTCTTACAAGAAGAATCTATTGAAGCCTATTCAGATAGAACCGCACCTGGAGTTTATGTAAATAAAAAGAAAATAGCCTCCGTTGGCTTAAGACTAAAAAATAAATACGTCTATCATGGATTAAGTTTTAATGTGAATATGGATCTTACCCCCTTTAGCTTTATCAGCCCTTGTGGTTACGAAAACCTTGAGATGACCCAATTGGTTGACTATAAGAAAGGGTATAATTTAGAAGCTGTTGGGGAAAAAATCATTAAGTTTTTAGTGAAAAATATAGGAAATTATGAAGAAGCAAACCACTGATCATTTGGCGAGGGCTAGAGATAAAACTGCTCGAATACCCATTAAGGTTATTCAGAAAGAGCCAATAAAAAAACCTAACTGGATTAAGATGCAGTTACCCAATTCTGATCAATTTCACAAAGTAAAATCATTGCTAAAAATTAACCAGCTCAATACCGTTTGTGAGGAAGCAAGCTGTCCAAATATTGGCGAATGCTTTAGTCATGGTACGGCAACATTTATGATCTTAGGTGACTTATGCACAAGACGATGCCCTTTTTGTGATGTTGCACATGGGAAACCAAATGCCGTCGATGTTAATGAGCCAACTAACCTGGCTAATGCAATTGCAACACTCAATTTAAATTATGTCGTTATTACCAGTGTTGATCGTGATGATCTTAGAGACGGTGGCGCAGAACATTTCAAACATTGCATTGACGCTATTAAACAAAAGGTGCCTAACATTACCATCGAGATTCTAGTTCCTGATTTTCGTGGCAGACTTGATAAAGCCATTGATATAATTTCAATTTCTCCGCCAGATGTCTTTAACCATAATCTAGAGACAATACCAAAACTTTACAAACAAGTTCGACCCGGATCAGATTATTTGCATTCCCTTTCTTTGTTGAAAAGATTTAAAGATAAAAACCCCACGGTACCTACCAAATCTGGAATCATGTTAGGGCTTGGTGAAACCTACAACGAAATTATTAATGTCTTGACGGATTTAAAGGAGCATAAGGTTGACATGATTACTATGGGGCAATATTTACAACCTACCCCCCACCATCTTGCGGTTGAGCGCTATGTTCCTTTAAGTGAATTTGAATCGTTAAAAAAAGATGCGCTGGCTATGGGATTTAAGTCGATTGCCAGCGGCCCCATGGTCAGAAGCAGTTACCATGCAGATTTGCAGGCAATTGGAAAAGTCATATGATTCCACAGCTCAATAATCAGCTTTCTGATGAGTTATTAAAGCTTGAGAACTACATTATCAATCACAGCTGTGACGTAGAGCATTGGTTTCGGGCACAGTGGAATCATCATACGGTTCCATTTTATAGCTCAGTTGATCTTAGAAACTCTGGTTTTAAACTGGCCCCCGTAGACACAAATCTATTTCCTGGCGGCTTTAATAATTTATGTGAAACATTTATCCCGTTAAGCATACAGGCAGCGACCGTCGCGATCGAAAAAATCTGTCCTGAGGCAAGAAAAATTATTATCATTCCAGAAAACCATACGCGTAATCAACATTATCTAGAGAATCTTTTCCACCTACATAATATTCTAGAACGTTCAGGGTTAAATGTATGCTTTGGATCAATCAATCCTGCCATTGAAGGGCCGCTTGACTTTATTATTGGTGAAAATAAAAAAATACAAATTTATCCAATTATGAAAGAAGATCATTTTTTAAAAATTAAATTAAACGATGGTTCAATCTTTCGGCCATGTGCAATTTTATTAAACAATGATCTCTCAGGTGGGGTGCCTGAAATTTTAAAAGATATTGAACAAACGATTATTCCGTCAATTAGTGCTGGCTGGAATGTGCGCCGAAAATCTTCTCACTTCAAATTTTATAATGCTGTTGCTGAAGAATTTGCAGAGTTTGTAAATTGCGATCCATGGTTAATTAATCCCTATTTTACAAGTCAAAAGAATATCAATTTTCATACGCGGGTTGGAGAAGATCAACTTTCGAATAACGTTGCTAATCTCCTTGATAAAATTAAAAGTAAATATAATCAATACAACATAAAGCACGAGCCCTATGTTGTCATCAAAGCGGATGCAGGTACTTACGGCATGGGTATTATGATTGCAAAGCATGCAGAGGATGTAACAAATTTAAATCGAAAAAAAAGAAACAAGATGTCTGTCATTAAAGATGGCAATGAAGTCTCCGAAGTCATTATTCAAGAGGGAATCCACTCAGAAGAAACCATTAATGGTGCTGTTACAGAGCCGGTTGTCTATACAATTGATCAATTTGTAATTGGTGGATTTTATCGTGTGCACACAAGCAAAGAAAAAGATGAAAATTTAAATTCACCGGGTATGCATTTTATTCCTCAACCTTTTGAGACGTCGTGCTTAATGCCCGATCAAGGACGGCCGTGTGATGATGAGGCCAATCGATTTTACGCCTATGGTGTCATTGCAAGATTAGCATTGTTGGCTGCTTCAAGAGAAATGAAGGAGCAAGCATGAATTATTTATTTATTATCGACCCACCAGAAAATTTAAAAGTAAAAAAAGATACAAGCATCTTTGTAATGAAAGCTTTTTTAAAAAAAGATGTGGGTGTTTTTTATACTACAAAAAAAAATTTTACCCTTAATAGTAATGGCTCGATCACTGTGCATGCGCACAAAATAAAAAATATCAACGAAAGTGTGATTGCCTCCGATCCTAAAAAAATATTAATTTCATTTTTTAAGAAAGTATTTATTCGAATTGACCCGCCCTTTGACCAAGATTATTTAAATCTTACTTATCTCTTAAGTCACAAAATCTCAAAAAACGAATTGATTATTAACTCACCTTGTGGCATCCGAAACTTTAATGAAAAATTATCTATCCTTCAATTCAAAGATATTATTCCAAAAACAATAACATCCTCGGATGCTGAGGAAATCAAAAAATTTATCAAAAAAAATAAGAAAGTTATTTTAAAGCCTATTCATGGTATGGCAGGTAATGGTATTTTTTTAGTTTCTATAAATGACCCAAACCTTAATGTCATTATTGAATCTATGACAAACAATCAATCGAAAATTATTATGGCGCAAGAATATATTCCTGCAATCAAAAAAGGAGATAAACGAATTATCCTTTTAAATGGCAAACCTTTGCCATATGGTTTAATGCGAAAACCTAAGAAAAATGAAGTAAGGGCAAATTTAGCGAAAGGAGGGCATGGAAGTTTAAGCAAACTGTCAACAAATGATCATAAAATTATTAACACCATCAAGCCTTTTTTAATTGAAAATAAATTAGCATTTGTTGGTATTGATGTCATAGGTAACTTTTTAACTGAAATCAATGTCACTAGCCCCACTGGCTTAGTTGAAATAGCACATCAATCTGATATTGATATTGAGAAAATTGTCTTCAATGAACTTAGCTAAACTTTTCATCCTGAGTTTGTTTCTTATTACAGGCTGTTCTGACAATAAAACGAACCAATATAAGGATTATATTTTTGGTACCATCATCGATATCAAAATCTATAAAGAAGACCCCATTAAGTCTGACAAAGTTACTAATCTAATTTTTAATGATTTCCATCGGCTACATAAATATTTGCATGCATGGCAGCCCAGTGAAATTTCAAACATTAATAATGCTATTAAAGAGAATCGTTGGTATCAAATAGATGACCCCGAAATTATCAAAATTCTTGAGGACAATAAAGTGCTCTCAAAACAAACAAACGGTCTGTTCAATCCCGCTATTGGTGAATTAATTAATTTATGGGGCTTCCACTCCGACTTGCCTGCTAATAACTTACCAAATACCTCGCTAATTCTTGATTACTTAAAAAACCCACCCTCAATGAATGACCTGATCATTGAGAATAAAATGCTGCGCAGTAAAAATACTCGCTTGCAAATTGATCTGGGTGGATATGCAAAAGGGTATGCGCTTGCTCGTGCAAAAAAAATACTCTTGGATAACAATATTCAACATGCTCTTATTAATATCGGCGGCAATATTCTAGCTCTCGGGAAACCCGGCGATCGTTTTTGGAAAGTAGGGATACAACATCCGAGAAAAGCTGGTGCGATAGCGTCTGTTGAATTAAAGCCAGGCTGGTCAATTGGCACTTCTGGTGATTATCAAAGATACTTTTCTTTTAATAATAAACGCTATAGTCACCTCATAGACCCTAATTCGGGTTACCCTGCCGATAACGCACAATCTGCAACGGTATTAATTCCACCAATACAAAATTCAGAAATTAAATCAGACGTCTATTCTAAGCCTTTATTTATTGCACAAAAAACTGCTAAGCATGAACTTGCCATGAAACTTGATATTGAATACTACCTCATCATCTTAAATGATGGCTCGTTGCAAATAAGTAAAAAAATGAGTGAAATGATTGAATGGATTGAAATGCCAGATGAAAAAAATTTACACATCCAATAAACTTATTAAGCTGGGAGATTTCGTCTTCATTCTAATTTGCTTTACAGTGATTCTCTGGAGTTTTTTCAAAATGATAAATTTACCGCGTGGTGAGTATGTAAAAATTGAGGATGGCAGCCGTGCAGATTATGTTTTTAGTCTAGCAAATGCAATTGAAAAAAAAATAGAAGGGCCACTTGGAAGTACTGTCATCAAAATAGAGAATGGCAAAGCCCGTATCCAAGCTTCACCTTGCAATAAAAAATATTGTGTGCATCAAGGCTGGATCAATAAAGTAAATGAGGCTATTGTTTGTATTCCAAATCAAATTCATTTAAGCATTGTCGGCAGTGGGCCTGTTTATGACTCCATCAATTATTAAGCCAACTAATGAAGATCATCAAATTGCAAAATTGGCTGCAATAGCAACCGTATTATCTTTAATTGAATTTTTTTTACCTAGTCCCATCCCTGGAGTCAAACCTGGCATTGCTAATATTATTACCCTTTATGCATTAATTAAATTTAACTTTCATATTGCCTTTTGGGTATCCATTATCCGGGTATTGGTTTCCAGTTTACTAGTTGGATCTTTTCTGAACCCAACTTTTTTTTTAAGCATAACCGGTGCGTTATTTAGTCTAGGAATTTTATATTTTATTTTTAATTTATATGGAAAGTACTTTGGCGTATTGAGCTTAAGTCTTGCAGCCTCTATCTTTCATATTATTGGTCAATTTATTGTTGTCAGATTTTGGATTATTCCACATGACAGTATTTTTAATCTTTTGCCTGTCTTTTTATTATCAGCATTTATATTTGGCCTTGTGAATGGAATGATTGTCTATGGTGTATTGCAGCAAAAACCACATAAATATGATGTAAAATAAATTAATGAAAAAATATACTATTTTGCTTGTTCAAATTTTTTTACTTTCAGCTTGTGGCACAAAAGGACCACTCTACATTCCTGAAGAAAGGTACCCACAAGAAAGTAAATTTGATCATTTATATATACATTCCCAAGATATTGCCTAAACCAGCACATGAATACCTCTTTATTCCATAAACAAAATAAAAACTTTTTCATAGAAGAAGTGAACATCAATAAGGTTATTGAAAAATATGGATCACCGACTTATGTCTATTCAAAGGCGATGATTGTTAATTCCTTTTTAGAGTTTACAAAATCTCTCCGTCAGCTTGATCATTTAATTTGTTTTGCCGTAAAAGCTAATTCAAATATTACTATTCTCAGCCTTCTTGCTAAACATGGGGCGGGTTTTGATATCGTTTCTGGTGGTGAGTTAAAAAGAGTTCTTCATGCCAAGGGAGATCCAAAGAAGATTGTTTTCTCTGGTATTGGAAAAACAATGGAAGAAATACAGCTAGCATTAACAGCAAACATCTTATGTTTTAATATTGAATCTGAAGCTGAACTTTTTCGTATCCAAGAGGTTGCAAAAAAACTTAATCGAAAAGCGCCTATTTCGATTCGTGTAAACCCGAATGTTGATGCCAAAACACATCCTTATATTTCAACCGGATTAAAAGATAACAAATTTGGGGTCGAGGAAGAAAAAGCTATTGAATTATATAAAATAGCTAGCAAATTAAGTCATATTGAAATTAGTGGGATTGATTGTCACATTGGCTCACAAATCACTGAAATTGAACCTTTTATTGATTCTTTAAAAAAATTACTAGGCATTGTTGAACACCTAGAATCAATACAGATAAAAATTAATCATTTAGATATTGGTGGGGGTATTGGTATTAAATATCAAAATGAGAATCCGCCAAGTTTTGATGAATATTCTAAAGCCATCACAAATATTTTTGGTCAAAGAAAAATGAAAGTTATCTTTGAACCTGGTCGTTCCATTATTGGTAAGGCCGGTGCACTAATAACTAAAGTAGAGTTTCTTAAAGAGGGCGCAGCTAAAAATTTTGCAATTGTCGATGCTGCAATGAATGACTTAATGCGACCTGCTTTGTATGATGCCTATCATGACATAATTAATTTAACTGAAATCAATGACAATCCAAGTAAAGTTTTTGATATTGTAGGCCCCGTATGTGAGACTGCCGATTTTTTAGGTAAAGAGCGTCATATGGCTATTAACCCTAATGACTATCTTGCCATTTTAGATGTGGGTGCTTATGGCATGACAATGAGTTCAAATTATAATAGCCGACCTCGTGCAGCAGAAATATTAATAGACCAATCCGATTTTTTTGAAATTAAGTCACGAGAAACATTTGCACAAATGATTCATGGGGAAGAGTTAATAAATAATATATGACGGTGGATACAAAGATAATTAATATCTCACTTGCCAACCCCAGAGGTTTTTGTGCTGGTGTTGATAGAGCAATTCAGATTGTTAAATTAGCTTTAAAAAAATATGGAGCACCTATTTATGTACGTCATGAAGTAGTTCATAATAAATATGTTATTGAGGAGCTTAGAAATGAAGGGGCTATTTTTGTAGATGAAATAAAACAAATACCTTCAGGTAGTCATGTCATCTTCAGTGCGCATGGGGTATCAAAGTTAGTAAAGCAACAATCCCGCGATCATAATCTCATTCCGATTGATGCCACATGCCCTTTGGTAACTAAGGTGCATAAAGAAGTTAATAAAATGTATGATGAAAACTATCATATTATTATGATTGGCCACCAAGGCCATCCTGAGGTTGAGGGGACCATGGGTCAAATTGATCAAAATTCACCCAATGCATCCATTTCGCTCGTACAAGATCTTAATGATGTAGAGCAACTTAATATCCATGCAGATAAAAACATAAGTTACGTCAGTCAAACAACATTGTCATTAGATGACACAGATAAAATAATCAAGGCACTTAAAAAAAAATACCCACGTATCATTGGCCCAAAAACATCTGATATTTGTTATGCCACACAAAACAGGCAAGATGTGATTAAGAAGATGTTGGCTGATCATGACTTAATTATTATTGTTGGATCAGCAAATAGTTCTAATTCAAATCGCTTGGTTGATATTGCAAAAGAAAATAATGTGAAGTCTTTTCTAATCGATAATATGGATATGTTTGACCCGGCATGTCTTCAAAATAAAAAAAAGGTTGGTATTTCTGCCGGCGCCTCTGCACCTGAGGTTTTAGTACAACAACTGATCAAAAAAATAAAACAATACACAGAAGTCAATCTTGTTGAATTAGACGGGGTGGAGGAAAAAGTTACCTTTAAATTACCCGCGTTTTGAAAAAAAACTACAAAATACCAATATCAGTTCTTATCGTAATCTATACTGCTGACATGCAGGTTTTGCTATTGCACCGAAAAGATAGAAAAGATTTTTGGCAATCAGTTACGGGGAGTATTGAGCTAAATGAATCCCCTTATGAGGCAGCCATGAGAGAGGTAAAAGAGGAAACTTCCATAGATCCGGCAATCTATCCTTTGCAAGATTGGAAATTATCTAATGAATATGAGATTTATTCTCATTGGCGTTATCGCTATGCTCCCGGGGTGACACATAATATCGAACATATTTTTGGATTGGAGGTCCCAAAACACATTACTATTAAATTGGCTCCCACCGAGCACATTGATTACCAATGGTTTAATATTAATGCAGCAAAAGAAAAAGTTTTTTCCTGGACAAATCGTTTTGCCATTGAAAAATTAGATGAAATTAAACAATATCAAAGTTAAAATTAAATTATGAATACAGCCACTATTAAGTTTGAAGCTTTTGAAAGTCTTCAAAATGATGACTGCCAAGAAAGAATTATCAAAGCAAAAAAATTACTTGGTAAAAAAATAGTCATACTTGGTCACCATTATCAAAATGAAACCGTCTACAGGCATGCCGATCTTACTGGTGACTCATTAAAATTAGCAAAATATGTAAGCGAATTGGAGGCGCAATATATTGTTTTCTTAGGTGTTCATTTTATGGCGGAAGTGGCAAATATTTTATCTCGGCCCGATCAAATAACCGTTTTACCCGATTTAGCCGCTGGATGTTCCATGGCTGATATGGCAAATCTTGCCAAAGTTGAACGTACCTACCGTGAACTCTCTAAGGTAATTAATTTTGATGAAACAATTACCCCAATTACTTATATAAATTCTGCTGCAGACTTAAAAGCATTTTGTGGTGAACATGGAGGGGTAGTCTGTACATCAACCAATGCTCCCAATATTTTAGATTGGGCATTTAAACAGAGAAGTAAAGTGCTATTTTTTCCAGACCAAAACTTAGGTCGTTGGACCGGTTATAAAATGGGTATTCCTTTAGAAGAAATGCCTGTCTGGGACCCTGATCTACCTTTAGGTGGACTTGATGAGTCGACAATTAAGAAAGCTAAAGTCCTGCTTTGGAAGGGCCATTGCGCTGTCCATCAAATGTTTAGGCTTCAACATATTAATTTATTCAAAGAAAAATATCCGGACGGTTTAATTATTTCTCACCCTGAAGCGCCATTTGAGGTTTGTCAAAATTCTGACTACGTAGGCTCAACAGAGTTTATTTTAAACACAATTAAAGCAGCTAAACCAAACACCAAATGGTTGGTTGGGACCGAATTAAACCTGGTCAATCGTTTAGCCAATGAAATGAAAAGTGAGGGTAAGCTGGTGCAGTTCATGTCGCATGTGGTCTGTGAATGCTCCACTATGGCAAGAATAGATCCGCAACATTTAGCTTGGACATTAGAAAATATTATTCATGGCAAACCAGTAAATATAATTAAAGTTCCGGACCGTGAAGCAAAGCTTGCTAAACTTACACTTGATCGCATGCTCGAGATATCCTAAATTGTCTGGCTGTTCATTGTGCTCAGGTTGCAGTTACCCAATTATTTGGCAAACTATTAATTTTCGAGTTGTCCTTATCAATGATCATGCCTATCCTGGCTACTGTCGAATTGAGAGCATTGCACACATTAAGGAAATGACTGATCTAACTGATGCGCTTCAGAAGGAATGTCTACAACTTTTATTAAATATTGAAAAGGGGCTCAGAAAATTACTAGCTCCAGATAAAATTAATCTTGCATCGTTGGGCAATAAAACACCCCATCTGCATTGGCATATTATTCCCAGATATAAAGATGATAATCACTTCCCAGGGGCTATTTGGTCAGCTCCAAAAAAAAATAACAGCACTGAATTTAATCAAAAAGAAGAAAGAGATTTTATTAGCAAGATGAAGGTTTTTTTAAGCCAATAGTCGCTTTACTACACGATTATTTAAAATATGTTCACTAATAATTTCGTCAATATCATTTTCGTCGATGTAGCGATACCACACAGCTTCTGGGTAAATAACCATTAATGGTCCCTCGTGACATCGATCAAAACAACCGCCACGATTGACTCTTACTTTGCCTTGCCCTCGAAGATTCATGGTTTTTATTTTTTTCTTCATATAAACAAATATCGATGCTGCACCAAAGTCACTGCAGCATTGAGCGCCATCATCTCTTTCATTAAGACAGAAAAAAATATGATGTGTGTAATAAGTCATTTTAATTGGTAAGTAGTTGATTGGTTTTTGTGAACTTCCATGTTCGGGAAATATTCACAACATCGACTTCATTTCGCATTTTGGAAGAGAATTCTGCAAAGGGTGCAGATAACATAACAATATTTTTTGCTGCCTCATCAAGCTCTTTTGAGCCTGAGCTTTTATCAACAACAATTTGTTCTACACTGCCATCTGAGTTAATTGAAACCGTTAATCTCAATGAGCCAAAATTACCTAACATCGCTTCTTTTGGATAGTTGAGCGCACCAATTCTCTCAACTTTTTGTCGCCAGGATTCAAAATAGGCGCGGTATTCATAATCTTTTGAGCGCGCAGAAATTCTTTTAACTCGTATGCCTGATGATGATTTTTTTGTACTTAAATCAAGGGTACTTATTTGTGCTAATAGCTTTGACGTATCAATTTCAATTCTTTCTTTTTTGGCAACTGGATTAATATCCTCATCAAAAGATTCTTCATCGAATATTTGTTTGTCATTTGGCTGAGTTAATCGATCAACAATTCTTTCTTTAGGAACTATTGGGGCTTCCTTGATATTTTCTTGTTTTAGTGGTTCTTGTATTTCAGATTTTGACGTAATAATTTCATCCACTTTTTCTGATACAAAGTCCCTCAAAGGTAATGGTGATGCAATATCTTCTTCTTTTTTAATTTCTTCAACCAAATCTAATGCAGGGTATTTTAATACCTCGTCTTTTTCATTGGGTGGCAATATGAACATCTCAATAACCAGCTCAGTATCTAAAAAGTTATTTTTAAACAAATCAAATTTTGTGTTTATTAAAAACAAGGCATGCAATACGATTGATAAAATTAAGGCAATCAAAAAATATTTCTGATCGAATTGGGAATTCATAGCAAAATTATAGCTGGGATAACTCACTTATTTTTTTTTGTATGCCTGAAAAACTTCCATTACTCATAAAAACAACATGGTCACCTTTGTTACTGCCTTTTAATAGGCTATCTAGCATGTTATCCACATCATCAAATATAAAGGTTTTATCACAGTCATAAAAATAATGTTTTGGATCCCATTTTAAATCATTACTGGCTAAAATATAGACCTGATCCGCATCCATCAAACTTTCTTTTAATTCTGATTTTAACGTACCTAACTTCATTGTGTTGGATCGAGGATCTAATGCAACAATACTCCTGCCTGGCCCTACAATTTTTTTTAAACCATCAATCGTACTTTTGATTGCTGTCGGGTGATGGGCAAAGTCATCATAGAAGGTAACCTCATTAATTTCGGCTATCTTTTCCATACGGCGCTTTACTCCCCTAAACTTTTTTAAAGCTTCAATAGCTTGGTTTGGCAAAATACCCACATGTTTGGCTGCAGCAATTGACGCAAGCGCATTCATGACATTGTGGTGGCCGAGCAAATTCCATTGCAGTGTACCTTGCAGTTCTGCTTGAAAGAAAATTTCAATACTCTCTAAACCCGATGATTTATAACTCCAGCCTTTACTGGAACCAAAATATTCAATTTCAGACCAACAACCTCGATCAATCAATTTTTTTAAATTCGTACATTCCTGATTCACCAAAACCTTTCCTTCTGATGGAACAGTTCTGATTAAATGATGAAATTGTCTTTCAATATCTTTCAAAGAATCAAAAATATCCGCGTGATCAAACTCGAGATTATTTAAAATTAGTGTTCTGGGGTGGTAATGAATAAATTTTGAGCGCTTATCAAAAAAAGCACTATCGTACTCATCTGCTTCAATCACAAAAAAATTAGAATTTTTACTATCTTTTGCTGAAGTGTCAAAATTATTTGGAAGGCCCCCAATCAAATAGCCAGGATTGTATCCAGACCATTCTAAAATCCATGACAACATGGCGGTGGTTGTCGTTTTGCCATGTGTCCCGGCAACGGCCATGACCCATTTATTCTTCAAAATATTTTCATACATCCATTCAGGGCCTGACTGAAATGGAAGATTTTTGTTTAAAATCGTCTCCATCAATGGGTTACCTCGCGAAATCACATTGCCTATCACATAAATATCAGGCTTTAATGAGATTTGTTCAGCATGGTATCCCTCAATTAATTCAATTTCCATTCGCTGTAATTGCGTGGACATGGGGGGATAAACATTTTTGTCACAGCCAGTAACATGGTGACCATTCACTTTAGCAATTGCTGCAACACCCGCCATAAATGTTCCACAAATACCTAAAATATGGATATGCATAATTTATCTCAAATTAGTGGCAAGCCAAATGCGTAATTGATCAATGTCCACCGAACGTCTTACTGCCATATCTTTTAACTGGTCTTGGTCAATTTTATCTACACTAAAATATTTTGCTTCGGGGTGAGAAAAATAAAAGCCGCTCACAGAGGATGCAGGTTTCATGGCTAAACTTTCTGTTAATTCCATGCCAATATCATGCGCATTTAATACTTGGAACATTTCTTTTTTAACGGTGTGCTCAGGACACGCAGGATACCCCGGTGCTGGTCGAATTCCCAAATAAGATTCTTTTATGAGCTCTGCTTGGCTCAATTTTTCTTTCGTATTGTAACCCCACAAATCCACCCTAACTCGCTCATGCATATACTCCGCAAACGCTTCAGCCAAGCGATCTGTTAATGCCTTAAACATAATACTTGCATAATCATCATGCTCTTTTAAAAATTGCTGCTCATAAAATTCACCGCCCTCACCAGCTGTAACAGCAAATAAGCCAATATAATCATCGATGCCTGTTTCCTTGGGCGCAATAAAGTCAGACAAACACATGTTAGGTCTTTGCTGACCATCAATTTTTGGTTTTAATGTTTGTTGCCTTAACCCATAATAGGTAAAGAGTTTTTCTTCACGTTTGTCATTGGCATAAACTTCAATATCATCATTGACACTGTTAGCAGGATAAAAAGCCACCACACCGTTTGCCTTTAATTTCTTTTCGTTTACCAATTTATCAAGCATTTTTTTTGCCTCAGCAAATACTTGCTTTGCACTCTGCCCGACCACTTCATCATCTAATATTTTTGGGTAGCTACCTGCTAAATCCCATGTTTGAAAAAATGGGGTCCAGTCGATATATGGAACCAATAAACCCAGATCAATATTTTTAAATACACGACGACCAATAAATTTAGGTTTTACTGGGTTAAATTTTAAATTAAGTTTATTTTTTCGCGCCTCTGCAATAGTAAGGTAAGTAGCACCTTTTTTATTCTCATGCTGCTGACGAACTTTGTCATAATCCTTATTAAGATCATTGAGGTATTTTGTTCTTTGCTCCGGTGTCATTAGGGATTGCATGACGGATACCGATCGTGATGCATCAGCCACATGAATCACAGGGCCTTCGTACTTTGGAGCAATTTTTACCGCAGTATGTGCTCTTGATGTGGTTGCACCGCCGATGAGTAAGGGCATTTTAACTGCTTGAAAAAATGGGTCACGTTGCATTTCCGAGGCAACGTATGCCATCTCTTCCAACGAGGGTGTAATTAAACCAGAGAGGCCAATGATATCAACATTCTCTTCTTTGGCTTTGGCTAAAATCTCCGCACAGGGAACCATGACCCCCATGTTAACAACTTCAAAATTATTGCATTGCAATACCACCGAAACAATATTCTTACCAATATCATGCACATCCCCCTTTACGGTAGCAATCAACATTTTGCCTTTAGGTTTTGCTTTGATTCCGGTTCGCTTTTCTTCATTTTCTTTTTCTTTTTCAATAAAAGGAACAAGATGCGCGACCGCTTGCTTCATCACACGGGCTGATTTAACCACTTGTGGCAAAAACATTTTGCCCTGCGCAAACAAGTCACCCACCACATTCATGCCATCCATCAATGGGCCTTCAATAACTTGAATGGGGCGGCCCTCATCATTTGCCATAATTTTTTGCCGAGCTTCTTCGGTGTCCTCCACAATAAAATTCGTGATTCCATGCACCAACGAATATTCAATTCTTTTCTCAACAGTCACTTTATTTTCATCATCGCCACGCCAATTAATCTTTTCCTCTTCTCTTTTTGACCCCGTTAGCGTACCGGCTATTTCAATCATGCGCTCCGTTGCGTCAGGTTTGCGGTTGAGGACAACATCTTCGACAACGTCACGCAATTTTTCATCTAGGTCATCGTAAACCCCCATCATGCCTGCATTGACGATACCCATCGTCATCCCGGCTTTAATCGCATGGTACAAAAAAACTGTATGAATCGCTTCTCTAGCAGCCTCGTTACCGCGGAAACTAAAACTAACATTCGAAACGCCACCAGAAATTTTAGCAAAGGGCAGATTGTCTTTAATCCATTTTGTAGCATTAATAAAATCAACCGCGTAATTATTGTGTTCTTCGATACCCGTTGCGATAGCAAAAATATTTGGATCAAAAATAATATCCTCGGGTGGGAAATGAACTTGTTGTACAAGCAAATCGTAAGCGCGTTTGCAAATTGACGTTTTTCTTTCAAACGTATCTGCCTGACCATTTTCATCAAAAGCCATGACAATAATAGCGGCACCATATTGTTTGCATCGTCTGGCTTGATACAAAAACTCCTTTTCGCCTTCTTTCAATGATAGTGAGTTGACTATGGCTTTGCCTTGAACACACTTCAAACCAGCTTCGATAACGGACCATTTTGATGAGTCGATCATGATCGGTATTCGGGCAATATCCGGTTCGGAGGCAATTAAATTTAAAAAATGGGTCATGGCTTTTTCAGCGTCTAGCATGCCTTCATCCATATTGACATCAATTATCTGTGCACCATTTTCCACTTGCTGTCTTGCCACTGCGACAGCCTCGTCATACTTGTCATTTAAAATTAGATTAGCAAATGCTTTTGAACCAGTAACATTGGTCCTTTCGCCGACATTGACGAACAGGCTATCATCCTTGATCACCAATGGCTCTAATCCTGATAATTGCATGAAGCGATCATTGGTGGGTAAAACGCGCGGAGAAATACCCTTGATTTCTTCTGCAATTGCTTGAATGTGCGCTGGCGTGGTGCCGCAACAACCGCCCGCGATATTGACAAAACCACTCTCAGCAAATTCTTTAAGTAATGACGATGTATCCTTCGGCTTTTCATCAAAACCAGTATCTGACATGGGATTTGGTAACCCCGCATTAGGATAAATACAGATGTGCGTATCAGCAATTTTTGATAACTCTTCCGCGTAAGGTCGCATCAGTGCTGCGCCCAATGCACAATTTAGCCCCACAGTTAACGGTTTTGCATGACGAATGGAATTCCAAAATGCCGACACAGTCTGGCCCGATAAAATTCTTCCCGACGCGTCGGTCACCGTGCCGGAGATCATCATTGGAAGTCGGTAATCGAGTTTTTTAAAACTTTCCTCGATAGCAAAAAGGGCTGCCTTACAATTTAAGGTATCAAAAACCGTTTCCACTAAAATAAGGTCCGCTCCTCCTTCAATTAATGCATCTACCTGCTCGGTATAACTGTTCACTAATTGATCAAAAGTTACATTTCTTGCGCCTGGATCGTTCACATCTGGTGAAATGGATGCTGTTTTTGGCGTAGGTCCAACAGCTCCAGCAACAAAACGAGGTTTTTCGTCCGAATGAAATTTTTTTGCGGCCGCTTTTGCGAGTTTGACTGATGCCAGATTCATCTGTCTGGCCAGATGCGGCATACAGTAGTCCTCCTGCGCCACGGTATTGGCACCAAAGGTATTGGTTTCAATAATATCTGCCCCGGCCGCGAGATAATCCTCATGAATTTGTTGGATTATTTTCGGCTGCGTAATGCTTAAAAGCTCATTATTGCCTTTTAAGAATAATTCTCTTTCTCCAGCAGGCGCTTGAAAAGATTGAAACTCACCTTTCGGCCCGCCTCGGTAATCTTCCTCTGTCAGTTGATGTTGTTGGATCATGGTGCCCATGGCACCATCCATCACCATTATCCGTTGGGAAAGGATTTTTTTTAATAATTTTTCAGTATGAATAATTTGCGGCATGTTCATTTAGCTTGATTTTAACGAATTCAAGAAGATATGTAGAGTAATTTATTTGTGCTTAGTTTCGAGTGCTTTGAGTTTAGCTTCCAGGGCCTCTAGCTTGAGTCGTGTTTTTTTTAGAACCTCAGTCTGAATATCGAATTCTTCACGATTAATTAGGTCCAATTTGGTGAACATGCTCCGAAGTAGTGCATTAATATTATTTTCCATGTCCTCAATTGGTGAATTTTTAATAATTTCACGAATTTTATCGGATATTTCTTGTATTTTTTCTCTATTAATCATATTTTATTGTGCGTAAAGCATTGATTTTAACAGTTTTTTATTATTTAACAGCAAGTATATTAAATCATAGTTATTCCCCATTGTGATTTTTGGCATGCTTTTTGCTTGTAATAAAATTGTTGAATCATTTTTTAACTTTAAAGAGGAAGTAATAATGAAACTTAATAAAATTAAATTAGCGGTTTTAGGTGCCTTAATGGTCCCTTTGACGGCGATCCATGCTGAAGAAGCTGCTCCTGCAGAGACTTCAGATTGGAGTATTAGTGCAAACGTGGGTCTTTATTCTGACTACATTTGGCGCGGAGCATCTCAAACACAACGACAGCCTGCATTGCAAGGTGGTTTTGATGTAGAGCACTCATCAGGTTTCTATGCAGGTGTTTGGGCATCTAACGTTGAGTGGACTACAGATAGTGGAGCTATGACAGACAACAGTCTTGAAATTGATGGCTATGCAGGTTATGCATTTGATATTAATGGTATTGGTCTTGATGTAGGTATTCTTCAGTACTGGTATCCAGGTGATGAAGCAGCTGGAGCTGCAGCATCTGATGCTACAGAGGTTTATGCCGGGATTGGCTATGACTTTGGAATACTAAGCGTTGGCTACACTGCCTTTTATCTTATTTCTGATGAAGGATGGAATGTAGGTCCAGATGCTGATGGCACTATGTACCATGATTTTTCTATCGAAGCTCCTATTGGTGATACGCCTGTAACTGTAAGTGCTCATTTTGGAGTCTGGGATGGTGACGGTGCCGCTGCAGAAGCTGTTGAATACGAAGATTGGAAAGTTAATGTTGATTATGCAATCAATGATAACTATTCCGTTGGGGCTTTTTATACCGATACATCTGAAGATGATTGGACTATTGGTAATGAGAAAGCATACGACGAAACATGGGGAGCTTACTTAAGCGCATCCTTTTAATTAAACAGGGGAATAACTATGAAATTTGTAACCGCAGTCATCAAGCCTTTTAAGCTTGATGAGGTCAGAGAAGCACTCTCTGAAATTGGTGTTCAAGGCATAACTGTGACAGAAGTTAAAGGCTTTGGGCGTCAAAAAGGCCACACGGAACTCTACCGTGGCGCTGAATATGTAATTGATTTTTTACCGAAAGTAAAGCTAGAAGTTGCTTGTTCAGATAAATTAGCAAAAAAAGTTGTTGAGGCAATTGAGAAATCTGCCGCCACAGGAAAAATTGGTGATGGCAAAATTTTTGTCATGAGTCTTGATGAAGTTAAACGTATCCGAACCGGTGAAACCGGCGACGATGCACTATAAGGAGACAATCATGAAAAAATGGATTTCGAAATTTGGTTTAGTAGGCATGATGAGTCTACTTTTATTTGGTTTTTCAACAACAGGGATGGCGACTGAGGCAGTTGCCGCCAATGATGCGCTTTGGCAGGCAACAATTGTTGCTGACATGCATGGCGATCATGCAGAAATGCCTGTTGCAGAAGCTGCAGTGGCTGAGGAGGAGCCAACCCTTTCAGCAGGCGATACTGCCTGGATGATTGTAGCGACTATTTTAGTTCTTGTTATGGCAATTCCTGGATTAGCTCTCTTTTATGGTGGCTTAGTTCGCTCTAAAAATATGCTCTCCGTGCTCATGCAGGTTTTTGTTACCTTCTCACTCATGTCTGTACTCTGGGTTGTGTTAGGTTACAGCTTGGCATTCTCAGAGGGCAATGCCTACGTTGGGGACTTAAGCTTGGCATTCTTAAAAGGCATCACCAGTGAAGGCATCAGCGGAACTATTCCGGAATATGTTTTTGTTACATTCCAATTAACCTTCTTTGCGCTAACACCGGCATTGATTGTCGGCGCATTTGCTGAGCGCATTAAGTTTTCATCGCTGCTTGTCTTTTTAACAGGCTGGGCGTTACTTGTCTATGCTCCGATCTGTCATATGGTTTGGGGTGGCGGGCTTATCTCAAGCTGGGGCGCAATCGACTTTGCTGGTGGCACCGTGGTTCATATTAATGCAGGTATTGCAGCATTGGTCGGCGCAATCGTAATCGGTAAACGTATTGGTTATGGAAAAGAAGCAATGGCGCCTCATAACTTACCAATGACAATGATCGGTGCTTCATTACTGTGGGCTGGTTGGTTCGGTTTTAATGTAGGTAGTGAATTAGCCGCCGACGGTACCGCGGGTTTAGTTATGATCAATACACAAGTTGCAACTGCTGCTGCTGTCTTAGGATGGGTAGTTATGGAATGGATGAGCAAAGGTAAACCATCCATGCTTGGTGGTGCTTCTGGTGCAATTTCAGGTTTGGTGGCAATTACTCCTGCCTGTGCAGTAGTGGGTCCTCTTGGCGCAATTGTGCTTGGTTTTATTGCAGCAATCATTGCCTACTGGGCATGTACCAGTTTGAAAAAAGCCCTGGGTTATGACGATTCACTCGATGTGTTTGGAATCCATGGAGTAGCAGGTATTGTGGGTGCGCTTGGTTTAGCCGTTCTGATGTCAGCAGATTTTGGTGGCGTTGGCTATGATGAAGGTATTACCATGATGTCTCAATTATGGGTTCAAGCTAAATCTGTTATCTTCACCATTGTTTGGTGTGGTGTGATCAGCTTCATTCTCTTTAAAATCATTGATGCCATTATGGGCCTCCGTGTTAGTGAAGAAGATGAAAGAACGGGTCTTGATACTACCTCACACGGTGAGACTGCTTATCACTCATAATTACTTCCTCCTGTTGTAATAGAGTGGTTAAAAGGGCGCAAGAAATTGCGCCCTTTTTTTATCATGATTTTCCTTAGTAATAATTCATGACGCTGTAAAACGTAAATTAGGATTAACAAGGTATATTACTCATCACTGTTTAAATTTTTTTTAACAGAATCTAAAAAATAAGAAAGGAGATTACATTATGTGGACAACACCTGCTGCTACTGAAATGCGTTTCGGTTTTGAAGTAACAATGTACGTAATGAACAAGTAATTGTTTGTTTCAAACATTATTTAAAGGGAGCTAGTCTCCCTTTTTTAATTTAAATGTTTTTGGCAATAATACCCAGACTTTACCCTGTTGTTTCATCGAGCCAGCAAAGCGACCTGCCTTTTCGCCTTGCCCCCAATAAAAATCAATTCGGACGCCACCACCTATAGCGCCCCCTGTATCTTGTGCCATCATCAACTGATTTAAGGCTTTATTTGAATTCGGCCATGTGGTGGATAAAAACACTGGTGCACCCAATGGAACATACTTTCGATCTACCGCGACCGATCTTTCTGCGGTAATTGGAATACCCAATGCGCCTATAGGCCCAGGTAAACCCGGTTCTAGCTCACGAAAAAAAACCACGCTCGGGTTTGCATTTAAAAATTTTTGCAATTTTTTTGGGTTCTTTTTTGCCCATCTTTTAATGCTTTGCATGGAAACCTTATGCCTCGAAAGCTCACCTTCTTGAATTAGTGCCCTGCCCATGGAGCGATAAGGATGGCCATTTTGATTGGCATAACCTACCTGTATTCTCTCGCCGTCTTCAAATTCAATGACACCTGAGCCCTGTATTTCAAGAAAAAAAGCCTCCACAGGATCTTGCACCCAAAGCAATTCATTCCCTTGCAATGGATAACCTTGTTTAGCAATTTCTTCACGAGTTAGATAAGGAATTAATTTATCTCCTTCAACCTTACCGCGCAAGCGCATGTATTTAAGATCAGGGTAAACTTCGCTTAAATCAACAGTAATTAAATCATTTGGCGTTGTATATAGTGGCACTTTAAATTTTTTTGTTTTGGCACGGCTACCCCTCAAGACTGGTTGGTAATAACCGGTGACGAGTCCCTCGGAAGAGCCGTCCTTTTGTAGTGCCTGATACAGATCAAAGTAGTTATAAAAATACTCTTTTATCTCATCATCAGAAGGAGATACCATCACGGTAGCTTTTGAGCATACATCCTGCCAACTTTCTTTGTTCATCAATGCCTGGCAGCCACGTAACCATGCAGTCCAAGATAAGCTAAGATAATCTTGATCCAGCATAGGATTAATTTCTGTCCACTCAACTTTTTGCAAAAGACTATAAGGAACGATATCCTTTTCAGCCACCTTCTGCTCTGGATATGCCTCACATTTTTCTGCTTCCTTTTCTGTCACTTGAAGAGGTTCTGTAACACAATCACAATCTGCCTCTTGTATATTAAGCTGCCCGCAACTATTCAAAACAAATGCAAATATAAAGATTAAGACCCGATTCATCATCAATGCAGCACCCTGGGCATAATCAATTTAAATTTATTTATTACCGCATTAAAGCCTTTGGAGTTTTCATCAAGCATTTGATAAGAGCCATACATGAGGCCTGTCGGGGTATTTATTTCCGTTGCACTTGTATAGGTGTAAATATCACCTGGTTTAATTTTTGGCTTTTCACCCACGACCCCTGAGCCCTTAACTTCAAAGATTTCACCTAATGCGTTTTCAAAAATCCAATGGCGACTCAACAATTGCACGGTTTGTAAACTAGCATTTTTTATCGATACGGTATAAGTAAAAAAGAAACGATTATGTTCGATAACAGATCTTTCAGGAATAAATTGTGTTTCCACCATAATTTCAATATTACTTGAAACTATGTCTTTCACTTATTTATTAGCCCTGTTGTTGGTGAGCTTGGTGAAGCTGAATATAATTTTTTTGCCATCCTGCCAGCTAAAAAAGCTTCACGTCCGGCTTCGATCGATTTTTTCATGGCGGACGCCATTAAAATTGGGTCTTGTGCTGTTGCAATCGCAGTATTCATTAATACACCATCACACCCTAATTCCATCGCTACGGCTGCATCGGATGCTGTCCCTACCCCAGCATCAACAATGACCGGCACTTTTATTGTGTCAATAATAATTTCTAGATTCCAGGGATTTAAAATGCCCATACCTGAGCCAATCAATGATGCTAAAGGCATAATGGCGCAACATCCAACCTCTTCAAGCTGTTTTGCAATAATGGGGTCATCTGAGGTATATACCATGACGTCAAAACCTTCTTGGATAAGTATCTCTGCTGCCTTCACAGTTTCAATCACATTCGGGTAGAGGGTTTTGGGATCACCCAAAACTTCCAATTTGACTAAATTATGCCCATCTAATAATTCTCGCGCTAATCGCAGTGTTCTTATTGCGTCATCGGCGCTATAACAGCCTGCCGTATTGGGTAAATAAGTGTATTTATCGGGTGCTAAGACATCCAATAAGGATGGTTCATTTTTGTCTTGTCCAATATTCGTCCTTCGAATAGCTACCGTGACAATTTGTGCACCACTTTGATCAATAGCCATTTTTGTCTCATTAAAATCTTTGTACTTACCTGTTCCTACCAAGAGACGAGACTGAAAAGACCTTCCAGCTATTACCCAGTCATCAATTTTAAAATCCTTTTTATCCACCGCCTACTGCTCCTACTATCTCAAGTTGATCGCCGTCATTAATCATGAGTTCTTTAAATAAACTACGCGGCATGATTTCACCATTACACTCAATTGCAAACCGCTTTCCCTCTAATTTAAGCTGTATTACAAGTTCTGCAGCCGTCATTGACTGTACATTAAATTCTTTAATAGTTCCATTGATGATAATTTTCATATTAGAATAGTAATTAATTAATAAATAAATATAACTCAATTTATTTATTTTTAAAAAATTGAATTTTTTTTCCATAATAAAATCTATTCAATTTTACGGGACACAATCCCATTTTTATATTCCCAAAAGGAAAAACATGAAAAATACTGCAGCTAAAGATGTTCGCCTGAAAAGCGAAAACAAAAAACAAGAAAAATTAGATCATCAAAAAAATGAGACTTCCAAAAATAGCCTAGAGAAAAACAAAGATTTTTTTAGATCTTTGGAGGCCTTTTCTGACTGTGTCTAATTAAAAAGCTTTCGAGCAAACATTCTTAACGATAATTGATAGCATAGTATTGCGGTTTCTGCATCATATCGCTCTCCTTCGTCACGCATAAAAGCGTGTTGAGCATTAAATTCGTGCCAGCTAAACGTGATATTTGTTGCCAGTAATTTATTATGAATCTCCACTCGTTTATCGGTCGGAATATGTGAGTCTTGCTTACCCCAAATCATTAATAATTCACCTTTAATATCCGCCAGCCTTTCCATGCTGTGTTGCCCTGGTTTATTAGGAATGGTATCCGTGTGTAAATCTGTTGCATAAAAACATGCCGTGGCTTCAACTGCAGAATTTAATGCTGCACGGAATGCCAAATGGCCACCAATACAAAAGCCCATGGCACCAATATGCCCGTTAAACCAAGGTTGAGTTTTCACCCAATCCACCATCGCTTGATTATCCGAATCATAGCCATGAACATCTTTTGCAGCCTTGTCCGCATTGCCTTTTTCACGACCAGCATCATCGTATTCCAAGATGGTGCCAATAGGATTTAATTCATGAAACACTTCAGGCACCAACACAGCATAACCATGGCTGGCAATAATTTTGGCTGCTCTTTCAATGGGCCCTGTTTGTTGAAATATTTCTGAATAAAATAATATAACTGGAAATTGACCGTTACTGTTTGGCCGATGAATATAGGTGCGCATGACACCCGTCGGTGTATCAAGATCAATAAAATCAGACTGAATTAACATGTAAAAAAACCTCAAAAAGAAATAGTGACAATTCTACTAAAAAACGATGATAAAGATAGATTTAATGATCAATAATCTGCGCTTCGGCCAGTTGAATAATTGGAGGGAATATCATTCTGCCACTCACCGCAGTCTTCACACTGATGATCTTGCATCGTTGGACAATAGTGCAAATGCTCACTTTGACAGAAACCACATTTTAAATCTTGGTTTTTTTTATGTAACTCAGTTGCAACTTTTGAACTGCCTAAACCATATTTGTTATCCATAATCACCTCAATGATTAAGTCATATGATTAAATTACATGAAGATAATAATGAAAACAACCCTAATCTAATATTTTTTGTTTACAATTTTCGTAGAGAATTTCTTCGCCATTTTTGACTATTGTATTTTCAGGATCGAGCATAAGAAGAGTCTCACCATTGGCAAATTGTGTTGTGTCTTTTTCGTCTTGATATAACCGTAGCTCTCTTTTAGGAAAAGCAATCCATAACGACTTACCTGCTTCAAGATATTTTATGTAAAACGTCTCCTTAGCCTTGCATTCAAATAGGATTGCATCATCTGGCAAATCACTGCCCTCAGAAATATTCCATGAAAAGGTATCTGCAACCTTTTCTGGGTCGAACACGACACCTGCACACGAAAGCAAAAATAAAGTAATAACTAATAAAAAGTACCTGGCTTTTATCATTGTCCCTCAAAGAGATTTTCATCGAGCTGCATGACAATTTTTTTATATTCTTTTTGTTTTGTTATTTGATTATTTTTCTCTGCAATCTTATACAAATAATAAAAACATTGTGCATGCTTGTTATTCGATTTTGTCACATCTAAAAAAAATTGTTCTGCTTTATTTAAATCATTCATGTGATACAGGCTGATAGCTAAATGTACCTTTGCCTCCAATGATTCCGGCTCAGCCGCCATCCATGCCTGTGAGGCAGTATTAAGCTTTTGCCATTCCTCGTTCTTCAAAGGCCCTGCAACTTGCATAAAAAAAGGAAGCTGATTCTCAGGAGCATCCCAAAAAGGTAAATCAGCTTGCGTCGTCACTGATATTTCCTCGCCATTAGCTAGCATATCTTTAACAATTTCAACAGGCATGCTGTAATAAAAAGCAAATCTTCCTGCCGTTTTAAATGTAGTCACACCAATTAACTCACCTTCATTATTAAAAAGTCCACCGCCACTAGCACCCAATGAAAACCAAGCAGAGGACTGGATCACTTGATAGTTATCAAAAACATGCAATCCTTTAATACGACCGTAGGAGGTATGTGGTTTAATAGTGTTCCCCCCATAACTTTTTCCAAAAACTTCCATTTCATAAGCTAAGTTTTCCGAGCTCCCTAACTGTACAGCTCGCAATTCAAGAAATTTGAATTTAAGTATACAAATATCTTTTTTCCAATTAGCGATCAAGGCAACGGGGGAATAACTGTATCCATATTTAGTAACATGAACCCCTTGTGCATTTGCAATGACGTGGCAATTCGTTACCACATAATCTTTCGCCACCACCACACCTGAACCAACGCCATGATTTCCCTCCTTTGTTGCCACATGAACTTTCAAAATGGAGGGATTAATTGAAAAGAGTAATTCGCTCGAAGGTTGTGCTAATAAATTAAAGCTAATGAGTAAGAGAGAGAAGAGAAATCTTGACATAAATTTAAGTTGAAATATTAATCAGTGATAGATAGAAAACTATCACGATAGTTCACTTAAACTAACCACATTTACTTTCCCCACAGTTAAGACAAGTAAGACAGCCGTCCATCATAATTGCAGCTTTTGTGTGGCACTTAGCACATAACTGAGAATCTTTTGGGAAGCCATTTTCATCAAGTGAGTTTTGATTTTTTTTTAAATACTCATTCTTTTTTTCATCAATCAATTTTTTTTGATGCAAATCAGGCTCACTATTTTTTAACATACCAATATTTTGCAGATGTGTCTCAACCACATGGCCCAATTCCGCAACTAAACTAGGAATATATTTACCCCCTTTTTTGTAATATCCACCATTAGGGTCAAATACTGACTCGAGCTCTTCAACTAAAAACGTAATGTCACCACCCTTCCGAAAGACAGCTGACATTACCCGCGTCAAGGCAACAATCCACTGGAAATGCTCCATATTTTTTGAATTAACAAAAATTTCAAAGGGCCGGCGATGTTCTTGTGGGGTGCCCTCATTCATGATGACATCATTAATCGTGATATAAAAAGCATGGTCCGTCACTGGTGTTTTTACTTTATAAGTCGTTCCAGTAATTTTTTCAGGGCGATCTAATGGTTCGCCTAGCTGAAACACATTATTAGCCGCTTCTTCGACTGGTTCATTTTTGTCTGGCTCCGCAATACCATAGCCAACAATTTTCTTATTAATTTTTATTGCCATTATTTTCCCTTAGAATTTGCCGTAATAACCTTCTTTTAAGGCATCGTAAAGATTTGCTGCGGTATGAGTTTCACCATCATACTCAATTTGTTCATTGCCTTTAACTTCAATGATTGCACCATCATCCAAAGTAAACTTATAGGTAGTATTTTCCAAATCTTTTTCAGTCACAAGAACGCCTTGGAATGCTTCGGGATTAAACCTAAATGTTGTACAACCCTTCAGCCCTTTTTCATATGCATACAAATAAATATTTTTAAAATCTTCAAAATCATAATCGGTTGGTACATTGATGGTTTTTGATATTGAGCTATCAATCCATTTTTGTGCAGCAGCTTGAATATCGACATGAGCTTTCGCTTTAATAGTGGAGGAATCAATAAAATATTCAGGCAATTTTTCATCTTCTTTGTCAGAAAATGGCATAGCCTTGCTGTTTATTAAATGCCGATAGGCTAAAAGTTCATATGAAAAAACATCAACTTTTTCTTTACTTTTCTTTCCCTCACGAATCACATTACGATTATAGTGATGTGCAAAGGATGGCTCGATACCATTACTTGCATTATTTGCCAATGACAAAGAAATAGTTCCGGTTGGCGCAATCGAACTATGGTGACTAAAACGTACACCATTTTTCGCAATTTCCTCCCTTAGCTCTTTAGGAAATTGTTGCATATAACGACTGTAACGTCCCAGCAAAACTTTACCCGCAACTTTGTCCCCTACCTTAATACCATCTTTAGCCATTTCTGGGCGCATAATCATCATCTCGGGTGTCACCTCAAAAAGCTCTTCCATGATAGGCGCAACACCTTTTTCTTTTGCTAAATCGATGCCTGTTTTCCACCCTTCTTCCGCAAGAATCTTAGTGACCTCCTCTGTAAACTCGATCGACTTCTCATCTCCATAAACCATTTTCATCATAGCCAATGTCGAGCCAAGTCCTAAATAACCCATACCATGGCGTCTTTTTCGAGCAATTTCATCTCTTTGTTTTTCTAAAGGCAAACCATTTATTTCAACAACGTTATCAAGCATACGGGTAAAAATACTGACAACTTTTCTATACTCGTCCCAATCAAAATAGGCTTCATTGGTAAATGGGGCTTTTACAAATCGAGTTAAATTGATTGAACCCAAGAGGCAGGCACCGTATGGAGGTAGAGGTTGCTCCCCACAAGGATTGGTTGCGCGAATATTTTCACAAAACCAATTATTATTCATCTCATTAACCCGATCAACAAGAATAAATCCTGGTTCCGCGTAGTCGTAAGTTGATGCCATGATGACATCCCACAAACGTTGCGCTTTCATGGTTTTGTAAACCTTGCATGCCACTTTTCCTGCACGTGGACCTTTGTGTTCAAATAGATATTTATCTGGGCTCGGCCATTCTCGCCAAACTACTTGCGCATCATCATCTAAATCTAATTTTTCTTCATTAGCCTCTTTCTCTGTTACAGGAAAAGCAAGTTTCCAATCTGCGTCTGCAATAACAGCTTCCATAAATTCTTTTGTGATCAAACAGGAAAGGTTAAACTGACGCAAGCGTCCGTCTTCTCTTTTTGCTTTAATAAAATCTGTTACATCGGGATGCGAAATGTCAAACGTTGCCATCTGCGCACCTCGGCGACCGCCGGCACTCGATACGGTAAAACACATACGATCATAGATATCCATAAATGATAAAGGACCACTCGTATATGCACCGGCGCCAGCAACAAACGCACCCTTGGGACGTAAGGTTGAATACTCATACCCAATGCCACATCCGGCTTTGAGTGTCAGTCCTGCCTCATGCACTTTGTCCAGAATTCCTGACATGCTATCTTCTATGATGCCTGAAACTGTGCAATTAATCGTGCTGGTTGCTGGTTTATGTTCTAACGCCCCAGCATTTGAAGTAATTCGTCCGGCAGGAATGGCGCCATGCTCTAACGCCCATAAAAACTTTTCATGCCACGCGTCACGAATGGAAACATCTTCAACTTCAGCCAAGGCGCGTGCGACACGACGATAGGTGCCTGGAATGTCAGCATCAATAAATTTACCATTTTTAGCTTTGAGGCGATATTTTTTATCCCAGATATCAATCGACACCGATTGCACCGGTACACTCACTTCATCCGAAGCAGGTAAATTTGATTCTGATGAAACAGCTTTAAGCATTCAAGTCCCCTAATATATTGATATTACAAAGAAAAAAGGCATCAACAGGCGTTTTTAAGTAAACCACAACATGTTGTGTTCTTTCAAAAAATTCTAACATCTGATTGTGGTTGGTCAAGTATTATTTCAATAAAAAATAAACTTTTTTTAACTAAAATTTAAAAATAAAAAATTAATGCAATAAAAACAATATGTTCCAAAAATAAAAAAATATAAATTAAATTCTGAGTATGAGAAAATCTCTGTATGAGCTTATTTTTATATCGAATCTTTGTTGTAATTTTTCTGCCCCTTGCATTGTTAAGATTAATTTATCGAAGCTTGTTTAACAAAGCCTTACTTTGTCATTGGCAAGAACGTTTTGCTTGCTATAACAACAAAGCTGCACGTGGTTGGCAGAATAAAAAAGTTGTCTGGATTCATGCTGTCTCCGTGGGAGAAACAAACGCCGTTAAACCCTTGGTTGACACCATTATTAAAGAAAATGATGATGTGTATGTTTTAGTCACACACGGAACATTGACTGGCAGGCATACCTTTCTCAATGATTCAAAGAGAGTAATTCGAAAATTTTTGCCTTATGACGCTCCATGGGCAATGAAAAATTTCCTAAACACTTTTTCACCTAAGGTAGGCATGGTAGTAGAAACAGAAATATGGCCCTCCTTATTTATTGAATCAAAAAAAAGGAAACTGCCACTATTCTTAATCAATGGCCGGTTATCCAATAAGTCATTAAAAAAATATTTGCTGGTAAAGAGCTTTACCCAACAAGTGCTTGATTGCTTAGAAGGGCTTTATGTACAAACAGAAGAAAATAAAAATAATTTTTTACAACTGACAAACCAACCAATTCAAGTCATTGGTAACACCAAGTTTGATTTTCCCATTCCAGCAGACCTTCCTCAAAGTACGTTGTCTTTAAAAACAACCTATGGTTTGACAAATAAATTTATTGTGCTGGCGGCCAGTACTCGTGATGGCGAAGAGGAAAAAATTCTTCAGTTTTATAAAAACCTCAAGCTAGCCAATACCGTACTTATTCTTGTGCCAAGGCATCCACAACGCTTTAATCAGGTTGCCTCGCTAATCAAAAAATTTAATTTTAGTTACGCACGAAAAAGTCTAAATAAAGATAAGGTAAAGAATCCTGCCGTGATTTTGGGTGACACAATGGGCGAAATGCATACTTACTACAACCTAGCTCATTTTGTTATCCTCGGGGGGAGTATTAATAATTATGGCTCACAAAATCCAATTGAGGGATTATCTTTAAATAAACCACTTGCCATAGGGCAGTCAATTTTTAACTTTAAATCCATCATTGAGGAAGGTACAAAAGCTGGAATTTTTTATCGCTTTAGTAAATTGGATGACTTAACAGCCATTATTAAAAAATTTCATGCAAAGCCAAACGACGATAAAAAGGTTAAACAATTAAGAAAAAGATTTCTTGAAAAACATAGGGGAGCAACAAAAATACTAATTCAACTAGCTAATCGATATCTTTAATCAAAGGTGCTACTTTTTTAAAAGCCTCATGGTCCGCTGACCCTACCCATTCAAACACGACAGATTCCGTATTGGTAATAATGCAGCCAGCTTGACGAAGGCGACTAATTGCATTTTGTTTGTTCAAAATATTGCGCGATATGATGGCATCCTCAATAACAAACACATCCTTACCTTTGTCGATCAAGGACAGTGCCGTTTGTAAAATACATATATGTGCTTCCATGCCCATCAAATAAATTTGTGGGCGTGTTTTGACAAGACAGCGACTAAAAACAGGTTCGACCGTACAATCAAAAACCATTTTTTCAACAAACTTAGCGTCGGATAAAAAGGGCAGCATGACAGGTAAGGTTTTACCTAAACCTTTGGGGTATTGCTCCGTACATATATAAGGAATCCCAAGTTCTGATGCTGCAGTGACAATCAATTCGCAACGTTTAACCAACTTATTAACCACTTCTTTTGGCATTGCTGAAGCCAACTTTTCTTGAACATCCACAATCACCAATTGGCTTTTTTCATAATCTGCAATCATATTTCATTCACCGTCAAATATTGATTTATCTCTTGAATGTCATTTCTGGTCAACATCCCTGCTGATAGCTTTAAACTAATCAAGTAGATAAGGTAATTATAACGTGATTTCAATAAATCTCTTTTCGCATTAAATAAAACTTGTTGTGCCACTAAAACCTCGACACCATTTCTTAAGCCTTCCTGAAAGGCCAGTTGTGTTGACTCTAAACTCAATTCAGCAGATTTGAGTGCCTGAAAGTAGGCTTCAATTTCTGCAAAATTTGCTTGCAGATTTAAAAAATTCTCACGAATTTTTAATTCAACCTCACGCTTAAGATATTCTGCATCCTCTTCCGTTTTAAATTTCAACAACTTTGCTTCGCGTACGCGTGAGCTCGTGTATCCACCAGAAAAAATTGGAATATTAATTTCTACTCCTAATACATCCGAATAGGATCGAATGCCTTTATTTTCCGTTGCCCCATAAGGGAACCCGCCTTTATCCCAATTACGACTTCGACTTGCAATGGCATCAACCGTAGGCAAATGATCTGCTTGACGAACACCGATTTCATAATCGGCAATAGTCACTTGGTCTTGCGCAATGCCCAGCTCTAAATTATTTTGTAGGCCAAGATTTACCCACTCATCAATGTCGGAACTGATTTGGACAAAGTTCATCCCCACATTTAAGCCTTTCAATATACCCGGCTCTTCACCTGTTATGGTTTTGATTTGTTGACGCTTAATTTTAAGTTTCTGCATCGCGGCAATTAATTGGGCTTCAATTAAGGCCATTTTGGTCTTAGCCTCATTAACATCTGTAATCGATAAAAGCCCAGCCTCAAATCGCGCTTCTGATTCCAATAATTGTTCATTAACGGCTTTTTTTTGTGCCTCTAATAGCTCAATCTCATCTCGTGCCATCAATGTTTCAAAATACACCAATGACACGCGGTAAATCAGATCCTGTTGGGATTGCAGTAACTGCTTGTCCGATAAGTTGGTTTGCGAAATAATCTGCTTGTATTGTTGGAATGCGCCATAATCAAATAAAGGCTGAGTAATGGTAATGTTGTAATCATAGCTATGAAAATCTGCTTTATTTCCTGACAGCAATTCATTGCTTGATACACCTGGGGTTAGAATTTTTCTTTCATTGTCTTTTTCATCGTAACCACCTGAGGCGGTGATTGATGGCAAAAATAAAGAACGGCCTTGATTGATAAGCTCTTTTGTTGCTTCATTTTGATATCGTGATGCGGAAAGCAAAGCATCGTAATTAACAGCTTTTTCATAAATTTCAATCAAATCAGAATTGGCTGCAAAAACATTGGCAATGAAAATTGCCTGCAAAGTCAACGCCAAAAAAAAATTGAAAAAATGCTTAAAAATATTCACCATTAAAATTGAAATACTTGCGATTGGAGAGCGTAGCTTAATTTTGGCACCACACAATCAAACAAAAGATGTTCACCATATTGATTGTCAGAATAACGTTCAATAATTTTAGCTTGCATCATTGGCTCTTCGCCCACTATGAAAAATAATCGACCACCAACGTTTAATTTTTCTCTCAAACCAATCGGTTCCGTACTTGTAGATCCTGTTAAAACAATCACATCAAAAGAAACTGGTTCCACTTGCAGTAAACTAAATCCATTGCCTTGATGATGGTGCAAATTAGACAAACCATTGTCGCGATGCAGTAATTTGGCACGCTGAATAAAATTAAGATGAATATCAACGGTCGTCACATGCTTTGATAATTTGGCTAGCAAAGCGGCAAAAAATCCTGACCCTGTACCAATGTGATAAGCCGTTTCCGTTTTTTTAACTTTAAGTTCTTGTAAAATTCTTCCTTCTAATTTCGGTGACAACATAAATTCACCATGCTCAAGGGGGACTTCTATATCAGCAAATGCAAGTCCGCGATAATTTGAAGGAACATAATTCTCACGCTTAATGATATTAAATAAATCCAGCACTGTAACATCCAACACATCCCATGTTCGAATTTGTTGTTCCACCATATTAAATCGACTTTGTTCTGCCATATTGAGTTACTTTACTTGAATTGCCTATTATATCGAAGATATCCTGTCTTATTGATTATTTGCGCTAGAAAAAATTCAAAAAACCCGCGATATTACTTGCCTAATGAAAGAGAATAAAGTAATTTAAAACTCATAATGCTAGGGGTCTATTTAAAAAAATAGTGAGAGATACCCTTCGAACCTGATGTGGGTCATCCCACCGTAGGAAAGCAAAAATTTTTTGCTCCTACGAAAATTAATTTGGAGCAACCATGAATGCCACTGACAAACAATTAAAAAATAATATTGATGAATTTAAAGGTGATGAAGCCAAACTCGACCCGCTTGCACTAAAATCTTTTGCAAACTCAAAAAAAGTCTACATACAAGGTTCGTCATCCAATATTAATGTGCCGTTTCGGGAAATTACAATTTCTGATACGCCATCACAATTTGGTGCAGAAAAAAATGCACCCGTTCTTGTTTACGATACATCCGGCCCCTACACTGACCCAAATTACAGCATTGATATTCGTAATGGTTTGCCTGAGCTGCGCAAAAATTGGATTGATGCAAGAGATGACACATTAAACCTCGACGGCCCTACATCAGTTTTTGGACAAAAAAGGAAATTTGACCCTGAACTTGAAAAAATGCGCTTTAATCTGAAGCGAAATCCGAGGCGCGCCAAACCAGGACAAAATGTGACGCAAATGCATTATGCAAGACAAGGAATCATCACTCCCGAAATGGAATTTATTGCTATCCGCGAAAATCAACGCCGGGAAGGTATCACTGAATTTCTGCAAACTCAGCATCCGGGCGAAAATCATGGTGCAGCAATTCCAAAGTCAATTACTCCAGAGTTTGTTCGGGAAGAGGTGGCCCGAGGCAGAGCAATTATCCCTGTTAATATTAACCACCCAGAAAGTGAACCAATGATTATTGGTCGAAACTTCCTGGTCAAGATCAACGCCAATATAGGAAACTCTGCATTGGGTTCAAGCATCAGTGAGGAAGTAGAAAAAATGGTCTGGAGCACCCGGTGGGGAGGTGACACTGTGATGGATCTGTCGACCGGTAAAAATATCCATGAAACAAGAGAATGGATTATCCGCAATAGCCCCGTTCCCATCGGTACAGTACCGATTTATCAAGCGTTAGAAAAAGTGAATGGTAAAGCAGAAGATCTCACATGGGAAATATTTAAAGACACGTTAATTGAACAGGCGGAGCAGGGGGTAGATTACTTCACTATCCATGCGGGAGTTCGTTTAGCTTATATACCGATGACCGCAAAACGTATGACAGGCATTGTCAGCCGTGGTGGCTCCATCATGGCGAAATGGTGCTTAGCTCACCATGAAGAATCATTCCTCTATACCCATTTTGAAGAGATATGTGAAATCATGAAAGCTTACGATGTAAGTTTTAGCCTCGGAGATGGGCTGCGTCCAGGGTCTATATATGACGCCAATGATGAAGCGCAATTTGCTGAACTTAAAACGTTGGGCGAGTTAACCCAAATCGCATGGAAACATGATGTTCAAGTTATGATTGAAGGACCAGGCCATGTCCCCATGCATTTAATTAAAGAAAATATGGAAATGCAACTTAAACATTGTGATGAAGCCCCTTTCTATACCCTAGGTCCCCTGACAACAGATATTGCTCCAGGCTATGATCATATTACTTCCGGCATTGGGGCAGCCATGATCGGCTGGTTTGGTTGTGCCATGCTATGTTACGTTACGCCAAAAGAACATCTGGGTTTGCCGGATAAGGAAGATGTGCGTGAAGGAATCATTACTTACAAAATTGCAGCACATGCAGCCGACTTAGCCAAAGGCCATCCTGGCGCTCAAATTAGAGACAATGCTCTGTCAAAAGCACGTTTTGAATTTCGCTGGGACGATCAATTTAACCTTGGACTGGATCCAGAAAAAGCAAAAGAATTTCATGATGAGACCTTGCCGCAAGAAGGGGCAAAACAAGCGCACTTCTGTTCCATGTGTGGCCCACATTTTTGCTCAATGAAGATCTCACAAGACGTTAGAGACTATGCCGCTGAAAAGGGCATTTCTGAAGAGGCAGCACTTAAAAAGGGGATGGAAGAAAAATCCATTGAATTTGTCAAAAAAGGGTCCGAGGTCTATCACAAAGTTTAGGTAATAATCGTCATGGATCTTTATCTTATATGGGTGGCCTTTATTCTTGGCATCGTTGAGGGGGCAACAGAATTTTTACCTGTCAGCTCAACCGGCCATCTTATTATCGCTGCAGACCTATTAAACTTTTCTGGCGACGCCAGTCAAGTTTTTGAAATATTTATTCAATTAGGTGCCATTTTGGCCGTCATGATTGAGTATCGAAAAAAAATTGCCCACACTTTTAGTGGCCTGCATCACTCGACCATAGCGCAAAATTTTACTTTATTACTCATCATTGCATTTATTCCAGCAGCCCTGCTTGGATTTTTCTTTCATGAAGCAATTAAATTCTATTTATTCAACCCAATTGCTGTCGCAATTGCGTTGATTATAGGTGGGATCATCATTATATTGATTGAAAAATTCATACCTGCCCGACAAAGCATTACGGTTGATGAGATAAATAAAAAACAAGCATTGTATATTGGGCTCGCTCAATGCTTATCGTTAATTCCGGGAGTGTCGCGGGCAGGAGCAACAATTATGGGGGGATTAGTGGCGGGACTGGATCGTAAAACTGCAACTGAATTTTCATTTTTTTTAGCTATTCCCATTATTGTTGCAGCCTCATTATTTGATCTCAGTCAAAATTATCATTTGCTAAGCAGAGCCGACTTAATTATTTTTTTCACTGGATTTGTTACGGCTTTTATTAGCGCACTTTTAGTCATCAAACTCTTTATTCATTTTGTTGCACATCATGATTTTGTTATTTTTGGGTGGTACCGTATCCTCATCGGTTTTCTCACCCTATGGTACTTTTATTAAGATGAAAAATTACGCAGAACTCATCCCGGTTCTCAAAGAAATTGTGATACTCGCAAAAAAAAAAGACATCACCATTCGTGAAGTTTTACAAAAATTGGATCATTATGGATTCTCACTTATCGCACTGTTGTTGGTATTACCTTTCATGCAACCTTTTCCGGTTGGGCCCCTCAGCGTTTTAGGGGGGATGACTTTTGCTGCCCTTGGATGGCAAATCTTACAAAAGAAGCCAACTCCTTTGTTACCGAAAAAAATTTTAACCCTACGCTTGAGTGAAAAAAATTGGAGTCGTATCACGCGATTAAGTATTTTTATTATTACCTTAAGTCAAAAAATTACCAAACCAAGATTAAGGCATTTGGTAAATGGTTCGTCGGGCTTGAAATTTGAGGGAGGGATCATGGTTGCAGGTGGAATTTTAATGGCAATTCCTTTCGGAGTGCTGCCATTAAATAATTTTTTTCCAGGCTTAGCTATTCTTTTTGTAACACTGGCCCAATTTGAAGAAGATGGGTTATTTATTTTAATTGCGATTTTTTGGTTAATTTTCTCAGTATTTTATTTTTCTATTTTTTTCTTTGGCATCTATCTTTTAGGTCTTGAGCTCATACATTATCTCCCTAATTGGATGGCTAACCTAGTGTGAGCTCCTTTGCTAAAACACTTGTCAAATGGCACACAAACCATGGGCGAAAAAACTTGCCTTGGCAACATACCACAAACCCGTATTTTATTTGGTTATCAGAAATTATGTTGCAACAAACGCAGGTTGCAACAGTTATTCCATATTTTGAAAAATTTATCAAAACCTTTCCTGATATTGCATCGCTGGCTCGTGCTGAAGAAGCTCACGTCATGCAATTATGGAGCGGCTTAGGCTACTACAGTCGGGCGAGAAATCTCTATGATGCAGCTAATATAATTCTAACAAAGCATGAAGGAATCTTTCCCTGTAATTTTGAAGAAATTATTCAATTACCTGGCATTGGTCGCTCAACCGCAGGTGCCATTTGTGCTTTTTCATTCAAGCAAAACTACCCAATTCTGGATGGCAATGTCAAAAGAGTTTTCTGTCGTTTTTATGCGATAGAGGAATGGTCAGGAAAAACAAATGTCGAAAAAAAATTATGGCAAATCGCGCAAGAGAATTTACCCAAACATGATATTCAAATTTACACTCAAGCAATTATGGACCTTGGCGCAACAATTTGTATTAGATCTAAACCCCGCTGCACAGAATGCCCGTTAATAAAAAACTGTCAAAGCTTTCAAAAAAATTTAACGCAAATAATTCCAGCCAAGAAACCTGTAAAAAAATTACCCTTTAAAAAAACAAATATCCTAATACTAAAAAATGCAAAAAATATTTTTTTTATCAAGCGAAGAAAGCAGGCGGTATGGAGAGGATTATGGTCATTACCCGAATTTATCTCTAAAAAAGAATTGCAAATATGGATGATAAAGAATCTTGATGGGCAATATAAGGTCGTAACAGGCGGTAAAAAACTAGCAACATTTTCTCATTACAAATTAGAGATGATCTATCATTTAGCAAACATAGATAATCCGAATATTTTAAATGATATTGAGAATGGATTATGGCTTGAACAAAATGAAATTGAAAATGCAGCCTTACCGAGTCCAATAAAAAAACTTGTTAAAGAAATTTGTTTATAAAAAAAATTTTACGAATCAATAGTTGCGAAGAAATCAATAAAAAGGCATTATTCGAATAATTTATAAATTTAAAAATAAGGATTTGTTGTGGAAAAATATATTGGTCTGATTGCAAGAGTTTTTCTAGGTAGCTTATATTTTGTAAGCATTCTCTTCATTCTTCAATTTATCTTAAATGCTCCTCAAGGTTACGAAGCATATCAAGTCAACCTTATGTCTAAAGGATTGCCAGGTATATTTGCACCTATCAGTATTCTTGTTCAACTCGTGTTTGGTATTTTTCTTATCCTTGGCTTTAAAATAAAGTTAACCTCCTACGTGTTTGCCATTTATTCTTTAATCTGGGCGCTGACTTATTTTATGTTTATGGGAAATATACCTACTGAGGTTTCTCCCTCGGTATATCAGGACCTTTTATTAAAGGGGTTACAATATTTGTCTTTATTTGGTGGGTTCTTATATATGGCAGCCCATCCTCAGATGGCTTTAAGTCTTGATAATGTTTGTGCGAACCGTAAAAAGAAAAAATAAATTATCCTATTCCCACTCCATCATAGGGAAAACACGATTTATATTTCTTGCATTTTGAATATTGAACAACACCCAATTAGTTGATTCATCCTGAACTAACGTCTGCGTCGCTTCATCGAGTCCCATTCCACTATCAATCGCAAGCCTAATTTCATCGCGTAATTTTTTTAGGTATGCTTTTATTTTTGCAAAGGCCTGCTCAGGATTCTTTGAGGGTGTTCCATGGCCGGGGACAACCATATTATAATTTTCTTTTTCAAGTGCACTCAAAACATCAATAAAGCCATGAATGTCCCCATCAATCACGGGGGTTCGCTCCACAAATAATAAATCACCCGTCCATAATGTCTTGCTATTGATATCCAAAATAGTAATATCCGTATTCGTATGAGCCTCTGGAAAAGCTTTTATTTTAAGTGGGCGGTCTCCCAGATCTATTATTATTTCCTCGTTGGTTTTAATGGTTTGCGAAGGCGGAATTTGGATGGACTCATTTGACTTAATACCCATAAAATCTAAATTTAATTTTTCATAAAATGCTTTTCTTAATTGCATTGCCTTGGGAAGGTTTTCATGGCCAAGGTAAGTTGCTCCCTCCTCTAAAAAGGCTGCATTGCCATAAATATGATCGAGATGAACATGAGTATTAATCACGTAATGAATCGGTAAATCGGAACGACGACGAATTTCAGATAGAAGATCTTGCCCAATCTTTAAATTACCACCTGTATCTATAACGGCTATTGATTGCTTGCCAATAATAAATCCAATATTGCATATATCGCCGTCATACCCTTCCTCAATATCTAAATGTTTACCCTGATGAACAAATAAACCCGGTTGCACCTCAACCATATTGAGCTGAGCCAACAACTCAAAGCATAAAAAAAATTGCAAGAAAATAAAAAGAATCTTGGTTTTCATCTTTCCATTTAAACATGAACACATTAAACTTGAAAAGTATTTTAATTAGGAATACTGATGGCAAAAGTAAAAAAGAATTACTCATTCTCAGACAAATCGCAACAATACAATAACGTTGCTATCCTCCTTCACTGGCTCATTGGTCTTGCAATTATATTTATGTTAATCCTTGGCATATTTATGACAGATATACCAAAAGAGGCTCCAAAACAAATCAGTTTTGATATTTTTAATCTTGGTATTTACAGCTGGGAGGTCACTGAAGCAGAGTCACCTCGCTCTTTTTATTTTAATTTTCACAAATCCATTGGGGTTACACTTTTTGTATTTGTGCTTTTTCGAATTTTCTGGCGTTTTACCCATAAACCGCCTGCGTTATTATCAAGTATGAAGCCATGGGAAAAACGTTTTGCTACCGCCGCACATCATGGATTGTATTTACTAATGATTCTAATTCCATTGACAGGTATTTTGATGTCCATTGGTAGTAAATATGGAGTTAAATGGTTTGGAATTAAAATTCTACCTGGTATAGATTCAACGCCCATGCGAGAACTCTTCTATGAATTTCATGAAATCTTTGGGCAACTGTTATTGCTAATTTTAATTTTTCATATCCTTGGTGCATTAAAACATTCTATAGTCGATAAAGATGGGACGCTAAGAAGAATGTGGTTCCATAAAAATTAACCGCTATGCTGCTCATCTTTAATGATCTGGATACCACTTTTCTGGATCATGCGAACTATTCGTTTAAATAACGTATCATAATTTATAAATTTTTTTTATTATGAAACTCATTGTCACAAATCACAGTCGCGATATTTTTAACAGTCGCTATGTATACCCCGTCGTATCAAGAAGAGCGGGCGGGTTATCATTAGGTATAAATTTAAACACCAATAATGCATGTAATTGGCAGTGCATATATTGTGAAGTACCTGATTTAAAAAGAGGTAAGCCTGAACCCATCAATTTAGATCAACTTAAATCTGAATTAAAACAGTGGCTAAAAAAAATAATTGAAGGTGATTTTATAGATAAGCATACAGATGCAAATACGGTATTTAAAGATATTGCGCTTTCAGGTAACGGAGAGCCGACAGCTTGCAAAGAATTTAGTAATGTTATTACAATAATTAAAGAAGAATTTGATTTTTATAAGCTTGCCAGTGATATAAAAATCAGGCTCATTACCAATGGTAGCTATTTATACAAAAAAGAAATAGCCGCTGCATGGCGAGGCCTATCTCTTGAAAAAGAAATCTGGTTTAAAATCGATTCCACCCAGAGTGATAAAATTAAAATCATTAATCAGGTTAACTTAACGACGAAGCAGATAAAAAAAAATCTTGAATCAGCCCTTGCTGTATCACCAACAATTATTCAAACCTGTCTAACTAAAATTAACAATCAGCTCCCAAGTGCAAATGAAATCCAGGACTATGTTAATTTTCTTAAGCCCTATGAAAATCAAATAAACAGTATTCATTTATATAGCCTTGCTCGGCCCACAGAGCAAAAAACAGCTTTCACTCTAGAAAGACTCACGAATCAAGAAATGACTCAGATTGCTGATAAAATGGATACTCTTTCCATACCTATTTTCACATTTAGCTAAATGAAAATTATTATTTTACTTATTACCATCACTTTCCTAATTGGCGGCTGTCAAAAACAGGATGTCGAGTGGGCAACCTATGGCAATGACCTAAATAATCAGCGTTATGCGAGATTAGATCAAATCAATGTTAATAACATTGGCCAACTAAAATTAGCTTGGCAATATCGAACTGGAATAAGAGGTACCTTTCAAGCAACACCGATCATGAAAGATGGCGTCATGTTTGTATCCTTACCTTTTAATCATGTTATTGCAATCAACGCAAAAACTGGAAAAGAATTGTGGCGTTATGAACATGATCGCAATAAAGAATGGGGCATGTGTTGCGGACCTGCAAATAGAGGTGTGGCAATTCATGATCAACAACTCTTTATGGGCACCGTTGATGCAAGACTAATATCATTAAATATTAAAACAGGACAAAAACTTTGGGATATCAATATTGCAGATAATCTTGGGGTAACCGAGTCTATTGATCAACTAGCTATCGACGATCCAAATCGGCAAAAAAAAATGAGCGGCGGCACTGGAGTTGGTATCAATATGGCGCCTATTGTTTATGAAAATAAAGTGATTATTGGTATCACTGGCGTAGGTTATGGATTACATATTGATAATACAGAAGACCAATCATTGAATGCAGTTGTTGGAATAAATAATGGATTTGGCAGATCCGGATTCCTAGCTGCCTATGATATTTATTCAGGTCAGCAAATATGGCAATTTAATACTATTGCTGAAATTGGCTGGGAAGGTGAGATGAGTAACTATACCAAGGATGGTGAGGTGCTGAATCGAGATCTAATGTATGAGAAAGAAAGTTTAGCGACTTATCCAGATGCTGCAAAATTTGGGGGTGGTTCTGCTTGGACAACCCCCGCCATAGATAAAGATACACATACTTTATTCTTTGGAACGGGTAATCCCTCGCCACAAATGAGCGGAGAAACAAGACCCGGTGACAACCTTTATACTGTTTCCTTGCTTGCTTTGGATGCCAATACTGGAAAATTAAAATGGCATTACCAGCAAGTCCCTCATGACTTGTGGGGTTATGATGTTGCTAGTCCGCCTGTTTTATTTCACACCATAGTAGATAATAAGATTGTGCCAGCTGTAGGTCAAGCTGGTAAAACAGGTTGGCTTTATATACACCATCGTAATACCGGTGAATTAATATTAAAATCTGACGCATTTGTTCCTCAAAAAAATATGTTTGCCGAGGCAACAGAGGCAGGAACTATCATCTACCCTGGTATTTTAGGTGGATCGAATTGGTCGCCCGTTAGTATCAATGTTGATCGGCATATCGCGTTTGTTTCTGCAATTCATGCGCCGATTAAATATACCCTGCATGAGAAATATATCGGCGAAAATACGCAAAGATACGTATCCTCGGAACCAGCCGACGAGGATCAATGGGGAATCTTGTCAGCTATAGATTTATCTACTGGAAAAATTTTATGGCAGCATGACACAGAAGATCCTTTGGTTGGAGGAACGCTTGCCACGCAAGGTAATTTAGTTTTTGTCGGTGAAGGAAATGGAAGCTTTAATGCTCTAAATGCACTAACCGGTGAATTATTATGGACACATAAAACTAATGCTGGAGTAAATGCCCCTGCCATTTCATACATGATTGATGGTAAACAATATATTGCAGTTGTTGCTGGGGGAAATAAAATCCTAGGCTACAAGCAAGGTGATTTTATTAATGTTTATGCCTTGGATGAAAAATGAGAGATAGTAAAGCCTATCAACAATTACTCATTGCTAGAAAAAAAATCATCTTCTTCTTATTGTCTATAACCATAATTGCCTATTTCTCCTTTATATCTGTTATTGCTTTTTACCCAAGTTTTTTTGGGCAATTAATAGGCAATAGTTTTTTTTCAATGGGCATAGTATTGGGTTTTATCCTAATTTTGCTTATTTTTGCTGTTACTTTAATTTACGTTTATCAAGCCAATAAAAAATTAGAGCCTCTGATAAAAAAAATTCAGCTTCAATTAAAATAATATGCAAATTGATTCCAACACAAATGTAACTGCCATCATCATGTTTACCGCTTTTGTGGCTGTCACGCTGATGATTACTTATTGGGCATCAAATAAATCAAAAACAGCCAGTGGTTTTTATACCGCGGGTGGAAATATTACTGGCTTACAAAATGGATTAGCAATTTCTGGTGATTTTATGTCAGCCGCATCTTTTTTAGGCATATCAGGCCTGGTCTTTTTAACTGGATTTGATGGGCTAATTTATTCCATTGGCTTTTTAGTAGGATGGCCTATTATTCTTCTATTAATTGCAGAGCCCCTGAGAAATTTAGGGAAGTATACTTTCGCAGATGTTGCCTCTTTTCGATTACAGCAAAAGCCTATTCGCACCCTCGCAGCTTTTGGTTCGCTGTTTACTGTAATTCTTTATCTTATCGCGCAAATGGTAGGTGCTGGAAAATTAATAGAGCTACTTTTTGGTTTGCCCTATGCGACAGCAGTTACGATTGTAGGTGGATTAATGATTTTATATGTCACCTTTGGAGGAATGCTAGCAACCACCTGGGTACAAATTATTAAAGCGATCTTATTGCTCTCAGGAGCAACTGTCATTGCTTTCTTAGTGTTGGCACAATTTCATTTTAGCTTTAATGATTTCTTTGCCCAGGCAGTTGCCTCTCATCCAAAATTAGATGCTATTCTTGCGCCAGGTGGATTAATTTCTGACCCAATCTCCGCAATATCCTTAGGCCTTGCCCTGATGTTTGGTACCGCTGGATTGCCCCATATATTAATGCGATTTTTTACTGTTAAAAATGCTGTCGAGGCAAGAAAATCTGTTGTTTATGCAACCGGATTTATTGGTTATTTTTATATTTTAACGTTCATTATTGGTTTTGGTGCCATTGTTCTTGTGCTTAATGAGCCACAATACCTGCAATTAGATGGTAAAACTTTAATAGGAAATAATAATATGGCAGCCATCCATTTATCTCATGCAGTTGGTGGTGATCTTTTATTAGGTTTTATTTCTGCTGTTGCATTTGCCACGATTTTAGCGGTTGTTTCAGGCTTAACTTTAGCTGGAGCATCAGCCATTTCACATGATTTGTATTCTAATGCTTTGGGAAAAGCCGTCACCGAAGAGAAAGAAATGCGAATATCAAAGTATGCAACGGTTGCTTTAGGTGCGTTGGCAATTTTTCTCGGTATTATTTTTGAAAAACAAAATGTTGCCTTTATGGTGGGTTTAGCTTTTGCCATTGCCGCGAGTACTAACTTTCCAATCCTGTTACTTTCAATTTACTGGAAAAAATTATCAACCAGAGGTGCGGTTGTTGGTGGTTCTGCAGGATTAATTACGGCTATTATCTTAGTTATATTAGGTCCTGTGGTTTGGGTAGATATTTTAAAAAATAGCACAGCAATTTTTCCATATAAATATCCTGCATTATTTTCCATGCTTGTTACTTTTGTTGGAATTTGGCTATTCTCAATTACTGATAAATCAAAACAAGCAACCGCTGAAAGAATTTCATTTGATGATCAGTTCTTTAGATCGCAAACTGGCATAGGTATTGAAAAAGGATCGCCTCACTGATTAAGAGTATTTTAGTTTTATTGTTATTTATCGCAGGGCTAGTTATCAGTCCAAGTCTTTTTTTGTTCAGCCAAATGAGTAAAAAAAAGATTATCAGAAGTTGGTCGCAACTAGTTTTAAAAGCATTACGAATCACAATCATTACCAATTTAAATTTAGAAAAATTTACAAAAGAGAAAAATTATTTAATTGTTTCTAATCATGTCTCTTGGCTGGATATCGTTATTATAAATTCACTGTCTCCAGTTAGTTTTATTGCTACTAAAGAAATTAAACGCTGGCCTTTTATAAATTTTCTTACCTTTGCTGCTAATACAATATTTATTGACCGAGGGTCATTTAATCATTTAAAAAAAATTAATTATAAAATTAAACAAGCATTAGAAAAGACAAGTGTTTGTTTTTTTCCTGAAGGAAAAGCTGGTGATGGTTTTTCTGTCTTACCATTCAAAACAAATTTATTTGAATCAGTCGCATACAGCACGTATGAAGTTCTCCCCATCAGTATTCAATATTTTCAAGATAAAACTCCCACACTAGTATGCAGTTATTATGGCAATATAAATTTGTTTAAATCATTTTTTACAATTATAAAAAACAATAATTTATCTGCTCAGGTTACTATTCATGTTCCTATTAATAACTTAAAGGATCGAAAAAGTATCGCTCGCGATGCTTATTTAAGAATTAAACATATGACAAATACATAAATGCGATTAAACTTTTTACTTCTATTACTTTTACCCTATCTCGTTATGGCAACAGAAGAGCCAGAATTTTCTTTAATTAAAAAAGAGGGTGATTTTGAAATTAGAAGCTATGCACCAAAAATTATTGCAGAGGTAAAAGTCAAGGGTTCCTATGATGATGCAACAAGTGCTGGTTTTAAATTATTAGCTGATTTTATTTTTGGCAATAATACTTCAACTAACAATGAATCGAGCAAAATTGAAATGACAGCTCCCGTCATCAGTTCAATTGAGAATAAAAAAATTGCAATGACAGCTCCCGTTATTTCTGAGAAAAATGAGCATGCATGGTTAATCTCTTTTGTAATGCCATCAGAGTATTCATTAGATAATTTACCTCGGCCAAACAATACATCAATTAAAATCATTGCAAAGGATTCTGAAACCTATGCAGTCATTATATTCTCTGGCTTGGTAAGAGAATCAAGCTTTAATGAAAAAATTGATTTGTTAAATAAATACATTATTAAGAATAATTATGAGTTAGATGGCAACGTTCAAATTGCTCGCTATGACCCTCCATGGACTTTACCCTTCTTGCGCAGAAACGAATTGCTTATAAAAATTAAATAATTATTTATCGGTAAATCGTACTTTCTGTTGTAAAAATTTACAGGAGTGTTAATATTTTTTTACAAATTGAATAATTCAATTTGAAATTTTAAAAATTAAAGGAATCCGTATGTTTAGATTGTTTTTTATTTTTCTCGCAACAACTTTTCTTTTTGCTTGCGATAATTCTGCTACTTCAGCGGATACAGCTGCTGCTGATGAATCATCGAGTGCTGCTGAAGCATCAGATTCAAAACCATTTCACTCAACAGATGCTTTATTGATTGGTGGAAACGGTGGGTTTAATCCATCAGCTGAAGACGGTGGTGCAGATTTAGAACTCAGCCCAGAAATTAAGTAGTATTTATTAAAGCTTCTCAGTATCCTGGGGAGCTTTTTTTATTCGCAAATTCAATTTTTTAACGCTCTTTGAATTCGAACTAATGCTTCCTCCAAAATATTGCTTTGTGTCGCAAAATTCAGGCGAAAATGCTTATCTTCATTAAACATTGATCCTGGTTGAACTGCTACTCCATGGTCAACGAATAATTTTGAAAGGTCTTTGTATTGCGATTTTTCGTAAGATATCCATGCAAGATAGCTTGCCTCAATGGTATAAAGATTTAATCCTTTAATTGTTGTCATTTTTTCTTGAACTAATTTACGATTCTTCTTCAAATATTGTAATAAATTTTTTCTCCATGCCTCACCTTCATCAAGTGCCGCTAAAGTCGATGTGTAGCCAAAAATCTGCGTTTCAGGAATTATTGTCCCTACACCCTGCCTAATACTGTCTCTTAATTCTTTATTTTCTGAAATTGCCCATGCAGTTCCAACACCGGGAAAATTAAATGTTTTATTCAACGACATTAATGTAATTGTTTTTTTAGATATCTCACTTGAGATGCTAGCAATTGGTATATGTTTCTTATCATCTAGCACCATACCAGCATGAATCTCATCGGAACAAATTAGAATATTATTTTTTATACAAAAGTTAGCTATCGCCTCAAGTTCTTTTTTACTGTAGACCGTACCTCCCGGATTATGTGGATTACAGAACATGAAAAGTCTAGTGTTTTTTTCTTTGCGATCTTGTAAAGTAGATTCATTTATATATATTCGATTATTTTCACAAATTAACTCTACCTCAGAAAAATCACGTTCTGCTTTTTGCGGTGCCCATCTCAAATGATGGTATACCGGGCGAGGCACTAAAATATGGTCGTCTTTTTTTGCATATTGACTAGCAGCAGAATATAAGCCTGATACCACACTAGGAATAAATACAATCCAATCTTCGCTGATCTTCCAATTAAATTGAAGGTAAACATAGTCCACTATTTTTTCTTTTAATTCTTTTGGCTCATGCGTGTAGCCAAAAATTCCATGCTCGACTCTTTTTCTTAAGGCTTCTATGACACAGGCAGGTGACCTAAAATCCATGTCAGCAACCCAGAGGGGAATAACGTCCTTGTCATAACGATCCCATCGAATTGAATCTGTATTTTGTCTGTCTATGGGCTGGTCAAACTCAATCATAGATAACCTTAGGGTGTAATCTTTTTTTCGTCCCACGCGATAAAACTGCCAGTATCATTTACAGAGCTTTTTTTAATGGCACTAAGTAATTTTATTGCAGCAACTTCTGGGCTAAATATTTTTTCTTGAGCAATACCTTTCTGAAACGGCTTTGATAGAGGCGAATCAACTGTTCCAGGGTGTAAACTTAAAATAATTGCTTGCTTATTTAAACGATTTGTTTCAATAGCTAGATTTTTTATAATCATATTTAAGGCAGACTTAGATGCGCGATAAGCATACCAGCCACCTAATTTATTGTCCGAGATGCTGCCAACTCGAGCTGATAAAACAGCAAAGACTGATCGCTCATCTTTGTTTAATTTTGGAACAAAATATTTTGCCATCATGGCGGGCAAAATTGTATTTACCTTAAATACCTTTTCAAAATTTGCAATTGAAAAATCTCGAATGGATTTCTCTGGCTTAGTCGATTCGTCGTGCAAGATTCCATTAGCGACAAATATTAAGTCAAGGGGCCCATGTTGTGATGAAAGATTTGCTGCCTTCTCAATGGAAAATTCATCGTCATAATTAATAGAAAAATATTTTATTTTTTCATTACTAACTGCTAATACTTTTCTTGATAATGCAAAAATGTTTGCATCTGGATAATCTGCATGAATCTGATTAATAATCGCTTGTGCAATCGAACTGGAGGCACCAAGAATTGCAACATTCTTATACATATTTTTAAAAAAATAATTAATGGAAAGTTAAGTTTAGCAAATATAAAAAATTAAAAAGCTTTTAAATTAAAAATCCTGACAAAAATAATAATTTAACGTCTGAATTATTAAGACAAGGTAATTATTCCCCTAAGAATTCCTTTCTTCGCAGGGCTAGTGCGAAAACTAGCCACCTTTTTAGGAGAAATGATGAAAAAAGAACTAGCCTGTCAGGTGCAAGATATTCCAGAGATTATTCAACATGCTTTGCTTAGATACGGTGCCAGAAAAAAAATAAACCATCGTGGTTATTTGCGCTATTTCAAGCTTAAAACAATACAAGCGCTCAAAGATCATCTTAAACAAGAAGAGTTGCTATATTTGATTGATCACAGCAACTCATACCTAATACAATCTCACGATGGAAGAACAATTATTACTATGGGCAAATATCTAAATCATTAAAAAAATAAGATAATAATCCAAGTAATAATAGCATTCATGATTGTGAGAAAAACAGCGGCACTTGCTATATCTTTTGCACGTTTAGCTAATTCATTTTTTTTAAGTGAAATGCGATCAATGGTAGCTTCAATTCCTGAATTAATTAGTTCAACAATAAGTACTAAAAATATACTAGAAACCAACAATGATTTTTGCATAGGACTCTCACCAATCAAAGCACCTAATGGAATTAGAATTAGTGCTAAAAAAATTTCTTGTCTAAATGCATGTTCATTTTTAAAAGCGGCATAAAATCCTGCCATTGAAAAAGCAAAAGCATTAATAATTCTTGTTAATCCTTTTTTCCCTTTAAACGAATTTTGATTTATTTTAGCCATTCTTCTAAAAAATTTAGTTATGGAACTGGGTGCTGTAGGATCGAACAGTTTCAAGTAAGCACTGAACATTTTCGGGTGGAGTAAATTGCGTTATACCATGACCCAAGTTAAAAATATGTCTCTCACCGTAGCCATAGTCATCAATAATTTGTTTGGCGGCAGCTTCAATCGCTTTGGGTGTTGATAATAATATTGAGGGATCCATATTGCCCTGTAAAGTTAATTGGTTGTTAACCATTTTTCTAGCAACACCTATATTCGTTTGCCAATCTATGCCCAAAGCATCAGCGCCGCTGTTAGCTTGTTTTTCTAGCCACTGTCCGCCACCTTTAGTAAAAATTATTTTGGGTGTATCTTGATAACCCATTAAATTAAGGTTATGAATAATAACTTTCATGTAATTTAAAGATAAAGGTTCGTATTCATTATCTGCCAATGCGCCTCCCCATGAATCAAAAATCATCACAATATCAGCGCCAGCATCAATTTGAAGTGCTAAATACTTACTTACCGATTCTGTGGTAATTTTTAAAATATGATGAATTAGGTCGGGCCTTGAATAAGCCATTTTTTTGATAGTCAAAAAATCTGTGCCGCCTTGGCCTTCAACCATATAGGTAGCAAGTGTCCATGGACTTCCTGAAAAACCAATCAATGGGACGCGGCTATTTAAAGCCACTTTAATACTTCTTACCGCATTAAAAACATAAGATAGTGCATCTTCAATATCTGGGATATCTAATTTTTGTATCGATGATTCGTCCGTTAATGGGTGCTTGAATTTAGGTCCTTCTCCCTCAACAAAATAAAGTCCTAATCCCATCGCGTCAGGCACAGTTAATATATCTGAAAATAAAATTGAAGCATCAAGAAGAGGGTATCGGTCAAGCGGTTGCAATGTAACTTCAGTAGCAAAATCAGTATTTTTGCAAAGCTCTAAAAAACTCCCTGCATTTTTTCTGGTAGCACGATATTCAGGTAAATATCTTCCTGCTTGTCGCATAATCCAAGAAGGGGTATAAGAAGTTTTTTCACCTCTTAACGTTTTTAAAATAGCATCGTTTTTTAGATCCGTCATAGAAAATGCTTCTTATTTTGTTTACAGAAAAGCCTTGAAGACTAGATGGCTTAGCGTGGTAATGAGCTTTTGCCCATCAAGAATTCATCAACGGAACGTGCACATTGACGACCTTCTCTGATTGCCCATACAACTAATGATTGACCGCGGCGCATATCTCCGGCAGCAAATACTTTTTTACGAGAAGTAGCGTAGCAATTTTCACCTTCGGTTGCAGCTTTTGCATTACCTCGTTGATCTTTATCTACTTTAAATTGGTCTAATAAATTTTGTTGTGGTCCGAGAAAGCCCATAGCTAAGAGAACAAGGTCTGCCTTCATTTTAAATTCGGAATTTGGCATTTCCTGCATCTTTCCATCTTTCCATTCAACCTTAGATGCAATTAATTCTCTAACTTTACCGTTCTCACCAACAAATGATTTTGTTGCCACTGACCAGTCACGTTCACAACCTTCCTCGTGTGAACTGGATGTTCTTAATTTTAATGGCCAATAAGGCCAAACAAGTTCTTTATTTTCCTGCTCCGGGGGTTGGGGCATCAATTCAAATTGCGTTACGGAAGCGGCACCATGACGATTAGAAGTGCCAACACAATCAGACCCTGTATCGCCGCCGCCAATTACAACGACATGTTTTCCAGTTGCTGTAATTTGTTCTTTAACTTTATCGCCTGCTACCACTTTGTTTTGTGAGGGCAAAAAGTCCATCGCAAAATGCACACCATCCAACTCACGTCCAGGCACAGGGAGGTCTCGTGGCCATTCAGCTCCACCAGCTAAAATTACTGCATCATACTCATCTACCAATTGATCAGGAGAAATATTTCCACCCACATTCTGGTTGGGCTTAAAGCAAACCCCTTCAGCTTCCATTTGTTCCATACGACGGTCAATGTGTGTTTTTTCCATCTTAAAGTCAGGAATACCATAACGAAGCAAGCCGCCAATTCGATCATTTTTCTCTAGCACATCAACCGCATGACCTGCTCTTGCTAATTGTTGAGCTGCAGCTAAGCCTGCAGGGCCAGAACCAACAATTGCAATTTTTTTTCCCGTTTTATGTTTTGGCGGTTGTGGCACAACCCAATTATTTTCCCAGGCTTTATCAATAATTGCATGCTCAATGGATTTTATGCCCACCGCATCAGAATTAATATTTAATGTACATGCTGCCTCACATGGTGCTGGACAAATTCGACCAGTAAATTCTGGGAAATTATTCGTCGAGTGTAAGACATCAATAGCTGCACGCCAATTTTGCTGGTATACCAAATCATTCCAGTCTGGAATAATATTATTTACTGGGCAGCCATTGTTACAAAATGGGATGCCACAATCCATGCAACGCGCACCTTGAATTTTGGCTTCTTCATCAGATAAATGAAGCACGAATTCTTTGTAATTTTTAATCCTTTCGGAAGGCGGAATATATCCTTCATCAAGTCGAGGATATTCCATAAAACCTGTTACTTTTCCCACTTAAGCTGCCTCCTTAGATGTTGCCTGATGTAACTCATTTAAAGCGCGTCGATATTCATGAGGCATAACTTTAACAAAATTGTTCAATTCATTTTCCCAATTTTCAAGAATTGAATTTGCTATCGGACTATTTGTATAATTGGCGTGATTTTCAATTAAGCCTTTTAAAATAACTTCATCTGCCAAATTTAAATGTCTAGCGATTTTTGGCTGCATAGAATCTTTTTCAATTTTTTCCAAACTCACCATTGTAGGGTTACAAAATTTTTCAAAACTATTAGTTGGATCATAAATATAAGCAACGCCGCCAGACATGCCAGCAGCAAAATTTTGTCCTGTTGATCCGAGGACAACGACCGTACCACCCGTCATATATTCACACCCATGGTTACCTAAACCTTCAACGACCGCACTTGCACCGGAATTTCTTACACAAAAACGTTCACCTGCAATCCCTCTAAAGTAGGTTTCACCGCTAGTAGCGCCATACATAACGGTATTCCCAACAATTATATTATTGCCCTCAATGCCTTTAAAGTTTGCTGGTGGCTGAATAATAATTGTTCCTCCACATAACCCTTTACCAACATAGTCGTTACCTTCGCCATGCAAATTAAACGTAATTCCTTTTGCTAAGAAAGCACCAAAACTTTGTCCGGCTGTTCCATTTAAATTGACTTTAATAGTACCTGGATTTAAACCTTCATTTCCATAGCGTTTCGCCACCTCATGAGAAAGTAATGTCCCCACCGTTCGATTAGTGTTAGTAATGGGAATAGCAAACTCAATTGGTTTTTTTGTCTCTACCGCTGACAAGGCTTGTCTAATAATCTCATGATCTAATGCTTTATCTAAGCCATGATCTTGATTCTCAACATGATAACGAGCAACCTCATGCTCAAGTATTGGTTGATAGAAAATACGACTAAAATCTAGGCCTTGGATTTTCCAATGCTCAATACCCTTTTGCATATCAAGTAAATCACTGCGGCCTATCAAATCATTAAATTTTTTAATACCAAGTGAGGCCATGATTTCTCGCACTTCCTCTGCAATAAAGAAAAAGAAATTAACCACATGATCAGGTTGGCCTTTAAAACGTTTTCTTAGTTCGGGATCTTGCGTTGCAATACCTACAGGACATGTATTGAGATGGCATTTTCTCATCATAATGCAGCCCTCAACAACCAAGGGTGCCGTTGCAAAACCAAACTCATCAGCACCTAACATAGCGCCAATTGCAACATCGCGACCTGTTTTCATTTGTCCATCAACTTGCAGAATTACTCTGCCCCGAAGTTGATTAAGCACTAATGTTTGTTGTGTTTCTGCCAGACCAATTTCCCAGGGTGTACCAGCATGTTTAATCGATGATATAGGTGAAGCTCCCGTTCCACCATCATGCCCAGCGATAACTATGTGGTCAGATTTTGCTTTTGCGACACCCGCAGCAACCGTGCCCACACCAGTTTCTGACACTAGCTTCACGGAAATATCAGCATTTGGGTTAGCATTTTTTAAATCATGAATTAACTGAGCTAAATCTTCAATTGAATAAATATCATGATGTGGTGGTGGTGAGATAAGGCCAACTCCGGGCACTGAAAATCTTAATTTAGCAATGTAAGCGCTGACTTTGTGTCCGGGTAATTGACCGCCCTCTCCAGGTTTTGCTCCTTGTGCCATTTTTATTTGAATCTGATCCGCAGCGCATAAATAAGCCGCAGTTACACCAAAACGCCCAGAGGCAACCTGCTTAATTCTAGAACGCATTGAATCACCAGCTTTTAATTCATAATTGGACTCGATAATATCTTTACCCAGATGCTCTGCTATCGATGTATTTTTCAAAATTGGAATAAAACGTTTTGCATCCTCGCCGCCTTCACCTGTATTCGATTTACCTCCAATACGATTCATGGCAACAGCCAACGTCGAATGTGCTTCTGTTGAAATCGATCCTAGTGACATAGCTCCCGTAGCAAAACGTTTCACAATTTCTGTCGCTGGCTCGACTTCGTCAATTGAAATGGAGGTGGATGATTTAAATACAAATAAACCCCTTAACGTTTTATGGCGGTGTGATTGGTCATTAATTAATTGGGCATATTCTTTATAAGTATCGTATTGATTTGTTCTTGTAGAGTGTTGGAGTTTCGCAATTGACTCTGGGTTCCACATGTGTTCCTCTCCACGAATGCGAAATGCATATTCACCCCCAGCATCTAATGCGTTGGAAAGCACTGGATCGTCGCCAAATGCTGCGGCGTGCATACGATCAACCTCTTGCGCAATTGCATCAATACCAATTCCTTCAATATTTGTTGCCGTACCAGTGAAATATTGATCAATAAATTTTTGATTTAATCCCACTGCTTCAAAAATTTGGGCACCACAGTAGGACTGGTATGTTGAGATACCCATTTTTGACATAACTTTATACAGACCTTTGCCAATTGCCTTTATAAATTTCTCTTGAGCTTCGATAAAGTTATCCGTTAAAGAATTGATAGTTTCAATAGTTAGCCAAGGGCAAACTGCTTCTGCACCATATCCAGCTAAAAGTGCAAAATGGTGTACCTCTCTTGCTGAGCCAGTGTCTACGACTAAACCTGTATTGGTTCGATTGCCCGCCTTAACCAAATGTTGATGGGTTGCTGAGCAAGCTAACAATGCTGGGATTGCCTGTCTATTTCGTGATACGTTCCGATCAGAGAGGATGATAATGTTATAGCCAGCTTTCACTGCTGTATTAGCATCATCACAAAGGGCATCTAATTTGTTTTTCATTGCAGCAGGCGATGCTGATTGGCCTTCAACTTCAAAAGTGATATCAATAACAATAGACTTAAATTGATTCTGCGTGAGTGCGTCTATTTTTTTTAATTGTTCTAATTCTTCTAAACTTAATACCGGCTGACTTGCTTCTAAACGCATTGGTGCGGTTTTTTCATTAATACCTAATAAATTTGGACGGGGCCCAATGTAGGTAACCAACGACATAACAATTTCTTCACGTATGGGATCTATTGGTGGATTTGTTACTTGTGCAAATAACTGTTTAAAATAGTTATAGATGAGTTTAGGGCGATTTGAGAGAACAGGTAATGCAGCATCATTACCCATTGAGCCTGATGCTTCTTGCCCCGTTTCAATCATCGGTTTTAAAATAAAATTAATATCCTCTTGCGTAAATCCAAAATTTTGTTGGGTATCAAGTAAGGATTCATGCATTACTAATTCCGTATCGACAGCTTTTAAATCACCTAAAAAATATCGAGATTGTTTTATCCATTTGGCGTAAGGTTTTTCGTTGGATAACAATTTTTTAATTTCTTCATCGTCAATAACTCGACCTGCCTGCAAATCAATAAGGAGCATTTTTCCTGGCTCCAAACGCCACTTTTTAATAATTTTTTCTTCAGGAAATTTTAAAACACCCATTTCGGAAGCCATCATGACAACACCATCATCGGTCATTAAATAACGCGCTGGCCTTAATCCGTTTCGATCAAGAGTTGCGCCGATCATCTGGCCATCGGTAAAAGCAACGGCTGCTGGACCATCCCATGGCTCCATTAAGGCAGCATGGTATTCGTAAAAAGACTTTCTTTCCTCATTCATTAATGGGTTTCTTGACCAGGCCTCAGGAATTAACATCATCATTGCGTGTGGCAAGCTATACCCACCGGCAACCAGTAATTCCAAACAATTATCAAAGCTAGCAGAATCTGATTGCGTCTCATCAATTAATGGCCATAGTTTTTCTAAATCATCACCCAGTAAATCAGATTGCATTTTTTCATGGCGGGCATTAATCCAATTAATATTTCCCCTGACGGTATTAATTTCGCCATTATGAGCAATCATTCGATAGGGGTGAGCCAAATCCCAGGCAGGAAAAGTATTGGTAGAAAAGCGTTGGTGAACCAAGGCCAGCGCAGATATCATTGATTCTTGCAGCAGATCTTGATAGTAGTTTCCAACTTCACAAGCCAGCAGCATACCTTTGTAAACAATGGTACGAGATGACATGGAGTTAATATAAAATTTTACCGGATCTTTGAAATCCAATGCAGCGACTGCATTTTCTGCCCGCTTTCTAATCACAAAAAGCTTTCTTTCAAACGCATCTTGTGAATACACTTCAGCTGCTCGACCAATAAAGACTTGACGAGTAATTGGCTCAACATGTTTGGCAGCATCTGCGATATCTTTATTATTTACTGGAACATCACGCCAACCCAGTTCTTCTTGACCCTCTTCTTTAATAATTTGTGAAACGATTGTTTCGCATTGCTTTCTATTTTTTTCACTTTGAGGAAGAAATAACATACCGATGCCAAAATATCCCTCATCAGGTAAATTAATATTTAATTTTTTCGCCTCTGCACGAAAAAAACTGTCTGGTAATTGCAAAAGAATGCCTGCGCCATCGCCTAATTTCGGATCATAACCTGTGGCACCACGATGCGTTAGGTTAGTTAGGATCTCAAGCCCTTGTTGCACGATTTGATGGCTCTTCTTACCATGGATATTTGCAACAAAGCCAACACCACATGAATCATGCTCATTTTTTGGATTGTACAAACCCTGTTTAATAGGTTTTTTTATAAATGTCATTTGTAAACGTTTAAAATTTAACGGAACCTTGAATAATAAGGCTTTTTACTTATTTATTCAATGATTGCAAAGATAAAGTCGTAACATTTTATAATGCCTCAAAGGCAACTTGAGCTGCATTTAATGTTTGTTGAATATCATGTTCTGTGTGTGCTGCGGATACAAATCCAGCTTCAAATGCAGATGGCCCAAAATAGATTCCTTGTTCAAGCATTAAATGAAAGAATTTGTTAAAACTTTCTCTATCAGATGCCATTACTTCATCAAAGCTATTAGGCGCTGTTGCGGAAAAATAGAGGCCAAACATGCCACCTACATTTCTCGCCGTAAATTCTTTGCCTTGCTCCCTTGCTATCTGCGTAAGCCCTGTAACTAATTTATTAGTCATGTCAGCCAATTGCACATGAAAATTCTCTTGTTGAATTAATTCTAGTGTTTTTAAGCCTGCAGCAACAGCGACAGGGTTGCCGGATAATGTTCCCGCCTGGTAAACAGGACCTAATGGCGCTAGCTGACTCATTATTTCTTTTTTTCCGCCAAATGCACCAACGGGCAAACCGCCTCCAATAACTTTACCAAGGGTAGTCATATCTGGCAAAACGTTAAAAAGCTCTTGTGCGCCACCGAGTGCAACCCGAAAACCTGTCATGACTTCATCAAAAATCAACACGGCACCATGATGCGTGCAAAGCTGTCTAAGAGTCTCTAAAAATTCTTGCTCGGGCACAATAAGATTCATATTACCAACAACGGGCTCAATAATAACGCAGGCAATTTCATCACCTAGTCGATCAAACAAATCTTTCAGCGCCTGAGTGTTATTGTAGGGTAAGGTTAGCGTATCTTTGGCCACATCATGAGGTACGCCCGCTGAACTTGGCTGGCCAAAAGTAAGCGCACCAGAACCGGCTTTGACAAGCAGTGCGTCAGCGTGGCCATGATAACAGCCCTCAAACTTAACAATTTTGTCACGCGATGTGTATCCCCGTGCTACCCGAATTGCACTCATGGTTGCTTCAGTGCCACTACTAACCAATCGTACTTGTTCAATGCTTGGCACCAAACGCACAATTGTCTCAGCCATAATGAGTTCACGTTCGGTTGGCGCGCCAAAAGATAAGCTGCTCTCGGCAACCTCTTGAACTACCTTAATTACCTCAGGATGAGCATGGCCAAGAATCATTGGCCCCCAAGAATTAATATAATCAATGTATTCTTTATCATTCTCATCCCATAGACGACTGCCTTTTGCCCGTTTAAAAAATATAGGCGTACCCCCTACCGAGCCAAATGCTCGCACCGGGGAGTTGACTCCACCAGGAATTATCAATTGAGATTGCTGAAATAATTGTTTATTTTTATCCATAAATTTACACAAATAATTTTGTAAAGTTTGTTGTCATATCAGTCATATTTTGTGTCCCAAAGAGCCCATTGATGACAGCTATTGCATCGACTTTATGTCGAATTAATATTGAAGCGTTATTAATAGTAATGCCACCAATTGCCACCACTGGCAGGGGGCACATGGTTTTAACCTGGCTCAAAAATTCGAGTGAAACTTGAGATGCATTCGGTTTCGTCTGTGTTGGAAAAAATGCTCCTAACGCAACATAGTCTATTTTTTTTTCTATGGCCAGTTTAACGCGCTCGATAGAATTGTAACAAGAAAGTCCAACAATTTTATCAGCACCTAATTTTTCACGTGCTGTTTCGATCGTGTCGTCATTTTCTCCTAAATGCACACCATCTGCATCTAAATTACAACAAATGTCGACATTGTCATTAATAATTAACGTCATATTTAAACGATTGCATAATTCTTTTACTTGTTCTGCTTGATCAATTAAAGCCGATAAGGCTAATTTTTTATTTCGATACTGTAATAATCGACAGCCTCCGCTATGAATTAATTCAATTTGATGAAGTAATTTTTCTGTATCAGTTTCATCGGGCGTAATTGCATATAAACCCTTAATGATGTGTGAACTTTCCATCGTCTTCGTCTTCATTGATCCAAAAAAATCGATCAGGAATAAATTGTCCCATTCCTGGTTTGAACGCATTTTTTAATGTTTGCCATGTAAAGTTTTGTGCTTCGTCAATTGCCTCTTCAAAATCTAATCCTCGTGCTATACAGCCAGCAATAGCAGAAGCAAGGGTACAGCCTGAACCGTGATAGGAGCCCGGCAAGCGCTCCCAATAATATGGAATTTTTTGACCCGTCGATGCGTAAAGAGTATTAATAACGGAATCGGATTGCTCATGAGTGCCTGTAATCAAAATATTTTTACAGCCTAATTTTTTTAAACGGCTAGCACATTCATCCAGGGTAAGATCCATAAATTCTTCTTCATCTCGAATAACCAGTCTTCGAGCTTCATAACTGTTTGGTGTTATTACTAAAGCATGTGGAAATAATAATTCCGCCATAGCTCGCATCATGGTTGCATCAACCAAATCGTCACCTCTTCCTGAAGCCAGAATAGGGTCTAATATCAATGGAATATCTGGATAATCGGCAACAATTTCTGCCACAATGGCAATATTCTCTGCACTCCCTAAAAGGCCGCATTTGAATGCTGCCACTTCAATATCCTCTAAAATAGAACGTGCTTGATCATTAATCCAATCCGAACCAAGAGGCATTAAACTATCCACCCCGATAGTATCTTGAACAGAAATCCCACTTGCCACTGATAGCGGATGACAACCTAAACTAGCTAACGTTAAAATATCTGCTTGCATTCCCGCTCCACCACTTGGGTCAGTTGCGGAAAATGTCATAACATTTGGTATTAAATTATTCATTCATTTTTGGAGCGGATGACGGGAATCGAACCCGCATATTGAGCTTGGGAAGCTCACGTTCTGCCATTGAACTACATCCGCTGTCTATTGTTAAATCAATCATTGTATACAAATGTATATTACAACTTTAAAAATCAATTGGATCAACATCAAGTGCATATTTAACACGTTTAGTTTCAGGTAACCCCTGCATATTACGTATCCATTTTTTTAAAAATTGATGCAGATCTTTTCGATCATTTGCCTGGAAAAAAATTTGCACCCTCTCAAAGCCTTTCAAGCGTTCCATGACCGGTCGAACGGGCCCAAAAAATTGTACTGAAGTTCTAATGTTGTTTATTTCTTTGATTCCTTGTTCAATAACTGCATCTATATAAGTTAGCTTTTTTGCTTGAACAGTAAAAATAGCCATATGGCTGAACGGAATAAAATTCATTTGTTTTCTTTCCTGTAGCAATAAATCGGCAAATCCAGAGAAATCATGTTTTTTAAGGTAATAAAATAGGGGGTGTTTTGGAAAATTTGTTTGGATCAATACCTCGCCCTGAATTAATGCTCGGCCTGATCTTCCGGCCACCTGGGTCAATTGTGAAAATATTCTCTCCGTTGCACGAAAATTTGTACTGTAAAGTGCTTGATCTATTTCCAATACGACAACTAAGGATAACTTTTTAAAGTCATGGCCCTTAGATAGCATCTGTGTTCCTACCAAGATATCCACCTCACCTTCATTGACTTGATGGTACAAATCATTAAGGGCCTGCTTTGAACGCATAGTATCTCTGTCTACTCTTAAAATTTTTGCCTTTGGGAATTGCTTTTCGATAATATCTTCAATACGTTGTGTGCCTTTGCCAACTGGAAACAAATCTAAATTACCACAATCAGGACATTGCGCAGGAGTAGATTTTTGGTAATCACAATGATGGCACTTAACTTTATTCTGTTGCCGATGATAGACTAGTTTGCTGGAGCATCTTTGACAATTTGGTGTCCATCCACAACTGGAACAGACCAATACTGGTGAATATCCACGACGATTTATAAAGATTAAAACTTGTTGGTTATTTTTAATTCGCTCATCGATAGCCTCTAATATCTCTTTTGACAAATTATTAGAGAAATCTTTTTCATAGGGAATGAGTTTAATGCTAGGTAAATGAGCCCCTGCTATCGCACGGGTACTTAAACTTAAGTAATTATATTTTTTTATGGCAGGCTTTGCATTTAACCATGATTCAAGCGATGGTGTTGCTGTGCCCATAACTACTGGGATATTTAACTCTTTTGCTCTCACAAGCGCGACATCCCGAGCGTGATATTTTAAACCCTCTTGTTGTTTAAATGACATGTCATGTTCTTCATCTATGATAATTAACCCCAGATTACGCATTGGCGTAAAAATTGCTAAACGAGTTCCAATCACTATATTTGCTTCACCTGACTTTGCCCATTGCCAATGCTTCAACCGTTCCCGGTCTGACATAAAACTATGGAGCACAACAATTTTTTGGTCATTAAACCTTCGTCGGAAACGACTCTCTAATTGAGGTGTTAAATTAATTTCCGGAACCAATACTAAAGCTTGTTGCTCGTTTTGAATTAATTTTTCTATTAGTTTTAGATAAATTTCAGTTTTACCACTACCCGTCACCCCATGAACTAACCATGCGTTAAAACCCCCTGCATTTAAAATTTTCTCAGTAATAATTTTTTGTTCAGACGTCAGCTGCGGTGGTAAATCTTTTTTAAATACCTCTTGCTCAAGCTGCCACTCCTTTGTTGAACATAATCCCGCAACTTCAAGTGTTTTAATTAAGGGCAGGGCATTAGTCATTAATTTGGCTAATGCTGTTTGGCGAATGGGGCCCTTTAATAAAATCTGTGCCAACTTTCTTAATCTTATTTGTCGTCCTGGTAAATCCTCTATCGAGACTTGGGTTAATATTTTTGTTGGCTCTATTAAGCGTTCAACCCTATTAATATGACTTTTGTCTTGTTTTATTCTTGCAGGCACAACCGACATTATTGTTTGGCCAATTGGAAACTGATAGTAATCAGAAACAAAAGAAAGTAATTTTAATAAATTCTTATCAAATAATATCTCTTGATCGACATGAATAATTTTTTTTAATTTATTTTTTTCAATCTTAGAAGAATTTGAAAAGCCATACACGACGCCAATCAAATTTCTTTTACCAAAAGGGACTTTAACGTATTGGCCAATTTGAATAGCTTCATTTTCTGCAACATAATCAAACAAATCATTAACAGGAACATTTAATGCCACTTTAATTATTTTTTCACTGGGTTTCATCTAATAAATGGATTCCTCAATTAAGAATTGCGTAGGATAGGTTAAAATATTATTTTTTATTATTTTAACCTTGTGAAAGCTAACCTAACTACTTTACTTTACCACGCGATTCAATCTCTAAATGTGGTAATTTCTGAAGAGCAAATCACTCTTGAACGGCCCAAGCTAATTGAGCATGGCGACTTCTCAACTAATATTGCTATGGTGCTCGCAAAACAAGTCAAAAAAAACCCTCGGGAAATTGCACAAAGCATTATTGATAATATTGAAAAAAATAATTTATTTAAAAAAATTGAAATTGCTGGTGCTGGTTTCATTAATTTTTTTCTAAAAAATGAAGCGTTGATTTCAGTCATTCAAGAAATTCTTCAACAAAAAAAAGCTTACGGCAGAAATACAAAAGGGGGCAATAAAAAAATACAAATTGAATTTGTTTCTGCTAACCCTACCGGTCCGCTGCATGTCGGTCATGGTCGTGGTGCAGCAATCGGCGATAGTCTAGCTCGCTTACTGGAATTTAGTGGTTGGCAAGTGACGCGTGAATTTTATTACAATGACGCAGGTGCCCAAATTGATAATTTAACAAAATCCGTAAAAGCACGATGTCTCAATATTGATGTTGATAATGATGATTTTCCTGCTGACGGATATCGCGGTGACTATATAAAAGAAATTGCTGATTCCTATATGATGGGCCTTTCAATCAATTGTGGTGAAGAGATAATAGAGTCTCATGGTGATATTGCAGATGATGATTGTATTAAAAAATTTAGTGTTGCCTATTTACGCAATGAACAAGATCAAGATCTAGCCAATTTCAAAATCAAATTTGATGTCTACAGCCTGGAATCATCATTTTATAAAAACAAAAAAGTTGATGAAGTTGTGTCGTTACTAAAAAGTAATGGCTTTACTTATGAAAAAGATGATGCGCTTTGGCTTAAATCAACACAATTTGGTGATGATAAAGATAGGGTCATGAAAAAAAGTGATGGTTCTTATACTTATTTTGTTCCTGATGTTGCCTATCATTTAGATAAATGGGAGCGTGGTTTCCATCGCGTTATTAATGAACAAGGGGCCGATCATCACAGTACTGTTAATCGAGTTAGAGCAGGACTGCAAGGCTTGAAGAAAAATATACCGCTCCATTGGCCTGAATATGTTCTCCATCAGATGATAACGGTCACCAAAGGCGGTGCTGAAGTTAAGATCTCTAAACGTGCTGGCAGTTATGTCACTTTAAGTGATTTAATTGAGGAAGTTGGCTGTGACGCAACCCGATTCTTTCTTGTTTCTCGACGCCCTGACTCGCAACTAATTTTTGATATTGATTTAGCAAAAACACAAAGCAATGATAACCCTGTTTATTACATTCAATATGCTCATGCCCGTATTGAGGGGGTATTAAAACAATGGGGGGGAAATATAAATTCTCTCAGCAATAACCATCCCTATAGTTATGATTCTCTCCTTGAAAAAAAACTGATTAAAAAAATAAGCGAATTTCCTGAATTAATCGAAACTGCTTCTAAAGATCTTGCGCCTCATCAAATTGCTAATTACTTAAAAGAATGTGCCGCAGAATTTCACAGCTATTATAATGATTCCAAGTTCTTAGTTAAGGACGAATCAATAATGCTAGGACGATTAAGTCTTATTTATGCCACACAACAAATTTTAAAAAATGGATTAAGTCTGTTAGGCATATCAGCACCGGATTCTATGTAGAGGATATTAAATGAGTGAAGATTATCGAACAATAAAAGAAAAAAAAGCTGAAGGCACCCCTTTTACAAATGGTTTGTTTGTTGGAATTTTATTAGGAATCTTAGTTTCTATTGCAGTCACATTGTTTATAACAAATGGCAAAAGCCCATTTGTCTCTAAAGAAACTATTGGCTCATGTATAGAGGTTAATTCTGCTATTGGTGAAGATGATGTTATTAATATCGATGAAGATACAACTTTTGATTTCTATAATACTCTTCCTGAGGACTCATCGAATTATGCTAATGAACCAATTCAAGAACCAAAACAGGAAAATCGATTGGTAGATTACTACATTCAAGTCGGTGCATTTTCGCGACAAGAGCCAGCTGATAATTTAAAAGCCAAGCTTGCTTTAATGGGTTTTGAATCTGTCATTATGTCGGCAAAAATAAGTGATAGTACTTTTCATCGAGTAAGTGTTGGGCCTTATGAAGAATACGAAACTGCCCGCGAGATGAGAGAAAAACTTATAAAAGAAGGTTTTAAGGCGAACTTAATTAAACTAACAAGGCCTAAAAATTAAATTACAAACAAGGATAAATAATGAAAAATTTCTTACTTGCCATTCTAATCTTTTTTACTTCAACGGCATTCACTGTTGAGCCAAAACCCGGTGTCAATTTTAAACAAACAAAAGAAATTATTGCAACTGATTCCCCCGGCAAAATTGAAGTTATTGAAATGTTTTGGTATGGATGTATTCATTGTTTTAACTTTGATCCATATTTAGATAAGTGGGCTGATAATCTACCAAAAGATATAGTATTTAAACGTGTGCCTGCGATTCCACGGAAAGATTGGGTGCCAATGGCAAAAGCTTTTTATGCTTTAGAAACACTTGAGCTAGAGCACAAATTACATGAAAAATTATTTGATGCTATCCATAAAGATAAGGTTGTCGACCCCGCCAGCGAAATGAGCGCCATCAGTTGGATTGCTGTGAATGGGAAAAAAGATCTTAATGAAGTAAAAGATGCTTTTAATAGTTTTTCCATGAAGTCAAAGCTATCAAACTCTTTTAAAATGTTTAAAGCTGCAGGCGCAACAGGTGTCCCAGCTATCATTATTGATGGTAGGTATCTAACATCAACAACCATGGCCGGTGGAGAAAAAAATACACTGCAATTAATGGACTATATTATTAAAAACGTTCGAGCTGACAAAGCAAAAAAATAATTTGAGCTTGAAGGTCATTATTAGTGGTGCGAGTTCCGGTATAGGCAAAGCGCTTGCAAAAGAGTACTCCAAAAACGGTGCCATTTTAGGACTAATTAGTCGGCGAAAAAATGTGTTGCAAGAGCTAAAAAAAGAATTGCCTAATTCTTGTTTTATTTATGCGCTTGATGTCAATGATATTAAGGCCTGCCAGAGCATGGCAAATGATTTCATCATGCATGTTGGGTTGCCAGATATTGTTATCGCAAATGCTGGTATAAGTCATGGTACTTTGACAGAATATTATGATGACTTAACAACTTTTCAACAAATTATAAAAACAAATTTGTTTGGAACAGTAAATTTATTCCAGCCTTTTGTTGGTTTATTCAAATCTAGAAAAAAAGGTTCTTTCGTAGGTATTTCTAGTGTTGCCGGCATTCGTGGCTTGCCAGGTGCTAGTGCATACAGTGCTTCAAAATCAGCATTAAGTAATTACCTTGAAGCTTTACGTATTGAATTAAGTGAATTTAATATTTCCGTAATCAATATTGCACCTGGTTACATCGAGTCAGCTATGACAGCAGCAAACCCCTATTCCATGCCCTTTATCATGAAAGTTGATAAAGCAGCGAAAAAAATAATCCATGCCATATATCTGAAGAAAAAATTTATCATCATTCCTTGGCAAATGGCTGTTATTGGAAAAATTATGCATATGCTGCCTGTTTCTATTTGGGATTGGCTAGCAAAACGCAGTCCAAGAAAACCACGAAAAATAGAAAACTAATAAATATCATTAAAATTAACTAATTTCCCCCTAATTCAATTGCCCCTCTTCACCTTCAAGAATAGAATTAAAGGGTAAATTTATTAATTTTATGAAGGATCCAATTATGTCTTTAAAAGGTAGTAAAACTGAACAAAACCTAAAAGATGCATTTGCTGGTGAATCACAAGCTAATCGTCGATATCTCTATTTTGCAGCTAAAGCTGATGTGGAGGGCTACAACGATGTTGCCGCATTATTTAGATCCACTGCTGAAGGTGAAACCGGACACGCCCATGGGCACTTAGAATTCCTTGAAGAATGTGGTGATCCAGCTACAGGGCTGCCTATCGGCCCAACAGCTGACAACCTTAAGGCTGCAGTCGCTGGCGAAACACATGAATATACTGACATGTACCCTGGCATGGCAAAAACTGCTCGCGATGAGGGGTTTGATGAAATTGCCGATTGGTTTGAAACGTTAGCTAAAGCTGAACGCTCTCATGCTAATCGCTATGAAAAAGCACTAAACGAGTTAGTATAATTTTTAAGACCGGGGATTTCCCCGGTTTTATTTTTATGTCCGCACCCAAAGAAGGAAGTTTACAGGCGCCCACGCGTCATCCAATTGACTGGCGAAATCCAGATTTTTATAACGAAAGTTCTTTAAATGAAGAATTAGAACGTGTTTATGATATCTGCCATGGTTGTCGTCGATGCGTAAGTTTGTGTCAATCATTTCCAACGCTTTTTGACTTAGTTGATGAATCTGAAACCATGGAAGTGGATGGGGTTGCCAAAACAGATTTTAAGAAAGTTGTGGATCAATGTTATCTATGTGATCTTTGCTACATGACGAAATGTCCGTATGTTCCTCCACACGAATGGAATGTTGATTTTCCGCATTTAATGTTGCGTGCCAAAGCTATTTATTACAAAAAAGGTGATGCAAAATTACGAGACAAAGTATTGACAAGCACAGACACCGTCGGAAAAATTGCGGGAATACCGGTTATTGCGCAAACCGTAAATGCTGTAAACAAGGTTGGTTTTGCAAGAAAAGCTTTAGAGGCAGTTGCAGGTATTCATGCTAAAGCTTGGTTACCAAAATTTGAAAGCAATACCCTTAGAAAAAGATTAAGAAATCATCAAACAACTATCATTCCAGAAACCGTCGGCGTGACAAAGGGAAAAGTAGCATTATTTGCCACATGTTTTATGAATCGGAATGAGCCTGGTCCAGGTGAAGATTTCTTTAAAGTTTTCGAGCATAATAATATTTTGGTCAAGCTTACTGAAAAAGAAACATGTTGTGCTATTCCAAAGCTTGAATTAGGAAATCTAGAAGCGGTAGAAAAAGCTAAAAATATTAATATTCCTGTTTTAGCTAAATTAGTTGATGAAGGCTGGGATTTAACTTCACTAATTCCATCATGTGTTTTAATGTTTAAGCAAGAATTGCCATTAATGTTTCCCGAAGACTCCGAAGTGATCAAGGTTAAAAATGCTTTCTTTGATCCGTTTGAGTACTTAATGCTTAGAAACAAAGAAGACAAATTTATGAAAGATTTTAAGCAGGGGCTTGGTAAAGTTTCTTATCATGCTGCATGCCATCAAAGGGTGCAAAATATTGGGCCAAAAACTAGAGATACCTTGGCCTTAATTCCCAATACTGAAGTGCAAATTATTGAACGTTGTTCGGGACATGATGGAACCTATGCAGTTAAAAAAGAATGTCATGATTTTTCCGTCAAAATAGTGAAGCCTGTTGTAAATAAAATTAACCAAAATGAATCAGATCATTATGGCAGTGATTGTGCAATGGCGGGCCATCATATTGGTCATATAAAAAACGATGGGTCACAACCAGAGCATCCCATATCATTATTAAGAAAGGCTTATGGATTATAAATGGCACATTTAGAGAAAAAAGATTTATTCAGCTTAGAAAAATATGCTGCAATACGTGAAGAATTTAGAAAAAAAGTAATGGCACATAAAAAAAATAGGCGCTTGGTGCTCAACCCGCATGCGGCTATTTATTTTGAAGATAAATTAACAATGCAATATCAGGTTCAAGAAATGCTACGTATTGAAAAAATTTTTGAAGCGGATGGAATTCAAGAAGAGCTTGATGTCTATAATCCTCTTATCCCTGATGGGTCAAATTGGAAAGCAACATTCATGATTGAATATGAAAAAGTTGAAGAGAGAAAAAAAGCACTAGCAAAGCTTATTGGAATAGAAAAATCTATTTGGGTCAAAATTGAAGACAGTGAAAAGATATATGCCATAGCAAATGAAGATCTGAGTCGTGAAAACGATGACAAAACAGCGTCTGTACATTTTTTAAGGTTCGAACTTACAAAAAATATGCGTGCGGATGCAAAAGTTGGTTTACCTATTTTATTTGGCATAGACCATCCTCTTTTTAAGACGGAAGTTACTGTTGCTCCAGAAATTCAACAATCCTTAATTAAAGACTTGGCATAAATTCTTTTACTTATGAATGAAAATAATTATATTGATATACTGCGCGTAGATATAATTTAAATAAGGTAATTCATGAGCTATAAAAAATGCATAACACTAATTTTTTGTCTTTTCACAAATACTGGCTTTGCCTTACAAATTGGTGATCAAGCTCCAAATTTCGATGCTAAAACGACTTTAGGTAATTTAAATTTTTATGAATGGTCAAAAAATCATTGGGTAATTTTATTTTCTCATCCTGGTGATTTCACACCTGTTTGCACTACTGAACTTGCAAGCGCTGCATTATTTCAGCCTGAATTTAAAAAAAGAAATGTCAAAGTAATTGCTCTTAGCGCTGACTCAGTCGAAGATCATCTTGAATGGATACCAGACATCAACCGCTACAAAGATATGCTTAATAAAGAGACCACAATCCTAGATGCGATAGATATTTTTACTGACGATACTGATGTCAAATTCCCAATTATTGCCGACGAAAAACTACAAATAGCTAATCTGTATGAAATGTATCATCCTAATGCGTTTCCAAACTCAGGTTCACTAGGTAGTCCATTAAAAGAAACCGTGAGGTCAGTATTTATTATTGACCCTAATAATAAAATTCAAACTATTCTTATTTATCCTAAAAATATTGGAAGAAATTTTAAAGAAATATTAAGAATCGTGGACGCATTACAAGTATCTTCTAAATATGATGTTTCAACCCCTGCTGATTGGCTACCCGGTGACAAGGTTATAATATCAAATGAAATTCAAAATGAAGATATTAAAGATAAGTATCAAACTGACGATGTCGACACTTTTGAGAATTATTTAAAATTTATCAAGCAACCAGGTTTTTTTAGCGGATCTGAAAAGGGTAAAAAAAGAAGTCGCGGTGAATTTAAATAATTTAATTTAATAACTTTCGAATTTCATTAACAACTTCAGTCGCAGTCAATCCAATTGGGCCTATCCCTTTTTCAACTAATCGGTCAGCTGATAGTGAATGAATTTGAACCCCTAACAGGCAAGCATTAAATAAATTAATTTTGTAGTTTTTTGCTTGAGCAATTAAAGCGCCGATTGTGCCAGTCAAAATATCACCCATACCTGCGGAAGACATTCCGCTATTGCCCTCCCGACAGCGAAATATCGTTTTATCATCCTCGGCAACCAAAGTTTCTTGGCCTTTTAATACGATAATTGCCCTAGTTCTTTCAACTAACTCTAAGCAACTTAATTCACGATTTTTTTGAACATCCTGTGTTAGTTTTTTTAATAATTTTGCAGCTTCTCCAGGATGTGGCGTTAAAACTGTTCTGCTTTTTCTTTTTTTTAACACTTCCATTAAATCGTCATATTGAGCTAGCAGAGATAATGCGCCTGCATCAATAACAATGGGCAAATCTATTAATAAAGTCTGCAACATCATTTTATAATTTAACTCATTTGGCTCCAACCCTGGTCCTAAAATAATAGTATTGGGTGATATTTGTTGAATTTGTTCTGCCACTAAATGATGGGGCGCTCTAATCATAATTTCAGGAAGCGAAACATCAACATGGGCAGAATTAGAATCTAACATTAAAACATTAATCAGCCCGGCTCCAGAAAAAAGCGCAGCTTTTGCTGCCAATAAAATTGCTCCCGCCATACCTGGACTTCCGCCAATGCAAAGCAAAGATCCATTTTTACCTTTATGCGATTCAGGTAATCTGATGAATAATTTTTTATATGCGAGGGCATCAATTGTTTGAATTTGATAACTCATAAATTATGGCAACTTTTGTTGAATACAATATTCATTGCCATCTTTCTGGTAAAAAGCTGTAACGTAATTAATAACCTGATCTGCATCATTCATTATTGATATTAAATGTAAATCATCTTTTTGAATCATTTGTTGCTTCAGCAACGCTGTCTCTATCCATTGCAATAATCCTGACCAAAAATCTGAACCAATTAAAATTATTGGAACTTGCTTAATCTTGTTGGTTTGAATCAATGTAAGGACTTGCAATAATTCATCTAAAGTACCAAATCCCCCAGGCAACACAACAAATGCAGAAGCATATTTAATAAACATAATTTTACGGGTAAAAAAATAATTGAATTCAATACTTAAATCTTGATAGTGATTTGGTGTCTGTTCATGCGGTAAAGAAATATTTAACCCTATACTTTTTGCTTTGCCATGAAATGCCCCTTTGTTTGATGCCTCCATAATTCCTGAGCCACCACCTGAGAATATATTAAAACCGTTATTTGACAAACCAAAAGCAATATTTTCTGCTAATTGATAATATTTATCATTTTTATTTATTCTCGCACTGCCAAACATCGTCACTGCCGGAACAACTTTTTCTAAACTATTAGATGCATCACGAAATTCGTTTTCAATTTTGCTTTGCACAATAGTTGTTTCGCTGTTCACGTTATGGCTATTTTTCTTCATGGCTTATTCTAGAATGAAAACCTAATAAAGAAAAATTATCATTTTGGTGGTATCACTACTTGATCATAAACTTTTAAAATAATATCTATCCTGTTATTAATAGTTGAATCTAATATTTCAACAAGAAGCAGTAAAGAAACTATTAATAAAATTATTTTAATAAAATGTGAGGCGCGCCACATGATTATGGCGCCTCAAACAAATTGATATCATCAGACTCACGCAAAGCAAGTGTCTTTATAATTTCTTTTGCCTCATAAATCCCTTTTTCATTTGCCATTTGAAAAAAAGAGTCCGCAAGAACTAAATTCTTTGCCACGCCGCGGCCATCCCGATAAATTATTCCGAGATGAAAATCGGCTTCGCCAAATTTATGCTTGGAGGCTTTTTCAAAATAACTTTTAGCTTTCTGATCATTAACAGGTGTACCCAAACCGTAATGATAGATAAATCCTAAATTAACATATACTTCTGGAATATTTTTTTCCTCAATTTGGTGATAATAATTTTTCGCAGAAATATGATTTTGTATTGTTCCTCTACCATATTGCTGCATTAAAGCTAAATTAAAAATTGCCTCGTTTGATCCTTGATTTGCCGCTGCCTGGTACCATTTAAATGCTTTTTTGAAATTTTGAAAATAGCTTGGCCCGTAGTGGTAAAGTTGTGCTAAATTTAATTGCGCCTCAAGCAAGCCTTGCTTGGCCGCTAACCGATAATTTTCAATAGCGATATCAAAATGATAATCTGCTGCTTCTCCAGTGAGAATTAATTTTGCAAAATTAAATTGAGCTTCTTTTAAATTATTCTGCGCGGCTTTTTCATACCAGTTAAATGCTTTTTTAACATCTTTTTTTGTGCCAAAGCCATAGTGATACATTTGGGCTAAATTAAATTGTGCCTCTGGTACTGTTGATTTTGCTTCAAAACAGGCGTCAACAGCCTTCATCTCTTCTGAAGCAGCTGAGCGGTAAAACCAATGGTAAGCTTCTGTTAAATTTTTCTCTATCCCTAATCCATAGCGATACATTAATGCTAAATTAAATTGAGCTTCATTATCATTTTGATTTGCCGCTAACTGATAATGATCAAATGCCTTAATTAAATCTTTTTCTTTTCCCTGACCATAATGATTCATGAGACCGAGTCTAAAATTTGCTTGGGTTAAATCTCCTTTGGAGGCTCTTAAAAATAAATCGTATGCACTTTTATAATTCTTAGCTATTCTGTCACCAAGATAGTAATTTTCAGCTAGTTCAACTTGAGCTTTCTGGATTTGTGTCTCTGATGGAGGTAGGCCAAACCCCTTAAAGCTTCCTTGATTAAACCAGATATCCCAAAAATTCTGCTGTAAGCATGTATCACCTGCGTTACTGGTTGTAATAAAAAATAAGGAGCTCAAAATACATGATATTTTTTTTATTTTCATAATCGCCTCATAAATGATTTCTTCAACCAAGCAGACGATTTTATATAAAAAAAGTAAGGCGCTTTAATGAATTAATTTTTTTTCTATTAAATAATCCATATTAAATTGTGCTTGAGAATTACCTAATGCAGCAGACTTTTTATACCACTCAAAGGCTTTCTCATAATTTTGATCAATTTGAATACCTTGTTCATACATTAGTGCAACATTGAATTGTGCATTGGCATTATTTTGCTTAGCTAATTGTAAACAATCACTAAAAATTAAATTACTTGGTGAACAATTACTGTTTTGAGTATCTATGACTTGGTCATAGTGCTGCAATTGTAACTTAGACCAAAAACCTATAAAGCCACCGGAAGAATCAAACCATTCACTCCAGAAGCCTTTTTTATCATTGGTAATAACATTAATAGTTGCATCAGCTGATTCGCTTATAATGGTAGTTTCTTGAAACTCTGTAAAATGAAGCAAGGTTTTTGTTGCATACACAATGCCGCTTCCTAAAACTAGTATGCCAATCCATTTTGAAAAATGGGTGACTATTGCGGAATTCTTATTTTTTGTGCCACATGCCTGATGAATATTAAAAAGCACCTTACTATCATCTATCTTAAATTGCTCCATTCGGCTTTTTTCTTTGCTAAGGGCCGCTCTAACTAATCTTGCCTGCAGGCGCCATTTATTATCCATGGCAGTAATTACATCTCCACGAATAATTTGAAGCCATGCGTCGTCTATATTAATTTTTTTCATTCAATAATATCTAAACAATGTTTAATAAAGGGTGCTAATTTAATTCTTACTTGACGCAGAAATTCTTTAGTTGCTGCAGGTGTTCTATCTATTCTCATTGCAATATCTTTTATTGCGTAGCCATCCATTTGCAGCAGGATGGCATAGCCACGATCAGGGTCTGCTGCATTAAACTTTTGAATGCCTAATGCAACACAATCATCTATAGATTGGTCAAATACAGTTTGTTGTATGTTTTTTGTCATTTCACTATCTTCAACATTTTCTATTTCATTAACAGTCATTGCGCTTCTATTTTTCTTAATTTCACGCAAATAATCATTTTTACTGTTTCGTAAAATTTGCCAACACCATGCCTCAAAGGAGGTCTCATTTTTTACTGCTTTAAAATTTTTAATAATTTTAATAAACGCCTCTTGAAGCACTTCCTCTGTTTGTTCTTTTGTAAATTTTTGATTAAACAAAAAGCCTTTAAAAGACTGGCTCATATTTTTATATAAAATATTGATACCTTTTGTCTGATCATTTTTGGACGGACTTTTCAAAAGCACAAAACATTCCTGCTGCCACATGATCTTCCTCCTTACAAAAGTAGACGCAATAATACAAAATTTGTCAGGCCTGACTAAAATTAAATGGGCCCGTCTACTTGGTTGTAATAGTTATTTCCTCCTGTTCAACTATTGCCGCTTTGCCCAAGCGATATTTGGGCTTTTTTTATTTCTAATGAAAATGATAATGATTCGCAATAACACATT
>JAFMCB010000026.1 GCA_017858095.1 Methylophilaceae bacterium | reverse complement strand
CTTCTTTCTTTGCTGCTGCAGGTTTAGCTTCTTTCTTTGCTGCTGCAGGTTTAGCTTCTTTCTTTGCTGCTGCAGGTTTAGCATCAACTTCTGGAGTTGCAGCTTTAACAGCTTTTTCTTGTGTATCTTCTACTTTAGGTTCAGGTCTATCAACAAGCTCAACATAGGCCATTGGAGCATTATCACCTTTTCGAAATCCACATTTTAGAATACGAGTGTATCCACCATTTCGGGTAGTGTAACGTGGGCCTAATTCTCCAAACAATTTAATCACCACATCTCTGTCTCTCAAACGACTAAATGCAATTCTTTGATTATGCACCGAGGTAACTTTAGCTAGGGTAATTAAGGGTTCTGCATATTTTCTTAACTCTTTAGCTTTTGGCAATGTAGTACGTATAATTTCATGTCTTAAAAGTGATGTTGCCATATTCTTAAACATAGCTTTTCTGTGACTACTTGTCCTATTTAACTTTCTATGGCTCTTTCCGTGTCGCATTATTTACTCCAAATCTTTCGTTTATACTTTTTCTGCACCTGCTGGTGGCCAATGCTCAACTTTCATCCCAAGCGATAAGCCCTTTGATTGCAAAATATCCTTAATCTCATTTAGAGATTTTCTCCCTAAATTTGGTGCTTTTAACAAATCGCTTTCAGTTCTTTGAATTAAGTCGCCTATGTAATAAATACTTTCTGCTTTGAGGCAATTTGCCGAACGAACAGTTAGCTCTAGATCATCAACTGGTCTTAAATAAACTGGGTCTATTTGCGGCGCTTGTTGAACCTCAACTTCTGTTAATTCACTTTCAAGATTTGCAAATACTGACAATTGGCCCATTAAAATTCTTGCTGCATCTCTGATAGCTTGTTCAGCATCTACGACACCATTGGTTTCAACATCAAGAACTAATTTATCTAAATCTGTACGCTGCTCAACTCGAGCACTTTCAACAAAGTAACTCACTTTATGAATTGGGCTAAAGGAAGCATCAATCATAATAAAACCTAAGGTCGTATCTTCTTGCGGGCCTTTTCTTCTCTGAGGTACAGGCTGATAGCCACGTCCCATTTCAACTTTAGCCTCAATATTAAGGCTTCCACCTTTATTTATATTAGCAATAACAAGCTCAGGATTAACAATCTCAACATCATGGCCTAATTCAAAATCCGCAGCGGTCACTAAACCTTCTTCTGATTTTGATAAAGTAATTGTAGCTTCTGTGCCACTATGAATCTTTAATGCCACTTTCTTTAAATTAAGTAAAATGTCCACAACATCTTCTTGGACACCATCAAGCGTTGAATATTCATGCACTACGCCATCAATTTTAACTTCTGTTATTGCGTAGCCAGGAATAGATGAAAGAAGAATTCTTCTTAAAGCATTTCCAAGGGTAAATCCAAAACCTCTTTCCATAGGCTCCAAGATAACTTTTGCTCGATTACTATTGATATTGTCAACGCTGACAATTCTTGGCTTCAAATACTCGGTAGGGCTATTTTGCATAAATATCCTTTAAAAAAAACTTAAATTAATTATTTTGAATAAAGCTCAACAACTAAAGATTCATTAATTGTTGCGGGTAAATCATCTCTGAGTGGTTTATTTTTAAATATACCCTTGAATCCTTTGGCATCAACATCGATCCATTCTGGGAAACCTCTCTCTTCAGCAGCTTCAAGAGCAGCTTTAATTCTCAGTTGATTTTTAGATGTATCTACAACGGAGATCTCATCCCCAGGAGCAACTTGATAAGAAGGTATATTTACTCGTTGTCCATTTACTAAAATAGAATTGTGTCGGACAATTTGACGTGCTTCAGTTCTGGAGGCGCCAATACCCATCTTATATACAACATTATCTAGACGAGATTCAAGTAATTGTAATAAATTTTCACCCGTTACACCCTTACGTCGATCTGCCTCTGCATAATAAGATCTAAATTGTTTCTCTAAAACACCATAAATTCTTCTTAATTTTTGTTTTTCCCTCAACTGAACTCCGTAATCAGATAGGCGGGATGATCTTCTTTGGCCATGCTGGCCAGGAGGATAATTTCTCTTTTCAATTGCGCATTTATCGGTAAAGCACTTTTCTCCTTTAAGAAATAGCTTTTCACCTTCTCTGCGACATTGACGACATTTTGGATCAAGATTTCTAGCCAATTTATTCTCCTATATTTGACTATGTAAAATTAAATTCTACGTTTCTTAGGTGGTCTACAACCATTATGAGGAACTGGAGTCACGTCTTGAATAGCTGTAATTTTGAGCCCAATTGCATTTAATGCTCTCACAGACGATTCACGACCCGGTCCAGGACCTTTGATTCTAACCTCAACATTCTTTACACCAAATTCTTGAGCAGCTTTACCGGCTGTCTCTGCTGCTACCTGAGCTGCAAATGGTGTACTTTTTCGGGAACCTTTAAATCCTGCTCCTCCAGAGGTTGCCCAAGATAAAGCATTTCCCTGTCTATCAGTTATGGTAATAATTGTGTTGTTAAATGAGGCATGCACATGAGCAATCCCATCAGAAACATTCTTTTTTACCTTTTTTTTAATTCTTACGTTAGCTTTAGCCATAAAATTATTACCCTAAATTATTTCCTAATAGCCCGAACAGGACCTTTTCTTGTTCTTGCATTTGTTTTAGTTCTTTGACCTCTTACAGGCAGTCCGCGTCTATGTCTTTGTCCTCGATAGCAGCCAAGATCCATTAGCCGTTTTATGTTCATTGAAACTTCACGTCTAAGATCACCTTCAACAAGGTATTTTCCAACATGATCTCTTAATTTTTCAACATCGGTTTCAGAAAGATCACCTAATTTTTTTGAGTACTCAATACCAGCGGCAACACAAATTTTTTGTGCTGTCATCCGACCAATACCATAAATTGATGTCAAAGCAATTTCAGCATGCTTATTATCTGGTACATTTACTCCTGCAATACGGGCCATGTTTAAACTCCAATTAAATCGGCTATTTTTTTAGTAAAGCCTTAAATTATAACTATTTTTTGTGTTAATAACAATAAAGATTAGCCTTGTCTTTGCTTATGACGAGGGTCTTTACAAATGACTCTTACCACGCCTTTTCGTCTAATAACTTTACAATTACGACATAAAGGTTTTACTGAAGCTCTTACTCTCATAATATTTCCTTTGTTGCCAAATTTACTTGGCTCTAAATGTAATCCTTGCTTTTGTTAAATCATATGGGGTCATCTCTACTGTAACTTTGTCACCGGGTAAAATGCGAATATAATTCATTCTCATTTTTCCTGAGATATAACCAAGTACCTCATGACCATTCTCTAGTTTTACCTTAAAGGTAGCATTCGGGAGGTTTTCTAAAATTTCACCCTCCATTTCAATAGTATCTTCTTTAGCCAATTATCTCATTCCTCCCATGCCACCTTTAAAATTGGCTTTTTTAAGAAGCCCCTCATACTGATATGACATCATTTGCGACTGAACTTGAGTCATAAAATCCATAGTAACAACAACAATAATTAACAATGATGTTCCACCAAAATAAAATGGTGTATTAAATTTTAATATTAAAAATTCAGGTACCAAGCATACTAAAGTTACATATATCGCGCCAACTAGCGTTAACCTACCTACAATTGTGTCTATATATTTTGCAGTTTGCTCTCCTGGTCGAATGCCTGGCACAAAGGCTCCGCCTTTTTTAAGATTATCTGCAGTTTCAACTGGGTTGAAAGTAATTGCAGTATAAAAATAGGCAAAGAAAATTATTGCGGCCGCAAACAACATTATATAAATTGGTTGTCCTGGAGAAATGGCTGCACCAATATCTTTTAGCCAATACAAATTTTCACTTGAACCAAACCAACCAGCAATTGTAGCTGGAAATAAAATTACACTTGAAGCAAAAATTGCAGGTATCACACCCGCTTGATTAATTTTTAATGGTAAATGAGTGGATTGTCCACCATACACTTTATTACCGATTTGTCGTTTGGCATAATTAATTGTAATTCTTCGTTGGCCACGCTCAACAAAAACAACCAATCCGGTAACCAAAATCGCAGCAGCAAATAGAAAAAATACCAATGGGATAGAAAAAGCTCCCGTTCTTGTTAGCTCCAAAGTATTGCCAAGAGCACTAGGCAATCCAGCAACAATACCTGCAAAAATAATCATGGATATTCCATTGCCAATGCCTCTTTCCGTAATTTGCTCACCCAGCCAAACCAAGAACATAGTTCCACTTACAAGCGTTACAATTGCTGTAAATCTAAAGAATAATCCAGGATCTAGAACCAGTCCTGGCTGCGCCTCGAGTGCTACCGTAATACCTAATGCTTGAAAAGCAGCTAAAGCAACCGTTGCTTGACGTGTGTATTTAGTTATTACTCTTTGCCCGGCTTGACCTTCTTTTTTTAATTCTTTCAATGAGGCGGACATTGAAGTTAACAAGGTCATAATAATTGACGCTGAAATATAGGGCATTATACCCAAGGCGAATACCGTAAATCTGCTCAAAGCTCCACCCGAAAACATATTGAAAAGTCCGAGAATACCTCCACTTTGTGCATCAAATAATTTTTTTAGTTCGTTAGGATCAATTCCGGGAACAGGAATATGTGCGCCTAATCTGAAGATAATTAACGCACCAAGTAAGAACAATAAGCGATTTTTTAATTCGCTCATCTTGCCCATACCACCAAATGCATTACCTTGTGCCACTAATTAAGCCTCTTTTGCCACTTCAACAGAACCACCAGCTTTTTCTATTAAGTTTTTAGCACCTTTCGTTACCGCAATACCTTGGAGCGTGTATTTATTCTTAACTTCACCGGATAAATAAACCTTTACGTTTAACGATATTTCAGGAATTAAATTGGCTGCTTTAAGTGCAAGTAAATCCACTATACCTGCCTGCAATTTATTTAATTCGCTAGTACGAATTTTTGCATTATATGGTTTTGTAAGTGATTTAAAGCCTCGTTTTGGTAAACGACGCTGTATGGGCATTTGTCCACCTTCAAAACCTACTTTATGAAAACCACCAGCTCTTGAATGTTGGCCTTTGTGGCCTCGTCCAGCGGTTTTACCAAATCCAGATCCTATTCCTCTGCCAACTCTTCTAGATTCTTTTTTTGAACCCTCAGCGGGTTTTAATGTATTTAATTTCATCTCAATTCTCAACTCTTAATAAGTAGTTAACTGCATTAATCATCCCTTTAACTTCGGGAGAATTATCAAGCTCAACAGTATGATTTAGTTTCTTCAGGCCTAAACCGCGAACTGTTGCTCTATGTGCATCGGTTCTACCAATCAAACTTTTGATTAAGGTAATTTTAACTTTATCGTTTTTTTCTTTAGCCATTATTAACCTCTTATTTCTTCAACAGATTTGCCACGTTTAGCTGCTATCTCAGCAGGGCTGTTTGCCGCCGCTAAACCGTTTAAAGTAGCTCTAACAACATTGTATGGATTCGCAGAACCAATACATTTGGCAAGTACATCAGTGATGCCCATAACCTCAAAAATAGCTCGCATGGCTCCACCAGCAATAATACCTGTACCCTCAGAAGCGGGCTGGATCAAAACTTTAGCGGCACCGTGACGACCTGTTACTGCATGATGAAGGGTGCCATTCGTTAAATTCACTTTTAACATTCCTCTTTTAGCTTCATCCATTGCTTTTTGAACGGCTAAAGGTACTTCACGAGCTTTACCTTTACCCATTCCAATTCCGCCATCACCATCACCAACAACGCTTAAAGCTGCGAAACTCATGATTCGTCCACCTTTAACCACTTTGGTAACTCTGTTAACGGTAATCATTTTTTCTCTGAGTCCGTCCTGGTTTTGTTCTCTAGTGTCTTGTGCCATATTTATTCCTAATTGTATTTAAAAAGTTAAGCCGTTTTCTCTTGCAGCTTCTGCGAGAGCTTTAACTTTTCCATGATATTTGTAGCCTGAGCGATCAAAAGCAACTTCCTTAACTCCGGCTTTTATTGCTTTTTCTGCAATTCTTTTTCCAACTTCTGAGGCAGCTGCAACATTACTTGTATTTTTCAGCTTTTTCTTCATTTCAGCCTCAACAGTGGATGCTGTAGCAAGAATCTTGTTGCTAGTTCCCTCAATAATTTGCGCATAAATATTTCCATTCGATCTAAAAATAGTAAGTCGAGTAGCATTTAATTCTGCCATCTTTACTCTTGATCGTTTAGCTCTTCTTAATCTTGGATTTTCATTATTCATTATCTAATCCTTATTGTTTTTTAGACTCTTTAATCACAACTTGTTCATCAGCATACCTAACGCCTTTGCCTTTGTATGGCTCAGGTGGTCGATAAGCCCGAATCTCAGCTGCAACTTGTCCTACCGCTTGTTTATTAGAACTCTTGAGCACTATTTCCGTTTGAGAGGGTGTTTGGGCTGTCACGCCGTCTGGTAACTGATGAGAGATTGAATGCGAAAATCCGAGTTCTAAATTCACTTTATTACCTTGGGCTGATGCTTTATAACCAACACCAATTAATGTTAATTTTCTCTCGAATCCTGTTGAAACTCCAATAATCATGTTATTGACAAGCGCTCTTAAAGTGCCAGACATGGCTTTAGAATGTTTGGTTTGCTTGAGAGGTGTGAACGTCAAAACGGAATCATTATTCTCAATTTTCACATCACCTTTAAGCTCTTGTTTTAGCTCACCTAAAGGGCCTTTAACAGAAATATTCTCAGCTGAGATAGCTACTTCTATCTTTTCAGGGATAGTAATCGGATTATTTGCAATTCTTGACATCTATTATCTCCTAGGCCACATAACATAAAACTTCGCCACCGATACCGGCAGCACGTGCTTTATGGTCAGTCATTACACCCTTGGAAGTTGTAACAATGGCAACTCCAAGCCCGTTCATTACCTTGGGTAAATTTTGGCTATCTTTGTAGATTCTTAAACCCGGTTTGCTTATTCTTTCTAATTTTTCAATTACAGGGCTACCGGCATAATATTTCAAATCAACAAATAATGTTGGCTTGCCTTCTTTTTCAGAAACACTAAAATTTTCGATATACCCTTCGGATTTCAGAACTTCTGCAATCGCAATTTTAATTTTAGAAGTTGGCATCGAAACAGAAACCTTGTTTCTCATTTGACCATTTCTAATGCGGGTTAACATATCGGCAATTGGATCATTCATACTCATTAATTATTCCCCTTTACCAACTAGCTTTAATCACACCAGGAACTTCACCGTGCATTATAAGATCACGAAGTTTTCCTCTTGCAATTCCAAATTTACTGTAAACACCTCTTGGGCGTCCTGTGAGTGCACATCTGTTTCTTAAACGAACAGGGCTAGCATTTCTTGGTAACGCTTGTAATTTCTTGCGTGCCTCAGTTTTTTGTTCGCTTGTCGCTTTAGCATCCTTAATAATTTCCAGAAGAGAGGCTCGCTTGGTCTTAAACTTCTCAACTGTTTTTCTTCTTTTAATTTCGCGTTCTGTCATACATAGTTTTGACATAATCTACCCTAACCTCTAAATGGAAAACTGAATGCAGCCAAGAGTGCTTTAGCCTCTTCATCAGTTTTCGCAGTTGTTGTTATAGTGATATTCATCCCTCTTAATACATCAATCTTGTCATATTGAATTTCAGGAAAAATAATTTGTTCTTTAATGCCCATATTAAAATTGCCTCTACCGTCAAAAGACTTTGCAGAAATTCCTCTAAAATCTCTTTCACGCGGAATTGCAATAGTAATCAACCTATCTAAAAAGGTATACATACGTTCTTTTCTGAGCGTTACTTTACAACCTACGGGATAACCATCTCGAATCTTGAAAGTTGCAACAGATTTTTTTGCTTTGGTAATTACTGGTTTTTGCCCAGCAATTTTTTCCATATCGCCAACAGCATTTTCTAACACTTTTTTATCATTAACAGCTTCACCAACGCCCATATTTAGCGTGATTTTTTCAATTCTAGGTACCTGCATTGTTGATTTATACCCAAATTGTTCGGTTAGTTGTTTAATTACTGTGTCATTATAAAATTCTCTTAATCTCGCCATAGTAGCTCCTAAACGTCTATTGCTTCTTGATTCGATTTATATACACGAATCTTTTTGCCGTCTTTTAATGATTTGATTGCAACTTTGTCAGCTTTTTTTGTAGCACTATTAAAAATTGCAATATTTGAAATATCTAATGGCATTTCTTTACTGATCACTCCACCTTGATCTCCTTTTGCAGGATTGGGTTTAGTATGTTTCTTGACCATATTTAGGCCTTCAACAATAACTTTAGAATCAATAATTTGGGAGATTATGCCTTGTTTGCCTTTATCTTTTCCTGTTTGTATGACTACCGAGTCACCTTTTCGAATTTTATTCATGAGATCTCCCTAAATAACCTCTGGCGCTAATGAAACAATTTTCATAAATCGCTCAGTTCTTAACTCGCGAGTTACAGGGCCAAAAATCCTAGTGCCAATGGGTTCGTATTTGTTGTTTAGTAAAACTGCAGCATTTCCATCGAATTTAATCATCGAGCCGTCGGCACGTCTGACACCTTTAGCAGTTCTCACTACTACAGCATCATAGACTTCACCTTTTTTAACACGGCCACGCGGAGCAGCATCTTTGATTGTAACTTTAATAATGTCGCCAACGCTTGCGTAACGTCGTTTTGACCCACCCAACACCTTAATACACATAACTAAACGTGCGCCGGTATTATCAGCAACATCTAAATTTGATTGCATTTGTATCATGAAATATCTCCAACTTAATCCGCCTACTTTTCAACCATTTTATTGGTCAACCACTACGGTCAGTATTGGGGCGCTAGCTATTTAACGAACGCCAAAAAGAGCAGAATTATATGTTAATTATTATCAAAGCTCAAGCTCTAAACTAACTTAACTGCTGCGCTTTTGAAATTACTTTTGTAACAACCCATGCTTTATGTTTAGAAAGAGGTCGACCTTCAGTGATTTCTACCACATCACCTTCGCCTAATTCATTCTTTTCATCATGGGCATGAAACTTACTTGATAATCGAATTACCTTGCCAATTAAAGGATGTTTAACTGATCGTCCCACTAAAACCGTCACAGTTTTATCCATTTTATTACTTACCACTTTTCCAGTCAGAGTTCTGACAATTTTTTGCTTATCTGTCATAACGATTCTTTAACCTTTTCAGAAATAATAGTTTTAACTCTTGCAATATCTTTTTTTAACTTACCTAACTGGTCTGTTTTATTTGATTGTTGCGTAGAAACTTGCATACGTGCATTAAACTGAGCTTTTCTTAACTCAATAAGCTCTTTATCAAGATCCTCAGCTGATTTTTTTCTTAATTCTTCTGCCTTCATCATTATCCTCTAGCCGCCAATGTGCCTTGTCGTGAATGTTGTTAAAAGTGGAAGTTTTGCTGCAGCAAGCCTAAAAGCTTCTCTCGCAAGTGCCTCAGAAACTCCGTCCATTTCATATAGCATTTTTCCCGGCTGTATTTCGGCAACATAGAACTCTACACTACCCTTACCTTTACCCATTCTGACTTCCGCAGGTTTTTTTGAAATTGGTTTATCTGGGAAAATTCGAATCCACACACGTCCGCCTCTTTTAATATGTCTAGTCATAACTCTTCGGGCAGCTTCAATTTGGCGCGCAGTAATGCGGCCTCGACCAAGCGCTTTCAGTCCAAATTCGCCAAAGCTGACTTTATTACCTGTCGACGCGATTCCACGATTTCTGCCTTTATGCTGTTTTCTAAATTTTTGTCTAGCTGGCTGTAACATTTCTATGCCTCTTCTTTCGAGCCTTCATCATCAGCTTTTATAGTTGCTGCTGGGGAATCGGCTTTTTTAGTTGCTGCTTTCACAGTTTTTTTCGGTGTTTCTTCAGTATCCGCCTTCACTGTTTTTTTCGTTGCTGCTTTCACAGTTTTTTTCGG
>JAFMCB010000008.1 GCA_017858095.1 Methylophilaceae bacterium | reverse complement strand
AAAATAAAGTTGATGCTGAGCGGCTAGAAAGACAAACGGCAGGTTATATGGTGGTCGATCTTAAATCATCCTACCTTTGGAGTGCATTGCGATTTAATGTTGGCATCGATAACTTGTTTGATAAAAATTACGATGATCCTTTAGGTGGAGAATACCTCGGCCAAGGCAAAACGATGGCGTTTGATGGATCAGGATTAACAAAATCAGCTGGCTCACAAGTTCCTGCCATGGGACGAACATTTAATATTTCACTCACTTACACGTTCTAGTATTTGAGTATCAAAGTCTATAGGTTTATCATGAAGTCATGAATAAATTTATTTTTATAGTAATGTTTATATACAGCCCCTATGTTTTAGCGGAAACAAATGGGTCATTAAAAGAATTTATTACTGAAACAAAATTAGCCACTGACAATGCGGCATGTGACCAAACTGCATTAATCGATAAGAAATTATTTTGTGTCAAAAAAAGTCGTATTACCCTTAATTCATGTGGAAAAAGATCCGATTGGCCTTGTTTGGATATCGATGGCTGTTTGGTTATTGATAAATATGTTTTAAATGATTAAAAGCAAAAAAGTCTATTTTGTTTTAAGTATTTTTTTGCTAATTTTTATTTATTACTTTGCAACTAACCCTTATTTGCATCACGAATATGAATGTGAGAAAAGTAATATCGCAGTTAAGCAAAAATTAGTCGTTAATGTATATCTGCCACGTTCGTATGAGGTGATATTTAAAAGTCAGATTTATCCAGCACAATCCTGCCTCTACAATGAATCCTTAACGTGTATTTTACTTGTTGAAAATTACGAAACGGGTCGAATTAGTTTTAACCAGGATCAATTAACTTTAGAGCATCATTGGGAGCGTTATGACTCTGGTGAATTTGTCTACGATCAAACGCAAATCATTAAGACAAAAATGCAAGATTTTTATACTTGTGAGTAATTTTGAATAGTGACCATACAAACCATTGTGTAAAACTTTACATGAGTTATGAAAATCTTATCGGAAAGAAATTATGTGATATTGCAAGTAACGAGCATTTAAGTTCTGTAATAAAAAAATTACCTTTTCCTATCGCGAGCCATACAAATAATACCGTACCAACATTTAATTACGCCAATGATGCAATGTTGCGCCTATTTGGTATGCATGAGTCGGAATTTATTGGGTTAGATTCTAGACTTTCTGCGACCCGATCAAATCAAGTTGAGCGGCAAAAATTACTCGATGAAGTGCATCAGCATGGATTTATTGAAAATTACCAAGGCTATCGTGTGAGAAAAGATGGCACAGAATTTTTTATCAAGAAAGCTACCATTTGGAATGTATATAATGCAGAAGATGAATTTGATGGGCAGGCAGTCATTATTTATGAATGGTCAGATTAACTTTTATTTTTCAAGTTACTTTGCCGTCTTGATGAAGGCGATTCCAGTGATACTTTGCCGAGAACGCCTTGACGGTAATCCCCCAAAAATGTGACAGCAGCTTTGTGAATATCCAATTCACCACCTTTGATCTTAAAGCCACGGTATTCGGCAATTGCGCAAAGAAATGACTCATCATTAGGCAGGGGCAAGGCAAGCTTATATTTTTTAATTAATAGCTCTGCGTAGGACATTTTAAGGATGTCGTATAGCACCAATGCTGTATCAATCTCATCATAGGCGTTAATACCAATGGTATGGGAAGCAGCCAATAAAAAACCATCTAATGCATTATCAATTTTTGGCCACATCATTCCGGGGGAATCGGTGAGGATCATCTGATTATTCAATTCAATTCTTTGTAACGATTTTGTTATGGCGGGCTCATTCCCAGTTTTTGCGATTTTTTTATTCTTCAGCGAATTCACGATGGTTGACTTACCTACATTGGGTACCCCCATGATTAACATTCTCAGAGGTTTTATTGCGGTGCCTCGATGGGGCGCAATTTTTGCACATGCCGGTAGTATTTTTTTAACTTCGGAGGCGTGTTTTGCTGAGATGGCAATACATAATGTTTTTGGTTGTTGGTTATAAAAACTTATCCACTCTTGTGTAATTTTGTCATCTGCCAAATCTGCTTTATTTAATACTTTAAGATGCGGGCGTTGCCGTTGATTGCGTATGGACTCAATCATGGGATTTGTTGATGCACCAGGAATACGCGCATCTAAAATTTCAATGACAAGATCATTGATTTCTAACGCTTCTTCTATTTTCTTTTTGGCAGCGGTCATGTGCCCTGGAAACCATTGGATGCTCATCTTTGCCCTTTAAAAATTAACCTTATTCTGTATTGAGGTAAACTTATTCTTATGACGCTCATTGAAGAAATTAAACCCCAGCAATCCATTGAATTATTAAAACACCTGCATATTTTAACGCGCGATGGAAAAATTAATCAGGATTCTCGGCGTAAGTTGAAGCAAGTTTATCATTTGTACCAGTTCATTGAGCCTATTCTGAAGGAAATTAATTTAATTAATTCAAATTATTTTGTTGTCGATCATGGTGCGGGTAAATCTTACCTTGGTTTTATTCTCTACGATTTATTTATTAAATTAACGCAAGGCAAAATTCTTAGCATTGAACGCAACAAGGAACTCGTCTTTTCTTCTGAGCAGTTGGCAAAAAAATTTAATTTTGAGCGAATGCAATTTGTTGCTGCTGACACAAATCAAGCGAATGCATTTGTTAAAGAAAATGTGGATATTGTGACGGCACTTCATGCATGTGATACTGCGACTGATGACGCACTCCATTTTGGGTTAAAGAAAGAAGCGGCATGGATAATTTTAATTCCATGCTGCCAGGCAGAGGTAGCTAAACTTCTCAAAACACATAAAGCTCAGTCGCTACAAAATCCACTTGCAGAATTATGGCGCCATGCTATTCATACACGTGAATTAGGAAGCCATTTAACGAATGTGCTCAGATGCCTCCTGTTAGAATCGCAGGGTTACCAAGTCACCGTAACTGAATTGGTCGGTTGGGAACACTCAATGAAAAATGAATTGATCATAGCAAAAAAAACCCAACAAATTAAAGGCAATGCAAAGGCGCGAATTGAAAAAATATTAGGCGAGTTTAATCTCCCCGAGTTAAAATCGAAGTTTATTATTTAAGCTTTGAGGAAGGTGTTATGCAATTAATTCGTCGGTTTTTTTTCGCGTCATTTGTTTTTTTTTCTAGCTCTATTTTTGCGCAAGACTTGAGTGGCCAATACGATTGTGTCGGACAAGATCTGCATGAAGGCGAATTTAAGGGTAGCGTGACAATACAAATCCAACCAGATTACAGTAATCAACAATATCAAAGTTATTCATTTGAGTTGAGCGTGCCTGATTTTGGAGTTTATCGCGGTTTTGCTGCTGGGGAAGGCATGGATGTTGGCATTTACTTTGCACTGGAGGCTAAAGCCAATGAAGATTATGGTGTGGCGACAGCCAAATTCTTTATTAATGAAGACGGAAATATGGCATTTAAAAAATTTTATTATGAGCCTAATTACAAAGGTGGCAATACTGGAACTGAAGAGTGTGTAAGGTTTCAAAAATAACTAAATAAATGGCTTTAAAAAAATAAGAGGCAACTATCAGAGAATTACCACAAAAAATTTATTTTCCTGAAAATCTTCCGGTAACGGAAAAACATGACGAAATTCTTAGAATCATTCATGAAAATCAAGTCAGTATCATCTGCGGCGAAACAGGCTCTGGTAAAACAACACAGTTACCAAAAATCTGTCTTGAGCTAGGACTAGGCAGTAAGAAGCTTATTGGGCATACACAGCCAAGGCGCATTGCTGCCCGTTCCGTTGCCACCAGAATTGCAGAAGAAATGAATTCAAATTTAGGTGAACTGGTAGGATTCAAAGTACGTTTTGCTGAAAAAATATCAAAAAAAACAGCAGTAAAAGTCATGACAGATGGTATTTTGCTCGCTGAAACCCAGAGTGATCCCCTGTTAAAAAACTATGATGCAATCATTATTGATGAGGCTCATGAACGAAGTCTTAATATTGATTTTCTTTTAGGTTATTTAAAAAACCTCATCACGCAACGACAAGATTTAAAAATTATTATTACCAGCGCCACGATTGATGTAGATAAATTTTCAGCGCACTTTAATAACGCACCGATTATTCAGGTGTCTGGCCGAACCTATCCGGTTGATGTTATTTACCGTCCGCTTAAAAAAATATCAGAGGCTTTAATTGAGAGCATTGAGGATGGCATCGTTGGAGTTATTAATGAGCTCGGTAAAGTAGATGGGGATATTCTTGTATTTTTACCTGGGGAGCGCGATATCCATGACACAAAAAAATACTTATCCGATCAATTTCGTGATCGATTTGATGTGCTCCCATTATTTTCTCGGTTACCGTTTAAAGATCAACAAAAGATTTTTCAAGTTTCAACGCAACATCGAATAATTTTAGCTACCAATATTGCTGAAACATCATTGACAGTCCCTGGTATCAAATACGTTATTGATGCGGGATTGGCAAGAGTGGTACGTTATAGTCCAAACCTTAAAATTGATCAGCTGTTAATTGAAAAAATATCTAAAGCATCAGCAAATCAACGCGCAGGGCGATGTGGACGCATAGCGCCTGGTATTTGTATTCGCCTCTATGATGAAGAAGATTTTAATCTAAGACCCGACTTTACCGACCCTGAAATAATTCGCACATCCTTAGCCTCAGTTATTTTACGAATGGCTGACTTAAATTTGGGCCAAGTTGATAAATTTCCTTTTATTCACCCACCCTCGAATCGATTGATACAAGATGGCTACCAACTTCTGCAAGAATTGGGTGCGGTTGACAAGCAAAACAAAATATTACCGCTAGGTAAACAAATTGCAATGCTACCAATTGACCCAGCACATGCCAGGGTACTTTTAGAGGCTAAAAAAGAAAATTGTTTGCATGAAATTTTAATCATCATAAGTGCACTGAGTGTTTCCGACCCTAGGGAGCGGCCGTTAGATAAGGCAGAACAGGCTGATCAAGCACACCAACAATTTCATGATCCAGATTCAGGCTTTATGATTCTTTTAAGATTATGGAGTCGATTTCAGCTCGAGGTAAATAAAAATCAGAGCAAACAGCTGCGGCAATTTTGTCAAAAATATTTTGTGTCCTATAACCGCATGCGTGAGTGGCGAGAATTGCATAAACAACTGACAAATATTGTCGAAGAAATGAGCTTTAATATTAATCAAAAAGAGGCAACTCATGACCAAGTACACCGAGCATTATTGGCTGGGCATCTCAGTAATATTGGGCAAAAGGAGATTGATGGCCCTATGTATCTTGGGGGAAGAGGGGTGAAGTTTCTCATTGGTCCACGATTATTTAGAAATAAGAATTTTAAATGGCTTATGGCGGCAGAAATTATTGATACCGGCAAAAGGTATGCGCAATGTGTAGCAAAAATTGATGTTGCATGGGTCGAGCAAATGGCAACGCATTTGGTTGAGTATGAATACGCAAATCCAAGATGGAATAGCAAGCTTGGTCGGGTTGATGCAACACAAAAAACATTGCTTTATGGCTTGATTATTAACCCGGCAAAAACCATTCACTATGGACCCATAGACCCCATTGTGTCGAGGGAAATTTTTATACGGCAGGCTCTGGTTGAGGGTAACTTTGAGTCGCAAGCGCCTTTTTGGCAACACAATCTTGAGCTTATCAAGGAAGTGGAAAAGCTCGAGCACAAAGCGCGTCGGCAAGATATTTTAATTAATGATGATATTTTGTACCAGTTCTATGATGAAAAAATTGAAAAAGATATTATAAATTTACAGGCATTCGAATCTTGGCGAAAAAAAATTGAACAAGAAAATACAAAGTTTCTATTCTTAACTAAAGAATTTTTAATGCAACATGACGCGGAAAAAATTGATTTAGTGCAGTTTCCTGAACACATAAAAATTGGCAGCATAGACGTTAATGTAAGTTATCATTTTGATCCCAATCATCCTCGTGATGGTATCTCAGTAACTTTACCTTTTTCGCTTATGAGCCAGATTCAGGAGAATAAATTTTCTTGGTTGGTGCCTGGCATGATCCGAGAAAAAGTAACTTTTTTAATTAAAAATTTACCCAAAAATTTGCGTGGTCAATGCGGCCATTTACAAAATGCCGTGACTGAATTTTTACAAAAGAAAAATAATACGACAAATTTTAATGAGGCATTTACACATTTCATTCGAGAAAAATCAAACTCCGCATATAAATTGTCAGAAGAGGAATTAGCAAACCTACCCGAACATTTGAAAGTTAATTTTATTTTGATTGATCAAAATGACCGAGTGATCGATGAAAGTAGAAATTTAAACTTACTCAAAGCAAACAATAAAGAGATGGTGACCGAGGTAATTGAAGATATTGATTTTGGTATTGAAAAAACGCAACTTATTTTTTGGCCCGATTATGATATACCCGAAACTATAGAAAAAGAATGGGAAAACCAAATGATAACCGGTTATCCTGCACTTATTGATCGGCATACGCATGTTGATCTGATTGTACTCGATGCAAAAGAAGATGCTTTAAAAGAGCACGCAAAAGGGATAAAACGACTCCTTAGGCTCCAGCTCAAAGATAAGATTAAAGTTTATAAAAAAAATTTTCTACAATCAGGATTGACCACGATCAAGTTGACAAAAATTATTTCACCCGAGACATTAATTGAAAATACAGTTGATATCACTATAGATGAAATTATTTTTCGATATCAAGAAAGTGTCAGAACTACAGTTGAGTTTTCTAAGCTTTTAATTGAAGCCAATAAGAGCCTTGTTCCACTATTAAATGAATTAACAGCTGCATTAAAAAAAATAGCAGAAAGCTATTATCAACTGTCTCTTGCAAAAGATAATTTTCAATTCATGTCGAAAGCGATGCAAATTGATTATGAGGAGCAGTTAGAAATTTTATTGCCGCCCTATGAGTTGCCACTTTTTCAATGGAGCCGCATTAATCTGATTGACAAATACTTAACGACGATGCGAATAAGATTTGAAAAGTATCTGCAAAGGCAGCAAAAAGATCATGAATCGATAACACAAATTAGTCGCTTAAAAGATAAATGGATTGAAAAAGTCATTCAGTATGTCGAAAGAGATTTACCTATACCAAGCGCTTTTATAGATTTCCAGTGGGATTTGCAAGAATTAAGGGTATCGTTATTTGCTCAAGAACTTAAAACGGCTCATCCCATATCAATCAAAAGAATGAACGAGCGATGGTCAAAAATGATGGATCTATAAAAAATGAAAAATATTATCGGAAAATTTTTTAATTATCGGGCTGACCCATCTTTCTATGATTTTGCTAAGATTTCAGTTGAAGTAAGTGAGAAAGATAACTTGCGTTCTATGCACATTGGTAATGATACGATTCAAAGCGCAATGCATCTAAAAAATCATAATCAATTAGTTTTAAATTACACCAAAGTGATTGCACTCAGCTTAATTTTTAACCCCAATCCGGCAAAAATTTTATTTTTAGGATTAGGTGGGGGTTCATTACAAAAATTTTTTTTTAAATATTGTGAAAAATCATTTACCAAAACCATCGAGATTAATCCACAAGTCATTCAGGTTGCAAAAAGCTATTTTTTTATTCCCGACTCGGATCGCTTGGAAATTATTCATGATGATGGGGTGGATTATTTGAATAATCATAAAGACACGTATGATCTTATTGTTTCAGACGCCTTTGACGATGAAGGCCTTCCAGATATTTTTAAAGAAGAAAAGTATTATGAGCTGTGCCATTCTCGACTCACAAAAAATGGTATCTTTGTTATCAATCTGTGGGGATCTGATCCTAAATCAAAGCTCTACATAAAAAAAATAAAAATGATTTTTAATAATCAGGTATTATTCGCAGCAGCTGATAATCCTGGGAATGTAATTGTTTTTGCATTTAAAACTTTACCCAAAGAGCTTCGTGTGGAGCAACTAAAAGAGCAAGTAAAAAGTCTGGAGAACAAAACCAGTGCTGCCCTAATGATTTTTTATAATCGCTTAATAGAAAGTGCACCATCCATTAATGGCCATCGATTAAATTTTTAAAGGATTTATTTTGAGTTTACGTTTTTTTGCAACCTGCCCTAGAGGACTTGAAGAAGTTTTAGTGGATGAATTAACGCAGTTAAAAGCCAAAGATATCATGCAGACTGATGGGGGAGTGAGTTTTACTGGAACAAATGAGCTTTTGTACCGTGTAAATTTATCGAGTCGGATTGCGACACGTATTTTAGTTTTGATAAAAGAGGGTTTCTATAAAAAAGAGGACGACCTCTACAAGGCGGCATTATTTTCAGATTGGGACCATTGGTTTACTGAAAACCAATCAATTAAAGTCAGTACCAGTGCTATTTACGCACCCTTAAAAAGTCTAGATTTCATAACGTTAAGAATTAAAGATGCAGTCTGTGATTTTTTTAGGAAGAAGACCAATAAGCGGCCTAATGTAGCTATTAGAGATCCCGATATAAAAATCCACCTTTTTTTAAATAAAAATCAGTATTCACTCTATTTAGATGCTTCAGGCGCCCCCTTGTATCAACGTGGATACCGTGCCAATAGTGTGCAAGCCCCCATCCGAGAGAATTTGGCCGCCGGTATTATTGCTTTGTCAGGATGGCAACCAGGCGAGGCTCTGCTGGATCCAATGTGCGGGAGTGGCACCTTTTTAATTGAAGCAGCATTAATCGCTAAAAATAAAGCACCTGGCTTGGACCGTAATTTTAGTTTCATGGCTTGGAAAAATTTTGATGCACAACTTTTTAACAACATTAAGACTGAATACTTAACACAGGTAAAAGTATCTCGCTTTATGAACATTTATGGTTCAGATCGGGACATGAGTGCAGTGAGGATAAGTAAAAAGAATTTGGCATTAGCAGATTTGGATGATTGCATTAAACTGAGTTGCGCTGAATTTGCTGAGATAAAAGCACCCGAAAAAATGGGCGTTATGATTACGAACCCCCCTTACGGTGAACGTATTGGTGAAAACGAAAGTTTAAATTTAGAATATCCTGAGTGGGCACGACAGTTGAAAACTGCTTTTACAGGATGGCGAACATATTTTTTAACGAATGACTTTAAAATGCCAAAACTCATGCGTTTATCACCTTCAAAAAAAACGCCGCTATATAACGGCGCTTTAGATTGTCGATTATTTGAAATTACTATCGTCGCTGGCAGTAACCGAAAAAAAATTACTTAAGTGCGTTTAGCGCTGCATCATAATTAGGCTCTTCAGTAATTTCTGCTACTAATTCACTGTGGATGACTTTATTATTTTCATCAAGAACAACCACTGCACGTGAAGTTAATCCTTTCAATGAGGTATCGAGAATTGCCACGCCATAGTCATGAGCAAATCCTGAAATATCACGAAAGGCTGATAGAGTAACAACATTATCTGTGCCTTCAGCACCACAAAAACGTTTTTGTGCAAAAGGTAAATCAGCTGAGATACATAGCACAACCGTATTATCAAGTTTGCTTGCTTCGTCATTAAAGCGTTTTACTGACAAGGCACAAGTAGGGGTATCAACGCTTGGAAAAATATTTAAAATCTTTCTTTGATTTCCATAAGTCGCTAGATTTACATCTTCCCGCTTGTCGTTCGCCAAACTAAAATCTTTGGCTTGCTCACCAACATTAGGAAATGATCCACCCAACGTTACTGCACCACCTTTTACCGTTACATTACCCATTGCTGTTCTCCTAAAAAAAATAACATTTGTATCATTTTAACAAAACATCTCAGGTAAAATAATTTTTATGCAAAAAAAGAAGTCTCAATTTATTCACCTGCGCTGTCATAGCGAATTTTCAATCTCTGACGGCATTGTAAGAATTGCCGATTATGTAAAAAAAGCATCTGAATATGGTATGCCTGCAATTGCTATTGCAGATCTGAGTAACTGCTTTGCCGCGGTAAAATTTTATAAAAAAGCCTTAGAAGCCAAAGTAAAACCTATTTTTGGTGCCGATCTTTGGATTGAAAATAAAAGCAGTCCAGATGAACCCACACGATTGCAAGTTATTGTAAAAAATCAAAAAGGTTTTTTAAATTTATCCGAACTAATATCGCATGCTTATCTTGAAAACCAACAGCGAAATCGGCCGCTTATCAAAGAAGAATGGTTATTTGAGAAGAATGAGGGATTAATTGTGTTGTCTGGCGCAACAAGTGGCATGTTGGCTTTTCTGCTGCAGCAAAACAAGTTAGAAGAGATTCCTTCCTATGTAAAACGTTGGAAAACTCATTTTAAGGATCGATTCTTTATTGAAATTCAAAGGCATGGCCGAGATAAATTAAAAGAATTACAAGAGCGGTACATAGAGAAAGCATTATTTTTGGCGCATGAATATGACCTGCCGGTAGTTGCTACCCACCCCATTCAATTTATGGCTGAAGAGGATTATCGGGCGCATGAAGCAAAAACATGTATTTCGGATGGTTATATTTTGGGTGATCAGAGACGACCAAAGAATTTTTCACCGGATCAATATTTTAAGTCACCGGATGAGATGATTGCATTATTTGAAGATATCCCAGCTGCCATTGAAAATACCTTACAAATAGCAAAGTTATGTAATCATGAATTTGAATTAGGCCAACTCTTTTTACCCGATTTTCCTATTCCAAAAGGAAAAACCATTGAAGACTTTTTGTTACTCGAGGCAAAAAATGGATTAGATAGAAGGCTTGAAGATTTATACCCTGAAGAAAAGATAAGGGAACAACATATCCCAAAATACCTTGAGCGCTTAAATTTTGAGGTTAACGTAATTAATGAAATGGGTTATGCAGGTTATTTCCTCATCGTGGCAGATTTTATTAATTGGTCGAAAGAAAATAAAATACCGGTTGGTCCAGGACGAGGTTCCGGAGCAGGCTCAGTCGTTGCTTTTAGTTTAGGAATTACTGATCTTGATCCACTCAAATATAACTTGCTATTTGAGCGGTTTTTAAATCCTGATCGCGTTTCTATGCCAGATTTTGATATTGATTTTTGCCAAGAGGGACGTGATCGTGTTATTGAATATGTAAAACAAAAATATGGTTCTGATTCGGTTTCTCAAATCGCAACCTTTGGCACCATGGCGGCAAAAGCCGTTATACGGGATGTTGGGCGTGTTCTTGATCTGCCTTATAACTTTGTTGATAGCATCGCCAAATTAGTACCCAATGAACTTGGCATTAATTTAAAAGATGCCATTGAGAAAGAACCTCAGCTAAAAGACCGTATTAAAAAAGAAGAGGAGGTTAAAGAGCTTTTTGAATTGGCGCTAAAACTTGAAGGCCTGGTAAGAAATGTTGGTATGCATGCCGGTGGTGTGCTTATTGCTCCAAGTAAAATATCTAATTTTTCTCCCATCTATTGCCAGCCTGATGCAGCAGGTATCATCAGTCAATTTGACAAAGATGATGTTGAATCCATTGGCCTGGTCAAATTTGATTTTTTAGGGCTCAGGACATTGACTATTCTTGCTATGGCACTTGAAAATGCAAATAAAATTCGGCTTGAAAAGGGGCTTGATCCCCTCATCCTCGAAAAGCTACCAATCCAAGATAAACACACTTTTGATCTATTAAAAACCTCAAATACGACGGGTGTGTTCCAATTAGAATCAAGGGGCATGAAAGATATGCTCAAACAAGCTCGTCCAGATTGTTTTGAGGATATTATTGCTTTGGTGGCATTATATCGACCTGGGCCGATGGACCTGATCCCAGATTTTTGTCGAAGAAAGCATGGTCAGCAACAGGTGACATACCCGCATCCCGCCACCGAATCTATTCTTAAAGAAACTTATGGCATTGCAGTTTATCAGGAGCAAGTCATGCAAATTGCTCAGGTAGTTGCAGGCTATAGTCTTGGCGGTGCTGATTTGCTTCGAAGGGCGATGGGGAAAAAGAAAGTTGAAGAAATGGATGCGCAGCGACAAACCTTTGTTGACGGCGCCTTAAAGCATGAGCTAAATCAACGCCAAGCGACTGAATTATTTGATTTATTAGAAAAGTTTGCTGGCTATGGATTTAATAAATCACATGCGGCTGCTTATGCCATGATTGCTTACCAAACCGCATTTTTAAAAGCGCATCATACATCAGCATTTATAGCCGCTTCCATGTCTGCAGACATGAATAATACGGATAACATCCATTTACTTTTTGATGACTGTCAACTCAATCAAATTACCTTGATGCCCCCAGATATTAATAGCAGCGAATATAAATTTTTGCCTATCGATGAGAGCCATATTTTATATGGTTTGGGGGCTATTAAAGGCACGGGATTATCAGCCATTGAAGTAATTTTAGAGGATAGAAAAATAAATGGCCCGTTTACCTCTTTATTTGATTTTGCAGCACGATTAGATTTAAGAAAAGTTAACAGAAAAGCATTCGAATCTTTGATTAAGGCAGGGGCTTTTGATACATTAGAAAAAAATCGTGCCTCGTTATTGGCCAGTGTTAATTTAGCGATCACCAAAGCCGAACAGTCAAATGCGCATGTTGGGCAAAATAGTTTATTTGATGAAGCTGATACGCAGACAATTCCATTAATTGATTCAGCGCCATGGCCGGAAAAAAAATTCTTGATCGAAGAAAAATCAGCACTCGGTTTTTTCTATAGTGGCCACCCTTTTAAATTTTATGAATCCATGATCAGACCTTTTGTGGCAAATAAATTAAGTGACCTTAAGCCAAGGGATGGGAATTATTTAATGGCTGGTATTATTGCAGCTATTCGTTTTCGCGTGACTTCGCGAGGCAAAATCGCAATTGTGACATTGGATGATAGCTATGGAAGAATTGATGTAGTGGTGGGCAATAATTTACTGTCTGATAATTATCATTTGATTAAAGAGGATCAGCTGTTGTTTGTTGATGGCCAAGTAAGCCCCGATGACTTTACTGGAGGAAATCGCGTTCGTGCATTTGCCCTGTATGATTTAGTCAGCATTCAAAATTCAAAAGCAACACTTTTAAGCATTGCCATTAAAGATCAAAATCAGGCCCCCGTTATTAAGCAATTACTAAAATCTTATGCTAGTGGATCTACAAATCCTAAACATAAAAAATGTAACGTAAAAATAGAATATGAAAGCCCTGCAGGTTTGGCAGATATTATGTTGGGAAGTCAATGGGCAGTGACCTTGAATGAAGATTTAATAACGCAGTTACATCAAACCTTTAAAGAAGAGAATGTAAAAATCCTTTATAATTAACTTTTTATTGCACATTAACAATTCATGAAAAAAACTTATCTTGATTTTGAAAAATCAATTGAATCACTTGAAACAAAAATTGATAGCTTAAAAAATGCGCATGAAGAACATCCGACCCTGAATATTTCTTCAGAGTTAACGCAGCTAACGGAAAAAGCAGACAAGTCTTTACATGAAATATATGATAATTTGACTGCCTGGCAAATCTCGCAGGTGGCACGCCATCCCCAACGACCGTATACCTTGGATTATATAAATTCTATTTTTTCTGATTTCAGAGAATTACATGGTGATCGAGCTTATGCAGACGATCCAGCAATTATTGGTGGCTTAGCGCTGTTTGAAAAACAATCGGTCATGGTTATTGGTCAGCAAAAAGGGCGTGATGTAAAAGAGCGTCAGTACCGAAATTTTGGTATGCCAAGACCTGAAGGTTACCGTAAAGCACTGAGACTCTATCGCTTGGCAGAAAAATTTAATATTCCAATTATTACTTTGATAGATACCCCAGGAGCCTACCCGGGCATTGGGGCGGAAGAGCGCGGCCAGTCAGAAGCTATTGCAAGAAATTTATACGTGATGAGTGAATTAAAAACCCCGATTTTAAGTGTTGTCATCGGCGAAGGTGGGTCAGGTGGAGCCCTCGCACTGGGCGTTGCCGATCATTTAATGATGTTAGAATTTTCGATTTATTCTGTTATCTCACCCGAGGGTTGTGCATCCATTTTATGGAAAAAAGCGGAGATGGCAGAAACAGCTGCTGAGACATTAGGTATTACTGCTCACCGTTTAAAAAAACTTGGGCTTGCCGATTCTATCGTTAAAGAGCCGCTTGGCGGTGCGCATCGAGATATCGTGATGGCAATGGATTCAGTAAGAGCAGCACTTAGTCGCGAGTTAGAAAAATTAAAAAAACAACCGATTGATTCATTGTTAGCCAGCCGATATCAGAAACTTATGAGCTTTGGTGAATTTACTCAATAATCGTGAACGCAGGGGTTTCTCTAATTGATATTGTTGATAAATCTTATGAAAGGTTTATTCTCCAAAAAAGAAAAAAAATCACGCTTGATTTAGCGTTAAGTGGCGGCCAGGATTCCATGGCGTTACTCCATATCTTAAGCCAACTAGCAAAAAAAAATAGTTTTAAACTACGTGCTATCCACGTGCATCATGGCTTAAGTCCCTTTGCAGACGGATGGGTAGAGTTGTGTCAAAAATTCTGCAATGCCCTTAACGTTGAATTTATTTCTTCCAAGGTAGATATGAAAAAAAATCATCCCCTCGGCATCGAAGGGCAGGCCAGGGAATTACGTTATTCCGCATTAAATAATTTAAGAGCAGGGGTTTTGGTTACCGCCCATCATCAACAAGATCAGATTGAAACTTTTTTACTTCAATTACTTAGAGGTAGTGGCTTAAGAGGCCTATCTTCCATGCAAGAATTAGACGAAAAAAGAATGTTATGGCGACCCTTTTTAAATGTTGATCAAGCTCTAATAAAAGACTATTTAATTAACAATAAAATTGAATTTGCCCAAGACGAAAGTAATTTCAATGACAAATTTGATCGTAACTTTCTTCGTAATAATATTTTACCTTTAATCATAGAGCGATTTCCACAGGCATTAAAAACGATTAATCGCTCTATTAATTTAATTGCAGAAGGTTTTCACTTAAATCAAATAATTGCTGAAAAAGATTTTCATCATTATTTGTTAGAGGATCATAAATTATTAGCGTTATCTGCTTTTGCGGAGTTAGACAAAGGGCGGCTAGTTAATCTAATTCGGTGGTGGTTAAGTTTGAATGATTTACAAATGCCCAGTCAAAAATTAATAAATGAAATTATCAAGCAAGTTAAAAATAAAAAAGATGACGCTTTAATCAACATTAAAATATCTGATTTATTCTCAATAAGAACCTATGAGGATAAGCTTTATCTCGTTGATTCTTTGATACAAACTGATTTTCAGTATGTATGGAAAGGACAGAAATCTATTTCTTTGCCAGACAATACGAAAATTTTTTTTACCAAGACTAAGGGCAAAGGTTTTAATTTAGATAAAATTACATCAGGCCAGTTGGTGATACGTAATCGTCAGGGTGGGGAAAAATTTAAACCCATACAGAATCAGCCTACCCGTACAGTAAAATCATTATTGCAGTCCTCGAGAATCCCACCTTGGGAGCGCTCTTTTATTCCACTCCTTGTCGATGGAGAAAATGTTGTTGCCATTCCTGAATTTGGAACGGATAGCCAATACCAAGTTCTTTCTGACGAAATTGGCTATTCAGTCAGCTGGAATAAACAACCATCTTAGGAAAAATTCCTATATAAATTCAAGCACTTCCCTGTAAAATAGCCGCTTCGTTATTGTATTTGAATTTTAAAAAGTATGAAGTATCTAATCCCATTAGTAAGTTTAGTTTTAGTGTCTAATCCAGTTTTTGCTGAAGACACACTTACAACAGGAACAATTGATGTAACAACGGTTGCACCGCTGCCTGGTATTGGTGTTGATAAGAATATCCTGCCAAGCAATGTTCAGGTTATTCAAATGGATGACGTGAGTGACCAACCTGGAATTTCATTTGCTGATTATTTAGTAAATAATGCCCCAAGCGTTACATTAAATGAGGTTGGAGGAAATCCATGGCAACCCGAAATTCGCTTTCGTGGCTATACCGCCGGTTCAATACTGGGGAATGAACAAGGTTTGTCAATCTATGTGGATGGTGTAAGGCAAAATCAACCTTTCAGTGATGTTGTTCTTTGGGATACGTTACCACAGTTTGCTTTTTCTGGCGCACAAGTTGTTCCAGGAACTAATCCAATTTATGGATTAAATACGCTGGGTGGCGCAATGGCTTTTCAAACAAAATCTGGCCATTCATTTGATAAAACAAAATTATCTTTTACCGGTGGCTCCTGGGATCGTCAAATATCGTTAATTGAACATGGTGGCACATCTGGCAGTTTTGATTATTACGCTGGGTATCAATATACCAAAGAGGACGGATGGCGAGATTTTTCACCCTCACATCTAAATCAATATTTTGCTAAAGTCGGCTGGGAAGATGAGGCCTCAAGGCTAGAACTTTCTTATACTGGTGCTGACAATAAGCTTATAGGGAATGGATTGGCACCGAAATATTTACTCGGTAATGATAACGAGGGTATTAATACCGTGCCAGATGAGACCAAAAATCTTTATGGCCAATTAAATTTAGCTTTATCCCATTTCTTTGATGACGACACCATGCTTTCATCAAATATTTACTGGAAACGTTCAGATAGAAAAACTTGGAATGGTGATGGGGAAATTGAATTAACTGCGGAAAATAATATTTCTATTGTTTCAGGGGGCCCTTTTTCAATTGGTGATGATGCTGTAACGCTCTTTAGCTATGATAACCCAGATTTAATTGATGAAATTAGCGGCGAAAATAGAAAGACCGGCACAAAACAAGACCTTTACGGACTTTCAACACAAATGACTTTTACACAACCTTTATTCGATTTGGATAATAATTTTGTAACCGGAATAAGTCTTGAAACCTCACTCATTAGTTTTGTACAAGATGAGTATGAGGATGCAACAATGACCGACAACAGAACATTAGTAAAAGACTCTGGAACATATGAAAACAATACAAATCTATCAGGTAGAACCCAAACCTTTGGTATTTATGCTGTTGATACACTCTCGTTTAATGAAAATTGGCATGTAACTGCTGGTGCGCGTTATAACTATCAGGAAGTCGATAATACCGATAAAAGGGCGGATCAGTCAGAAGGCTCATTAACTGAGAAGGCCAGTTGGTCAAGGATTAATCCAACCATTGGTTTAACTTATAAATATTCAAATAATTTTTCAACATACGCTTCTTATGGAGAAGCAAATCGCGCTCCTACTTCAATTGAATTAGGATGTTCTAACCCAGCAATCGCCTGCCAACTACCAACGCAAATGGCAGATGATCCACCATTAGATGATGTGGTTGCTAAAACGTATGAGTGGGGCTATCGAGGACAGACCAAATTATTGAGTTATTCGGGTGCGGTTTATACATCAATTAATCATGATGACCTGCAGTTTATTAATACCAACGCACAGAATGGATTAGGTTACTTTGATAATGTCGGTAAAACCTCACGTAAGGGACTGGATATGACTGTTGGAGGAAGAACTTTATTTGGTTTATCTGGTACGGAAGGATTTTCTTGGTCCGCCTCTTATGGCTATTTAAAAGCGGAATACGAATCTGATTTTGATTTGGTGTCTGATGGAAACGATTCAAGATCAACAGTTACAAATAGTTATTCTGGTTTAGATGAGGAATCACTTTGGGAGGATGGCGCCTTAAGTGAGTTAGGGGAGGAGGTAAGAGATCTTTTAAGTGGAAACGCTGATACTGATTTAGCTAGCTTTAGCAGCGCATTAAGTTCGGCCGGTTCTGAAAGTAATGTGGAGGATGCTTTAGAAACTTTAGAAGCTGCTAACAAAACTGTGGGAACTCAAAATAGTGTTATTAACGTCAAAAAAGGGGATAAAATGCCCTCAATCCCAGATCATAGTTTAAAGCTTAGACTTGCATATGCATTCAATTCAGCGTTTAGAGTTGGTACTAATATTGTGGCATATTCTGACACCTACATGATGGGCAACGAGAATAATGAGCATGGCAATACGGGGGGCGATGGTAAAGTTCCTGGCTACGCAATTGTGAATTTAGATGCAAAATATCAATTCAATCCAGAATGGTCTTTGGATTTCAAAGCCATTAATGTTTTTGACAAAACTTATTACACGGGTGGGCGTCTTTTAATTAATGGGTTTACTGGAGATGGAAAGACTGCACGTTCAAGTCTATTTCGAGGCGAGGGCTTAGCACCAGGATCACCTCAAGCCGGTTGGATCACCTTAAATTACGTATTCTAAATATAAAGCCCTTTTGTCTTTTTCAAAATTATCTTCATAATGAACCTATCTTATAAAGAGTAGTTTAAAGCCATGAGCCTTAAGTACAGATTACTTATTTATATCAATTCATTGCTTTTAATTGCTGTCCTTATTGGCCTTGCAGCAATTATCACTTCAACACAAAAAAATGTCAGGCAAGAAATTTTATCAACGCAATCATTAGCAATTTTCGCGATAGAAAATGGCATTAAAAAAAATCCAGAAATTTATCTTTTTCAGGAGCAGGGTGAAACCTTTGGACTATCTAATCTAAATGAATTACGTCATTTAAATATTCAGTTTTACGATCAAGAAAATCAACTAAGAGACCAAACAAGTTCGTATTTATCAAAAACTAACCTTCCGCCTGGTTGGTTTATTTCCTTAATGGAAAATTTTTCCTCAGTCATGGCAGAAAAGCGAATAGATATTAAGCTTCGTGGACAAGATTTTGGTTACATATTAATCAATCCAGAACCCATGTATGAATATTCAGAAATTTGGCAGCAAATTAAAAGTGGGTTTTTAGTGATTTTGCTTTTTTTTGGGTTGGTAAATACTATGATTTTGGTTGTTTTTTATCACACACTAAAACCGATTAATGCAATCATTGATGGATTCCAACGATTAGAGGATGAAGATTACCAAGCCCGAATTAGCAAAACTAACATTCGTGAACTGGATATCATCGGGCAAAAATTTAATGGCACAGTAAAGAAATTAAAGGAAAGTAACATTAAAATTCATAAGCTCAGTCAGGATCTCATTAATATTCAAGAACAAGAAAAAAAAGATTTGGCTAGAAATTTACATGATGAATTAGGCCAGTCTCTAACAGCAATTCAAGCAGAAGCAGCCTCTATTAAGAAAAGTAAAAATGAGGAATCAAGAAATTCTGCAGTAGATAGTATTATTGCAATATCTAAAACAATGATGCTATCAACACGAGAGCTGATAAAAAAATTAAGTTTAGGTATTCTTGAAGAAATGGGTTTTGAGATTGCCATTGGTGATTTAGTAAATAGTTGGGCAAAAAGAAATCCAAAAGTAAACATGACTTATGTTTTTGATAAACAGTTAATTGGATTGATACCTCGACCATTTGAAGGCCATATTTATCGAATTATTCAAGAGGCTTTAACCAATATAACAAAACATGCAAATGCTAAAAAAACTAATATCTCCTTATCACTGCAAAAGAAAAAGAATCTTTTTGAGATAAGTATTTCAAATGATGGTTTAAAAAAACAATCCAATGCTAACAATGGAATAGGTTTACTCGGTATGAAAGAGCGAGTCAACCAAATGGGTGGTACTATCGAATTTAAGAAAAATCATAATTTTGAAATTTTTATTACCTTGAACATAGCAATATGATTAATTTAATTCTTGTTGATGATCACGATATTGTAAGGGCTGGCATTCGAAGGCTGCTTGAGAATCAAATGAGTATTAATGTCATAGGCGATTTTGGCAGTGGCGAGGAAGCCTATCAGTTCTTAAGAAAAAATAGTGCTGACGTGGTTGTTATGGATCTTTCTATGCCGGGTAAGGGTGGTATTGAATCGACAAGACAGATAAAAAAACAATTCCCGAAAATCAATATTTTAGTCTTATCTATGCATGATAATCCAACCATGGCTAAAAAAGTTATGGATGCGGGCGCTACGGGATACATTTTAAAGAATGATATTGCGGATGACTTAATTAACGCTATTTTTTCTGTTGCAGACTCTAAAGCTGTGTTTTCTAAATCAATTCAAGCGGCATTATTATCTGATCAACATAATTCTCTTAGCAAATTAAATGATAAAGAATTAGCAATCTTAAAATCCTTAGCGCAAGGTGAGGAGCTGAAAAATATTGCAGACGCGATTAATATTAGCTATAAAACAGCAGCGAATTATCAAACCTCAATAAGACAAAAGTTAAAGATCAAATCTTCAATAGATTTATTTCAGATTGCAAAAGATAATAATCTAATTGAATAGCAAACAGATGGTTATAATGATACAAAAACTTATGAGAGTTCTATGAAAATTGGCACCCCCTTATCCCCCTCTGCAACAAAAGTAATGTTATTAGGTAGTGGTGAATTGGGTAAAGAAGTAGTAATTTCTCTGCAGCGGCTCGGTATTGAAGTGATAGCAGTGGATCGTTATGAAAATGCACCGGCACATCAAGTGGCACACCGCTCGCATGTTATAGACATGACTAATAAAGAGCAATTAGAAGAAATCATCATGCAAGAAAAACCTCACTATATTGTTCCAGAAATTGAAGCAATCAATACGGCCTATCTTAAGGAGGTTGAAGAAACTCAGTCTATTGTAATAGTCCCCAGCGTTAAAGCAGTCCAACTTACCATGAACCGGGAGGGTATTCGTCGTCTGGCAGCAGAGGATTTAAAAATTCCAACCTCACCCTATGGGTTTGCTAGCAACATTGAAGAGCTTAAAGCGATTGCGAAAAAAGTAGGTTTTCCCTGTTTCATTAAACCTACCATGTCATCTTCAGGGAAAGGCCAATCTAAAATAAATTCAGCAGAAGAAATTGATGCTGCATGGACACATGCTGCAACTGCAGGAAGGGTGAATAAGGGAAATGTTATCGTGGAAGGTATGATCGATTTTGATTATGAGATCACTTTGCTCACTGTAAGAGCTAAGAATAAAAACAATACGATTGAAACATTATTTTGCGAACCCATTGGCCATCGGCAGGAAAATGGAGACTATGTTGAAAGCTGGCAGCCGCAGCCCATGAATAAAAAAGCGCTAGAAAAATCTCAACAAATAGCCAAGAAAATTACTGAAGCGCTGAGTGGATTAGGCTTGTTTGGCGTCGAGCTTTTTATCAAAGGTGATCAGGTTTGGTTCTCTGAGGTAAGTCCAAGGCCCCATGATACTGGCATGGTAACGATGGCAACACAACGTCAATCTGAATTTGAATTGCATGCGAAAGCTATTTTAGGACTATCTGTTGACACAGAGATGTTAACCCCTGGCGCAAGTGCAGTTATATACGGACAACATGATTCAGATGGTATTGTATTTGCAGGCATCAATGATGCCCTCGCTGAGAAAGGTGTCGATATCCGCCTATTTGGTAAACCAACTTCTTTCAAGAAAAGAAGAATGGGCGTAGTGATTGCAAGTGCCCTTAATATCGAAGTAGCTAGAGAAAAAGCAACTAACGCTGCCAAGCGTGTTAAGCCAATAAAAAATTAATTAAATCATCAAATATGCGTAAGGAGGTATGCTACAATCGCGCCTCAAATCAATTAGGTAAATTCATGTCAAGACAAATCAGAAATATCGCTATTATTGCTCACGTAGATCATGGAAAAACAACGCTAGTTGATAAATTATTACAGCAGTCCGGTACGTTTGAAAAACATCAGCATATTGATGAAAGGGTAATGGATTCAAACGATCTTGAAAAAGAGCGCGGCATAACTATCCTTGCAAAAAATACAGCAATTGATTATAAAGATTGCCATATCAATATCGTTGATACCCCCGGCCATGCTGATTTTGGTGGAGAGGTAGAAAGGGTTCTTGGTATGGTTGATGGTGTTCTTTTGCTTGTTGATGCCGTTGAAGGACCGATGCCACAAACACGTTTTGTTACAAAAAAAGCCCTAGCGCTAGGCTTAAAGCCAATCGTTGTAGTAAATAAAATTGATCGTTCAGGAGCGCGACCAGATTGGGTAATTAATCATACTTTTGATTTATTTGTAAATCTTGGCGCCAGCGATGAACAGCTCGACTTTCCAATTATTTACGCCTCTGCCATCGAGGGCTACGCAAAGCTGAACGAGTCCGATGAGTCAATTGACATGAACCCGTTATTTGAAACTATTCTACAACATGTTGAAGCCCCATCTGGTGATATTCATGCACCGCTGCAGTTTCAAATTTCAGCGCTTGATTATTCCTCTTACACAGGACGAATGGGTATCGGACGAATTAAAGATGGTGTATTAAAACCTGGCATGAACGTTTCTGTTCTTTTAGGCGACAAGAAACAAGGTGTTGGCAAGATTAATGAGGTTTTCGGTTACAAAGGACTTGATAAGGTTGCTGTAAGTGAAGCAAAAGCAGGTGATATTGTTATTGTGACAGGTATAGATGATATTGGTATTGGAGTAACTCTCGCCGACCCCAGCCTTAAAATAGGGTTGCCCGTTATTCCCGTTGACGAGCCAACACTTACCATGGATTTTATGGTGAACACATCACCACTAGCAGGAAAAGAAGGAAAGTTTGTCACCAGTCGCCAAATTAGAGATCGCTTAACTCGCGAACTAATGACCAATGTTGCGTTAAGAGTTGAAGATACCGACGATGCTGATATTTTTCGGGTATCAGGAAGGGGAGAGTTACATTTAACTATTTTGCTTGAAAATATGCGTCGTGAGGGTTTTGAGATCGCTGTAGGAAAACCACAGGTTGTTTATAAAGAAATTGACGGTATTAAATGTGAGCCGTATGAAAATCTAACAGTAGATATTGAAGATGCATCGCAAGGCGCCATCATGGAAGAATTAGGTAGGAGAAAAGGTGAGCTTGCGGATATGCAATCAGATGGGTTTGGAAGAACACGCCTAGATTATAAAATCCCAGCCAGAGGGTTAATTGGTTTCCAAGGAGAATTTCTAACACTGACAAAAGGCACCGGAATTATGTCGCACGTGTTTGAAGAATATGCGTCAGTTAAAGCAGAAATACCCGGAAGAAGAAATGGAGTTTTAATTTCGTCTGAGAAGGGGGATGCTGTTGCCTATGCCTTATGGAAACTGCAAGATCGAGGCAGAATGTTTGTTCATCCAGGAGACATTCTGTATGAAGGTATGGTCATTGGAATTCACAGCCGTGATAATGATCTGATTGTTAACCCAATTAAAGGAAAACAGCTTACCAACGTTCGCTCTTCAGGAACGGATGAAGCTGTAAGACTTGTTCCGCCAATCAGATTATCATTAGAATATGCGGTAGAATTTATTGATGATGATGAGTTGGTAGAAATTACTCCAAAATCAATGCGAATAAGAAAACGGTTTTTATTAGAACATGAAAGAAAAAGAGCAAACAAAAAAGTCGAATAAGCTTCATGCTAATAATAAGCTCAAGAAATTAGCTATTATAGGGCTTGGTTATGTTGGACTTCCTCTAGCTGCTGCATTTGCAAAAAAAAGAAATGTGGTTGGTTTTGATATCAATCATGAACGAATCAACGAATTAAAACAGCATGTTGATATTACTCGTGAGATTGAGTCAAAAACGTTAAAAAGATTAAATCGTCTAATTTTTAGCTCAGAAAGCAATGATTTACGTGAATGCGAAATATTTATCATTACAGTACCAACACCGGTCGATATTAATAAAGGCCCCGACTTAAGACCTCTAAAAAAAGCAAGCCAGATGGTTGGTAAGATCTTAAAAAAAGGCGATATTGTGATTTATGAATCGACTGTCTATCCAGGTGCGACTGAAGAAGAATGCGTACCTATTTTAGAGAAAAGCTCAGGTCTAAAATATAATATTGATTTTTATTGTGGTTATTCACCTGAACGAATAAATCCTGGCGACAAAACACGACCTGTAGAAAAAATTGTTAAAGTAACATCGGGTTCGACTAGGCAGGTCGCTAACGAGATTGATTTACTCTACCAAGAAATAATCATTGCTGGCACCTTTAAAGCTTCATCTATAAAAGTTGCTGAAGCCTCAAAAGTAATTGAAAATACGCAAAGAGACTTAAATATTGCACTTATGAACGAACTAAGCATAATCTTTAACAAATTAGATATCAATACAGAAGAAGTCCTCAATGCTGCGGGCACTAAGTGGAATTTTTTACCTTTCAAACCTGGTTTGGTCGGGGGCCACTGTATTGGTGTTGATCCATATTATTTAATTCATAAATCAGAGACGGTTGGATATCGTCCAGACCTAATCCACGCTGCAAGAAAGATTAATGATGGTATGGGCAAGTATGTTAGTGATCAAGTTTTGAATTTAATGAAGCAAAATGAATTACCGTGCCGCAAGGCAAAGATTTTAATTATGGGTATTACTTTTAAAGAAAATTGTCCGGATGTAAGAAATAGTCGCGTTATAGATTTAGTGAATAATTTTAAAAAAGCTGGCTGCGATGTCAGCGTTTATGATCCATGGGCAAATAAAAATGAAGTTGTTAACGCCTATCAAATTAAATTAATTGATAAACCAAAAAAAGGTCATTATGACGCCGTTATTTATGCTGTAGCCCATGACCAATTTAAAAGAGGTAAAATTAAAGAAGCGCAGAGCATGATTAAATCCAATGGTATCATTTATGATGTGAAATATCTTTTTGATTTCGACGAAGTCAGTGGGCGCCTTTAATATAAAATTTTTTTTAGACCGCCATAGAAGTTAAATAATCTTCATAATTCCCTTTAAAATCAATAATCCTATCTTTTTTAATTTCAAATATTCTTGTTGCAATGGAACTAACAAACTCACGATCATGGGTTACAAAAAACAGTGTCCCTTTAAATTTATCAAGCGCAGTATTTAAAGACTCTATTGACTCCATATCCATATGATTAGTTGGCTCATCCATAAGTAGAATATTTGTCCTGAGCAGCATGAGTTTTCCAAATAACATTCTTCCTCGTTCGCCACCCGAAAGTACGGATACCTTTTTCTTAAAATCTTCCCCAGAAAACAATAGTCGGCCCAGAGTACTTCGTATCACCTGATCATCATCCTGAGGACCTGCCCAAAGCGACATCCATTCAAATACGTTAATATCTTTTTCAAAATCTTTTGCATGATCTTGCGCAAAATAGCCAAGGTTTGCCTTTTCGGCCCACTTCATTAAACCAGAATTTGGCGTAAGAATATTGCCTATTATTTTCAATAATGTTGTCTTGCCAATACCGTTCTCACCAATAATTGCGATTTTTTCACCCGCCTCAATCAATAAGTTAATATTATTAAAAATGGGTTGGTCAAAGGAATGGCTCATTTTACTAATCAGGACAGCTTGTCGGTAAAGCTTATCCTTATCGTCGTATTCAAATCTTATGTATGGATATTGACGGCTGGAGGGTCGCATATCCTCCACCTTTATTTTGTCAATTTGTCTTGCACGAGAGGTTGCTTGTTTTGCTTTTGATGCATTTGCTGAAAACCGCCTAACGAAATCTTGAAGCTCAGCAATTTGTTGCTTGGCTTTATCATTAGCTTTTAACTGCTGCGCCTTGACCAATGTGCTGGCCTCCATAAAATCATCATAATTTCCAGGATAGACCGATAATTTACCATAATCCATGTCAGCAATATGTGTGCAAATTTGATTTAAAAAATGACGATCATGGGAAATGATAATCATGGTAGATTTTCTACTATTAAGGGTATTTTCCAGCCAACGTATGGTGTTTATATCAAGATTATTGGTTGGCTCATCAAGCAATAAGATATCTGGATCAGCGAACAGCGCTTGTGCTAATAAAACTCTAAATTTCCAGCCTGGCGCAACAGCACTCATTAGACCATCGTGTAGATTATTTTCGATACCAACACCGGCTAATAATTCTCCTGCCCTGGCCTCAGCACTGTAACCGTCGTATTCAGCAAAGACCGCTTCTAATTCAGCCGCCTTAATGTAATCTTCATCGGTTGAGGCAGGGTCAGCATACAGGCGATTTTTTTCTTCATTTGCGGCCCACATTTCTCGATGACCCATCATCACAACGTCTAGTACCCGAAGCTCTTCGTAGGCAAATTGATCTTGACGAAGCCACGTCATCCGTTCTTTGTTATCAAGGCTTATATTGCCTGATGAGGGCTCTAATTCACCTGCAAGAATTTTCATAAAGGTAGATTTACCACAACCATTTGCCCCAATTAGACCGTAATGATTGCCGTCACCAAATTTGACACTTACATCTTCAAAAAGTGGCTTAGAACCAAATTGCATGGTAATGCTGTTAGCTATTAGCACTAATTAGAATCCCTAATAATTTAAAAATGATTGTATTTGACTATTTCTTCAAGCGTGAGCTGACCCGGTCTTGGCCAAGGTTCCTGCATTGATTTTCCGATAGCGACAAACATGGCAGGGATATGATCTTCTGGCAACTCTAAAAGTTTAGAAACCTGCTCAAAATCAAAACCATCCATAGGGCAGCTATCATACCCTAAATCTTTGGCTGCTAACATCAAGTTCATCGCTGCCATACCACAGGACCGCATTACCTCATCCCTTTGAACTTGAGGTTTACCATGATAATAATCAAAGATGGCCGGTATAAGGTAATCTTGCACCTTTTCGGGTGCATTTTTCCAATAACGTTTAGGGTTCTTGTTCCACGCCATCAGATCACCTGTTAATACAATTAATAGGGAAGCATCGGTTACTTGCGATTGATCCCAGCTAACTTTACGTATTTGTTGCCGCAATTTTTGATCCGTAATGATAACAAATCGCCAATGTTGAATATTAAAGGCAGTTGGTGAAAGTATTGCCAGCTTCATGAGTTTATCAATTTCACTCGGTGTCAATTTGTGAGATTCATCAAACACCTTATGTGATCGACGGGATTGGATTGCATCAATGAGTTCCATAGCTTCCTTAAATTATTCGAAATAACTTATCTTGTTAATTATTAAAATTTCATCTCCAGAAGGTTTATTCCAGATCACTTCATCACCAATTTTTGCTCCAATTAACGCTTTTGCCAGGGGGGAGATATAACTTATTTTACCAAGACTAATATTGGCCTCATCTTCACCAACAATTTTAAAGTAAAACACTTTGCCTTCTGTATTCTCGACCTCAACATGGGCAGCAAAAAGGACTTGCTTATTAGGTTGGGTTTGCGGGTCAACCAAGATAGCAGATTTTAATCGTGCAAAAAAATAACGTAAGTCTCTTTCAATTCTAAATTTCTTTTGTTTTGCTGTAGCGTCATCATTTTTTTTGATTCCCTCTAGTTCAGTCTCAAGGATTTTTATTGATTGATTGATCTCGTGCAAACCATTGGGGGTTACATAATTCGGGTGCGTGCTTATAGGTTTTTCAGGGATATCAATTCCCGCGTGCTCTAAATCATTTTCTTTTACAAATGCTCGACTCATAGTTTAAATTATAACAATAACTTATTGAAAAAAAACAACTTTATAAAACTTTATTTATTTTATTTTTTCTGTACACTGCGCTAATGGTTAAAGTTCTTACAATATTATTTATTTTCATCACGGTGACTATATACGCAGAAGCTGAAAATAAAAAAATCGATAATGATTTACATTACACCAAAAAAATATTTCGATCCAAGCAAAATCTTTTGGTGAAAAAAGATTTGAACAAACAATGTTTGATCAGTAGTGATAAAAGCTTTAATAGTATAAAAGATTATAAAAAATACAATTCATTAGATGCGTGTATTCAGTCTGGTGGGTGGCGCTAAGTTATTCAATCGAAATGAGTGACCACAGTTTTAACAACCTCTCTTTTGACAGACTTCGATTGGTGATAAATTTAATATGTTCATTTTCGTTGCGTTCTTGTTTAAGCTCAATTCCCCATAAACCTGATATTTCATTCGGTAACATTGAATAGCGCGCATCTATAATAAGATTTGCATTATGAGGGGAGATAGCTAAGTGGTCATTACTAAACCATTTAAAACGTTGAACATCTCGGTATTGTTGTGAGGTTTTTTGCAACCAGCGAAAATCGATATCTTCTTTGAGTTTTTTTATTTTCACCCCCTCGTAAATTTTTTTATTTGGAAAAATTCTGATTCCATCAGTATAAAATTCGTCATTACTTTCATAGATAACTTTCCAAAGCAAAAGATTCCCAAAAGTCGGTTTAGCACTTATTTTTTCGATATGGTGCCCGCGTGTTAATGCTAATTCTTTGCCCATACTCAAAACTTTATTATTGATAATCACGCCACAAAGTAAATATAAAATTGCCCATAGTAAAGCGATTCTGCTATAGAAATAATTTTTTCTAATTGCGGCAATTAAAATTAGAATAAGTATTGGAATAGTAAATAGTGGATCAATAATTGAGATATTATTCCAAGCAAAACGATAATCACTAAAAGGCCAAAAAAGTAAGGTTCCATAGCTCGTGCAAGCATCCAATAATCCGTGCGTACCATATCCTAAAGTTGCGAAAAGCCAAATTTGTTTGAATGAAAGTTTAATCTTGTTTCTTAATAGAATAAAAAAGAAACTGGCACAGATAAAGCCACCAATGGGTATAAAAATCAAGGAATGGGTAAATTGCCGATGGTATTCAAGAAAAAGTAATGGGTCTATATCAGATCGAATAAAAATATCTAAATCCGGTGCGAGCCCACTAAGGAAGCCGATGACTGCAGCCCAAAAGAGGGTATTTTTTTGAGCAAATGATTGCGGAACAACAGCGCCTACAACGCCTTGGCTAAGTGGATCCATTTTAGCGATTCAATATTTTTTCTTTAGTTGAAATTAGCAGACTTTTAAATTCAGCATAATTTTTTGCCACTGGAAACTGGGGGAAGTCTTTAATTACATTTTCGGGAGGACAAAAAAGAATTCCACCATCTGCTTGCTGCAACATACCAGTATCATTATAAGAGTCACCGGCAGAGATCACTTGAAAATTTAAACTTTGTAATGCCTTAACTGCTTTCGTTTTTTGATCGGTTTGCCTTAGTTTGTAATCGGCTATTATGCCATTTTCATCGATCACCAGGCTATGACAAAAGACGGTTGGGTAGTCAAGCTGCTTCATTAATGGGCCAATAAATTCATAATAAGTGTCGGACAAAATAATTACTTGAAATTCAGATTTTAACCACTGTAAGAAGTCTACAGCCCCTTCAAGTGGTGAAAGGGTTGCTATTACTTTTTGAATATCATGTATTTTTAAATTATGGTCTGCAAGTATTTTGAGTCTAGCCTGCATTAGTTCATCATAATCGGGTATGTCTCGAGTAGTTAATTTTAATTCTTCGATGCCAGTTTTTTCAGCGAATTTAACCCAAATTTCTGGCAAAAGAACCCCTTCAAGATCTAAACAAGCAAGCATTTTTTTCCTTTAAAAATAATTATTCCCACTCAATAGTCGCGGGTGGTTTACCGGAAATATCATAAACAACACGATTGATACCATTAACTTCGTTAATAATTCGATTAGAAACCTTGCCCAGAAGTTCATAGGGAAGTTCTGCCCAATGGGCTGTCATAAAATCCGATGTCTCAACCGCTCTTAACGAAACAACATATTCATAGGTTCTTCCATCGCCCATTACGCCAACAGATTTTACCGGTAAAAAAACAGTAAAAGCTTGTGCGGTTTTTTCATACCACCCACTATTTTTTAATTCTTCAATAAAGATTGCATCAGCTTGTCGAAGTAGATTTGCAAATTCTAGCTTGACCTCACCAAGAATTCTGACACCAAGTCCCGGTCCTGGAAAAGGATGTCGGTAGACCATTGCTTTGGCTAAACCGAGAGCAACGCCCAACTCCCGCACTTCATCTTTAAAAAGTTCTCTTAATGGCTCGAGTAATTTTAAATTTAATGTTTCTGGTAAACCTCCCACATTGTGATGACTTTTTATATTGTGTGCTTTTTTTGTTTTACCACCTGCAGATTCAATCACATCTGGATAAATTGTACCCTGGGCTAACCATTTTACCCCCTGAATTTTTTGTGCTTGCTCTTGAAAGACGTCAATAAAGTCTTTTCCAATTATTTTTCTTTTTTGTTCTGGATCAATAATGCCTTTTAAATCCGTCATAAATTTTTCTGTCGCATCAACATGAATGACCTTGACCCCAAGATTTTTTTGAAACGCCTCCATGACGATTGTTGCTTCATTTAATCTTAAAAGCCCATGGTCGACAAAAATACAAGTCAATTGATCACCAATGGCTTTATGCAGCAGGGCAGCGGCAACCGATGAATCGACACCACCGGACAGGCCAAGAATGACCTTATCATTGCCTACTTGCGCTTTAATATGATCAATCGCAGTCTTTACATAGTCGGGCATATTCCAAGATTGTTGGCACTGACAAATATCAACAATAAAGCGCGAGAGTATCTTTTTTCCTTGCTTGGTATGCGTTACCTCTGGATGAAACTGTACCCCATAATAATTTCTCTTTTCGTCTGCTATGGCAGCAATTGGTGTGGAATCATTACTTGAAATTACTTTAAATTCGTTAGGTAGCTCAATTACTTTGTCACCATGGCTCATCCACACATCCAATAACCCATGGTTATTTTGGTTGGTTTTATCTTGAATATCTTTTAACAGTTTCGAATGCCCTTGGGCACGAATTTCGGCATAACCAAATTCGCGTTTATTGCTATTTTCAACTTTACCGCCTAACTGGCTGACAAGTGTTTGCATACCATAACAAATCCCTAAGATGGGGCAGTTTAAAGTAAAAATAATTTCTGGTGCTTTGGGGGTGTCAGCTGCGTATACAGAATTCGGCCCGCCAGATAAAATAATGGCTTTTGGTTTAAAGTCTAAAATTATTTCATCAGCAATGTCAAAAGGATGAATTTCACAATAAACATGCATTTCTCGAATACGACGCGCAATAAGCTGCGTGTATTGAGAACCAAAATCAAGAATTAAAACTTTATCCATAGGGCGCTTTACGAAAACTAATCAACCCTATAATTAGGGGCTTCTTTGGTTATTTGAACATCATGTACGTGTGACTCTTTAATACCAGCATTGGTAATTTGAACAAAGGTCGCTTTTTTATGCATTTCAGTAATGTTTTGTACTCCGACATAACCCATTGATGCTCTTAAGCCACCCATGAGTTGGTGAATTACATTCAATACAGGGCCTTTGTAGGGCACCCGACCTTCAATTCCCTCAGGAACTAATTTTTCTGCATTATTTTCACTGTCTTGAAAATACCGATCACTGGAGCCTTTTTGCATGGCGCCAATCGATCCCATACCGCGATAAGACTTATATGATCTTCCCTGATAAAGCTCAACTTCACCCGGCGCCTCTTCAGTACCGGCGAACATACTTCCTAACATTACTGATGATGCCCCAGCAGCAATTGCTTTAGCAATATCACCCGAGTATCGAATACCTCCATCAGCAATGAAAGGAATATTTTTCTTATTTAAAATTTCTGCAACATTAGCAATGGCTGTAACTTGCGGAACACCCACACCGGCAACGATACGTGTGGTACAAATTGAACCGGGACCAATGCCAACTTTCACGCCATCGGCGCCGTGATCAATGAGTGCTTTTGCTGCATCAGCAGTGGCAATATTGCCACCAATGACATCCGTATTCGGGAAATGTTTTTTGATCCATTTAACACGATCTAATACCCCTTTTGAATGACCATGGGCGGTATCGACCACGATTAAATCAACACCCGCACTTACCAGGAGCTCCACTCTTTTTTCTGTATCTTCGCCTGTTCCAACGGCGGCACCAACCCTTAATCTTTCATCACTATCTTTACAAGCAAAAGGGTGGTCAGAAGACTTTTGAATATCTTTAACTGTGATTAGGCCTCGAAGGTGATCGTCTTTGTCTATCACCAATAATCGCTCAAGCCGATGTTGATGCAACAGACGCATAATTTCATCTTTATTAGCCCCCTCAGCAACAGTGACCAGTCTCTCTCGCGGCGTCATGACATTTTTCACCGGTTGATTTAGATTATCTTCAAATCTTAAGTCTCGGTTTGTCACGATACCTACAACCTTGTTGTTGTCTATGACGGGTAATCCTGAAATTTTATGTTTACGGGTAATTTGAATCACCTCATCAACACTCATATTAGGGTTGATGGTGATCGGATCATTTACTACGCCTGATTCAAAACGTTTCACTTTTTTAACATGATCCGCCTGCGATTCAGGTGACATATTTTTATGAATGATGCCGATACCACCTTGCTCAGCAAGGGCAATGGCCAGATTTGCTTCGGTTACTGTATCCATTGCAGCAGATACAAGTGGAATGTTTAACGTTATATTTTTTGTGAGTTGTGTTGCTAATGATACTTCTCTAGGGACAACATTTGAATGTGCAGGCTCGAGAAGTACATCGTCAAATGTTAGTGCTTGTTTAGTCAGACGCATGTGATTTCCTTATCGCGCAAAACGAGATTATACAGAAAACAGTGTGAGGAATCGAGTCTAAATGTTATTTTATCCGCCTTTTTTCATATCTTTGCCTTCAGCCGCCCGTTGTCGACGTATTTCTTTGGGATCGGCAATTAATGGACGGTAAATTTCTATTCGATCGCGTTCGCGTAATGCGCCATCCAGTGTGGTTAGTTTGCCAAAAATACCGACATCATTAACGTTTAGGTCAATCTCATCAAATTTTAGTTGAATGCCCGACAGTTCAATGGCTTCTTTGACAGTGCAGTCTTTGTGCACCAGCACAGGGATGATAATTTGTTTACTGGGCAAAGCAAAAGCAACTTCAACCATTATCTTATCTGGCATGTTTATCCTCCTCTGCTTGTTTGACAAAACTATCAATAAAGGTATTTGCAATCATATTAAAGGCAGGTGCTATCAGTTTTTCTAATAATATATTTTTAAATTCATAGTTTAAATCTAATTCTATTCTACAGCAGCTCGCATTTATTGAAATAAAGCGCCATTCTCCTTCAAGCTTCTTAAAAGGACCATCGACGAGACCGATAATCATTTTTTCAGGAAAATACTTGCTATTTTTTGTTGTAAAAGATTGTTTAATCCCATGATAATTGATCTCAATTTGCGCTTCTGTTACGGCATCATTGCGCTTGATGATTTCTGCACCGCCACACCAAGGAAGAAAGTTAGGATAATTCTCAACGGCATCGACAAGCTTGAACATTTTTTCCGGACTATGAAAGACGATCGCGTTTTTTTTTATTGTATACATTGAGGTGATAAGATTCTAAATATTATTTAATTATACTATCTGGTAAAACGATTAATGAGCATTGTGCAAAATAAAAAAGCATTCCACGATTATTTCATCGAGGATAAATTTGAGGCAGGGATTGTCCTTGAGGGCTGGGAAGTTAAAGCCATTCGAGATAATCGTGCACAAATAAAAGAGGCTTACGTCATCATCCAACGCGGTGAGATTTATTTGCTTGGCTGCCATATATCCCCATTAGGTAGCTCCTCAACCCACGTCAGTCCTGACAATGTGAGGACTAGAAAATTATTATTAAAAGGTGAAGAAATTGTCAAATTAATTGGCAAAGTAGAGCGTGCGGGGTATACCTTAGTGCCGCTTGATCTGCATTTTAAAAAGGGATTAATTAAGTGCGAGATTGGCTTGGCAAAGGGTAAGAAACAATATGATAAGCGTGCGGTTGAGAAGGAAAAAGATTGGAATCGAGAGAAAAGTCGTATCCTGCGGTCAGCAAACAAAGGAAAGTAGTATAATGATTGCTTGTTTTGGGGCTGACCCGGTTTCGACGTGGGTTACAAAGCAGATCAGTGCATACCGAGGCTTCTAGGTACCTCGTTAATAAACTAGAAAAACAGTAATCGCAAATGACGATAACTACGCTTTAGCTGCTTAATTCCAGCTAAACGCTGTCCTGATACGTCACTCGCTCAGGTTACAGCGTCATAAAGAGAGACTCGGGGATTATTGGGTTACTTAACAATCTCTTAAACTTAAGGTAACTCGCTTTTACATTTGCTTGCTTGTTGGTGAAGTAAAAGTTAAATATAAACAACATAGCTAAGTATGTAGAACTGCCTGTAGAGGGCTTGCGGACGGGGGTTCGATTCCCCCCAGCTCCACCAATACGTTGTCCATCCCGGTCCAATGGGATACTGTGAAACCCGCTAACCATGCGGGTTTTGCTTTTTATATCGTCCAATTTTGTGTATAATAATGCAATGAAATCCTAAATATTTGTTGGTAAATATGTTGGTAACTTGAATTTTACTGAATATATTTAAGATTGTTACCAACAGCAGCGAGGTGATTATGGCACTTAATGACACAGCAATCAGAAATTCTAAACCAAAGGCAACTCCCTACAAGCTATCTGACGGCGGTGGGTTGTTCCTTCTCGTAAATACCAATGGCTCTAGATGGTGGAGATACTCTTATCGGTTTGATGGTAAGCAAAAAACAATCTCTTTGGGCGTCTACCCTGACATAAGTTTGAAAGATGCAAGAGCTAAGCACTCTGAAGCAAGGAAAACGTTAGCCCAAGGCATTAACCCATCGGCTGATAGGAAGCTTGAAAAGGCTGCACGGATTGAGGACGGCAAAAACAGCTTTGAGTTCTTAGCAAGAGATTGGGTGACAACGCAGTTAAAATCATTAACTCAGTCGCATCGCGATAGAACATTAAAGCGTTTTGAGCATTATTTGTTTCCCTGGATAGGAAATCAGCCTATTAAATCAATAAAAGCTCCAGACTTGTTGGACTGCTTAAGAAGAATACAAAAACTTAATAAATTAGAAACCGCGCATAGAACGCTGCAAGCGACAGGACAGGTTTTTAGATATGCAGTGCAGCAAGGATTAGCTATTAGAGACATTACTGCGGATTTGCGAGGCGCTATCCCATCTCCGACCGTAAAACACATGGCATCACTCACAGAGCCGGACCAAGTTGCTGATTTGCTAAAAGCGATAGAGGGCTTCACAGGCGGCTTGATTGTTCAGCATGCCTTGAAGTTGGCACCTTTAGTCTTTGTAAGGCCTGGCGAGCTTCGCCGTGCTAGATGGGCGGATATCGACTTGAAGACTGCTGAATGGAAGTATCAGGTTAGCAAAACTAAAACAGAACATATTGTTCCTTTATCAAAACAAGCTTTAGATATCTTTAATGCATTACATCCTATTTCAGGCAATAGAGAATTTGTTTTTCCTGGTTCACATGACCCTAAAAAGCCTATGAGTGATGCTGCTATTAATGCAGCTCTAAAACGACTTGGGTACGACACTCAGAAAGACATAACGGGACATGGCTTCAGAGCAATGGCTCGAACAATTCTGCATGAGCGTTTAAACTATGACCCCTTGATTATTGAGCAACAGTTAGCTCATAAAGTACCTGATGCATTGGGCTCTGCCTATAATCGAACAAAGTTCTTAGCTCAAAGAAAATTAATGATGCAACATTGGGCTGACTATCTTGACGCATTAAGGGTTGGTTCAAATGTAGTTGCAATCAAGGGAAAGGTTGCTTAAGCATGCCACGTAAGACCCGAGTAGACCCCCCGCCATTAGAAAGCTTTGAAATAGAAGTTAATGGCGAAAAGATTGAGTGTGAAGTAAGAGATGAGACATGCGTTATTAAGAGCGCAGGTTATGCCAATCGTGAATTATGCTCAGACCGCTTATGGAATTCAATTATGCCAAAAGTTGTGGCAGATTATTTGGATGTTAATGGCAGAAAAAATGTTCCCCTAAGTAAAGATTATCTTAGTAGCCCGACTAAATTCGCTAATCAAGTCATGAAATGGGGCGTTCATTTCTCTGGTGATCTAACCTCGCTTCGTAAAGATTACTACCCAAAGGTTGTTAGAGAAGTCCAAATCTTCGAGAACGCTATTAAAGCAAAAAAATAATCCAAGGTACATCCTCCCCCCAAAATCTGTTTTTTAGGAGCATATTATTCATATCGTGTTAAATACTTTATAGGATGAAATGCGATGCAAACAGATACACAACCTACCCAATCAATTGGGTTTTACAGATTACCAACCGTACTAACTAAAATCCCAGTAAGCCGTTCAGCCTGGTGGCAAGGTATTAAAGATGGTCGTTACCCTGCAGGTATAAAGATTGCACCCCGAACGACCGCTTGGCTGCAGTCAGATATTGAAGATTTATGTGCTCGCCTTAAACAAGGGGGTAAATAATTATGCATTATCAAGATGATTACATTTACCCACCTGACGTAGCATATCGTGCCACCCTATCAAAATATGATTTGGGTTTGATTGAAGGTCTAGACTTTTATGATAATTGGCAAGATAGTGAGAAAGGTGTTGGGGTAGCTTTTCTAGAATTTGCCAATCTAACCAGCAATAAGGGGCTGGAGATTCAGATGTGCTGGCTTGACTTTATCAATTATGTAATTGGTTCTGGCCATACAGTCATGCCTACCAAAGCTGGCAAGTTAATCGGCGGATATTGGTTAAAAGAAAATGCAACACGCTCTAATATCAATGTGGAAGAAGTATTTTTATTTATCTGTGATATTGATGGCAAGCCTGGTGAACCTCAACCACCAACTCTAGAGGAGATGAAAGCTAGATTCCAGTCTCAATTATCTGGGATATACGGTTGTAAAGTCTTGGGTTATACCACCTATAGCCATTCATTACAGAACCCGCGTTACAGGCTTATTTTTCCATTAGCTAGAGCGGTAGCACCAAGTGAGTATGAAGCCCTTTGGTTAGGATTTAATGCGGTTCTAGGCGGAATTCTTGACCCAGCAACTAAAGATATTTCACGCATGCACTATTTACCATCTTGTCCGGCTGAGAAACTAAGTATTGCATCTTGGTTTAGTGCTAATCAATCTGGACTTTGGCCTATGGTCAATCCAGAACCTTTGATTGTTGCAGGTAATGCACTGATAACTCCTCAAAAATCAGCTAAATCTTATATATCCACTACACATGAAACACCCCGGGAGAAAGCCAGAGTGCAGGAGATGTTAAATCACATCTCAGCTGATTGTAATTACAAGACATACCGTGATGTAGTGTGGTCATTATTGAGTACTGGGTGGGCTTGTGCAGAGCAGCTTGCTGAGAACTGGTGTCGAACAGCGCCCCACAGGTTTGATGATGCGAATTTTATCAATGTCGTTAATAGCTACGAACCTAACAAAGCGAACCCAATAACGCTTGGCACACTTACCTTTTTCGCAAGGAAGGGTGGTTTTAATGGCTAGCGTTTTGAACATACAAAAACATTTAACAGCTCTTGCCACGATACAAAACAGATTTGCTTTACTTAATCTATCTGGAGAAATACGTATTGTTGATAAAGACCAAATTGCTGATGTATTAGCTGGGATTGCAAAGGAGATAAGCTTTTATAGGCGCACCGAAGGACAAATCTTAATTACTCGAGAATTAGAAAACCTTCCATACCCATCAAATAGCAAGGTGGAATATAACAACTTTGTAAATAATCCCAATACCTTTATGTATGATGCTGTTGCATTCAGTCCTTTGGCGACACCACCTAGCACATTGAATTACTGGATTGAGCCATCAATAAAGCCAAAACAAGGCGATTGGTTTGTTATCCAGGAGTTCATACATACGGTCATTTGCAATAACAACGTGGCTTTGTTTGACTATTTAATTCGCTACCTAGCGCACATGCTGCAGCGTCCTGAAGACAAACCTGGAATTATGGTTGTGTTCTTATCTGGCCAGGGAACTGGTAAGGGAACGTTTTATAAGCTACTTGGCAGAGTTTGGCAGCGCACTACACTACAGGTTTCTGATATTGGTGAAGCGATTGGCCAGTTTAATGCCTCGCTAGAGCGCAATTACGTTGTTTGTATGGATGAGGCGCTATTTGCTGGGGATAAGAAGTCACTGGATAAACTTAAGTCCTTAGTGACCGAACCCACCTGCCGTATCGAACAAAAACATCAACCCTCAAGGACGATTGACTCATACCACAGGCTTTTTGCAGCAAGTAACCACGACCACTTCGCACATGTAGATAAGGATGACCGGCGCTTTTTGTTTATTCGTTTGTCATCAGTGCATAAGCAGGACCAGATTTACTTCGATGCGGTAAATGATGCGCTTGAAAATGATGATGTTATTGCAGCGATGATGTACGACTTAATCAATCTCGACTTAACAGAATTTAATATTAGAAAGCGCCCGTTAACCGAAGAGCATTTGAGTCAAAGATTGCAGTCGCTTAGTGGTTTTGAACGTTACTGGTATGAGGTGCTACAGTCGGGGATGTTTGATGGGTATTACGAGTGGGATAAGCCTAATTTCAGATCTACTAAGAGCCTGATTGAGAAATACAAAGAATACGATAAGAACGCTGGCAGGTACAGCCCTATCCAGCAACAACAAATTTCATCAGCGTTGAAAACAATATGCCCCAGTGCAGTTCCTGCAAGAAAGAAAATACTTAATACTCAAGAACGAGGATATGACTTGCCTCACATTAACGTGGCAAGGAAAGAGTTTGAAGTAGTGTTTGGAACGAGTGTCGAGTGGGAGGAACTTGGGGATGATGCCACTGTTGCCGAAGCGTAGCCGAAGCTCTGGCAACTTGAAAGTCATGCGGGATAAGGGTCTGAGGGGTGTTGCCATTGTTGCCAGTACTTTTATTAATTTAAATAAAAAGAAGGGTTTTAGAAAAAACTTTTTCATTTCGTCCGGCAACTCTGGCAACGAAGGTAACGTTCTTTACATAGGTGTGCGTTTAAATAAAAAATCACGCCTTCGCTCACCCCGCTCAGCAAGTGTAATCAACGATGTTAACGAGGTTATCAATGCCCTTGCCTAGTATGAGACTGTATGGCGCGAAGCAATGTACCGCTAAGAGCAAAAGAACTGGTCTCCCTTGCAATAACCCAGCAGCCTATGGTTGTAGAACTTGCCGCATGCACGGCGCACGCAAAGCCGAATCCATCAAACGAGGTGAACAGCACCCCAACTACGTGCACGGTAGACGCACACTAGAAGCTCAGGCAGAACAAAGTGCCGCCGCATGCAGATTACAGCAATTAGAAGACGCTATGCACTTGTTAAACATGACAGCCGCTAAACTTTCACGAGGCCGCAAAGCGAATGGGTACTGCAAAATTAAGTCGGTGGACGAGATTAAAAAAGTTATTAAGTGAATGGCAGCTTTGAAGCAATCTAATTAGCAGGTCGACTGAGTACTAAGGGCCATAAGCCGTCAGTCGCCAATTGAGATAATCGTCATCAATTGGGACAAAGCGGTCAACAAATATTATTGCTCAACTTGTACTAACTACAGAGAACAGAAGAATATCTAATAGATGTTGACAATAGTTAGCCAGCTAACTACAATGACTTTATGCTTCAACTAAAAGACCTTCCGGACGCAAAAGTCCTCAGAAAATTCGCCGAACGATATGAAGATATGGACTCACGCTCAGTGACTCACTTTTTGAACATTCTTCGTATCGGTACTGAACTTGCTGAATCTTTAGATCGTTTTCTTGCCAAACATGGATTGCTCCAAGGCAGATGGTGGGTGCTTATTTTGCTAATGCGTGAAGATGATTTGACTTCTACTCCTTCTGAGTTAGCTGAGAAGGCAGGGGTTAGTAGAGCCACGATGAGTGGGCTGATTAACGGCTTATTGCGAGATGGCTTAGTTGCTCGTAAGGAAGATAACGAAGACCGCAGAAGCTACTCAATCCGGCTTACTGCTGCAGGGCAAGACAAACTAGATGAAGTAATGCCTGATTATTACCCGCGAGTCAAAAAGATGATGAACGCTATTCCAGTGCAACAGAGAGAAGATTTGCTAAAGCAGCTAATACTCTTGAAAGAGCAAAGCAAAGTATTTGATTGATTTTTTTGGCCATATAGTTAGGCGGCTAATTAATTATAAATTGAACGGTATTATTTAAATTTTTAACCCTTTAGGAGATACAAATGAATAACAGATCAATCATTGAAGCAGCCAATGCTAAATGGAACAAGGCACTCAATAGCGGCAACGTTAAGGAGCTGGCTGCACTTTATACAGAGAATGCCACTCTCTCACCAGGAAATGGGAAGACTCTAGTAGGTCGTTCTGAAATCGAAAATCTATTTAAAGGCTTCGTTGATGGTGGTGTCCATAACCACACACTAGAAATTATCGAAGTGGGTGGTACAGATAAAATGATCTATCAGGTTGCCAGATGGAACGCTCAAGGTGCAGAAACCAATGGTGAAACGCCATCATTTGGGGGCATCACCACAAGCTTACTTGAGCAAAGTTCAGATGGCAATTGGTTAGCACGTACACATATATGGAACGTAAACCAATAGCAAAAAATCATGTTTCTCGTGTAAAGAAAGCCGCGAGCAAAAATATTAAAGGAGTAAGCTAAATGAATACATTATTACGTGCGTTATTAGTTGGATTAGTTGCATCGACATTAATTGTTGCTTGTAGCCAAAAAACTGAAGAAATAAAAGTTAATCCTGCTATCACGATTGAAGCAGCCAATGCTAAATGGAACAAGGCACTCAATAGCGGCAACGTTAAGGAGCTGGCTGCACTTTATACAGAGAATGCCACTCTCTCACCAGGAAATGGGAAGACTCTAGTAGGTCGTTCTGAAATCGAAAATCTATTTAAAGGCTTCGTTGATGGTGGTGTCCATAACCACACACTAGAAATTATCGAAGTGGGTGGTACAGATAAAATGATCTATCAGGTTGCCAGATGGAACGCTCAAGGTGCAGAAACCAATGGTGAAACGCCATCATTTGGGGGCATCACCACAAGCGTACTTGAGCAAAGTTCAGATGGCAATTGGCTCACGCGCACACATATATGGAATGTAAACCAATAGGAGAAAAAATCATGCCTCTCGTGAACATATCGATACTTAAGGGCAAGTCACCCGAATACATTAAAGCAGTTGCCGATGGAATCAACGCAGCAGTGATTGAAACCATGGGATTTCCTGACGATGACCGCTATCAAGTTATCCATCAGCTTGATCCAGAATGCCTACAGTTACAGATGTGTAAAGAAGACCGCGTGATGATGCATCTTGTTATGAGAGCTGGTCGCTCAAACAAATCCAAGCAGGCTTTTTACAAGAAGGTAACTGAAAACCTGTCAGCTAACCCCGGTATTTCTGCTGCCAATGTGTTGATTACCATCACTGAAAACCACGATATCGACTGGTCATTTCGTGACGGTGTTGCACAATTTGTTGTTTGAATATAAATGATGAGTATTTCTAATAAAAATCTCATGAAGCGACTGCTTGTGGGTTGGATTGCTTTATATCCGACCCTACTAGTCATACTATTTTTACTGGGCGGGATAACGCACCGCTGGTCTTTGAATTAATTTAGCCCCACATTTTGCCCCACATTTAGCCCCACATTTAGCCCCACATTTTGCCCCACATTTTGCCCCACATTTTGCCCCACATTTAGCCCCACATTTAGAAGTTGAAGCCGATGGCCTACACTTTGCACCACATTTAGCTCCACATGCGGCGGCAAGCACTGAGAGGCTAGACATTGCTAATACTGAAGTTACAGCCATTGCACATAAAATTGAACGATTCTTCATTTTTAAAACTCCTTCATTAAATTAATAAAATATCAGCAATTCCCGACTACCAGCTACTCACTCCTACCTCATTCGGAACCCATTAAATATTCCCGAACTAACTCTCTTGCACGGTGCAACCTACTTTTAATGGCCCCTTTTTGTTCATCAAGCCGCTGCGCGATTTCTGTGATGGTTAATTCTTCGAAATCTCTCAACAACAAGACTTCCAAATAATGTGCTGGCAAACTTTCCAAGGCAGCCGCTAAGTCAATCCGTAATTCATCTGTGGGCCGCTTTGCTAACTCCTCATTAACCGCATCCTCTTCAAGTGCCTCATGCTTAAACATTGCTCTTGAGAGTCTGTGACATTCGCGTTTGATGACCGTAAAGAGCCATGAACTAAATGCAGCGATGGTTTTAAGATGTTGGATTTTTTTTGAGACAATCAATAAAGACTCTTGAACGGCATCGTCAATGTCGCTGATGTGACAATGCTTACGGGCGTAACGGCGGACATCTGCCTGACACACCACTAAAAGGCTATTAATGGCTTTTGCATCCCCTGTTTGGGCGGCACAGATCAAGTTATTACGATCAATATTGACACGCATTACTGCTTAGCCTTGTCGAGCTTTCTACCAACCATTGCACACATTGGACAAAAACCCATCATGCCGGTCATCGCCAACATTGCGCCAATAACACCCATGGCAATGTCCAGATTGGATTGCCCCCAGTTTTGATATACGTAATATAGTGCGAATATGCTAACTAGTATCCGTAAAACTCGCTCCCAGGCGGGAAGATTTTTGATATAAAACATACTGATCTCCTTGGTTAATTGACTATTAGTTTTGCTCTTACTTACTAAGAGGGGCTAAAACATCAAATGGGTTCGCGATATTAAAAATATATATTTCACTATCTTACCCCCTGCGCTATATATAGAGGTAGGACGCTCAAATTTTTGGGGATTTAATGCGCTTTACGAAAATAAATACACGACTACAATCTTTAAATTTGATACTATAAAAAAATGTATTTATATATCATAAAATGGTTTACAACACGCTTAGCTTTTTTCTTAGCAATTTTGTTAGTACTCCAGCCATTCCTTCATGCCCATATTGATGATGGCTATGCTATACATGGCAATGGATTCCATTTTGTGAATGAGCACGAGGAGGTTTTCAGTACAGAGAATTCTTCGAGCATTCTCTTATCTAATACGCCACATGCCTCACACATTATCTCAGTCGATTTAAGCGTTCGGGAAGGTATTGATGCTCTGTTATTTAGTGGCCCCTTTCTTACTGCTTTATTAATTTCACTTTTTGTCCTAGCATTACAGTCGAACCACAGACTCAAATATGCATTTCTCTTAACGCCTAAAAAATCTCTCAAACAAAGACTACCAGCCTCACGCGCACCTCCAACATTTTAGATTAAATTTGTCTGTAGCTTGTGCTACCTGACAGTTAGCGAGTTTATTTAAGATTTAGGAGAGTATCGTGCCATTCATATTTAAGTGTTTTTTAAAGCAATTTAGTGCCGTACTATTGCTGATTATATTCAGTCATTCTTCAAGAAGTGCGGAGTTAACTGAACCACCCAAACTATTAAGGTTAGAGGTTGCCCTAGGATTAGCGATGGGTGCTAATCCAGAAATTTCAGTCGCTTTGCGAGAGCAAGAAGCGACTGAAGGAGCAAGAATACAGGCTGGTGTGCGACACAATCCTTATATTTCCTCTGAAATCCAAGATACACGTAGCGATACCCAACAAATAACACTTCAGTTTAATCAAGAAATTGAATTAGGTAATAAACGTGAATCACGGTTAGCCCTTGCAGATATCTTGCACACAAAAGCGACGGCAGAGTTAGATGCTCTGAAAGCTACGATTCATGCAAATACGGTCAATGCCTTTTATGAAGTGTTGGTGGCGCAAGAGC